>NZ_JBDZDT010000004.1:0-643996 GCF_040049275.1 Aquabacter albus | reverse complement strand
AACACATCACTCACGTGATAATGTCCGTTCCGGAGTTACGTAAGACCGCCGAAGTCATACTCGGCTGCTTAAACCCGAAAGCTCAAGCAACCCGCAAGGACTCCGCCGTCCACGTTTCTCTTTCTTCACATATCAACCTGTCAAACAGCACGAGGACCAAGGCCCTCACCCTACTTAGATGTAGGAACCGACAACTCTTCCCTCGGCGCCTTAGCCGGCGGGTTCACAACAGCAAGGTCGTGAGGAGCGTCGGAGACGCGCTTTCCGCCGGCCGTTTCGTCGGCGGCGTCAGCGCGTCGTTGATGAGCGGTTTATAGGGCCCGACCCCTTTCCCTGTCAACACCCGTGTTTCAGGAAAATGAAAAGGCGATGACACTTGTGGATAAGTGGCCGGCGAAACAACTTGGAATCTTTATAGCACAAGGCCCCGCGGGCCTCCGGTTTTGTGCGGTGCACCCAGAGTCGGCTCAGGGATTTGCCGCTCCGGCCTCCCGGCCTTCGCAATTTTTTCGTCTCCCTCCGACACCCGGCGGGGTACCGCCGCGGGCCCGAGGCACCGGGAATCCCTGAATAACTAAGGAAAGACGCCCGCGCGCATAAACGCGAGGGAGCGTGCCCAGTGGGACGGCGCCTGTGTCCTCGCCCCACCCATTCTCATGCACGGCGGCAGCGCCGGCCCCAGCCGAGGAACCCGCGCCGGGCCCCGCGGACCATTGCCCTGCAATGCTTCTTGGGGCTTGCCATCCTTTCGCCTTGTCCGCACCTTCACATCCGCCGGCCCGCGCGCGTCGCATCTGCGTCGCAAACGGGCTCGGGCTGGGTTATTTTCACCCCGCACGACGGTAGGGGCGTGTGCCCGCGTTTTTCGCGGCTTCATCGAAGGGTTGTGCGTTTTGCAGCATAGACGATCGGCCGGAGCCTGGCGTGACGCGACAAGCGCAGCCGGGCTCGGCGACGAGCCCCCGCTCGGCGTCGATGGCGACGAGGAGGAGATCGACCGGCGGCGCATCTCGGTGCGCTGGCTGGCCGCCACTCTCCTCACCGGCCTGTGCGGCAGCTTCCTCATGGGCGGTGCGGTCTATGCCGCGCTCGATGGGGACCACCGCTTCGCCTCCATGCCCGAGACCGTGCGCAACGTGCTGCGCGGCGCGCTGGCGGTGGGCGAGCGGCCGTCCAACACCGCCCGCAAGGGCGATCGCATGTCGCTGCTGGCCGAAGCGTCCACCGCGCGGCAGACCTTCCGTCTTTCAACCACCACCAAGGTGGGTGACCGCGAAATCATCAAGGTGCGCCCGTTCACGCGCGTCTCGGCCAATCTCGCCATGTCCACCACCTCGGTGTCGGTGAACATTCCGCGCTTCAATCCGGCCCAGATCGTCGCCCAGTCCATGGACAACCAGGAGGCCGCGCCCCAGGCCGAGCCCACCGGCGAGGTGACCGTGGTCACGCGCGATCTCGTCGCGCTGCCGCCGACCACGAAGTTCGGCGCCTATATCCCCATGGAGAACGTGCTGGTGAAGGTGCGCGAGGTGGCCGAGCTCGCCCGCAGCCAGCCGGCGCCGGCAGGCCTTCCCCCGGCCATCATGGGCATCGGCCTGAAGGATGCCCCGGCGCCCTATCTCGCTTATGCCGCCGAGGGCAATTATCCCGCAGCCCCCGGGGCACTGCCCCGGCCGAAGGTGGAAGCCCCGGAGAACCTGTCCTTCCTCGGCAAGACCTCTGCGGAAACATCGGGCGGCAATGACTGGTCCGACCAGACCGTGGTGGTGAAGAAGGGCGACACCATCGTCTCCATCCTGAAGGACAACGGGGTGCCCGACGCCGAGGCGCGCGCGGCCGCCCAGGCCTTCTCGCGCAAGGACGGCGCGAAGGATGGCTGGCGCATCCGCCTGCTGCTGCAGGGCGACGGCAAGGCGAGCCACGCGCTGCGGGTGTCGCTGTTCAGCGACAACGGGCACGAGGGCACCGTCGCCATGTCCGACACCACCAACAAGTACGTTTCCGTGGCCGAGCCCACGGAGACCGATGTAGGCGGCGTCTCCGAGGATACGGGCGAGGGGGATGATGACGGGCCCGGCATCCGGCTCTATGAGAGCCTTTACGAGACGGCCCTGCGCAACGAGATGCCGCGCAACGTCATCGGCGACCTCGTGCGCATCTATTCCTTTGACGTGGACTTCCAGCGCCGCGTGAAGCCGGGCGACAATTTCGAGGTGCTCTACACCGAGGACAATGGCGACCCGGAAGTGCTTTACGCCACCCTCTCCACCAATGGCGAGACCCGGCGCTATTACCGTTTCCAGACCACCGATGACGGCCTCATCGATTATTATGACGAGGACGGGAAGAGCGCGAAGAAGTTCCTGGTCCGCAAGCCCATGGCGGGCGGCATCATGCGCTCGCCCTTCGGCTATCGCCGCCATCCCATCCTCGGCTATTCCAAGCTCCACACCGGCGTCGACTGGTCGGACGCCGTGGGCACGCCCATCTATGCCGCCGGCAACGGCACGGTCATCTATGCGGACTGGAAGTCCGGCTATGGCCGGCATACCGAGATCCAGCACGCCAACGGCTACGTGACCACCTATTCCCACCAGTCCGGCTTCGCCAAGGGCATGCGGGCGGGCCAGCAGGTTCGGCAGGGCCAGGTGATCGGCTATCTCGGCTCCTCCGGCCTCTCCACCGGGCCGCATCTGCACTATGAAGTGAAAATCAACGGCTCCTTCGTGGACCCCATGCGCGTGAAGCTGCCGCGCGGCCGGGCGCTGGACGGCAAGTTCCTGGCGGAGTTCAAGAAGGAGCGCGAGCGCATCGAGGCGCTGCTGAACCACGCGCCCATGCCGCCGAAGGTGGCCTCGGCCGCCTCGAGCACCACGAAGTAATACTTCCCAAGAAAACAAAGGCCGCCGGGCGGAGAACCCGGCGGCCTTCGTTCGTCATATTGGGCTCGTCCCCGGCGTGACCGTCAGACCTGCCGTCCCACCTTACGGCTCCCAGACCGTCACCACCTCGGTGAGCACGGGCCGCGGGCGATCCGCCACCTGCTCGGCCGGGCTGCCGATATGGATGAAGCCCGCCACCTTCTCCCCCTCGCCCACCCCCAGCAGGGCCGCCGCCTCGGCATCACGGCCGGGCCATTTCAGCAGCCAGTGGGCGGCATAGCCGAGCGCGGTCGCGGCGGCGATGAGGTTCATGCAGGCCGCGCCCGCCGAGAGGACCTGATTGAATTCCGGCACTTTGGACGTGGGATCCGGCCTGCTCACCGCCACCACGGTCAAGGGCGCGCGCATCAGATAGGTGCGCCACATGTCGGATTTAACGGGCGGAAGGTCCGGGTTCTGCCTGAGATAGAGCGCATCGAGCCGGTCGCCGGCCTGTGCCCGGCCCTCCCCCTTCAGGAGAATGAAGCGCCAGGGCACGAGGCGGCCATGGTCGGGAACGCGCGCGGCGAGCGCGAGCATGGCCGCGATCTCGTCCTCGCCCGGGCCGGGCTCCACCAGCGAGCGAAGGGGCAAGGAGCGGCGGCCCTTCAGGAGCGCGATGGTCTCCGGCGACGTCGGCGCGGCGATGGCCGTGCCGTCATGGGCCGGCACGTGAGAATGGGAATGCCCCGCCGGCTGCGCCATGACGCTCACGTCACCCGGGCGACGGCGAGCGCGAGGGCCGCGTCATAGTCGGGCGTGAAAGCGATCTTGCCCGGCTGCGGCGCAAGGCCCATGCGGCGCAGCACTTCGGCTGCCTGCGGCTTCAGGCCGGACAGGATGACCTTGGTGTCGCCGCTCTGGCAGCGCCGCAGGAAATCCTGCACCGCCGCGACGCCGGTGGCGTCGATGAGCGGCACCTCCTCCATGCGCAGGATGAAGACGCGGGGCGGCTGGCCGATCTGGTCCAGCACCTCGGAGAGCCGCGCGGCGGCGCCGAAGAAGAGAGGGCCGCGCACGTCGAACACCTCCACGCCCGCCGGCAGGTGGGCGCGGGTGTCCTCCTCGGTCTCGCTCTCGGGGGCGAAAGCCGGGGCGATGCTGGCGCTCTCCGCCATGCGGTGCATGAAGAGGATGGAGGCGAGCACCACGCCCGCCGCGATGGCCACCGTCAGGTCCACCGCAACCGTGAGGCCGAAGGTGAGCAGCAGGAGGAGGCGATCCCCCACCGGGGCGCTCAGGAGATGGCGCATCTTGTCCACCTCGCTCATGTTCCACGCCACCACCACGAGGATGGCGGCAAGGCTCGCCAGCGGGATGTAGACGGCGAGCGGCGCCAGGACGAGCATGACCGCGAGCACGAACACCGCATGGAGGATGCCGGACATGGGCGAGCGCCCGCCGGCCCGGATGTTGGTGGCGGTGCGGGCGATGGCGCCGGTGGCGGGCAGGCCGCCGAACAGAGCGGAGGCGGCATTCGCCACGCCCTGCGCCACCAGCTCCGCATTGGGGCGATGGCGCCCGCCGGTCATGCCGTCCGCCACCACGGCGGAAAGCAGGCTTTCGACGCCGGCCAGGAAGGCGATGGTGATGGCGCTCGGCAGAAGGTCGGCGAGGCGCGCCAGCGTGATGACCGGAAAGCTCGGCGCGGGGATAGCACCCTGCAATTCGCCGAAGCGCGACCCGATGGTCGCCACCGGCAGATGGAGCAGCGGCACCGCCAGCGCACCGAGGATGACGACGAGGAGGAAGCCCGGCACCTTGGGCGCAACCCGCCGCAGCACCAGGATGAGCGCCAGGGCGGCGAACGAAAGGCCGGTGGTCGCCAGGGAGAGCGTGCCGAAGCCGGAGATCAGCGCTTGCCACTGTTCCAGGAAGGCCGCAGGCAGGTGGGCGATGGAAAGGCCGAAGAAATCCTTCACCTGGCTGGAGAAGATGATCACCGCGATGCCGGCCGTGAACCCCGTCACCACCGGCTCGGGGATGTAGCGCATGAGGTTGCCGAGCCGCACGGCGCCGGCCACCACCAGCATGACCCCCGCCATGAGCGTCGCCAGAACGAGGCCGTCAAAGCCGTGATGGGCGATGACGCCAGCCACCACCACCACGAAGGCGCCAGTGGGCCCGCCGATCTGGGACCGGCTGCCGCCCAGCGCCGAGATGAGAAAACCGGCAATGACCACGGTCACGAGGCCGCGCTCCGGCGTGGTGCCCGAGGCGATGGCCAGCGCCATGGCGAGGGGAAGCGCGACGATGGCCACCGTAAGGCCCGCCACGGCGTCGCTGCGCAGGTCGGAGAGGCCGTAGCCCTGCCGCAGCATGGTAAAGATCTTCGGCACCAGTCCGTCGCGCCGGGCGGAAGCGTGCCGGCCCGCGGCGGGACCAGCCAGATATGTCATCATACCGTCCTAAGAGCACTTCGAAAGAAGCGGCGTGAAACGCGGCCAGGCACCCTTTCGGAACTGTGCGGCCGGAGCAGTGCAGTTTGCTCCAATCATCGTAAACATTCATGTACCAAATCGTCACGGATGTGTGTTAGTCTCAGAGTTGCCGGTCTGTTGCGCGTATCCTGTTCGTTTCGCGCGCCGTGCCGGGAGTGTCCATTAGGCTGCGAGGCGAGAAGCGGGTAGCTGACTTGAGCGTGTCGTCAGGACTTCTACGGGTCGTCCGAAAGACGTGAGCAATAAGCGCCGACAAGTTCAGCAATGGTGGATGGCCCTAGCCAAGATTGGCGACCTGACCTCAACGGAAATACACATGAGCCGTAACCGAGACTTCCGAGAGCCGCGCCGCCGCGGTTTTGATGACGACTTCGCACCGCCGCGCGATCGTGGTTTTGGAGGGGGGGATCGTCCCTTTTCTTCGCCGAGCAGCAGCAGCTTCAGCGCCCCCGTCCCGTCGGGTCCGCCCATCGACGCCACCGTGAAGTGGTTCAATCCGGAAAAGGGTTTCGGCTTCGTCGAGCTCTCCGATGGTTCCGGAGATGTGTTCCTGCATGCCCGCGCCCTTGAGGCGGCTGGCCAGGAAAGCGTTCCTCCCGGCTCCAAGCTCTCGGTCCGCGTGGGCCAGGGCCAGAAGGGTCGTCAGGTGACTGAAGTGCTTGAGGTCGACACCTCCACGGCCGAGGCTGCGCCTCCCCGTCGTGAGCGTGCGCCCGGCGGCTTCGGCGGCGGCGCTCCCCGCTCCGGCGGTTTCGGTGGCGGCGCTGGCGGCCCGCGTGCGCCTTCCGGCCCGACCGAAGAGCGCGTCGGCACCGTGAAGTGGTACAATCCCGAGAAGGGCTTCGGCTTCATCGCCGTCGAGGGCGGTGGCAAGGACGTGTTCGTCCACGTCACGGTCGTCTCCCGCTCGGGCCTGTCGGATCTCTCCGAAGGCCAGCGCGTGGTGGTGCAGGTGGGTCAGGGCCCGAAGGGTCCCGAGGCTCGCGGCATCGAAGTCGCCGACTGACCCTCCCCGCTTTTCTTTAAGCCTTTTGACGGGCGCGGCCATGCCGCGCCCGTCTCCTTATTGTGAGGAATGTTTGAGTATGGAGCAGAACGCCGAGGCAGGCCTTTTGGGCATGCTCGATCGACTGAAGAGCGCGCAGCGAACCCTTCTTCTCACCGCCGCCCAGAGCGCGGCGCTTCCCTCCGACGGCACCATCCGCAAGATATCCGAGCTGGAAGGCGCCATCGCCGCCACCGAGGCTCTGCTCAGCGAGCTGGGAGAGAAGCGGTAACGGCATTCGAAATGCCCGCCTGCCGAGATCTTCTCACGTTCAACAGAAACACATCCGCCATCTGATCAGGATCGGCTGGCGATCCTGGCCAGAGGCCTTCACCGCTCAAGCTGCGGCGTGCGTTTCGACGTACAATGCATATACGGAGTGAGAACTGGTCATATAGAGCCGGTTACGCTTCGGCCCACCGAACGCGAGGTTCGCGCAACGCTCCGGCAGGCGGATGAAGCCGATGAGCTTGCCTTGCGGATTCAGCACGAGAATCCCGTCAAGATCTTCCGACTTGCCCTTCAGCGGAAAGACCTTGCGGATGCCGACATCCACGGCATCTGAGGCGAGAGCGCCATTGCTGCCGTAGCCGATCCACAGATTTCCGTCCCGGTCCACGCGAAAACCGTCGAGCGCGCCCTGGTCGGCCGCGTCGTAGAACTTCGTCTTGTTGCTCACTGTGCCATCCGCGCCGACATCAAAGCTCCAGATGCTGCGGTTGGGGGTTCCCTTCCACTCGACGACGTAAAGCTTCTTCTCGTCCGGAGAGAAGGCGAGGCCGTTCGGGTTGACCAGGTCGGTGATCATGGCCGTGATCTTTCCGGATTTGTCGATCCGGTAGACGCTCGTGGTCTCCTGCTCGGGCTTCGCGCGCGAACCTTCCCACTCTCCGTTGATGCCGAACTGCGGATCGGTGAACCAGATGCTGTCATCGGACTTCACGACGATGTCGTTCGGCGCATTCAGGCGCTTGCCGTTGTAACTGTCCGCCAGAACGGTAATCTTGCCGTTCTTCTCGGTGCGTGTGACGCGCCGCGTGACTGAGTGCTCGCAGGTCACGAGACGGCCCTGCCGGTCGCACGCATTCCCGTTGGCGTAGTTCGCATTGCTGCGGAAGACGCTGGTCGCGCCGGTCTTCTCATCGAACTTCATGATGCGGTTGTTCGGAATATCGCTGAAGAGAAGATAGGCGCCTTCCGAGAAGTAAGCCGGCCCCTCCGCCCAGCGCATGCCGGTGGCCACCTGCTCCAGCGTCGAGGAGTAGATCCTGTACTTGGCGAAGCTCGGATCGAGGATGAGCACCGCCGGGTCGGGATACCGCTGGTTGGGGCTGAAGGAGAAGCTCTGGGCCATGGCGCCGGCGGGCATGGTGGCCGCCGCAAGAGACGCAGCCCCGTACGCCAGGATGCTCCTGCGCGAGATCGACATCGTTTCCATCCCTAGTCAGGGCGTTTCATTGAGCGAACGCCCGCAGCAGATTGGATTGCAGCTTCACCTATGCGTGTCAATCACTAATGCATTAGCGCATGAGACGCGTAAGGTGGTGATGAAGCGGGCTACTTCCGGCGCAGGGAAGAGAGCGCCTCCCTTCTGGTGGGAGGCGCTCTAGGGCCAATCGACATTCGCGCCGTCATGCCCGGGCTTGTCCCGGGCATCCACGTCTCGCCCTTAGCCCGCACCCGGTGGAGCCCCGTGGATGGCCGGGACAAGCCCGGCCATGACGGTAGGAAAGGCGGTGAACCCGCTTATCTCTGAATACCGACCTCCCCTAAACCACCGCCTCAAGGCAGCCCTTCACGAAGGTGAGGAAGGCCCCCACCTTCGCCGGAACCAGGTTTCGCGAGGGGTGGAAGGCATAGAGCGGAAAGACTTCCTCCGCCCAGTCGTCCAGGATCTGTACCAGTTCGCCCCGCGCCAGCTTGGGCGCGACACCGAGCTCGAAACTCTGCGCGATGCCAAACCCAGCGGCGCAGACTGTGAGCGTAGTGGCAAGGTCGTTCATCACCAGCCGGCTCCCCACCTTCACCTCAACCACCTCCGAACCCCGGCGGAATTCCCAGGGAAAGGGGCGCCCGGTCACCGGATCCCGGAACAGAAGGCACTCATGGCCTTCGAGCTCGGCGGGGTGGCGCGGCGTGCCCCTCATGGCGAGATAGACCGGCGAGGCGCAGGTGATGATGCGGGCATCCAGCAGCTTGCGTCCTATGAGGCGCGACGGCTCCGGCTCCCCGAACCTCACCGCCACGTCGAACCCCTCGCCGATCATGTCGCCCAGCGTGTCGCGCACGCTGAGGTCCAGGGCGAGGTCCGGATGGGCCTTCATGAAGTCCGCCAGCCGGGGCGCAAGCACGAGGCGCGCGAACCAGGGATCCGCAATCACGCGCAGCCGGCCCCGCACTTGGCCGCCGGCGTCTCCCACCTCCCCCGCCGCGTCCTCCATGCCCTGCAGCAGCGGCGCCACCTGGGCATAGAAGCGGCGCCCCTCGTCGGTGAGCGACACCGCGCGCGGCGTGCGGTCGAACAGGCGGGCGCCCACTCTCGCCTCCAGCCGCGCCACCGCACGGCTCACGCCCGAGGCCGTGAGACCCAGCGCGTCGGCCGCACGGACGAAGTTGCCGGCTTCCACCACCGCCACCATCACACCGATGCCGCTGAGAAGCCGTCCGTCGAATGCCATGATGATCTCCCGTCATCACAGAATGGACCAAGATGCGTTGGCCGCAAATCGATCCCGGATGCAACCTCCCCGCCGAACACAGGAGCAGGTCATGAATCTTGACGGACAACGGATTGTGGTGCTGGGCGGAAGCTCGGGCATCGGCTTCGCCACGGCCCAGGCGGCGGCCCAGGCGGGCGCCCGGCTGGTGATCGCCTCCAGCCGGCGCGAGCGGGTGGACGCGGCATTGGCCGGCCTTCCCGCAGGCGCCACGGGCGAGGTGGTGGACCTCTCGGACGAGGATGCGGTGAAGGGTTTGTTCGCGCGGCTCGGCGCCTTCGACCATCTCGTCTTCACCGCGGGGGAAGCCCTCCAGCTCGGCCCGCTTGACGAGACCCACATGGAAACCGCCCGGCGCTTCTTCGACCTGCGCTATTGGGGCGCCTATATCGCCGCGAAGTACGGCCATGGCGGCATCCGGCCGGGCGGCTCCATCGTCTTCACCTCGGGCATCGCCGGCACGCGGCCCCGCTCGGGCTGGGCGCTGGGCGCCTCCATCTGCTCGGCCATGGAGGGCCTGACGCGCGCTCTGGCGGTGGAGCTGGCGCCGGTCCGGGTCAATATCGTCTCGCCCGGCGTGGTGGAGACACCGTTATGGTCGCAGATGACCGAGGCCGACCGCGCGGCACTCTACCGGCAGACGGCCGCCTCCCTCCCCGTTGCCCATGTGGGGCAGGCGGAGGAGATCGCGCAGGCATTTCTCTATCTGATGCGCCAGACCTATGGCACCGGCCAGGTGATCACGGTCGATGGCGGCGCGACGCTGGTCTAGTCGCCTCGCACGCTGCTGGCGCATCCTCCATATCCGCCGCATGATGCGCGCCGCCCATGGCGGCGCGCCCTTCAGGCCCGAACGGCCGAAAGGCGCCGAAGATCGCAGGCCGGGCAGCGGGAGGACGCAGATGCTCGTGTTCAGTCTCCAGGCGGAACAGAAGTTCGATCCGAAACGGCACATCGAGAACATTCTCGGCAAGGTGGACAATGGCGATGTCACCGTCGCCTGCTGGGAACCGGGGCAGATCAGCCCGCATCATTCCCATCCTCATGCCACCGAGATCTATTTCTGCTTCGAAGGCGGCGGCAAGATGCGCGTGCCGGGCAAGGTGGTGGACGTGACGCCGGGCGCCTTCGTGGTCCATCCGGCCGGCGAACTACATGAATACGAGAACGGCCCCGCGCGCACGCTGCTGTTCCGCGTGCGCTATGGGCAGGACATGGCCACGCGCACGAAAGAGTGGCGCGGCAATCCCGATTGGGCGCCCAAGGACGCCGATCTCGAATATTTCAGGCAGTATCCCGAGGGTCAGGTGACCGCCTGAGCGGCCTCAGCCCGCCCGCTCTGCCAGCAGCCGCGCCACGGCCGCGCGCAGCTCGGGCAGGCCAGTCCCGGTGTGGCTGGAGGTGGGAAACACCTGCGGATAGGCCGCCGGCCGCTTGCGGATCTTCTGCTCGGTCTCTTCAACCCTCACGGCGAATTCCGTGGGCTTCACCTGGTCTGCCTTGGTGAGGACGATGGCGTAGGACACCGCCGCCTTATCCAGGAGGTCGAGCACGTCCTCGTCCACTTTCTTGATGCCGTGCCGGCCGTCGATCAGCACGAAGACGCGGGCCAGATTCACCCGGCCGCGCAGATAATCGAGGATGGTGCGCGTCCACGCCTCCACCTTCTCCTTCGGCGCCTTGGCGAAGCCGTAGCCGGGCATGTCTACGAGAGTGAGCTGCGGCCCCATCCGGAAGAAGATCAGCTCCTGGGTGCGCCCCGGTGTCACCGAGGTACGCGCCAGAGCCTTGCGACCGGTGAGCGCGTTGACGAGGCTGGACTTGCCCACGTTCGAGCGGCCGGCGAGCGCGATCTCCAGCCCCTGCATGGGCGGCAGGGTCTCGATGGTCGGCGCGGCGGTCAGGAAGTTCCATTCCGCCGCAAACAGCAGGCGGCCGGCTTCGAGATAGGGATCGTCGGCGGGAGCGGCGTCGGCCGTGGAATTGGTCATATGCCGCTTATCGGCTGCGGCGCGCCGGATCGCAAGCCGGGCCGCCGTTTCAGAATGTGATGCGCCGGATGACACCATCCCGGTCGAAGAACTGGTGCTTCAGCGCGGCAGCCACATGCAGGCCGAGAAGGGCCAGCAGGGCATAGGCCAGGATTTCGTGCAGCAGCCGCAGCCTCTCGAACAGGGCCTCATCCGGCGCCACCAGCGACGGCATGGTGAAGAGATCGAACGGGCGCGTGGGCAGGCTGAGTGGCGAAGCCGAGGCCATGAGCCAGCCGCAGACCGGCAGCGCCAGCATCAGGAGGTAGAAAGCCAAATGCGCGATGCGTGCGCCCACACGCTCGATGCGCGAGTGCTCCAGCGCCGGCGGACGCGGCGAAAGGCGGGCGGCGAGCCGCAGTGCGAGGAGCGGCAGCACCAGGAGGCCGTAGGATTTATGCCACTGATAAAGGGCGAAGGTGGTGCCGAGATCGTACTGGGAATGGGTCATCACCCACCCCACGGCGATCAGGGCCACCAGCAGCGCCGCCATCACCCAGTGGAGAAGGCGCACCGGGCCGCTCCACCGGCGCAGACGGTCCATCATGGCGTGTCGGCGCGCGTCGCGACGATGATGCGCACATCATCCGAGACCAGGGGCAGGCCGCCGGTCATGCCGAATTCGGAGCGCCGGATGCTGCCCTCCGCCTGGAAGGTGAACGCCTTCCCCTGCCCCCGCTCCACCTGCACGGTGAAGGTTTCGGGGTGGGTCACGCCCAGAAGGGTGAGGTTGCCGGTCACGCGGACCGTGCGATCGTCCAGCTTGTCCACGGAGGTGGAGACGAAGTTGATGTCGGGGAAGCGGTCAGCATTCAGGAAGACCGGGCCGCGCACATAGGCGTCGAGAGCCGGCGACTGGGTGTCGAGGGAGCCTGACGCGACCTTGAACATCACGGCCGAGCGCGAGGGCCGGTCGAGGTCGATGGAAAGGTTGGACGTAAACTTCCGAAACACGCCGCGGGTCAAGGGATAGCCCTTCGCGCCGATCTCGAACGTGATCTGGGTCCGGGCGGGATCGACCCGATACGCTTCGGCTTGCGCACGGGGTGCCGCAACGAAAAGCAACGCAGCGATGAGGGGAAGAGATCGAGCGAAGCGTATCATGGGAGGGCCTCACGAAAGTGAGCCCCGAGCCTACGCTTGCGTCCCTTGCGGCGATGCACACGGCCCCGTGTACATCGTCAAAGCTTTGTGAGGGCCGGCGGGGGCCACGCGAAACCTTTCGCCCCCGCCGGAGCCTCAGCAGTCGGCGCCTCAGCTCTTGGCCGGCGCCTTCTTCTTGAACACCGAGCGGATGTTGTCGAACAGCTCGATCTTCACGCCGTTGCGCCGCATGATCACCGATTGCTGGAGCACCGACAGCGTGTTGTTCCAGGCCCAGTAGATCACCAGACCGGCCGCGAAATGGGCCAGCATGAAGGTGAAGATGATCGGCATGTAGTTGAAGATCATCTGCTGGGTCGGGTCCGGCGGAGCCGGGTTCAGCTTCATCTGCACCCACATGGTCACGCCCATGATGAGCGGCCACGCGCCGAGCATCAGGTAGGCGCCGAGCACGGGCACGCTGGACGGGTCCCACGGAATGAGGCCGAACAGGTTGAAGATGGTGGTGGGGTCCGGCGCGGACAGATCGTGGATCCAGCCGAAGAACGGCGCGTGCCGCATCTCGATGGTGACGAACAGCACCTTGTAGAGCGCGAAGAAGACGGGAATCTGGATCAGGATCGGCAGGCAGCCGGCGATCGGATTCACCTTCTCCTTCTTGTACAGCTCCATGGTGGCCTGCTGGGCCTTGACCTTGTCGTCCTTGTAGCGCTCGCGGATGGCGACCATCTCCGGCTGCAGCGCCTTCATCTTCGCCATGGAAGCGTAGGATTTGTTGGCCAGCGGGAAGAAGATGCCCTTCAGCAGCACCGTCACGATCAGGATGGCGACGCCGAAATTGCCCACCACGCGGTAGATCCAGTCGATCACCAGGAACAGCGGCTTGGTGATGAAATAGAACCAGCCCCAGTCGATCAGCAGGTCGAAGCGGTCGATGGAATAGGTCTTCTGGTAGCCATCCACCACGGCCACTTCCTTGGCGCCGGCGAACAGCTGGCCCTGGGAGGCGGCGGTCGCGCCCGGCTCGATGGTCTTGCCGGCGCCGAGATAATCCGCCTGGAAGTTGCGGGTGCCGCCCACCTGGTTGGACGAGAAGCGCGCATCCACCTGGACCGACTGGTCGGGGATGACGGTGGCCGCCCAGTATTTATCAGTGATGCCGAGCCAGCCGCCGGTCGCCTTGAAGAGATGCGGCTGGGCATCGTCCATCTTGGCGTAGGTAACTTCCTGCAGGCCATTGTCGCCGAGCACGCCGATGAGGCCCTCGTGCAGGATGTAATAGCCCTGGGTCTGCGGCATGCCATGGCGCGAGACGAGCGCGTAGGGGAACAGGGTCACGGCCGCGCCGCCCTTGTTCTCCACCTCGTCCTTCATGGCGAACATGTAGTGGTCGTCGATGGTGTAGGTGCGCTTGAACAGCAGCCCCTCGCCATTGTCGTAGGTGAGCACCAGCGGCGCGTTCGGCGTCAGCGCGGAAGCGGTGGCGGTCCAGACAGTATCCGCCCCCGGCAGCTTCACGTTCACGCCGGGCGCGCTGGTCCAGCCGAATTCCGCATAGAAAGGATGGGGCGAGCCGGCGGGCGCCAGGAGCACGATGTTCGGACTCTTGGGGTCCACGGTCTCGTGATAGTCGAGCAGCGACAAGTCATCGACCCGGCCACCCTTCAGCGAGATGGAGCCCTTCAGGCGCGGCGTGTCGATGGCTACCCGCGGGGTCGCAGCGAGCGCCTGCTCACGGGTCAGGGCGCGGGGTGTGGTCTGCGCCGCCGTGGAGCCGGGAACGGCCACGCCGCCGGCACCCGGGGCGGTGCTCGCCGCCTGCTGCTGGGCTTGCTGCTGCGCCTGCTCGGCCTGCTGCACGATGCGCTGCTGCTCGGCGGCCTGGCGCTGCTTCTCCGCCTGCGGAATGCCGAAGAAATATTGCCAGCCGATGAGGATCGCCAGGGACAAGCCGATGGCGATGAACATGTTCTTATTGTCGGTCATGCCGGGCGGCCTCCATCGGCGCTGGCGGAAATATCGTCCGACCTTCTCCTGCCACCGCCGTGCAGCCGGGATATGGCGCGTTCGAGGTCGCGGACAAGGTCCGGATAGGCGGCGTGGAGCGCGTGCGGCCGCGCCACCATCACATAATCGTAGCCGGTGCGTCCGGACGCCGGCATGACGGCGCGGGCAACCTCGCGCATGCGCCGTCGGATGCGGTTTCGCACCACGGCGTTGCCGACCTTCTTGGTCACGGTGAAGCCGAGACGAACATCGCCTTCATCGCGGCGGTCGCGGCCCTGTAGCAGGAACGAGGCGACGCCGGCCTTTTCAGCCTTGGCTGCCGCCAGGAAATCACGACGCTTGCGGAGGCGGTCCATGGTGGGCAGGTCCGCAGGCGACATGCCTCACGCGGACAGGCGCTTGCGGCCGTGCGTCCGACGAGCCGCGATGATCTTGCGGCCGTTTCTTGTCGCCATGCGCGCACGGAAGCCGTGCCGACGCTTGCGCACGAGCTTGCTCGGTTGATAGGTGCGCTTCACGGGTCTGTCTCCGGATTATAGGGGCGGCCACATCGGCCTTCCGGAACCCAAGCCCTCGGCATCCTGCCTCAGGCGCCCGCTCAAAACGGGCTGGGAAAGACCGGTTTGAGAAAAGGGCGAGGTCCCGGGAGCCAAAGCCGCCCGAGTTCGGGCTCGGCTTATAGGGGCGCACGGGGTCCGCGTCAACGTCAAAGGGGCGCCCCTCGTGGCCGTGCGCGGGCGTCAGCCCCTCTTCAGTCCTGGGCGGATTGGCGCGGCCCCACGGCCCCTGCGTCATCCTGTTGTACCGGCTGCTCCAGGGCCGCCTCCATGGCATCGGAGGGACTGTCGAACAATTCCGCGTCAGTGCCCTCCGGCATGGTGGCTTCCGGCGGTTCGGGCGCGTCGGTCAGCACATAGGCGAGCATGCCGCGCGCCACCTCCCGCTCGCCCATGATGATGTAGCCGGCGCCGTTGCTGCGCAGATGGTCCACCTCCGCGTCCGAATGGGCGCGGGCGATGATTTCCAGCTCGGGATTGATGGCCCGCGCCTTCTTCAGCACCACGGCCGCCTCGAAGCCGTCGGGAATGGCGAGGATCAGGCGCCGTGCGCTGGACAGGTTGGCGGCGGCGAGCGCCTCGGGAAGCGCCGCATTGGCGTCGATCACCTCGATGCCCTCGGCGCGTAGCGCATCCACCGCGTCGTCGGCATCTTCGATCACCAGAAGCGGGACGCCCGCCGCATGGAGCCCCTCCCCCACCAGCCGGCCGACCCGGCCATAGCCCACCAGCACCGTATGGCCGCTCTTGTCGGTGGCGGGGATCTGGCGCGTCTTTGCCGCGGCCACGGGCGCCGCGCCGGCCGGGGCGAGGCGCGGCCCGAACCGGTCGAGGGCGATGAAGAAGAACGGATTGAGCAGGATGGAAAAGATGGCCGCCGCGAGAATCAGGTCGCGGCCCATGGGCGGCATCAGGCCGAGATCGATGCCCAAGGCGGCGAGAATGAAGGAGAATTCGCCGATCTGCGCGAGGCTGGCGGAGATGGTGAGCGCGGTCATCCGCTCATAGCGGAACACCCGGACGATCACATAAGCCGCCACCGACTTTCCCACCAGCACCACCGCCAGCGTGCCGAGCAGAGGCAAGGGGTGCTCGATGACGATGCGCGGGTCCACCAGCATGCCGACGGAGACGAAGAACAGCACCGCGAACGCGTCGCGCAGCGGCAACGTCTCCTCCGCCGCGCGCTGGGAAAGCGGGGATTCGCTCAGCACCATGCCGGCGAAGAAGGCGCCGAGCGCGAACGAGACCCCGAACAGCACCGCCGAGCCGTAGGCGACCCCCAGCGCGATGGCGAGAACGGCGAGGCGGAACAGCTCGCGCGAGCCGGTATGCGCCACCCAGTGCATGACCCACGGGATCACCCGCCGCCCGACAATGAGCATCAAGGCGACGAAGGCGATGACCTTGCCGAGGGTGACGGCGAGGGTGATGAGGAGGCTCGATTCCCCCAGGAAGGCCGCGGCCGCTCCCGTGCCCGGGCTGGTGCCTCCCAGCGCACCGGCCACGGCCGGCAGCAGCACCAGAGCGAGGACCATGGCGAGGTCCTCCACGATGAGCCAGCCCACCGCGATACGCCCCTGCTCGCTCTCGATAATCCGCCGTTCCTGCAGCGCGCGCAGCAGCACCACGGTGCTGGCCACCGACAAGGCGAGGCCGAACACAAGGCCGCCGCCGATGCTCCACCCCATCAGCCAGGCGAGGCCCATGCCGAGCAGCGTTGCCACCGCGATCTGCACGATGGCGCCGGGAATGGCGATGGCTTTGACGGACAGAAGATCCTTGAGCGAAAAGTGCAGGCCCACCCCGAACATCAGCAGGATGACGCCGATCTCGGCGAGCTGGAGCGCGAGCCCCTGATCCGCGACGAAACCGGGGGTGAAGGGACCGGCCAGGACACCCGCCAGAAGATACCCCACCAGCGGCGACAGGCGCAGCCGCTGCGCCAACGCGCCGAGGATGAAAGCCAGAACCAGGGCTCCCACGATGGTCGAAATCAGCGGCGTGTCATGCGGCACGAAAATTCCTCACGGAAAATAATGGGACAGCGCCGCAGCGGGCACGACGCGGAAAAGGCAGGAGGCTTCAGCTTAACGCAAAGCCTTTCGACGGACAGCCTTTCGCACCGGAATGGGACCCCAGTATGAAAAAAGGCGCTGCCGGAGCAGCGCCTTTGAAAAATTCGGCCCGAGGCAAGCTCAGAGCCAGGGCTGCTCGGCCTGCTTGGCGGTCTCGAAATGATCGATGCTGGCGCGCTTTTCCAGCGTCAGTCCGATATCGTCCAGGCCCTCCATCAGGCAGCGCTTGCGGAACGGGTCGATCTCGAACTTCACCGTGCCGCCGTCCGGCCCGCGGATCTCCTGCGCCGCGAGGTCCACGGTGAGCGTCGCATTGGCGCCGCGGTCGGCATCGTCGAACAGCTTGTCCAGGTCCTCGGGCGAGACCACGATGGGCAGGATGCCGTTCTTGAAGCAGTTATTGTAGAAGATGTCCGCAAAGCCCGTGGAGATCACGCACTTGATGCCGAAGTCGAGCAGCGCCCAGGGGGCATGCTCGCGCGACGAGCCGCAGCCGAAATTGTCGCCCGCCACCAGGATCTTGGCATTGCGGTAGGCGGGCTGGTTAAGGACGAAATCGGGATTGTCCGAGCCATCGTCATTGTAGCGCATCTCCGAGAACAGGCCCTTGCCGAGCCCGGTGCGCTTGATGGTCTTCAGATACTGCTTGGGGATGATCATGTCGGTATCGACATTGACCAGCTTCATCGGCGCTGCGACGCCTTCCAGAACGGTGAACTTTTCCATCGCCTTGTGGTCCCTTCGTCCCTGTCTGCGGCGCCATGCGCCCATTCCTCGCCGATCGTCGGGTCGGCGTCCCTTCTTTCCTATCTCCGGCCCGGCAGCATGCGGGCCAGCACGTCGTCCCGACGCACGAAATGGTGCCAGAGCGCCGCGGCGCCATGGATCGCCGCCACGGCGATGAGCGCGTTCGCAAGCCATTCATGGACTTCCTGAACCTGCCGCCCGAAGGGCCGGTCCACCGGGATCGGCGCGGGGATGGTGAACAGGCCGAAGAAGCTCACCTCATTGCCCCGCAGGAAGGCCAGCCAGATGCCGATAAGCGGCACCGCGAACAGCAGCGCATAAAGCGCGAGGTGCGCGGCCCGCGAGGCAAAATGCATCAGCGGCGTCAGCGCCGCCGAGGGCGGCGGCATGGGCGTGGTCCCACGCACCATGACGCGGGCGCACACGAGCGCGAGGATCAGCAGGCCGACCGAAATATGCGTCCACCAGATCCAGGCCCGCCCCGCACTGCCGCGCGCGAACAGCGCCTCGGCATAGGTGAGGCCATAGGCGATGAGGATGCCGAGCACCGTCGTCCAGTGGATGAGGCGCAGGGCCGAGGGGTAACGGGCGACAACGGACGTGGCGGCAGACATGGCGGCTCCTTTGATTAGAATTTCTCTAATCTTTGTGCCGCGATGCGCCCATGCGCCGTGGCGTGCAGGGAAGAAAAGACGACCTGTCTCACAGGCTGGCCCACCTCTCGCTGTCCCGTTCGATGCCTCCGGCGGATCACTGATCCGCCGCCTCTTCCACCCGCTCCATGTCCTCGTCGGAAAGGCCGAAATGGTGGCCGATCTCATGGACGAGGACGTGGGTGACCACCTCGCCCAGGCTGTCCTCGTTCTCGGCCCAGTAGTCCAGGATCGGCCGGCGGTAGAGGAAGATCATGTTGGGCAGCCGCCCGGTCTCCGTCACCGCCGCGTCCTGCGCCATGCCGACCCCCTGAAACAGACCCAGAAGATCGAACGGCGTCTCGGCCTCCATCTCGTCCAGCACTTCCTCCGTGGGGAAGTCCTCCACCCGGATCACGACGCCCTTCACGAGGCGCCGGAAGCTCTCCGGCAACCGCGCGAAGGCCTCGTCCGCCAATGTCTCCATCTCCTCCAGGGAGGGAGCGTGGAGACCACGCCAATCCGGTGCTTTGGACATATCCGCCCTTAGATCCTGAAATCCCGCCGCGAAGGCGCGGAAGGAACCATTAACCATGCGCCGATGTTGAGCCACCAGAACGTAAATCGGAGGCTGACCCATGCTTCGCAAGCTGGCGGTCACGGCCGGTGTCGTGACCATTCTCGGCGTTGCCGCGTATTTCGCACCCCATGAAGCCCAGGCGGCTGGACTGCTGCCCTCGCTGCTGTTTTTGGCGTAACCGCGACAGGAAACTGAAGATCGGACGCATCCCGCCCTCAGATCCCCCGCCTTCCCTCCGGCACTGCCGGAGGGTTTTTCTTTTGCGCGAAGCCTCAGACCCGCTTCAGCCCTGCGGCCAGCGGCGCACGTCCACGAAGTGGCCGGCAATGGCCGCCGCCGCCGCCATGGCCGGCGAGACGAGATGCGTGCGGCCCTTAAAGCCCTGGCGCCCCTCGAAATTGCGGTTCGAGGTGGAGGCGCAGCGCTCCTCGGGAGCGAGCCGGTCGGCATTCATGGCGAGGCACATGGAGCAGCCCGGCTCGCGCCATTCGAAGCCGGCGGCGAGGAAGATCTTGTCCAGGCCTTCCGCCTCGGCCTGCGCCTTCACGAGGCCGGAGCCCGGCACCACCATGGCGTTCACATTGGCGTTCACCGTGTGGCCCGCAACGATCTTCGCCGCCTGCCGCAGATCCTCGATGCGCCCGTTGGTGCAAGAGCCGATGAACACTCGGTCGAGGCCGATGTCGGTGATCTTGGTGCCGGCGGTGAGGCCCATATAGGCCAGCGCGCGCTTCTTGGCGCCGCGCTTCACCTCGTCCTCGATCCGCTCGGGATCGGGCACGATGCCCTCCACCGAGATCACATCTTCGGGACTGGTGCCCCAGGAGACGATGGGCGGCAGGTTCGCGCCGTCGAGGCGGATCTCGCTGTCGAAGAAGGCGCGCTCGTCCGAGAGCAGCTTCTCCCAATAGCGCAGCGCCGCATCCCAGTCCGCGCCCTTGGGCGCCTTGGGGCGGTCCTTGATGTAGGCGAAGGTCTTCTCGTCGGGCGCCACCATGCCGGCGCGCGCGCCGCCCTCGATGGACATGTTGCAGACCGTCATGCGCCCTTCCATGGATAGGGAGCGCATGGCATCGCCAGCATATTCGATCACATAGCCGGTGCCGCCCGCCGTGCCGATGGTGCCGATGATGGCGAGCACCACGTCCTTCGCGCCGACGCCCTCGGGCAGCGGTCCATCGACCGTCACCCGCATGTTCTTCGCCTTCTTCTGGATCAGCGTCTGGGTGGCGAGCACATGCTCCACCTCTGATGTGCCGATGCCGTGGGCGAGGGCGCCGAACGCGCCGTGGGTCGAGGTGTGGCTGTCGCCGCAGACGATGGTGGTGCCGGGCAGGGTGAAGCCCTGCTCGGGGCCGATCACGTGGACGATGCCCTGGCGGACGTCGAAGCCGTCATAATATTCGATGCCGAAGTCGCGGGTGTTCTCCTCCAGCGCGGCGATCTGCGCGACGCTCTCCTCGTCGGGATTGGGCAACGTGCGGTCGGTGGTGGGGACGTTGTGGTCCACCACGGCAAGGGTCTTGTGCGGCGCGCGCACCTTGCGGCCGGTCATGCGCAGTCCCTCGAAGGCCTGAGGGCTCGTGACCTCATGGACGAGGTGGCGGTCGATATAGAGGAGGCAGGTGCCGTCCTCCTGGCGCTCCACGACGTGGTCGTCGAAAATCTTGTCGTACAGGGTGCGCGGGGCGCTGGTGGGGGCGTTCATGATTGTTCTGTCCTGAGGATCGTTCGCTCGGGCGCCGGATGCGCGCCGCCGAGCCTTGCCGATGACTGACGAGGAGAAGCTGTCAGGGACGAAGGGCGGCGAGCGCGGCGGTCGTGAAGCGGCCGAAGAAGCGGCCGGGCAAGCGCACATGATCCGGCACCGCTGCGAACTCCATGGTCGTGCGCGCGTAATGCCCGGCGGCGCAGAAGGCCTCCAGGGACGGACGCGGACGATGGATGCGTGAACCGATCATGACGTGTTTTTAGCAGTTCCAGCCTCGCGCGACAATGCGCCGCCCAGATGAGAAAAGCCGCGGTCTGCTGTGCATGCCGCGGCTCGATTTCGGTTCGGTCATGGCCGGGCTTGACCCGAAGTCGGATATTTCCGGCTTCGGTCTTTAAGGTTGGAAGTCCGCAACAGCCGACTTCCATGCCATCCACTGGGCTCCTCTGAGTGCAGCTTAAGGGGAGAGACGTGGATGCCCGGGACAAGCCCGGGCATGACGGTGCTCCTTGCTGCGCCGCCTCACTCCGCGGCGATGCGCACCTGGGGCTGGGCGTCGCGGACCGAAGGGGCCACGTGCTTCTCGAACTTCGAGAAGTTCTCCTGGAACATGGAGACCAGCTTGCGCGCCGTGGCGTCGAAGTCCGCTTTGTCCGCCCAGGTCTTGGAGGGATAGAGGATGTGCGGCTCGACTCCCGGCAGGGAGGTGGGCACCGCAAAGCCGAAATAGGGGTCGGTGCGGAACTGCACGTCCTTCAGCGAGCCGTCGAGGGCCGCCGAGAGCAGGGTGCGCGTGACCTTGATGGGCATGCGCCGGCCGACGCCGAACTTGCCGCCGGTCCAGCCGGTATTCACCAGCCAGCAGTCCACGCCATGCTTGGCGATGCGGTCGCGCAGCATGTTGCCGTAGACGGAAGGATGGCGCGGCAGGAAGGGGGCGCCGAAGCAGGTGGAGAAGGTCGCCTCCGGGTCCTTCACGCCCTTCTCCGTGCCGGCCACCTTGGCGGTGTAGCCGGAGAGGAAGTGATACATGGCCTGGTCGGGGGTGAGGCGCGCGATGGGCGGCATCACGCCGAACGCGTCCGCCACCAGCATGATGATGTTCTTGGGCTGGCCGGCAATGCCGGTCGGGCTCGCATTGGGGATGAAGTCGAGCGGGTAGCAGGAGCGGGTGTTCTGGGTGAGGCGCCCGTCGTCGAAGTCCGGCACATGGGTGACGGGATCGACGATCACATTCTCCAGGATCGTGCCGAAGCGGTTGGAGGCCGCGTAGATCTCCGGCTCGGCTTCCTGGGAGAGGTTGATGGTCTTGGCGTAGCAGCCGCCCTCGAAATTGAAGACGCCGTGATCGCCCCAGCCGTGCTCGTCATCGCCCAGCAGGGTGCGGTTCGGATCAGCGGAGAGCGTGGTCTTTCCGGTGCCGGAGAGGCCGAAGAAGATGGCCACATCCCCGTCCTTGCCCACGTTCGCCGAGCCGTGCATGGGCAGCACGCCCTTGGCCGGGAGCAGGTAGTTCAGGAAGGTGAAGACCGACTTCTTCATCTCGCCCGCATAGGACGAGTTGCCGATCAGCACGATGCCGCGCTTGAAGTTCACGGCGATGATGGTGTCCGAGCGCACGCCGTGGCGGGCGGGGTCCGCCTTGAAGCTCGGCAGGTCGATGATGGTCATATCAGGCACGAAGCTGTCGAGCTCGGACCGCTCGGGCCGGCGCAGCATGGTGCGGATGAAGAGGGAGTGCCACGCATACTCGGTATAGACGCGGGCCTTGATCTGGTAGCTGCGGTCGGCGCCGCCGTAGAGGTCCTGGGCGAACAGGGTCTTGCCCTCGGCCTGTTTCAGGAACTCCTCGTAGAGGACATCGAACTGGGCCTCGGTGATGGCGCCGTTATTGTCCCACCATACCTCGCCCTCGGTGGCCGCATCCTTGACCACGAACTTGTCCTTGGGGCTGCGGCCGGTATGCACGCCCGTCTCGGCGGCGATGGCGCCGCCATTGGTGAGGCGCGCCTCCCGGTTGGCGAGAGCGTGCTCGTAAAGCCCCGCCTCGGTGAGATTCCAGTGCACGCCGGTGAGGTGACGCAGCCCGAAGCTGTCCGCGCCGCAGGCGCTATTGCGTTGTCCAGTCTCGAGCACGGCTCGCCTCCTTGATTGCATCAACATGATGTTGGGCTCATCGCCCCGCCATCGCTGAGCTTTGGCGGAAGCGCGGAACTTAAAGCGGCGAGTTCCTTATGTGAACCGCTTACGAACCACTTCAAACCGATTAAATTTACACTTTTCGTCAGCCTCTCGCCTTGTGTACAAGTTCCACAAGAACTTCCCGCACCGCAACAACACTTGTGATGCGCTGCGGAAATTCGAGACGCTTCACCGAAGCGTCACGCATCAGGTCACACCCCAGCGGGTCGACTGCCAGCATGCGCCAGCCCGCGCCCTCGGCACCGAGCAGTTTTTGCGCATAAAGGTCGATGGCGTCCGCATGGTCCTCGTTCATGTGGGCGATGATGCCGTCCTGCGCGGCGCGCACCGCCTCGGCGCCGGCCCAGTCGATGGCGACTGCCTCCCCCGCCAAGGTCGAAATGCGCCCGAACCCCTGCACCAGATGGGCCTCCTCCATGGACAGCCGGTAGAAGCCGAAATCGGCGAAATCCGCATAAAGGGCGGCATCGCCGTGGCGCTCCAGGAAGCGCCGGCGCGCGTCCTGCTCCGATATCCCGGCTGCGCGGCCGATCAGGCTGGCGCGCGGCGCGTTCATGGGATCGCCCCTGGCGTCATCCACCAAAAGAAGTGAAACGCGGGGGTCACGCTTAAGGTTCCGCGTGTGGCGCGCGAGGTCCGAGAGGAGGAAAATCGGGGCTCCGGCCTCGTCCGGCGCCACCGCCACGAGGGAGGCATAGGGCGCGCCGCCCTCCTCCAGGGTTGCGAGGCTTCCGAAACGGGCCTCGTGGATGAGGCGGATCACGGTCGCGGAAGGCTCGGCAGGCATGTTCGTTCCTCGCTCGGCGCGACGCCATGCGACGTCGCTGCAATCCGCATTGTTGATAAAGGCTTTTCCAGCTATTTTAAGAGGTCGAACAGGCACGGTGTCACATTTCGGCCACGCGAACCGGCTTCACCGCTTACCGGCCACAGCGGCCGCCCGACGCTTGAAAGAGGTGTCATGCCCACAATCGCCCTCGTCGACGACGACCGCAACATCCTGACCTCCGTCTCCATCGCCCTGGAAGCGGAAGGCTACAGGATCGACACGTATACCGACGGGGCCTCCGCGCTCGACGGCTTCAAGACCAATCCGCCCGACCTCGCCATCCTGGACATCAAGATGCCGCGCATGGACGGGATGGAGCTGCTGCGCCGGGTACGCCAGAAGAACGACATGCCCGTCATCTTCCTCACCTCAAAGGACGAGGAGATCGACGAATTGTTCGGCCTCAAGATGGGCGCCGACGATTTCATCAAGAAGCCCTTCTCCCAGCGCCTGCTGGTGGAGCGCGTCAAAGCCGTGCTCCGCCGCTTCAGCGGCAAGGACGGCGCGGCGCCCCGCGAAGCGGACAGCGCCAAGGTTCTGGAGCGCGGCCTGCTGCGCATGGACCCCGAGCGCCACACCTGCACCTGGAAGAACGAGCCGGTGACGCTGACCGTCACCGAATTCCTGATCCTCCAGGCCCTCGCCCAGCGCCCCGGCGTCGTGAAAAGCCGCAACGCGCTCATGGACGCGGCCTATGACGATCAGGTCTATGTGGACGACAGGACCATCGACAGCCACATCAAGCGGCTGCGCAAGAAGTTCAAGTCGACCGACGACAATTTCGACATGATCGAAACCCTGTACGGGGTCGGCTATCGCTTCAAGGAAGCCTGAGGGCGGGCGCGAACCGGCGCGCTTCGACATGACCGCCGACGTGGAAAAGCTCCCCGAGGAGAAGCGGACGAAGCACGGCTTCGGCGTCCTCTCGACGCTGCGCCGCCTGCGCCGCTTCGTCGCGTTCAAGGGCTTCTCCAGCCTCACGCGGCGCATCGTCCTGCTCAATCTGGCGGGGCTTTGCGCGCTGGTCTCGGGCATCCTCTATCTCTCGGAATTCCGCGCCGGCCTCATCGACGCGCGCGTCCAGAGCCTCCTGGTCCAGGGCGAAATCATCGCTGCCGCCATCGCCGCCTCGGCGCAGGTGGAGACCAACGCCATCACCATCGATCCGGAGCGCCTTCTGGAGCTCCAGGCGGGCGACAGCTACGGCCCCTCGGAGGAAGGCTTCTCGCCGCTCGAATTCCCCATCAATCCCGAGCGCGTCGCCCCGGTCCTGCGCCGCCTCGTGGGGCCGACCCGCACCCGCGCCCGCATCTATGACCGCGACGGGATCATGCTGCTGGATTCCCGCTCGCTCTATTCGCGCGGCGAAATCCTTCGGTTCGACCTGCCCTCCCCCACCGAAACGCCCCCCGGCTTGTTCCATCGGGCCTGGCGCGGCGTGCAGAGCTGGATCGGGCGCGGAGAGCTGCCGCTCTACAAGGAACTGGGCCCGCAAAGCGGGAAGGAATATCCCGAGGTCGCCTCCGCAGCCCTCGGCCAGAAGGCGAGCGCCGTGCGGGTGGACGAGCGCGGACGCATCGTCGTCTCGGTGGCCGTGCCCATCCAGCGCTTCCGCGCCATCCTCGGCGTGCTGCTCCTCTCCACCCAGGGCGGCGAGATCGACGAGGCGGTGGAGGCGGAGCGCTTCGTCATCGTGCGGGTGTTCCTGGTGGCCGCCGCCGTCATGGTGCTGCTCTCCGTGCTGCTCGCCGGCACCATCGCCGATCCGGTGCGCAAGCTCGCCGACGCCGCGGAACGGGTGCGCCGGCGCATCAAGTCCCGCGTGGAGATCCCCGACTTCACCTCCCGCTCGGACGAGATCGGCCATCTCTCCGGCGCCCTCCGCGACATGACCAGCGCGCTCTACAACCGCATCGAGGCCATCGAGAGCTTCGCCGCGGACGTCGCCCACGAGCTGAAGAACCCTCTCACCTCCCTGCGCTCCGCCGTGGAGACCCTGCCGCTCGCCCGCAACGACACCTCCCGCGCCCGCCTGCTGGAGGTGATCCAGCACGACGTGAAGCGGCTCGACCGGCTCATTTCCGACATTTCCGACGCCAGCCGCCTGGACGCCGAGTTGCAGCGCCAGGAAGCGGGGAACGTGGACCTGAAGCAGCTTCTGGAAATGGTGGTGGGCATGGCGCAGGACGTGCGCCGGGACGACGGCGTCTCCGTCGCCCTGAAGTTCGAGCGCGCCCCCGGAGCGCCGCAGGATTTCACCATCATCGGCCACGCCTCGCGCCTCGGCCAGGTGGTGGACAATCTCGTCTCCAACGCCCGCTCCTTCTCCTCCCCCGACAGCACGGTCACGGTCACCTGCAAGCGCCTGAAAAGCGGCGTTGAGATCGTGGTGGAGGATGAGGGGCCGGGCATCCGCCCCGATGCGCTCTCGCGCATCTTCGAGCGCTTCTACACCGACCGGCCGCACCAGGGCTTCGGCCAGAATTCGGGCCTCGGCCTCTCCATTTCCCGGCAGATCGTCGAAGCCCATGGCGGGCGCATCTGGGCGGAGAACATCACCACCCCAGACGGCGAAGGCGGCGAGAAGGTGCTGGGCGCGCGCCTCGTGGCGCAACTGCCGAGCGGCTGACCATGGAGCCCGCCCCCACCATCCATGGAAGCTGCGTGCGGGTGGATGGCATGGGCGTGCTCATCCGCGGCGCCTCGGGAAGCGGCAAGTCCACCCTGGCGCTGCGGCTCATCCTCGACCCGCCCCGCGCTTTGCCCCCCGCCGAGCTGGTGGCCGACGACCGGGTCCGGCTCGAACTGGAAGGCGGCGCCCTCCTCGCCAGCCCGCCCGATGAATTGGCGGGCATGATCGAGATGCGCTATCTCGGCCTGCGCCGCCTGCCCTACTTCCAGAGAGTCCCGCTCCACTTCGTGCTGGACCTCGACGCCCCGGATGCCGAGCGCCTCCCCCGCGACGAAGGCGCGCATGTGATTTTGCAGGGCCAAAAGCTCTTTCGCATTGCCGTTCCACGGGGCTTCGACGCCGCCTTGCTGCTCGCGGCGGCGTTGCGAACGCAGAATTCCTGATCTCATTTGTGCTTTTGTGCGATGCACCCCTTGCGTAATTTTTGAGCCGCTCTGAATATGACGACCCCGCGACGGCGGGAGGCTTCCGCGCTTTTGGCAGGCGGAGGCGGAGGCAACATGATCGGTCTCGTGCTCGTAACCCACGGTCGGCTGGCGACGGAATTCTGTTCCGCGCTGGAGCATGTGATGGGGCCGCAGACTCAGGTCGCGGCGGTCACCATCGGTCCCGACGACGATATGGAGCGGCGGCGCCAGGACATTATCGATGCCGTCAGCCGGGTGCAGACCGGCCAGGGCGTGGTGATCCTCACCGACATGTTCGGCGGCACCCCCTCCAACCTCGCAATCTCGGTGATGAACGCACCCGACGTGGAAGTGGTGGCCGGCATCAACCTGCCCATGCTGGTGAAGCTCGCCAAAGTGCGCTCGGAACTGCCGCTTTCAGAGGCGGTCAACGTGGCCCAGGAAGCGGGCCGGAAATACATCAATGTCGCAAGCCGCGTCCTTGCCGGAAAATAACGCCGACCCCATCGCCGAGGCGTGCGGCGTGCCGGCGGCGGACGGCACGCTGGTGCGCGTGCTCCGCATCATCAACAAGCGCGGCCTGCATGCCCGCGCCTCCGCCAAATTCGTGCAGACGGTGGAGCGCTACGGCGCGGCGGTGAAGGTGTGCCGGAATGGCGAGGCGGTGGACGGCAATTCCATCATGGGCCTGCTCATGCTCGCGGCGGCGCCGGGCACCAGCGTGACGGTCACCGCCAGCGGAGCCGACGCTACGGAAGCCCTCGACGCGCTGGAAGCCCTGGTGGCCAATCGCTTCGGCGAAGAAGAATAAGCACGCGCCTCTTCCAATCACGCCCGCCGAAAGCCACATTTGCGTGAGGTAAAGCCGAAAGGCACGAGCCGCGCGGGCGAATCTGCGTCGCCGCGCCGGTCGTGAAGAGCATGTTCAGGCAGGACAGCGACCCCACCCCCGAACCGCGCCCCGCACCGCGCCGACGCGCGCGGCTGGGCCTGTCCGGCAAGCTGCTCATCCTCACCATCGTCTTCGTCACCCTGGCCGAGCTCGCCATCTTCGTGCCGTCCATGGCGAACTTCCGCCTCTCCTGGCTGTCCGACCGCATCGCCGCCGCCCGCACCGCGGCCCTGGTGCTGGAAGCCGCCCCCGAATCCACCGTGCCGCCAGAGCTTGCCCGGCAGATCCTCGACAGCGTGGGTGCCCAGCTCGTGGTGGTGAAGCGCGAGGACACCCGGCGGCTGCTCGCCATGTCCGACATGCCCCCCGCCATCGACCAGCATTTCGACATGCGCAACACGCCCTTCTGGCGCGCCGTGTTCGATGCGTTCGAGACGCTGCTGGCGGGCCGCAACCGCATGCTGCGCGTGGTGGCCGAGGCGCCGCGCGACGGCGACTTCCTGGAAATCGTGCTCAATGAGCGGCCCCTGCACCAGGCGATGCTGAAGTTCGCCGCCACCATCTTCCTCATCTCGTTCCTGATCTCGGCGGTGGCGGGCCTCCTCATCTATCTCAGCCTCAACACCCTGTTCGTGCGCCCCATGCGGCGCCTCACCGAGCGCATGGCGGCCTTCCGCGAGGACCCCGAGGACGCCTCCCGCATCATCGTTCCCTCCGGGCGCAACGACGAAGTGGGCATCGCCGAGGACGCGCTCGCCGAGTTGCAGCGCGGCCTCTCCCAGACCCTGGCGCAGAAGACCCATCTTGCCGCGCTGGGCCTTGCGGTGTCGAAGATCAACCACGATCTGCGCAACCTCCTGGCCTCGGTGCAGCTCATCTCCGACCGCCTCGCCGACGTGCCGGACCCCACCGTCCAGCGTGTCGCGCCCAAGCTCCTGGCGGCGCTCGACCGGGCCATCACTTATTGCGAGCAGACCCTCTCCTATGGCCGCGCGCAGGAGCCCCTGCCGGAGCGCCGCGACGTGGACGTGGCCGCCCTCATCGAGGAGGTGCGCGACACGCTGGGCCTCCAGCTGGACAGCCCCGTCCGCTGGATCGCCTCCCTGGAGCGCCCCCTCACCATGGATGCGGACCCGGACCAGCTGTTCCGCGTGCTGCTCAACCTCACCCGCAACGCCAAGGAGGCGCTGGAGGGCCGCGCGCCCAACGATCCCGCCCGCGACCAGATCCGCATCAGCGCCCGCCGGCGCGGCTCCGTGGTGGAGATCGAGGTGAGTGACACCGGGCCGGGCATTCCCGCGGCGCGGCGTGAGCAGCTCTTTTCCGCCTTCCGCGCCTCGGCGCGGCGCGGGGGCACGGGCCTCGGCCTGCCCATCGCGGACGAACTGGTGCGCGCCCATGGGGGGGATATCCGCCTCGTGGACGGCACCATCGGCGCCACCTTCCTCATCTCCATCCCCGACCGCCCGGCCGAGTTGCGGCAGCGTCCGCTGCGCGCCCGTGCATAAAGCTTGGGTTCGGGCCTTGCCTTGGGAAACAAAAAAGGGTACCTGACGCCCCTCGCTGGTGGCTTGCTGCTGCGAGCCCCTGGAGACCTCCCTCGGAGACCTCCTCCATGCCGGTTCCAACCGGCGGGGAAATAAGCGCCCGTAGCTCAGCTGGATAGAGCACCAGACTACGAATCTGGGGGTCAGGAGTTCGAATCTCTTCGGGCGCGCCATTTATTTCAGTGACCTAGCGGTCCATCCAACCGCAGACGTTCCCCATCGCATTCCCAAGGCTCTCCGGGGTGAACGAGCGTCAAGCTCGGGAGCGGCATTGCGCTTCAAGTCTCACTTTGCGCAATCGATGGCCTGAACCATCGCCTCCACGGCGGCGCCCGGCTTTAGGCCGCCTTCGCGCACCAGCGTCCGCCATGTGAAGAAACTCAGCGCCAGCTGCAGCACCGCGCGCTGCTTCGCGCCCAGCTTCGCGCCGAGCACCTCCCGGCAGGCGGCCATGGGCGGCCCGAGCCGCAGCTCCACAATCTCCCTGACAAGCGCGTGGCTTTCGGCGTCGCGGAGCACGCAGGCGGTCAGCGCCGCATTGCGCTCGTACCAGCCATAGATCGCGCGCAGACCCACCCGCCAGCGCTCGTGCTGATCCTCGATGGCGCGCCACGGATCGGCATCCGGCGGCGGATCGCGCTCGATCGCCAGCCCCGAACAGGCGAGGTAGAGGCTGCGCTCATCAGGGAAATGCGCATAGAGCGTATGGCGCTGAACCCCGGCGCGCTCCGCGACCATGCTGAAGGTCGTCAGCGCCGGGCCGATGCTGCCGTGCAGATCGACCGCAGCTTCGACGATGCGGCGCCGGGTTTCCGCCTGCTGCTCGGCGCGGCGCCTCAGGGTGTAGGTCCGTTTTTCTGATTTCAACTGCACGCTCATGTGTACCCAATATTGACGCGCTGGTCAATTTCCACTACACATATATGTATCGCGAAAATGCACCAGACGTCGACCACCCGGCCGCACCGGGAGTGGGGGGATCTCATCCAGCGATCGCATGGAGGAATTCGTGGAAACGAAGATCAGCGAAATCGCCGACGGCATCTATCGGCTCTCGACCTACGTGCCGCACATCGCGCCGCCCGCCGGCTTCACGTTCAATCAGTTTCTCATCCTCGCGGACGAGCCGCTGATGTTCCACACGGGCCTGCGGAAGATGTTTCCGCTCAACCGGGAGGCCCTCAGCCGCATCATCCCGCCCGAGCGGCTGCGCTGGATCGCGTTCGGCCATTTCGAGGCTGACGAGTGCGGCGCCATGAACGAATGGCTCGCGGCCGCGCCGCACGCAACGCCGGCCCACGGCCACACCGGCTGCATGGTCTCGCTCGACGACTTCGCGGATCGCACGCCGCGCGAACTGAATGATGGCGAAGTGATCGATCTCGGCGGCAAGCGCGTCCGCTTCATCGACACGCCGCATACCCCTCACGGCTGGGACGCCGGCGTGCTGTATGAGGAAACGACGCGCACGCTGATGTGCGGGGACCTGTTCACCCAGCTCGGCAACGGCAAGGGGCTGACCGAGGGCGATATTGTCGGGCCGGCGATTGCAGCTGAGGACCTGTTCAAATATTCCAGCCTCAATCCGGACATGGGCGCCACGATCCGGGGCCTGTCCGAGCTCGCGCCGCGCACGCTGGCGCTCATGCACGGCCCCTCGTTCACCGGAGACGGCGGCGCGGCCCTGCGCGCCCTGGCGGATGATTATGACCGCCGCGTTTGCGATCGGGGGTTCAGCGCCCGTCCCGAGGCAGCCGGCTGAGCCGCCGGCCCGGCGCGACGACCGGAGCGCGGAACGACGGCCTCAAGAGCTGGTGGCGCGACCCTCGATCTTCGAGAGAAGGTCGGCCCATTGCGAAGAGATGATCTGTTTCCTCCTGGCGTTATGCGCGCTCATCCTGGTCGACACCCCGTCGAGGTCGGTGTCCCGAAGCACTGTTCGCAGGTGGTCAAAGGAATCGAAATACACCAAGTGAGGCATGATATCGGTTTGGTAGAAATCGGCGAACCGCAACCAGTGGCTCACGCTGTCCGGATTCTTGAAATCGTTCGGATCGAGCGGCGCGGCCATGATGGATGAGCCGGATTCCAGTTTGAGAACCTGGTTGAAGCTGATCTCCGACAGGACGCCGGCATCGCCATGGGCCCCATAGAGATCCATGAGGAATTCGAAGCTCGGGAAGAACAGGGGGATGCCGGCGGCATACTGCTCGAAGATCGACATCACCGAAGCGTTGTAGGGGATGTGGACGATGCCTCGGTATGTGCCGATCGCCTCCCAGCCGAACCCATGCTCCCTTGGCAGAAACGGCACCCGGTTCAGGAGGCGGCGGAACCTGTTCGGCTTGAGCCTGTCCTTGTCCAACATATGGGGCGGCAGCTCTTGTTGCTTGAACTTTGACCAGTAGAGAAACGTATCGCTTCCGGGCTGGTAGCTCGCCCCTGTGTAATCGCAGTAATTCGAGATGGTCGGCCAGGATCGGCCGGTGAAAGCCTCCGCATAGGCCGCGTCGTATCGGTTGTTCGACAGGGGGATGATGAGGCCGCTATCGATGCCGCGCTGGAGGAACCCGTTGAATGCCCGCCACTTTTCTGGCTGGTCCGTGAAGGGATGCTCGTAGCGGGTGGAGGCGATGGTGATGATCGGCTTGTTCCACCGCTCATAAAGCATGGCGAAACAGGGCGAGTGGGTCACGATGAACCCGTCATACCGCGCAAGCTCGTCCTTGTAGCGGTCATAGAACGCATCGCACATGGCCCGATCGATGGACCGCCAGTTCAAATGGTTGATGACGTCGACCTTGTCCCTCTCCCGGCCCAGGACCCAGGCATGCCCGGACAATGTCCAGTCGGTCACCTCGTGGCCGAGCGTGGCGAAGATGCGCTTGATGTCACTGATGATGGCGATGTGGAGGTCGAGATTGAAGAAATGCACGATCCGCTCCAGGCGCCGCCCTCATCCCATCGCCACATAGGATGAAATCATTTCATAAAGACGTCAGCGCTCCTGTCGTGCCTCTCATGCGGTGAAAGCCGGGGCCGGAAAGGCGCAATGCGCTTTCCGGCCTCGGTGTGTCGGGCATGGCCCTCAGATCAGGCCGCCATTGGGCTGGATCACCTGTCCATGCACCCAGGACGCCTTGTCCGAGGCCAGGAAGGCGACCACGGCGCCGATCTCCTCGGGCTTGCCCACCCGGTTGAACGGGCTCATGGCCGCCGAGCGGCTCACCGCCTCCGCGTTCTTGCCGGCGCGGAACAGGTCCGTGTCCACCGGGCCGGGGGCTACCGCATTCACCCGCACGCCGCGCGGCGCCAGCTCCTTGGCCATGGAGCGCACGAGGCACTCCACCGCCGCCTTGGTGGCGCTGTAGGGGCCGATGCCCGGCGCCGCATGACGCACCAGCGAGGTGGTGAGCGCGATAATCGCGCCGTGGTCCTGAACCTTGCGCGCTGCCTCCGCCAGGATGTTGAAGGCGCCGACGATGTTCACTTCCACGAGGCGCCGGAAATCCTCCGGGGAGAATTGCGCCATGGGGGCCGGGGGCACGTTGATGCCCGCATTGGCCACCACCACGGTCGGCCGCGCGCCGAAGTCCCGCTCCACCGCCGCGAACGTCTCCGCCACCTGCGCGGGATCACCGATATCGGCGCGATAGGCCTTTGCGCCGGCAGGGGTCTCGCCGGCGTCGTTCACATAGGTATAGGCCACTTCGAAGCCGTCAGCGGCGAGCGCCCGGACGCAGGCCGCGCCGATGCCGCGCGAGCCGCCGAACACGAGGGCAATATTACCAGCCATCTCAAATCCTCACTTTGCATCCGGCTGCGCCGGGCCATCTCACTGGGTCGAAATCGTCACGATCCGTTCTTCGGTCATCTCGTGCACGGTGTAATGCGGCCCCTCCCGCCCGAAGCCGCTGTCCTTGGAGCCGCCATAGGGCATCAGGTCCACGCGGGAGGAAGAGGTCTCGTTGATGTGGACGCCGCCCACCTCCAGCCGCTCCGCCGCCTTCAGCGCGTCGAGCAGGCGGTTGGTGAAGATGCCCGAGGCGAGCCCGTAAGGCGTCGCGTTCACCCGCTCGATGGCCTCGTCCAGCGTGTCGAAGGGCAGGATGCACACCACCGGTCCGAAGATTTCGCAGCAGCCGACGCGCATGGACGTGTCGATGCCAGAGAGCAAGGTCGGCGGGATCACCGAGCCCGCGCGCGGGCCGCCGGCAAGGCGCGTCGCGCCCTTCGCCACGGCCTCCTCGACCCAGGCCTCGATGCGCACCGCCTCCTTCTCGCTGATGACGGGGCCGACCTCGGTCTTGGGGTCGTGCGGGTCGCCGTAATTGAGCGCCTTCACAAGGGGCGTGAGGCGCCGGGCGACCTCGTCCGCGATCCTCCGGTGCACCAGCAGCATCTGCACCGAGGTGCACACCTGCCCGGCCTTGCGAAAGCCGGCGCCCGCCACCTTGGGCAGCGCCTTGTCGAGGTCCGCATCGTCGCAGAGGATGGTGAAGGCGATGGAGCCCAGCTCCATCTGGGTGCGCCGCAGCCCCGCCGCCTGCTGGATGGAGCGACCCACCTCCGTGCTGCCGGTGAAGGCGAAGAACCGCACCCGCTCGTCGGCGAGCAGCGCCTGCGTCGCCTCGGCGCGGGTGTGGGCGAGGGAGAGGAAGCCCGCGGGAATGCCCGCCTCCACCAGCACCTCGGTGAGGAGAAGCGCGGTGATGGGCGTGGCGCTCGCCGGCTTCAGCACCACCGCATTTCCGGCGGCGAAGGCGGGCGCCACCTTGTGGGTCACGGTGTTGAGCGGCGAGTTGAAGGGTGTGATGGCCACCACGACGCCCAGCGGCACCCGCAGCGTGAAAGCGAGACGCCCCGCCTGACGCGGCGCGCCGGCCATGGGGATGACGTCGCCGGCCAGCCGCCGCGCCTCCTCTCCGGAGAGCTTCAGCGTCTGGATGCAGCGCGAGACCTCGCCATTGGCATCGAACTCGGTGAAGCCGGCTTCCGCCTGCATGGCCTGCACGAAGTCGGCGCGGCGCGCCTCCACCAGCGCTGCCGCCCGGTCGAGCACGGCGCCGCGCTCATAGGGCGTCGGCACGCCGCGCCTAAAGGCGGCATGGGCCGTGTCGATCATGCGCGCCACCTGGGCGGGCGTTGCGCTGGCGAAGGTGACGAAGGGGGTCAGATGGTACTTGTCCAGCACCGTGATGGGCTCACCCTCGCCCTTGGTCCACACGCCGTCGATGAGAAGCGCGTCGGGACGTCCACTTACAGCCACAGGATTTCCTTCCGGTAGTCGAGATTGGTGAAAAGCTTTTCGGACCCGCCCTCGTGGAACACCGCGCCGCGCTCCAGCGCGAACACCCGATCTGCGAGGGCGAGAACAAGGTCGAGATTGTGCTCGACGATGAGGATGGGCAGCTCACGGCGGAGCTGGTCGAACACCTTGAACAGGTCCTCGATCACCGCCGGGGCGAGGCCCTCGAAGGGCTCGTCCAGGAGCAGCAGGCGCACATTGCCGGAGAGCGCGCGCGCCACCGCCAGCATCTGCTGCTCGCCGCCGGACATGTAGTCGGCGGGCGTGTTGAGGCGGGCCTTGAGCACCGGGAACATCTCGAAGATGCGCTCTTCGCTCCAGACCGTTCCGGTGGTGCCGTCGGTCTTGCGGGCGAGGCGGCCGAGCGCGAGGTTCTCCCGCACGCTCATGCCGGCGAACAGGCCGCGCCCCTGGGGCACATAGCCGATGCCGAGGCGGGCGATGTCGGGGGCCGGCAGGCCCACCAGCTCGCGCCCGTCGAAGCGGATGCTGCCGGAGCGGGCGGGCACGAGGCCGGCAAGGGTCTTCAGAAGCGTGGACTTGCCCGCGCCGTTGCGGCCCAGCAGCGCGACGATCTCGCCCTCGCGCACGTTGAGCTCAACGTCGTTGAGGATGTGGCTCTTGCCGTAGAAGGTGTTGACCTTGTCCACCTCCAGGACAATCGGGCGCGGCCCTGCCCCGCCGGCGGCGCGGCCCACCACGGCGGGCGTGCCGGAGCCGGTATAGACCTCCTGCACCCGTTTATCTTTGCGCACCGCATCCGGCACGCCGGTCATCAGGACCTCGCCCTGGTTCATCACCGTGACGCGGCTGGAGAAGGCGAGGATGCGGTCGATGTCGTGCTCCACCATGAGCACGGGCACATTGGCGGCGATGGTGCGCACCAGCCGGCAGACCCGCTCGCGCTCGGCGGCGGCGAGGCCCGCCAGTGGCTCGTCCAGCAGTAGCACCTGAGGCTTCAGGGCGAGCGCGATGCCGAGGTCCACCAGCCGCTGGCCGCCATAGGAGAGATCGCCCGCCTTGATCTCCTCGATGCCTTCCAGGCCGAGGAACTTCATCAGTGCGGCCGTCTCCGTATGGACGTGTGCGTAGCCGTCCACGTCGCGCCAGATGTTGAAGCGCCCTGCATGGGTCGCCTGCACCGAGAGGCGCAGATTCTCGTAGATGGAAAGCCCGTTGAACAGGCTGGTGATCTGGAATGAGCGGGCAAGGCCCCGGCCGGAGATGCGGTGGGCGGGCAACCCCGCCACCGAGGCACCCTTGAGGCGGATAGTGCCACTGTTGGGGCCGAACATGCCGGAGATGAGATTGAAGGTGGTGGTCTTGCCCGCGCCGTTGGGGCCGATGAGGGCATGGATCTCGCCCGCATCCACGGTGAGCGAGACATCGTTCACCGCCCGGATGCCGCCGAAATGCTTGGAGACGTGGGAGACCTCCAGCACGGTGCCGATGCGGCTCTCGGGGCGCAGGAATTCGGGCAGCGGCAGGCCCTCATAGATCTTGCGCTTGCTCATGGCCGCGCTGTCCTGCACCGGCGGACGGACGCGGCGCTTGATCTCGCCCCAGATGCCCACCAGCCCCTCGGGCGAGAAGATGATGAAGCCGATGAAGATGAGGCCGAACCAGAGTAGCCAGTTGGCGGTCCAGATGGACAGGAACTCGCGGAAGATGATGTAGAAGACCACGCCCAGCGCCGGGCCGAGGATGTTATGCATCCCGCCGATGACCACCATGGCGAGGAACGCGCCGGAGAGCGGCACGGAGATGGCTTCCGCCGTGACGATATAGTGCAGGAAGACCGACAGGGCACCGCCGAAGCCCGTCACCACCGCCGAGATGATGAAGGCCACCAGCTTGTAGCGGTCCACATTGTAGCCCTGGAAGGTGGCGCGCAGCTGGTTCTCGCGGATGGCGGTGAGCACATGCCCGAAGGGCGAGCGTTCCACCCGCAGCATGAAATAGAGCACCCCGAGGCCGAGCACGGCGGTGAGGGTGTAGAAGGCGATGGGATCGTCGAAATTGATGGGGCCAAGGGTGCCGCGCTGAAGGCCGCCGAGCCCGTCCTCGCCGCCCGTCACCTCGGTCCAGCGGAATGCCACCGTGTAGCCGAGCGCCGACAGTGCCAGCGTCAGAAGCGCGAAATAGACGCCGCGCCGGCGCAGGATGAGCGCGCCGATCACCGCCGAGGCCGCCGCCACGAAGATGAGGGAGAACAGAAGCGGCAGCGCCATCTCGCCGGGAAACCAGGAGCGTTGGGCGATGGCCGCGGCATAGGCGCCGAGGCCGAACCAGGCTCCATGGCCGAACGAGGTGAGGCCGGTATAGCCCACCAGAAGATTAAGCCCCAGTGCGGAGATGGAGAGCACCACCACGACGGTGGCGATGTTCACCGTGAGCCCGATGGCGGGCAGCACGATGGGCAGCGCCACGAGCGCCAGCGCGCCGATCCACAAGGGGCGGGATTTGGCGAGGAGCGGGTTCATTATTCGAACTTCTCGATGCGTTCGCCCAACAGTCCGCGCGGGCGCAGCAGCAGCACCAGGAACATGAGGATGTACATGGAGGCTTCGCCCGCGGCGGGCAGGAAGTGGATGGTGAGGCCGCGCACCACCCCCACCAGCATGGCTGCTGCGACCACGCCCCAGAAGCTGCCGAGCCCGCCGATCACCACCACCACGAAGGCCACGGTCATGATCTCCGCGCCCATGGCGGGATGGACGGTGGTGATGGGCGCGAACAGCGCGCCGCCCAGCGCCGCCATGGCGACGCCCAGCACGACGATGGAGGTCATGTAGGGCTGGAGGCGGATGCCCAGCGCCGCCACCATGTCCGGCTTCTGCACGCCGGCGCGCACCACGCTGCCGAAAGAGGTTTTGTTGAGCAGCACCCAGATGCAGGCCAGCATCAGTGCGACGATGGCCAGCAGCAGCAGGCGATAGCGGGAGAACAGGAGGTCGCCCACCATCACCGGGCCCTTCAGCTCCGGCGGCATGGTCACCGCGATGGGCGCGGCGCCCCAGACCATGCGGATCACCTGCTCCGTCACCATGGCGAGGCCGAAGGTGACGAGAAGGCTGAGGATGGGATCGGCCCGGTAGAACCGGCGCAGCAGGAAGCGCTCGAAGGCGATGCCCAGCAGCCCCACCGCCACCGGCGAGAGCACCACGGCCGGCCCGAAGCCCAGGCGGTCGCGGATCTCCACCGCCGCATAGGCGCCGAGCGCATAGAAGGCGCCATGCGCAAGGTTCACCACGCCGCCCACGCTGAAGATCAGCGACAGGCCGAGCGCGATAAGCAGATAGTAGCCGCCGAGCACGAGGCCGTTCACGACCTGCTCGAACAAGAACACGAATTCCATTCCCGGTCCCGGGTCAGGGGGTTGGATGGCGGGCGCGGCGCGCCCGCCTCTCAGGGTCTCAGAGGCTGCACGGGTTCTGCTCGCGGGTGGGGTAGATGCTCTCCAGCGGCTCGTTGGGGTTCGGCACGGCGGCGCCGAGCTGGAGCATGTCCCACTTGTCCTTGATGTCCTTCTTCGGCTTCACCGAGAAGGGATAGGCCTCCTGGATCAGCTGGTGATCCCAGGAGCGGAAATAGGCCTTGCGGGCTTTCAGGATGTCGAACTCCGCGCCCTTCTCCAAATGGGCGATGAGCACGTCCGTGTCGGTGGACTTGGTCTCGTTCATGGCCTGCGCCATGAGCTTGAGCGTGATGTACTCGATCCAGGCATGGTTCTCGGGCGGCTTGCCGTTCTTCTTGGTGAACTTCTCCACGAAGGCCTTGGAGGCAGGGGTATCGAGCGTGTGATACCAGACCGTCGGCCAGGTGCCGGACAGGTTGCCCTCGCCCGCCGCCCAGGCATCCGCCGTGTTCAGATTGAACCCGACGATGGGGTAAGGCAGGCCGAACTCGGCATATTGCTTGATGAGGTTCGTCACCTGGTTGCCCGCGAGATTCGAGCAGACCACGTCCGGCCGCGCCTGCCGGATCTTCAGCAGATAGGGGCTGAAATCGGTGACGTCGGTCGCCACCAGTTCATCGCCCACCAGGTTGCCCCCATGGGCGGAGAAGAACGCCTTCGCCGCGCGCAGAAGGTCGTGGCCGAACACGTAATCGGCGGTGAGGGTCACGAACTTCTTGCCCTTCACCATGTTGTCGCGCAGCAGCGCGCTGCCCACCGCGTTGACCATCACCGTGTTGGGGATGTCCACGCAGAACATGTATCTGTTGCAGCTCTTGCCGCGCAGTGTGTCCGAGCGCGCGCCGATGGACAGGAACAGCCGCTTGTTGCGGGCGGCCACCTGCGAGATGGCGAGCGCGGAGGCCGAGGAGATCTCGCCCATCAGCATGGTGGCGCCGTCCCGGTCCAGCATGCGCTGGGCCTTGGTGGCGGCGGTGTCGGGATTGATGGAATCCTCGGAGATGACCTGGATCCGCCGGCCCATCACGCCGCCGGCCGCATTGATCTCCTCCTCCGCCATCCGGATGCCCAGCACCGCATAGTCGCCGAGCGCGCCGAGAAAGCCGGTCATGGGGGTGAGATGGCCGATGCGGATGACATCGCTCTGCGCCTTGGCGATGGCGGGAAAGCCAAGCGCGGCGGCCGCGCCGAGGCCGGCGCCGAGCTTGAGGGTGCTGCGCCGGCTGACCCCGCCGGCTGCTGGTTCATGATGCGTCGTGCGGTTCGTCATGCTGCTTCCTCCAGACTGGAACGGCTCTTGCGGCCGTCTTCTTTGATCAGCTTGTCTTTGCACGGTGTCTTGGCGCGCACCGCGCCCGTCAGTCGTCCTGTGTTGGCGTTGTGACGACGAGGAAGACGAGGTCCGTCAGGCCCGAATTGGCGATGTTGTGGGAGACGCCGGGCGGCAGGTAGATCACGTCGTGCTTGCGCACCACGTAGGATTTACCGTCGATCTCCATGAGCCCCTCGCCGTCGATGACGTGGTAGATCTGCTCCTGGACCTTGTGGCTGTGCACCGCCACGTGGGCCATGGGCTGGTACATGGAGATGCGGTAGTCCAGCAGCTTGGTGGGGGCCGTCCCCGGCTGCACCAGGGGCTTCGACAGGGCCCCGCCGAAATGGTTCGGGAACTCCAGCCACGGCACCTCGGCGATGTTGCGGATGGACCAGCCGCCCTTGCCCTCGATCATCTCATCCTCCCAGGAAAAATATCGCGCGTTCGAGCCTTTGCCGCGCGCGCCGTGCACGAGCGGCTGCTGTCACGCCGCTTGTTACTTCGCGGGCACCATCACCTCGGGCGTCCACGGGGCGCCGAAAGCTGGCTCGCGGAACGGGGTCGGCGGCAGGTGCCACGTGCCGGTTGGCGGCGGCCGCACCTCGGCGTCCACATGGACGTCCAGCAGGATCGGCTTGTTGAGGGACACGGCGTAGGCGAGGGCGTCCTTGAAATCCTCGGACTTCGTCACCGTGAGCCCCTCGACGCCGCAGGCGCGCGCCCAGGCGGCGAAGTCGGGGTTGTACGGCTTCTTGTTGTCGCCGTGATAGAAGGCGGTGCCGTGCTCGCGGCCGCCGAACATGCCCATCTGGATGTCGCGGATGGAGGCCCAGGCGAAGTTGTTCCAGATCACCCATACCACGGGGATATTGTACTCCACCGCCGTGCACAGCACGTGGGGCACCATGGAGAAGCAGCCGTCGCCCGCGATGGCGATCACCGGCCGGTCGGGCGCCGCGAGCTTGGCGCCAAGCGCGCCGGCCGCCCCGAATCCCATGCCTGAGAAGCCCCAGGAATTGAGGATGGTCTGGGGCTGGCGCGCCTTCCAGAACTGCATGAACCAATTGTGGTTGACGCCCACGTCGCAGGCGATAATGGCGTTGGGCGGCAGCACCGCCTCGCAGTCCGCAACAATCCGCTCAGGACGGATGGGGGAGGCGTGGATCGAGAAATTGGGGCGGATGAACTCCTCCCACTGCTGCGCCCATCCGGCGATCTCGGCGAGCCATTCCGCACGGGCCTCGCGCTGGCCCTGAAGGTCCTGCGCGGCGGCAAGGATCTGGCGTAGGAAGGTGCGCGCATCGGCGATGATGCCGATATCAGGCGGATAGTTGCGGCCCAATTCGTCGGGGTCCACGTCCACATGCACCAGCTTGGTGTGCGGGAAGTTCCAACTGTAGCCGGGGATCCAGGAGGAGGCGGAGCGGTCGTCGAAGCGTGCGCCCACCGAGATGACGAGGTCAGCATGCCGGCCCGCCTGATTGGCGGCATAGGCGCCATTGCGGCCGATGAAGCCCAGCGACATCGGATCGACCATGTCAATGCAGCCGAAGCCGTTGGGCGAAGAGATGACCGGGATGCCGAGCGCGTGGGCGGCTTCCGTGATCTCGGCGCCGGCCTCCGAGAGGGTGACGCCGTGGCCGATGAAGAAGGCCGGGCACTTGGAATTCTTGATCAATTCCATGACGCGGGCGATCTCGTCTTCGCCGGCGCCCGAGCGCTGGGAGAGATGGCGCGGCGCGGGCGGCGGCATCTCCACGTCGTCCTCTTCCTGGAAGACGTTGAAGGGGATGTCGATGTTCACCGGCCCCGGGCGGCCCGAGAGCATGGTGGTGGTGGCCTGACGCAGCGCCAGAGGCAGCATGTCCACACGGGTGGGCTGGAAGGAGCGCTTCACCACCGGACGCAGCACATTGACGAAGTCCGCCTGATAATGGCGGTTGATCTCCTGGAACGGCGAGCGGTTGAACTGGGAGGTGGGGACGTTAGCGGTGATGGCGAGGACGGCTGAACTGTCCGTCAGCGCGCAGGCGAGCGGCATGACGATGTTGGCCGAGCCGGGGCCGCAGGAAGTGAGCGTCGCCACCGGCTGGTGTTTCACCCGGAAATAGGCATCCGCCATATGGGCCGCCACCTGTTCATGGCGCGGCGACACCAAAGTGATACGATCCCGTGCTTCGTAGAGCACGTCCAGCATGCCCACATTGCCGTGCCCGCAAATGCCGAAGACATACGGGATCTCATTGTCGATCAAATACTCGGTGATGATCTCCGCACCCTTCATCCGAGGCATCGCTTGGGCCTTCCTGCTTTTTCAATTGGATCGGGGGGCCTTCGGCCGCACCCGTTATCGGAACGGCATTCAGCCATATTAAATGGCTTTTCACAATACGGTCATTGCGCTTTAGTTGAGCGTAAGGCCGATCTCTTCGACCACGCTGCGCCACATGGCGGCGTCCTTCGCCACCCGCGCGGCCAGCGCCTCCGGCCCTTCCGCATGCACCGCAAGCCCCGTGCGCTCAATACCCGCGCGCACGTCCGGCTGGGCGAGGATGGCAAGCACCTGGCCGGACAGCTTCTTGATGATGGCAGGGTCCGTGCCGGCCGGCGCGAACATGGCCATGAAGGTTTCCGCCACGAAGCCCGGGAAGCCCAGTTCCTCAAGCGTCGGCACATCCGGCAGCTCGGGCAGCCGCTTCGGGCCGGCGTGGAACAGCACCCGCAGCTGGCCGCTGGCGATCTGGCCGCGCGTGGAGGAATAGCTGCCGGTGTTCATGTCCGTGGTGCCGGCAAGCACCGCCTGTGTCGCCGGGCCCGCGCCGGGGAACGGCACCATGAGCAGCTTGAAGCCGCCGAGCTTCTGGAGCTTCTCCATCATGAGGTGCGGCGAGGCCCCCTGGGCGCCGCTGCCATAGGTGTACTTCTCCGGGCTCGCCTTCGATTCCTTGATGAGCTGCGGCAGGCTCTTGATGGGGGAATCCGGCTTCAGCGTGATCAGGTCCGGCGTAGTGCCGAGCTCGGTGATGGGCGCGAGATCCTTGATGGGATCGAACGGCGTCGGCTTGTAGAGGCCGGGATTGGTGACCACGGCGTCGGACGTGATCATCAGGGTGTAGCCGTCGGCGGGCGAGCGGATCACCGCGCCGATGCCGATATTGCCGCCGGCCCCGCCCCGGTTCTCCACCACGAAGGGCTGGCCATTGACCTTCTGCAGTTCCGAGGCCACCACGCGGGCCAGCAGGTCCACGCCGCCGCCGGCGGCAAACGGCACGATGACCTTCACCGGGCGGTCGGGATATTCCGCCGCGGCCGGCGCCGCGAAGGCGAGAGCCGCTGCGAACGCGGAAGCGGCGAGCAAGGCGAAGCGGCCCTTGGGGGCTTTGGTCTTCATGGAATCCTCCCTGGTCCTGATCGTTCTGTCGTTGGTCACTTGGAAGGCGCGGTAAGGCGCGCCTCCAGATCCTGCCGGCGCACCTTGCCGGTGACGCTGCGGGGCAGATCGGCCTCATCGAGGAAGTGCACGCGCTTGGGCACCTTGTAGGGGGCGATGCGGCCTTTGATCATGGCGATCACCCGCTCCTCCGTGAGGCCCGCCGTGCGGGCCACCACGAAGGCCACCGGCACCTCGCCCCAGCGGGCATCGCTCTGGCGTACCACCACGGCCTCGGCGATGTCGGCGCTCGCCATGAGCAGGCGCTCGATCTCGGCGGGATAGATGTTCTCGCCACCGGACTTGATGAGGTATTTGCGGCGGTCCACGAAATCGAGCGTGCGGTCGGGATTGCGCACCATCACGTCGCCCATGTGGAACCAGCCGCCCCGGAAATCCTCGGCATTCTGCTTGGGCGCGCGCCAATAGCCGGAGAACAAAGCCGGCGTGCGCACCAGCATCTCGCCGGGCTCGCCGTCCGGAACATCGTTCCCGTCGGGGTCCACGAGGCGCAGGAGGCACAGCGAGCTCTGCACCTTCGAGAAGCGCTCAGGGGCGACGCCCACGGGAATGCGCCCGCGGCTCGCCGGCGCCGGGCCGGTCTCGGTGGAGCCAAACGTGTTGCGGAACGGCGCGTTCAGGAGCCCCGTGACCTCGCCGATGCTGGAGGGCGGGACGAGGTCCGCCATGGCACCCACGAGGGAGATGCCCCGCACGTTCAAAGGGCGCGCCTTCAAGGCGGCGATCAGCGGCTCCACCGTGCCGGGGCCGAGGGAGAGGAGGCCGATCTCCTCCTTGCCGATGATCTCCACCAGGGCCTCCGCATCGAAGCCCTCCATCATCACCAGCTTGCCGCCGAGCATCAGCATGCCCAGCGCATTGTCGGAGCCGGCCATGTGGAACAGCGGCGCCCAGCACACGAAGCTGCGGCGGGGGAACAGGGTCTCGTCCAGCATCGCCATCCAGGTGCGCGCCACCATGGCGCGATGGCTGATGGCGGCGCCCTTGGGAAAGCCCGTGGTGCCGCTGGTGAACAGGATGAGCAGCGGGTCCTCCGGCTGCGCGACATCGGGCGGATCGCGCTCCTCGCCGGCGCGCAGCAGCGCCTCATAGGGCTCGCCAAAGACGATGGGGGCTGTGCCGGACGCTTGCGCCGCCTTCTCGGCGAAACGTTCCGAGGCGAACACCAGCGCGGGTTCCGCTAGGCCTAGGCAATGGCTCAGCTCATCCACCGACTGGCGCCAGCTGGGGCAGGCGACCAGCAGGCCGAGCTTCGCGGCGGCCAGCTGCACCTCGACATATTCGCTGCGGTTCTCCGCCACCACGGCGACGACGCCGGAGCGCCCGAGGCCGCGCTTCGCCAGCACATGCGTGAGGCGGTTCACCCGGGCGTTCAGCTCCCCATAGGAGATGCGCTGGCCGCGCTCCTCCATGGCGGTCTGGTCCGGCGCGAGCCGGGCCTGCTGCTGGAACAGCGCGCCCACAGTGAGGCCCGAGGCGGCCAGGGGAAGCATTTCGGTTTCCGGGACGAGCGGGGACAAGGTCATGCGCCGCGCTCCAGCACCATGGCATTGCTGGAGGACCAGTTGCGGCCATAGGGCAGCACGCCGATGCCGGTGACGAGAGCGTTGCCGTGCCGCTTCACCTGCCGCGAGCCCGCCTCGCCGAAGAGCTGGCGCATGGCTTCGGACATGTTCACGCCGCCGCCCGCAAGCCCGGGCTGGCCGGCCGAGACCTGCCCGCCGCCCGTATTGATGGGAAGGTCGCCGTCATAAGCGAGGCTGCGCTCCTTCACGAACGCCTCGGCCTGTCCGGCGCCGCAGAAGCCGATCTGCTCCAGTTGCAGCAGCACGGCGATGAGGAAGTCGTCATAGAGGTGCAGCATGTGGATGTCGGAGGGGCTAAGGCCCGCATCGGAAAGCGCCTTCGGCCCCACATCGCTGAAGCCCGAGATGGTGATGTCCGGGATGGTCTCCTGCGGGTCGAAATTGACCCGCTCCCGATAGGCGATGGGGTGGACCATCTTCGTCACGCCGAGGCGCCGGGCTGTCTCGGTGGAGGTGACGATGAAGGCGCTCGCTCCGTCGCACCGCATCACGCAATCCAGCAGCCGCAGAGGGTCGCAGACCACGCGCGAATTGAGATAGTCCGCCTCGGTGAGCGGCTTGCGCAGCACCGCGCTGGCATTGGGATTTTCCAGCGCGCCGCGCCGCTGGGCCACCGCCAGCTTGGCGAGCGCGGCGTCGGGCATGCCGTATTGACTCCGATAGACCGAACTCAGCAGGCCGAAGGCCACGAGCGGGCCGGCATAGCCGAACGGGTCGCAGAATTCGGTGCGGTGGCCCACCTGCCGGGAGAGATCCTGGGTAGAGACAGCATCGGCGCCGATGCACACCGCGATCTCGCACATGCCCGAATGGATCGCGGCCGCGGCGCGGGCAATGTTACCCACATTGGAGGAGCCGCCGAGGTCGGTGGTCTGGCACCAGGTGGGCGAGAGGCCCAGCGTCTCGGCGAGGAGATTGCTCCAGAAGGGATTGCCCGCCTCGGACATGGCCTGGGTGCAGGCGAGCCCGTCTATGTCGCCGCGCGCCAGCCCAGTGGCCTTGAGCGCGCCCGCGAGCACCTCGCCGGCGAGATCGAGCGCGCTGCGGCCGCTGCCGCGCACGTTCGCGGCCTCCGCATAGCCGATGATGGCGATGCTTCTGTCTTGGAGAAACCTCATCTGCGGGGCGGTTCCTGTGGCTGTGCCTTCGCTGCGCATCCGCGCCGGGCTCATTTCTAGATTAGGGATATGAATTCACAATACGGGAACATCTGTCAATATCGGGGGCGAAGACAGCAGCAGCAAGGCGTGGGAGGGTGCGCCGCACCATGAAACATAAGGGTTCCTTTGTGCTATCGCCCCAATTCGCACAGCGAACAGCGCTTTTTCGCCTTGCGCCATAGGCCAATTTTGGTATTGAGAAATAGTCATTTCATAATGAAGAAACGTGGCGATGAAGCTGCGCACGGAGGAAGCCTCAGGCCGAGGCGGTTATGTGGAGGCGCCGCTTTCGGTGCGGGCAATTGCCCTGCCCGCTTCACGCGCCCGCCTGAAAGCGCCCGCCCTTCCAGCCGCATCCCCGCGCACCCGTCTTCCTGACAAAGGTGAGGAGAACCATGACGAAACGGCCGCTGGACGGCATCCGCATCCTCGATCTCACCCGGGTCTTCTCAGGCCCCTGGGCCACCCAGATGCTCGGCGATCTGGGCGCCGAGGTGATCAAGGTGGAGCAGCCCCGGCGCGGCGACGACCTGCGCAAGCTCGGCCCGCCTTTCCTGAAGGACGGAGCGGGGGAGGAGACGAAGGAGTCGGCCTATTATCTGAGCGTCAACCGCAACAAGAAATCCATCAGCGTCGACATTGCGAGCCCCGAGGGTCAGGACATCGTCCGCGCGCTGGCGCTCAAAGCCGACGTGGTGATGGAGAATTTCAAGGTCGACGACCTCTCCCGCTACGGGCTCGACTATGCGAGCCTTTCCAAGCTCAATCCCCGCCTCATCTATTGCTCCATCACCGCCTTCGGCCAGACCGGGCCGAACCGCCACCGCATGGGCTACGACACGCTGCTCCAGGCCATGTGCGGGGTCATGAGCGTCACCGGCCATCCCGACGGCGTGCCGGGCGGCGGCCCCATCAAGGTGGGCTTCGTGCTCTCCGACCTTCTCGCCGGCAGCTACGCCGCGACCGCCGTGGTCTCGGCCCTCTATGCCCGCGACACGCACGGCGGAACGGGCCAGCACATCGACATCTCCATGTTCGATGCGCAGGTGGCCGCCATGTCCCACCAGAACATGCATTATCTCGTCTCGGGCGAGGACCCGCAGCGCTTCGGCACGGGCGCGCCCTCCGTCGTGCCCTCGCAGGTGTTCGCCTGCTCCGACGGCCACATCATCCTGGTGGCGGGCAATGATGCCCAGTTCCGCAAGCTCTGCGCCCTCATCGGGCTGCCGGATCTGGGGACAGACCCGCTCTATGCCACCAACGGCGCGCGGGTGCGCAACCGGGCGACGCTCATCCCGCAGCTGGAGGCGAAGTTCATCGCCCGCAGCAAGCAGGACTGGCTGGCCGACCTGGAGGCCAACGGCCTCGTGGCCGGTCCCATCAATGCGGTGTCCGAGGTGTTCGCCGATCCCCATGTGGCGGCCCGCGGCATGGTGGTGGAGGCCACACACGCCAGCGGTGGCACCGTGCCGCTCATCGTCTCGCCCATGCGCCTGTCCGGCACCCCGCTCGATGTCTATACGGCGCCGCCGTTCCAGGGACAGCACACGCGCGAGGTGCTCGGCGGCCTTCTCGGCATGGCCGAGGCGGACATCGCCGCTCTCGAGGACAAGAAGATCATCGTCGACTGAACAGACACGAGAAGCAGAGGGAGGACGATCCATGAAGAAGTTCCTGGCCATGGCCGGCGCGCTCGCGCTGGCCATGTCGGTGGGCGCGGGCGCGTCGGCCGACACCTTCACCACCCAGCCCACCCGCGTGCTCGTGCCGTTCTCGGCCGGCGGCGGGCTCGACCTCGTCGCGCGCCTCATGGCGGCGCAGCTCAACACCATGTGGGGCCAGCCCGTGGTGGTGGACAACAAGCCCGGCGCCGGTGGCATCATCGCCTCGCGCGAGCTGGTGGCCTCCAAGCCGGACGGCCACACCTTGCTAGTGGTGGCCGGCGGCCATGCGCTGAACCCGCTCATCTACAAGGACGTGCCCTACGACACGCTGAAGGATTTCACCCCCATCTCGGTGCTGGTGGCGTCCGGCAACGTGGTGCTCGTGCCGAAGGATTCGCCCATCAAGACCATCGAGGACGTCATCGCCCTGGCGAAGAAGACACCGGGCGGCCTGCAATACGGCACCGCCGGCAACGGCACCTCGGTCCACCTCTCCGGCGAATTGTTCGCCCGCGAGGCGAAGGTGCCCATGCAGCCCATCCACTTCAAGGGCGATTCGGATTCGCTCACGGCCCTCATCGGCAACCATATTCCCATGAGCTTCAACAGCCTCATCGGCGCGCTGCCGCAGATCCAGAAGGGGCAGGTGCGGGCCATCGCCGTCACCTCGCCCAAGCGCGAGGCGGCGCTCCCCGATGTGCCCACCGTGGCGGAATCCGGCGTGCCGGGCTTCGACGTGGTGAACTGGTGGGGCATCCTCGGCCCGGCGAAGATCCCGCCGGAGATCGTGGCGAAGCTCAACAAGGACATCCACGCCGCGCTCAGCGATCCGAAATCCCAGGAGCGGCTGAAGGCGCTCGGCGTGAGCCTCGATCTGTCCACGCCCCAGCAGTTCAGCGACCTCATCGCCAGGGAGATGACGCGCTGGGCACCGGTGGTGGACGCCGCCGGCATCAAGGCGCAGTGAGGCAAGCATGACCTGGCTGACGGACCGCGAGATCGCGGTGATCGGCTGCGCGGACACCAAGCTGGAGCTCAAGAGCGGCAAGACCGCCCTTGAGCTGGCCGGCGCGGTGACACGGCAGCTTCTGGAAAAGACCGGTATCGCGCGGTCGCAGATCGACGGCATGGCGGCCACCCTCGCCAATGCCGAGGCGCACAACGCGTTTTGGACCAACATGATGGCCGATGCCCTCGGCCTCGAGCTGGCCTGGTGCCAGGCGAGCGAGATCGGGGGCGGCTCGGTCATCGGCAATCTGGTGCGGGCCGGGACTGCGGTGCATTCCGGCCTGTGCGAGATGGTGCTCTGCATCGCGGCGGATGCGCCCTCCACCAAGTTCGTGACCAAGCAGAGCGGCTACCGGGAGGAATTTTGCGATCCCCTCGGCTATGGCGCGCTGCCCATCTCCTTCGGTCTTCTCACCTCGGCCTACACGGCGAAATACGGCTCCCCCGATCCGGGCATGGCGCGGCTCGCAGTGGCGCAGCGGAATGGTGCGCTGCTCAACGAGAATGCCTGCGAGAAACTGCGCGTGCCCATCACCGAGGAGGACTATCTCGCCTCCCGCATGATCTCCGACCCGCTGCGGCTTCTCGACTGCGTGATGCGCTGCGACGGCGCGAACGCCTTCCTTGTCACCTCCACGAAGAAGGCCCGGGAGCTGGGCTTCGACAATCTGGTGCACCCGGTGGCCTACCGGGAAATGGTGAATTTCGATCCGCGCCAGGAGGTGGACGACATCACCGTCACCGGCTTCTCCAAGGTGGGGCCGGCGGCGCTGCGGGATGCCGGGCTGAAGGCGTCCGACATTCAGAGCTTCCATCCCTATGACGATTTCTACATCGCCCTCATCCTCCAGCTGGAGCAGATCGGCTTCTGCGGCCCGGGAGAGGCGAGCGCTTTCCTGAAGGCGCGGGACATCGGCATCAAGGGCGACCTTCCCATCAATACCGGCGGGGGGCAGATCTCCGCCGGCCAGCCCGGCCTTGCGGGCGGCGGGATCAATCTCATCGAGGCCCTGAAGCAGTTGCGCGGGGAAGCCGGAGCGCGTCAGGTGGCACGGGCGGAAAATGCCATGGTCACCGGCATCGGCGTGATCCAGTACGCGCGGAACTGGGGTTGCAGCAACGTCCTGATCTTGGAGCGCGGCGCATGACGAAGAAGAAGCCGGACATCAAGGTGACCAAGCTCACCGAGCCATTCTGGAACGCGGTGCAGGAGCGCAGATTCCTCCTGCAATACGACAAGGCGGCGGACCGCTACCAATTCTACCCCCGCCCCTTGAGCCTCTTCAGCGACCCCGGCGAGACCGAGTGGCGCGAGGCGAGCGGCCTCGGCAAGCTGGTGGCCTGCTCGCGCTGCCATGCACCCGCCCCCGGCTTCGAGGGCGAAGTGCCCTATCTCCTCGGCCTCGTGGCCCTGGACGAGGGGCCGCGCGTCTTCGCGCAGATCGAGGGCGAGGAGGCGCCTTCCATCGGCGCGCGCATGCGCATCGCGTGGCATGAGGAGGACGGCCGGGTCCTCTATAAATTCGCTCGCGCCTAGATTTGGCACGGCTGCCGGGTTGCATTGAATGGGTAGTTGGATGATTATTTCATAATGTGAAAATCCGCGGGCCTCGCCCGCCATACGGCCTAGGGCCGGGACAGGAGAAGCAGGATGCCGCGCCAGGCTGCATTGCCCGTCGAAAATACGCTTCCCGAAGCCGTGGAAGCCAAGAGCGGCGGCGTGCAATCGCTGGAGCGGGCATTCGGCATCCTGGAGGAAGTCGCCCGGCACAAGCAGGGCGTCAACCTCGCGGAACTCTCCAAGAAGATCGGGCTGCACACCAGCACGACGTTTCACCTGGCGAAAACCATGGTGGGCCTCGGGTACCTTCGGCAGGACCGCGACACCAAGCGCTACCATGTGGGCGGCATGGTCTTCAGCCTGGCGGTGAACGCCCTCAACGAGATAGAGCTGGTGGGGCTGGCAACGCCCATCCTGGAGGAGATCGCCCGCGAGACCGGCGAGACGGCGCATTTCGCCATCCGCTCCGGCGACGACGTGCTGGTGGCGGCCCGCGCCATGGGGCCGGGCGCGTTCCAGCTTGTGGACCGCGCCGGCGGGCTCAGGCCCGCGCACTGCACGGGCCTCGGCAAGGTGCTGCTGGCGGCCATGGCGCCCGATGCGTTCGAGCGCTATCTCGCGACGGCCAAGCTCGAGCCGTGGACGCCCAAATCCATCATCGACCCCAACGCCCTGCGCGCCGAGATCGAGCGCATCCGCGAGGACGGGCTTGCCTATGACGATGGCGAGTACGATCTGGAGGTGCGCTGCATCGCCATGCCGGTGAAGGATTTCACCGGCCGCACCATCGGTTCGGTGGGCATCTCCGGCCCCATCTGGCGCCTCACCCTCCCGCGCCTCGAAGAAAAGCGCGAGAAGATCCGCCAGGCAGCGCACCGTTTCTCCCGCGAACTGGGCTTCGGAACCACGCGGACCGCCTGAGGCGGCCTCCCCCGTCCGGCTTTCTCTCCAGAATTTTCCGATCTCGGCCCGCGCGCGAGAGCGTGCGGCTGTTGCCGCGCGCTCTCGAATGCTGAGCGCCGCCAGCCGCTTCACGGACAACGCTTCGGCCGGCTAGACCCGAGGCCGGCCCGCTCGCCCGCGCGCGAGGCCGCCGCCAAACCGACCCATCAGAAATGATAATGGGCCAGATCATAAATGATCATTTGGCGATGCCCCCACGCACACTCCTAATACAGTAAATCTGCCATATGCCTTTGCGGCATGGCAGCATTTATTCTTGTGCGTCTGCACAACGCCGATGATCTCAAATGGTGCGCCGCCCAAGAGCGCAGATTTAGAACAATACAAATAAGTCATCCCCGGGAGGAAATTTTCAGATGAGCTTCATCCTGCGCCGATCCGCCCTCGCGGCGGTCATCTCAGGCGGCATCGCGACCGCGCTCGCTTTCCCCGCCGCGGCGGACACGTTCCGCCTGCGCATCGCCTCCGGCCATCCGGCGGTGAACACCTATGTCAATCTCATGCAGACTTTCTTCGTGCCCGAAGTCACGAAGCGCGTAGCCGAGAAGACCAGCCACAAGATCGAGTTCGTGGAAGGTTATGGCGGCTCCATGGTGAAGGTGGCCGACACGCTGGAGGCGGTGCAGTCCGGCATCATCGACATCGGCGGCTATTGCTTCTGCTTCGAGCCGTCCAACCTGCCCATGCACGCCTTCCAGGTCATGCTGCCCTTCTCGTCCATGAGCTCGGTGACCAGCGTGCAGGTGGCGCGGGAGGTCTACGACAAAGTCCCTTACATGACCGAGGTGTTCGAGAAGAAGTTCAACCAGAAGCTCATCGCCCTCATCTCGGACAATGGCTACAACCTCACCACCACCTTCGACTGGAGCTCGGTGGCGGACCTGAAGGGCCGCAAGCTGGCGGGCGCCGGCCTGAACCTGAAATGGCTGGAATATGCCGGTGCGATCCCGGTCCAGTCCTCCCTGCCGGACGCCTACACCGCCATGCAGACGGGCGTCTATAACGGCTGGATCATGTTCCCGTCCGGCGTAGTGAACTTCAAGCTCTTCGAGGTCTCGCCCTATTATACCGAGACCGGCTTCGGGGCGATCACCTGGCACGGCCTCACCATCAACAAGGCCCGCTTCGAGAAGCTGCCGAAGGACGTCCAGGACGTCGTCCTCGAGGTCGCCCGCGAGTTCGAGGCCAAGACCGGCACGGTGAACGACGAGAACTATCCCAAGCAGATCGCGCAGCTCAAGGAGCTGGGCGCCAAGGTGAAGTCGGCGGTCCCGGCCCGCGTGCGCATGGACTGGGCCAACTCGTTGAAGGACTGGCCGCAGGAGAAGGCCACCGAGCTCGACAAGGCCGGCCTGCCCGCCACCCAGGTGCTGAACCTCACCCTGCAGCTCTACGAGAACCACGGCCACAAATGGCCGGTGCGCTACGAGATCAAGTGAAGCCGCGCTTCGCCTGATCATCAGCCCGGGCCCGCCTTCAGGGCCGGCCCGGGTGCCGCGTTTCTTCTCGCCGATCGCAAATCATAGGTGCGTCCATGATCGGAAAAGCGCTCGATCTCATTTCCAAGTCCTTGCTCGTTATCGCCTCGATCCTTGCCTTTGCGCTCTGTTTCGTTGTCTGCGCTGATGTGATCGGCCGGGTGATCTTCGGCACCCCGCTCAAGGGGACGCCGGAACTGGTGTCCTCCTCCATCGTCATCATCTGCTACCTGCAGGCCAGCTACGCGATCTTGTCCGGCGGCATGATGTACGTGGACGCCTTCACGGTGCATTTCCCGGTGCCGGTTCAGGCGGCGTTGGGTGTTCTCGGCTCGCTGCTTGGGGCGGTGCTGTTCGGCATCATCTTCTGGGGCAGCATCGACGGGTTCATACACGCCTGGACCAGCGGCGAATTTGAGGGTGAAGGCGCCCTGCACGTTCCCATGTGGCCGGTGCGCCTCGCCGTTCTCGCCGGCACGGGCCTCGCCCTCCTTGCCTATATCCTCCTTGCCTGTCGCCAGGTGGTCGCCGCGCGGCACCGCCAAGTCCTGGCCACCGGCGTATCGCACTGAGGGCCGCCGCCATGTTTGATGGAACCCAAATGGCGCTGGTGCTCGGCGTCCTCCTCGGCCTCGTCTTCCTCGGCACCCACATCGCCGTCGCCCTCGGCATCGCGTCGGCGCTCGGCATCTACATGATGATGGACGGCGACTTCGAAGTCGTGCGGACCTTCATCTCCAACACCGCCTATGAGGCGATCCGCGACTACATCTTCGCGGTCATCCCGCTCTTCATCCTCATGGGCGAGTTCCTCGCCCGGTGCGGGGCGGCGCGCGATCTCTTCGCTTTGGTCAACCGCGTCACCAAATGGCTCCCGGGCCGGCTCGGCATCGCCACCGTGTTCGCCAACGCCATCTTCGCCTTCGTCTCGGGGGTGAGCATCGCGGCGGCGGCCGCCTTCTCGCGCATCGCCTATCCCGAGATGAAGCGCTACGGCTACGACCGGCAGTTCTCGCTCGCCTGCATCGCCGGCAGCGCCTGCCTCGGCATGCTGATCCCGCCCTCGGTGCTGATGATCGTGTGGGGCGTCATCACCGAGCAGTCCATCGGCAGCCTGTTCCTCGCCGGCATCATCCCCGGCTTCCTCGTGGTGGGCGTCTACAGCCTCTACATCGTCTATTTCGCCATGCGCTATCCCGCGCTGGTGGGCGAGGCGGCCGGCGGGGGCGGCGTGGTCTCGGTGACATCATCCGGCACCGCCGTGGCGGGCGGTGGCGGAGGCCGCATGTCGCCCCCGCCGGTGGTGGTGGAGGACGACGACTTCCGCAAGACCATCACCGGCACGCTGCTGGTTCTGGTGCTGATCCTCAGCGTGCTGGGCGGCATCTGGTTCGGCGTGTTCACCCCCACAGAGGGCGCGGGCGTGGGCGCGACGCTCTCCCTCTTCATCGCCATCGGCCGCGGCATGAAGATGAAGGACATCTTCGACGTGGTCCTCACCGTAGGGCGCACGTCTGCCCCGCTGCTGCTGCTTCTGGTGACGGCGCAGCTCTATTCCCGCGTGCTGTCCATGACGGGCATCACCGGGGCGGTGCAGGCCTTCTTCCTCGACACCGGCCTGCCGCCGCTCGCCATCCTCGGCATCATGATCCTGATCTGGTTCCTTCTGGGCTGCGTGATCGATTCCATCTCGATCATCCTGCTCACGGTGCCGGTGTTCGCGCCCATCGCCATGACGCTGGGCTACGACCCGCTGGCCTTCGCCATGATCGGCATCATCGCCATCGAGACCGGTCTGCTCACGCCGCCCTTCGGCATCCTGGTGTTCACGGTCAAAGCCGCGCTGCCACAGGAGAATGTGGGCGTCGGGGAGATCTTCAAGGGCTCGGTGCCCTTCTGGATCTGCCTGCTGGCGGTCATCGCCATGATCATCGCCTTCCCGCAGATCGCCACCTGGCTGCCCAATCTCGGCAAGGTGGGCGTCCAATAGGTCGATCAGGACCGCTAATGCGCGGGATCATTTCTAATGATTTCCGCGCATCCCCGCCCCGCATTAACCCTGGCCGACAGGATCGCGGCGGGCCTCGCCGCGCCATCTCCGGCAAGAAACCCATCGAACGGGAGGATCCCATGAGCGACATCGAGAAGATTGCGGTCAACGGCGCCGAGCTTGCGGCGCGGATCGACGGGGAAGCCGGCAAGCCCTGGCTGGTGCTCTCCAATTCGCTGGCCTGCACCCTTGAGAGCTGGCGGCTCCAGCTTCCCCTCTTCACCAAGACCCACCGCGTGCTGCGCTATGACACGCGCGGCCACGGCCGCTCCTCGGCCCCCGCCGCGCCCTACAGCATGGACCTCTTCGCCGCCGACCTCGTGGGCCTCATGGACCATTTCGGCATCGCGAAGGCCGACATTGTCGGCCTTTCCATGGGCGGCATGACCGGGCTCGGGGTTGCCATCAACCACCCCACCCGCATCAACCGCCTCGTCTGCTCGGCGGCCCGCGCGGACGCCATCCCGCCCTTCATCGACAGCTGGAACACCCGCATCGCCGCCATCCGCACGGCGGACGGCATGCAGGGCGTGGTGGACTTCACCATCGAGCGCTGGTTCACCGAGGGCTTCCGCGCCTCGCACCCCGATGTGATCGAGGAGGCGAAGAAGATGATCCTCGCCTGTGATGTCGAGGGCTATATCGCCTGCGCCGAAGCCCTGAAGGGCCTCGACTACAAGCGCAGCCTGGGCACCATCAAGGCACCGGTGCTCTATGTGGCCGGCGCCTCCGACGGCGGCGCGCCGCCCGCCGCGCTGAAGGAGATGGCCTCCCTCACGCCCGGCGCCGAATATGCGGAAATCGCCCCCGCCGCCCACATCATCCCCATGGAGAATCCCGACGCTTATGGCGACACGGTCTCCGGCTGGCTCAGCGGGGCGGGCGTGAAGCAGGCCGCGAGCGCCTGAGAGCAGCCTTCAAGGGGATTAGCCCTGCTAATCCCCTTCATCAGAAACAATCATTTTTCCGCATGGGCGTGGACGCCTAGGGTCTGAAAGACCCCGCGGAAAGACCTTTTGGGAGCTCGTGATGAAGCTCGGTTTCTTCACCATGCCGATCCATCCCTTGAACAAGGATTGGCGCAAATCCCTCGCCGAGGATCGCGAGGCCTTCATCCTGGCGGACGAGCTGGGCTTCACCGAAGCCTATTGCGGCGAGCACGTCACCGACCAGGCCGAGAACATCACGTCCTGCGCCATGTTCCTGGCCTGGATCGCCTCCCACACCAAGAACATCCGCCTCGGCACCGGCACCATCAACATGCCGAACAGCCACCCCGCGAACGTGGCCGGGCAGATCGCCATGCTCGACCACATGCTGGACGGGCGGTTCAATTTCGGCATCAGCCCCGGCGGCCTGCTCTCGGATGCGGAAGTGTTCGGCAATCTCGATGCCGATCGCAACGCCATGTTTGTGGAGGGCATCAATGCGGTGCTCGCCATCTGGGACGGGCAGGTGCCCTACGACATCAAGGGCAAGTACTGGACCATCACCACTGAGCGCACCCAGATGCCTGAGATCGGCCAGGGCATCATGGCCAAGCCGCTGCAGAAGCCCTACCCGCCCATCGTGGTGACCGTGGTGGCGCCCTATTCCAAGGGCGTGACGGAGGCGGCTTCGCGCGGCTGGCTGCCCATCTCGGCCAACTTCCTCATGCCCAAATGGGTGGCCACCCACTGGCCGAAATATGTGGAAGGCCGCCAGCGCGTGGGCGCCGTGGCGGACCCGGCGGACTGGCGGGTGGCAAAAAGCGTGTTCGTGGCCGACGACCTCGCCACCGCGCGGGAATACGCGACTGGCCCCAACAGCCCGTATCGTTTCTACTACAACCAGCTCCTGACCAAGATGAAGGCCAACAAAAGGGCGGAACTGTTCAAGTCCGACCCGAACATGTCGGACGACGACCTGACCATCGAGAAGGTGGTGGACGAACTGGTGATCTGGGGCACGCCCGACAAGGTGGCCGAGGACCTCCTGGCGTTCCAGGAACAGACCGGCCCGTTCGGCACGCTGCTTTATGCCGGCAAGGACTGGGCCGACCGGGACCTCGCCCGCCGCTCCATGGTGCTCCTGGCCGAGAAGGTGGTGCCCAAGATCGAAGGCCGCGCCGCGTCCAAAGCCGCAGAATAAAGATACTCCACAAAAGCGTGCATGCAGAATCCACCCGGCGGCCCGGCCGCCGGGGTGACGGCAGAACGGGAATGGAAACATGCTCAAGGTTGGTTTGATCGGGATGGGCTGGTGGGGCGGCACGCTGCTGCGTGTGCTCCAGGGGAGCCCCGATATCAGGATCGTTGTGGCAACTGACGTCGATCCCTCGAAGGAAGCCCTCGCCACCGAGCGCGGCGCGCGCTTCGTCGGCTCCTTCGAAGCGGTGCTGGACGACCCGGAAGTGGAGGGCGTGGTCCTCTGCACGCCCCAGCAATTCCACGCCGATCAGATCCTCGCCGCCGCCACGCGCGGCAAGCATGTGTTCTGCGAGAAGCCGCTCTGCCTCACCCGCGCCGATGCGGAGAAGGCGGTGGCCACCTGCCGCGCGCACAAGGTGGTGCTCGGCGTCGGCCATGAGCGGCGCTTCGAGCCGCCCATCATCGAGCTGATGACGCGCATCAAGGCGGGCGAGCTCGGCACCGTGGTGCAGGTGGAAGCCAATTTCAGCCAGGACAAGTTCCTGGCGCTCCCGAAGGGCAACTGGCGCATCAGCGCCTCCAACCCGGTCGGCCCCGTCACCGCCACGGGCGTCCACCTCCTCGACCTCTCCACCGCCATCCTGGGCCCCTGCGCGCGCGTCCTCACCTCGCTCGGCACGCTGGGAACCGACTGGGAGAATGGCGACACCCTCGCCATGACCCTGAACTTCAAGAACGGCACCACGGCCCTTCTCTCGGCCATCCTCACCACACCCTTCGACGGCCGCATCGCGGTCTATGGCTCGAAGGGCTGGGCCGAGGTGCGCGACCGGGCCCATCCCGAGAATTCCGAAGGCTGGACCGCGACCTATGTGATCCGTGACAAGCCCCGCGAGGATCTGGACTATCCCCCGGCGCCTTCGGTGCGCGCCAATCTCGAAGCCTTCGCCCGCGCGGCCAAGGGCGGGGCGCCCTATCCCATCTCCATGGACCAGATGATCGACACGGTGGCGGCGCTGGAGGCGGTGTTCGCCTCGGCCAAGACCAACCAGCTCGCCATCGCGCCGTGACAGCACAGAGCGGACGCAGCCGATCTCACCCTCCCCCTTTGAGGGACTGTTGCGATATCCCCCGGGAGGCCAGGAGGGCGGCACCGCGCCCCCTCTCCCCGAGGGGGAGAGGGTTGGGGTGAGGGGGCACCGCCCTCTCCAATCCTGAAGCGTTGGAGCCCCCTCACCCGCCGCCTACGGCGTCGACCTCTCCCCCCTCGGGGAGAGGTAGGAAACTCAGACATCTGAGTCATGTGGCGAATATTGCAACGCTCCCTTTGAGGCGGAGGGAGACCGGCGCGTCGCATTGACAGCGTGGAGCCGCTTTCGTAGCTCTAGGGGCAGAGCGCTCTGGGGCGCCTCCTGTCCGCGGCAAGGGAGCCTGCTCCCACCCAGTCGAATGGCTGAACACCTTCGACCCCCTTCTTCCGGCCTGTCTCAGCGGACATCAGGCGATACGGAAAGAAGGTCGCCCATGAGCCGCACGCTCACCCCCGACACCACCCTCGAAATCCTCAAGAAGGACGCCAAGCGCTGGCTGAAGGCGCTGCGCGCCGGCGATGCCGGGGCGCGGGACCGGCTGCTCGCCGCCACCCCCGCCGCTCCGGCTTTTCCGGGCCTGCGCGACGTGCAGTTTGCGCTCGCCCGCGAATATGGGCTCGCCGGCTGGAGCGCGCTGCGGGAGGCGCTGGAGGACCTCGCCCTCGCGCGGCGTTCGGATGCGGAGCGCACCGGGATCGTGCTGCATTCCGCCTGGCAGGGCGACAGGGCCGCCGCGGCGCGCATCCTCGCACGCTGGCCGCAGACCGGCGCCGGCGGCATCCGCATGGCGGTCGCCACCGGGAACCTCGCCGAGGTGCGGCGCCAGCTTGCCGCCGATCCCACTTTGGCCGCGCGCAAGGGCGGACCTCTGGACTGGGAGCCTTTGCTCTATCTTGCCTATGCGCGCCTTCCGGGCGGCGAGCGGAACGGGCCGGAAATGGCCCGCCTGCTGCTCGACCACGGCGCCGACCCCAATGCCCGCTTCGATGACGGCTGGGGCAATCCCTTCACGGTCCTCACCGGAATCATCGGCGAGGGCGAGGGAGACAAGCCGCCCCATCCGCAAGCCGCAGACCTCGCCGATCTTCTAGTGGAGCGCGGCGCCGATCCCTTCGACACGCAGGCGCTCTACAACACCTCCATCACCCGCGACGAGACGCGCTGGCTGGACTTCCTTTGGACCCGGTGCGCGCGGCGCGGCACGACGGACCTCTGGCACGTACCCGGCACGCCGGGCATCGGCGGAAAAATTTCCCTGAGCCCGCTCGACTACCTGCTCGGCAACGCGGTCGCCTACAACCATCTCCTGCGCGCCGAATGGCTTGTCGTGCACGGTGCGAATGCCGATGGGGTGCATGCCTATTCGGGGCGGCCTTTGCGCGAGGAGGCCCTCATTCATGGTCATGTGGAGATGGCCGATCTCCTCGCCCGCCATGGCGCGGCGACCCCGCCGCTCACGGGACAGGCGGCCTTCCAGGCCGCCATCATGCAGCTCGACCGCGCAGCCGCGCAGGCGGCGGCGCACGCGCATCCCGAATGCCTGCGCGACGCCGCGCCCATGCTGATCGCCGCGCGCCGGGGCCGGGCGGACATGGTCGCCTTGCTGCTGGATCTCGGCATGGATGCCGACGTCATGGACGAGACGGAGCAGCGTGGGCTGCACAATGCGGCCGGCAACGGGGCACTGGAGGTCGCACGCCTGCTGATCGCCCGCGGCGCAGATATCGACCGGCCGACCACGCGCTTCGGCGGCCCCATGGGCTTCGCCGCCCATTTCGGGCATCGGGAGATGGCGGCCCTGCTGGCGCCGCTCAGCCGAGACGTGGTTGAGCTGACCTATCTCGGTATGAAGGAGCGCGTGCGCGAGCTGCTCGCGGCCGACCCTTCGCTCGCCAACGCCGCCCAGGGAAAATACGGCATCATCCCGCTCTTCGCGTTGCCGGACGATGATGCGGAGGCGGTGGAGATGGCGGAGCTTCTCCTGTCCTTTGGCGCGGACCCGAATGCGACGAACAATGAAGGGCTCACCGCCGAGCAGGCCGCCCGCACGCGCGGGCTGATCGATGCCGCCGACCTGATGCGGGGCGAAGCGGACTGACAGGCCGTCGTGCCCGGGCTTGTCCCGGGCACCCGCGGCACAACGTGGATGGCCGGGACAAGCCCGGCCATGACGATTGCCATTTATGGCTGCGTCACCCCCGCAGCGACGCGCCGGTCTTCTTCACCACCTCAGCGACGATCTTCGCAGCCACCGCCTCGATCTCCGCATCGGTGAGCGTGCGCTCGCGCGGCTGGAGCACCACCTCGATGGCGACCGACTTCTTCTGCGCCTCGATGCCGGGCCCCTCATAGACGTCGAACACCGACGCCTCGGTGATGAGCTTCTTGTCCACCCCCTGGGCGGCGCGCAGGATGTCGGCGGCGCCCACCTCCTGGCCCACCACGAAGGCGAAGTCGCGTCGCACGGGCTGGAAAGCCGAGAGGTCGAGCAGCGGCTTCACCTTGGTGGGCTTGGCCTTGGGCTCGGGGATGCGGTCGAGGATGATCTCGAACGCGCAGATGGGCCCAGTGGCGTCCAGTGCCTCCAGCGCGGAAGGGTGCAGTTCGCCGAAGGTGCCGATGACATTCGAGCCGAGACGGAAGGAGCCCGACCGGCCGGGATGGTACCAGCCCGGCGCATCGGCCGTGACCTGGAGGTTCGCCACCGGCGCGCCGCAGGCGGCGAGGGCAGCGAGCGCATCGGCCTTGGCGTCGAAGGCATCCACAGCGCCCGTCGATCCGCCCCAGAAGCGGCCGGCGCCCGTTGGCTTGGCGGTGGCGCGGCGCAGGCCGGAGGCGGCCATGCGCTGGTCCTCCGGCTTGTCGCCGGCGAACACCTGCCCCACCTCGAACAGGGCCACGTCGCCATAGGAGCGATCCGCATTGGCCTGGGCCGAGCGGATGAGGCCCGGCAGCAGGCTCGGCCGCATGTCCGAGAGGTCGGAGGCGATGGGATTGGACAGCGCCAGCTCCGGCGCCCCGCCGCCGAACAGGCCGGATTCCTTGGCCGAGAGGAACGACCAAGTGACGGCCTCCACCATGCCCCGCGCCGCCAGCGCGCGCCGCGCCTTGCGGGTGCGGAGCTGAAGCGGGGTGAGCACCGGCTTGCGGCCGCCGCCGTCACGGGGGAATTCGGTCGCGGGCACGCGGGCGAGGCCCAGGATGCGCACCACCTCTTCCACGAGGTCGGCCTTGCCGTCCACGTCCGCCCGCCAGGAGGGCGGCACCACCTGCATGACAGGCGCGGCGCCGGAGACGGCGAAGCCGAGGCGGGTCAGCACCTCCACGATCTCGGCCTCCGAGGCTTCGAGACCCGACAGGCGCTTCACCTCGGAGAGGGGGAAATCGATGGTGCGGGTGGTGTCGGGAATGGCGCCTGCCATCACGACCTCAGAAGGTTCGCCGCCGCACAGGTCCATGACGAGGTGCGTGGCCAGCTCCAGGCCCGGCACGGTGAAGGCCGGATCGATGCCGCGCTCGAAGCGAAAGCGGGCGTCGGAATTGATGCCGAGCTTGCGGCCCGTCTGGGCGATGTTGATGGGCTCCCACAGCGCGGATTCGATCACCACGTCGGTGGTGGTCTCGTCGCAGCCGCTCTCCTCGCCGCCCATGATGCCGGCGAGGCTCTCCACGCCGTCGGCCGTGGCGATGACGCACATGGTCTCGTCGAGCTGGTAGGTGCGCCCGTCCAGCGCCAGCAGGCTCTCGCCCGCCTTGGCGCGGCGCACGGTGAGGTCGCCCTTCACCTTCTTCAGGTCGAAGACGTGCAGCGGCCGGTCGCGGTCCATGGTGAGGAGGTTGGTCACGTCCACCAGCGCGTTGATGGGACGAAGCCCGATGGCGCGCAGCTTCGCCTGGAGCCAGTCCGGCGAGGGGCCGTTCTTCACGCCGCGCACCACGCGCACCGCGAAGGCCGGGCAGAGCGAGGGCGTCGCGCCGAAGTCCAGCGTCACGTTCACTGGGCAGGGATAAGTGCCCGGCACGGGCTTCACCGCCCGCGTCTTCAGCGTGCCGAGGCCGGCGGCGGCGAGGTCGCGCGCGACGCCGGAGACGCCGAGGCAGTCGGCGCGGTTGGGCGTCACGGCGATCTCGATCACCGGGTCGCCGAGGCCCAGAAATTCCGCGAAGGGCTTGCCCACAGGCGCGTCGGCGGGCAGCTCCATGATGCCCTCATGCTCCTCCGACAGGCCCATCTCGCGGGCCGAGCAGAGCATGCCCCGGCTCTCCACATCGCGGATCTTGCCGATCTTCAGCTCGACGCCCGTGGCCGGGATCACCGTGCCCGGCGCGGCGAACACGGTCTTCAGCCCCGCCCGCGCATTGGGCGCGCCGCACACCACCTGGATGGGATCGCCCTTGCCGATGGAGACGGTGCAGAGCTTCAGCTTGTCCGCATTGGGGTGCTTCTCGGCGGTCAGCACCTCGCCCACCACGAAGGGGGCGAGCGCCTTCGCCTTGTCCTCGACACCCTCCACCTCAAGGCCGATCAGCGACAGGCGGTCGATGATCTCCTCGAAGGAGGCGGTGGGGTCGAGATGCTCTTTCAGCCAGGAGAGTGTGAATTTCATGGGTCCGTAGCGCTCGCGTTTGCCCAGCCTAGAAGGTCAAGTGAAATAAGATACGATAAACAGAAGAACAGATGCGACGGTCAGAGCCGAGGTCAGATTGAGAGAAAACTTGTAGCACTCCTGCCGGAAGAACATCTCAATCCTCAGCATCGTCAACGCAGTCTTTTTCTCCTGTTCCGACACGACCGCTCCACTCAGGACAACATCCTGGAACGACCAGAACCTCAGACATCTAAGACACGTATAAGCACAAACGATATAGCCGATAAGAATAAATATCAGTATCGCTTCTAGAACCGGAACACCCCATTTTCCAATCATATAGGTCAATATGGCAATCATAACCGAGATATGCGTCAACAGTCCGGATGCCTTATTATCAATGATACCAAATACATCCCCATATGTACTCCACTCGGGCCATGCTCGGGTGGCGAAGTGCGGTTCCGTATCTTTCTGGATAGCTTCTTCATCAGGGTTTTTGATGTCGTAACCAGTGATCAGCAGCTTTATGAGCCGGTCTGATCGATTCCACATCTCGTTCCACTGGCGGACCCGATGCATTTCACTCTCCCGAAGCTGAGACTTTCCATCTCAACTTCGGGCTGCACCGGAATCAAGCGCTCAACCCTCCTGCTAAAGTCGGAAAATCCAATGGCCGGAAGCCGTAGTGCGACAGCCAGCGCACATCGGCCTCGAAGAAGGCGCGCAGGTCGTTCATGCCGTATTTGAGCATGGCGATGCGGTCGATCCCCATGCCCCAGGCGAAGCCCTGATAGACGTCCGGGTCGATGCCGCAGTTCCTGAGCACATTGGGATGCACCATCCCGCAGCCGAGGATCTCCAGCCAGTCACTGCCCTCGCCGAAGCGGATCTCGCCCGGCCGCGAGCGGTCGCACTGGATGTCCACTTCCATGCTGGGCTCGGTAAAGGGGAAGAAGGAGGGGCGGAAGCGCATGGTCACGCGCTCCACCTCGAAGAAGGCCTTGCAGAACTCCTCCAGGATCCATTTCAGGTGGCCCATATGGGAGCCCTTGTCGATCACAAGGCCCTCCACCTGGTGGAACATGGGCGTGTGGGTCTGGTCCGAGTCGCAGCGATAGGTGCGGCCCGGGCAGATGACGCGGATGGGCGGCGCCTTGGAGAGCATGGTGCGCACCTGCACCGGCGAGGTGTGGGTGCGCAGCACCTTGCGCTGCCCGTCGGGACCCGGCGGCAGGAAGAAGGTGTCGTGCATCTCGCGGGCGGGATGGCCCTCGGGGAAGTTCAGCGCGGTGAAATTGTGGAAGTCGGTCTCGATGTCCGGGCCTTCCGCCACCGAGAAGCCCATGTCCGCGAAGATGGCGGTCAGTTCTTCCGTCACCTGCGCGATGGGGTGGATGCGGCCGATCTCGGCGGGCGCCTCGCGGACGGGGAGCGTCACGTCCACCCGCTCGCTCGCAAGGCGGGCTTCGAGGGCGGCGGACTTCAGCGTCTCCTTGCGGGCGGTGATGAGCGCCTGGACCCGGTCGCGCAGGCCGTTGATGGCCGGGCCCATGGTCTTGCGCTCGTCCGGGCTCATGGCGCCGAGGGATTTCAGCAGCTCGGAGACGCTGCCCTTCTTGCCCAAAGCGGCAATGCGCACCTGCTCCAGGGCGCCTTCATCGTCGGAGGCGAGGATGCCGGCAGCGATCTCGCGCTCCATGGCGTCGAGGCCGGGATGATCGGTCAGAACGAGTTCGGACATGGACAAAGTCCCTTGGGTTCTAGCCGCCAGAGAAACCGTCATGCCCGGGCTCGTCCCGGGCATCCACGGCCATCCCCTAAGCGCGCACCTGGCGGAGCCCCGTGGATGGCCGGGACGAGCCCGGGCATGACGGCTGCTTTAAGGGAAATTCGCGGTGCTTATACCCGCCGCGCGGCCAAACCGAAAAGCCCCGAACGGTGGACCGTCGGGGCTCATCAGTCTCGGTAAGGGCGGGTGCCCGAAAGGCGGATCAGGCGGCGAGAGCCGCCTGCGCCTTCTCGACCAGGGCCTTGAACGCCTCGGGCTCGTGGATGGCGATATCCGAGAGCACCTTGCGGTCGACCTCGATCCCGGCCTTGCCGAGACCATCGATAAATCGCGAATAGGTCAGGCCGAGGTCGAGCTCGCGCACACCGGCGTTGATCCGCTGGATCCAGAGCGCGCGGAAATTGCGCTTCTTCACCTTGCGGTCGCGGTACGCATACTGCATCGACCGTTCGACGGCGGACTTCGCGGCGCGGATGGTATTCTTCCGGCGGCCGTAGAAGCCTTTGGCGGCCTTGAAGACCTTCTTATGCTTGGCGTGCGAAGTGACGCCACGTTTGACACGGGACATGGGAAATCTCCTTCGCTGGCGTCAGCCGTTGGGCAGGAACGACTTGCGGATGATCCGCGCATCGCTCTCGCACAGGATGGTGGTGCCGCGCTGGTTGCGGATCTGGTTGTTGGTCCGCTTGATCATGCCGTGGCGCTTACCGGCCTGGGCGGCGATGACCTTTCCCGTACCCGTCAGACGGAAGCGTTTCTTCGCTCCCGACTTCGTCTTCATCTTGGGCATTTTGGCTCTCCACGGCCGCAATCCAACACGCGCGAGGCGCGGGATGCTCAGCCTTTTGTTGCTGTGAGCGATAAGAACCTGCACGGCAGCCCTTATGAGCCGGCTGGTTCGAAGGCCGCACTCGTTACAGGAGGCGGGGCCGAAAGGCAAGAGAAGGCTTCGGGAAGCGCGGAAGCCTTCGGAACCGCAGCCCGCGGACGCCACCGCGCTACCGCACCGCACCAATCCGCAATCCTACGCCTTTAGGCCATGCTGACGCCGCGGCACTGCCTTGATACCGCCCCTTCAATCTCGTGTGATGGAGACGGGCTAAGGGGACCCGAAGCTTGCCGCGGCGGCTTTATCAGGAAATGCGGCAAGGGAGACGTCTCATGCGTAGGCATCTTTCGGTTTTCGCGGCGGCGCTCACGGTCATGGGCTCCGTCTCTTTCACATCTCCCGGACAGGCCCTGCCCATCAGCGCAATGCCCGACCTCGCCAAGTCCGTGCCCGCTCCCGTGGAGCAGGTGCAATGGCATGGCGGCGGACGCGGCTGGGGCGGCGGCGGCGGGTGGCGCGGCGGTGGGGGATGGCGCGGCAACCCCGGCTGGGGTGGCGGATGGCGCGGTGGCCCGGGCTGGCGTGGCGGATGGGCCGGTAACCCTGGCTGGCGCGGCGGCTGGGCCGGAAATCCCGGCTGGCGTGGCGGATGGGGCCCGGGCTGGCGCGGTCCGGGCTGGCGTGGCCCCGGATGGGGCGGCGGATGGGGCTATCGTCCGGTCGTGGTCGGCCCCGGCTGGGGCTGGGGCGGCGGTTGGGGCGGCGGCGGCGGATGGGGTGGCTGCGGATGGGGCGGCTGTGGATGGGGTCCTGGCGCAGGCTTCGCCACCGGCGTCATCGTCGGTTCGGCGGTCGCGAGCACGCAGCCGGTCTATGCTGGCCCGAACGCGGTCGCCTATTGCTCGGCGCGCTTCCGCTCCTACAACCCCGCCACCGGCACCTATCTGGGCTATGACGGTCGCAGGCACTCCTGCCCCTGAGATAGGCCTGGACAAGCCTTCGGGCGGAAACTGATCCTTTCCGCCCCATTTCGTGTTGTTTACCCGAATCCTGGAGCGATCCTCCCGAAGGAGACATGAAGATGCGTAAGATTGTGACCTTCCTTGCCGCTGCGGCAGTGGTCGGGGTAGCTACAGCCTCGGGCGCCCAGGCTCAGGCGCTGCGGCCCGCTTTGCCGGCGGTGGAGAATGGCGTCACCAACGTGCAATGGCGCGGCGGATACGGGTATGGCCCTCGGCCCGGCTGGGGACCGGGTTATGGCGGCTATTATCGCGGCGGCGGTTGCGGCTGGGGCGGCTGCAACAACAATAACGGCGCTGCGGTCGCGGCGGGCGTGATCGGCGGCATGATGCTCGGCGCCGCGGCAGCGAGCGCGGCCCAGGCCAACCGTCCCCCGGCGGTCTATTACGCGCCCTCCCCCGAACCGGTCCCGGACAATTGGATCGCCTATTGCTCGGCCAAGTACCGCTCGTTCGACCCGCGCACGGGCACCTATCTCGGCTATGACGGCCTCCGGCACCCCTGCCAGTGAGGCATTAGGCCGGTGAAATTAAAAACGCCCTCCGCGGGGTTCCGCGGAGGGCGTTTTGTCTTTCGGCTTGTCCTTAAGACACCGGCGAGCGGCCCAAGCGCATGATCGCCCGGAGCTCCAAGCGACGGCACGGCCGGACTGGGCAGCCCGCGAGCGCTGCCCCTGTCGCGCCCCCCCCGGTCCGTGCTTACGCCGCCACCGCCAGCATCTTGCCCACTTCCTGGACCAGATCGCGCAGGTGGAAAGGCTTGGAGAGCACCTTGGCCTCGCAGGCCGCCTCCATGTCGGCATTGAGCGCGACGGCCGCAAAGCCGGTGATGAACATCACCTTCAGGTCCGGATCGAGCTCGGTGGCGCGGCGCGCCAGCTCGATTCCGTCCATCTCCGGCATGACGATGTCGGTGAGCAGCAGCTCGAAGGGCTCCTCGCGCATGCGCTCGTAGGCCGAGCGGCCATTGTCGAAGGAGGCTACGTGGTAGCCGGCATTCTGGAGGGCCTTCACCAGGAACCGGCGCATGTCGTTGTCGTCTTCCGCCAAAAGGATTTTCGACACGCTCTTCTTCCTCATATCAACAAGCGCCGGCCGCCCTATGAAAAGCGGCGGCGCATCCAATAGGCTTCTTGCGCCGAAACGGGTAAATTCGAAGTGAACCCGGACGCCTCTTCACAAGGGGGGCTCCTCTTGCGCATCATGCCTGTGGGCAGCCTGCCCGCTCCGAAGGACCTCCCGGCACGTGACAGCCTGCCTCGCCGACACCATTGATCCGCCGTTCGAGATCCTTGCGCCCGACGAGGTGATCGGGCCCTTCGTATTCAACTCGCCCCATTCCGGGCGCATCTATCCCCGTGCCTTCATGGAGCAGGCGCGCCTCGAGTTCGATGCGCTGCGCCGTTCCGAGGACAGTTTCGTGGACGAGCTGTTCTGCGATGTGGTGGGGTCCGGCATCCCGCTCATGCGCGCTCTGTTCCCGCGCGCCTTCCTGGATCTCAACCGCGAGCCCTACGAACTTGACCCGCGCATGTTCGAGGGCCGGCTGCCGGCTTTCGCCAATACCCGCTCGATCCGGGTTTCGGGCGGGCTCGGCACCATCGCGCGGGTGGTGGGGGATTCGCAGGAGATCTACCAGCGCCGGCTGTCTGTCGCCGAGGCGCTGGAGCGCATCGAGACCTATTACAAGCCCTACCACCAGGCGCTGCGGCGGCTGATCACCCGCACCCACCGCCGCTTCGGCGTGGCGATCCTGGTGGACTGCCACTCCATGCCCTCCGGCCCCATGCGGGAGGACGGCGCGCGCGCCGATATCGTCCTGGGCGACCGCTATGCCACGAGCTGCGCGCCGGTGATCACGGACATTCTCGAACGGGAGCTGGTGGCGCGGGGCTATGCGGTGGTGCGCAACAAGCCCTATGCGGGCGGCTACATCACCGAGCATTACGGCAATCCCTCCGCAGGGCTGCATGCCGTGCAGATCGAGATCAATCGCGGTCTTTATATGGAAGAAGCCGTCTATGAACGGGGCGCGGACTTCTACCGCGTGCGGGCGGATCTCGCGGAAGTGGCGGCGCGCCTACTGGAAGTGACGGCCGAGGAACTGGCACCACCTCGGGCTGCTGCGGAATAGGTATCACCTATCGCGTGAAAAACGTGCCTTGCGTTTTTCGAATGGCAGATATACGAATTTGCGGGCGAGCAATTCGGCGCAAAGACCGAACCCCGTTTTGGGCAAACCATAGGCCCAAAAAAGAAAGGGGCCGTCCGCAAGCGAACGGCCCAAGTCTAGGGAGGAAACGCCCAAGGAGGGCAGCGACACAGCGACGCCAATCGCCATGTCGCAATGCAGCAATAGCCCATTGCGCTGCCGAAAATCAAGTGCTGGTTTGTCGCAGCCTGGTATGCCAGGCTAATTTTTTGAAAAATAACGGCAATTTTTAATCACCCGCGGCCGCGCGCAGCGCCGGCCGGCGCAGCACCCAGAAGAAAAAATCGATTCGCGTGATCTGAAGCGCCCGGTAGCGCCATCGCGTGTCCCGGCACAGCTGGCGGACACGGCGCTCGGGCCTCGGCCCCAAAAAGAAAGGGGCCGCTCACGGAATACCGGAGCGGCCCAAGTCTAGGGAGGAAACGCCCAAGGAGGGCAGCGGCATCGCGAGGCGACACCGCGCATACACAATATGGGCCTGTACAGCCTTCCCCACAAGGCGGATATCGGCTGATAATTTGAGCATGCCTCAAATCTGGACTCTTCAGACATCTCAAGCATTTGCTCGTGCCCCGGGCCGGGCTGCGGACGCATCCGCATCAGCACCTGCCGCAAGAAGCGTCGTTTTGGGGTCGCTGGTTTTAAATGGTCGCCCGTACGATTCCCATCGGGCCGCTTCCCTCGGGGCCGGCGGCGGACTACAGCAGGGCACCGGCCGGCGGCCGACGGAGAAGCCCGATGACCCCCATCGCCCTGGACGCCTTCGTCCACAAGCTCGCCACCGTTTCCGGCGAGGCCATCCTTCCCTTCTTCCGCACCTCGCTGGTGAGCGAGGATAAGAGCCACGGGCGGGCGTTCGACCCCGTCACCGAGGCGGACCGGGCGGCTGAGCAGGTCATGCGCCGCCTCATCGCCACGCATTTCCCAGCCCACGGCATCATCGGCGAGGAGTTCGGCGACGAGCGCGCCGACGCGACCTATGTGTGGGCGCTCGACCCCATCGACGGCACAAAATCCTTCATCGCCGGCATGCCCGCCTGGGGCACGCTCATCGGCCTCCTGAAGGAAGGCGCCCCGGTCTATGGCATGATGCATCAGCCCTTCATCGGCGAGCGCTTCTTCGGCGACGGCGCCAGCGCGCGCTACAAGGGCCCGGCCGGTGACCGCGCGCTCCATGCCCGCGACTGCAAGGCGCTGGAGGACGCCATCCTCTTCACCACCTCGCCGCTGTTGATGGAAGGCAGCGACCGCACCGCCTTCCAGAAGGTGGAGGAGCGGGTGCGCCTCTCGCGCTATGGCGGCGATTGCTACGCCTATTGCATGGTGGCGGCGGGCCTCGTGGACCTTGTCATCGAGACCGGCCTCCAGGACCATGACGTGATCGCCCTCGTCCCCATCATCGAGGGGGCCGGCGGCGTGGTCACCAATTGGGAAGGCGGCTCGGCGGCCGAAGGCGGGCGCGTGGTGGCGGCGGGCAGCGCTGCGATCCACAAGGCGGCGCTGGAGTTGCTCGCAGGCTAGCCTCGGATTCGAGAACGGAGACCTGGCGGATGATTCATCACCTCTCCTTCGGCACCGACGATCTCGCCCGCGCCCGCGCCTTCTACGATCCCGTGCTCGCGGTGGTGGGCCTGCGCCTCATGAATGAAGACGAGCAGTCGATAGATTATGGGGCCGGCACCTTGCTGTTCAGCCTGGAGCGCCCGCTCAACGGCCAGCCCGCCACGCCGGGCAACGGCGCCCATGTGGCCTTCTCCGTGGAGCGCCGCACCATGGTGGATGAGTTTTACCGTGTGGCCCTGGCCCAGGGCGGCCGCGATGCCGGCCCGCCTGGCCTTCGCCCGGAATATGACGCCAATTATTACGGCGCCTTCGTCTTCGACCCGGACGGCAACAAGATCGAGGCCGTGACCTTCTCTTCCAAATAAGCGGCGGCGCCAATCAGGGAGGCCCTATGAGGATCGACGGACAGTGCCATTGCGGCGCCATCGCGTTTGAGGCGGAGGTGGACCCCGCCTCCATGAGCATCTGCCATTGCACGGACTGCCAGACCCTGTCGGGCTCGCCCTTCCGCGCCACCATTCGCGCGCCGGCCGAGAGCTTCCGCCTGACCCGGGGCACGCCGACCACCTACGTGAAGACCGCGGAAAGCGGGAACAGGCGCCGTCAGGCCTTCTGCGGAACCTGCGGCACGCCGCTTTACACCAGCGATCTCGAAAACACCGCCACTTACGGCCTGCGCGCCGGCACCATCACGCAGCGGGCGGCCTTCACGCCGCAGAAGCAGATCTGGCACCGCTCCGCTCTGCCCTGGGTGGACGCCATCGCGGACGCCTCCATCAGCGAGAAAGCATGATATATACCCGGGTAATATTGACTCGATAATTTTACCCGGATAAAAAGCGGTCATCCGAACCGGAGCCGCTCATGTCTGAATTCGCCACCAAGCCCTGCACCGCTTTCATCGGCAATCGCCTGTTGGCCGCGGGACCGCTCATCGACGTGGCCCTCGCCGTGAAGGCGGCCGGCGGCGACAGCCTCGTGCTCACGTTCGACGATGCCACCGGCGCCGTTGTCGATCTGGACCTGCGCGGGTCCCGCGACGACATTCTGGCCCGGCTGGCCGAGCGGGACCCGGTGCCGGAACAGCCCCACTCTTCCGGTGAAGCCGGGGCGCGGGCGCGCGGCCGGCCGAAGCTCGGCGTGGTCGCTCGGGAGGTGACGCTCCTGCCGCGCCATTGGGACTGGCTGGCGAGCCAGCCGGGCGGTGCCTCCGTGGCCCTGCGACGTCTGGTGGAAGAAGCCCGCCGGGCGGATGGCGGCCAGAGCCGGCTTCGCGCCGGGCGGGAGGCCGCCTACCGCTTCATGTCTGCCATGGGCGGCGACCTTCCGGGCTTCGAGGAAGCGGCGCGCGCCTTGTTCGCCGGGGATGCGGAATATCTCGCAGCCCATATGACCGCCTGGCCGGACGATCTGCGCGCCTATGCCGTGAGGCTGGCCTCAGGCAGCGCGAAGGCCGATTCCAGCGCCACGGAAACCGGCCGATGACCGCTTATCTCGAACCGACCCAGGCATCGGGCCGCGCCTTCCTCGCCCGCGCCCTTCCGGGCGAAGTGGTGGTGCTGAACCTCCTGCGGTTCCGAAAGACCGCGGATTATTCCTCAGCCCCTCACCTCGCGCCCGCAGCGCCCATCAGCGGCGCGGAGGCTTATGACCGCTATATCGATCACACTTTGCCCCATCTTCGGGAGAGCGGCGGCGACATCCTGTTCATGGGCGAGGGCGGCGCATTCCTGATCGGCCCGGAGGGAGAACGCTGGGACAGGCTCATGCTTGTGCGCCAGAGCAGCGTCGGCGCCTTCATGGCCTTTGCGAGCCATGCGGACTATCTCGCCGGTATCGGGCACCGCATCGCCGCCCTTGAGGATTCGCGCCTGCTTCCGCTGACCGATTTGCCGCTATCCGGACGCGAGATCGCCGGAGGCGTTACCCCTCCGCGCTGCCCGGAATGAAGGCGTCGAAGGCGGCCCAGAACTGCTCGCGATAGATGTCGCGCTCCATCAGGATCTCGTGCTTGGAGCCCGCAATGGTGACATGCCCGCCGGCGATCAGCCGCGCGGAGAGGTGTTCGATGGCGCGGTTGGAGACGATGCGCTCATCCCCCGCTCCCACGATGAGGAGCGGCTGGCGGATGCGGCGGATGACCTCCGGCTGCATCAGGCGCTCCATGATGTCGAAGGCGGCGGCGAGCCAGCCGATGGTGGGCGCGCCCATGGCGAGCGCGGGGTGGGCGTCGACCATGGCGGCGGCGAGGGCATAGCGGCGCGCATCGCTCGTCACCGGATTTTTGGCGAAGGGGCGCGACGTCACCGGCCGGTTCGTGCCGCCGGGAACATAGGCGCGGCCGAGAAACCCTTTCAGCATACCGGCAAGAACCCGGGTCGCGCCCGTGGACGGCCCCAGATTGATGGCCAGCATGGGCGCGAGGAGCACCATCCTGTCGAACCAGCGGCGGCCTTCCAGCACGGAATCCAGCAGCACCACCCCCGCCATGGAATGGGCGAGGGCGAAATGGGGTGCCGGACAGTCGGGCAGCAGCACCTCGCGCGCGAACACCGCCAGATCGCGCTGATAGTCGCGGAAATCCGGCACATAGCCCTTGCGCGCATTGCGCAGCAGCCGCTCCGAGCCCCCCTGCCCCCGCCAGTCGAGCATGGCGACGGCAAAGCCGCGAGCGGTCAGCTCGCGCACCACCTCGTAATATTTCTCGATGAACTCGGTGCGGCCGGAGAACAGCGCCACCGTGCCCCGCGCCGGCACACCCTGGTCTGCCGGCCAGCGGGCATAGCGGATCCTCACCCCATCCTCGGCGGTGAGATAGCCGCTCACCGCCCCGGCGGGGACGGGATCTCCGGGGATGGAGAAGAGGGGCGCGGCGGATGCGGTTTCCGCGTCCGAAGAAGGAGCGCTGCCGGGAGAAAGGGTGGCGCTGAGGGTCATGCTCTCTGCCGTCGGACGAAGGGCTGCTTGCCGGGGGGGCGAGGGTTACACGCTCCGCTTCGCCCCGGCAATGCGCCGTCTAATAGCGCTTGTCCTCGAAGCCGATGACCTGGACGCCGCTGATCTCGCCCGACGTCGCGTCCACCACGAGGCGCACGCGCTCGCGACGCGGGCCGGTCGCCTCGCAGACATAGCTCCCGCCCCGCAGCTTCAGGTTGGCGATGCTGGAAAACCCACGTGCCAAAAGGTGGCTCTCGACGGTCTCGGGGGTGAGCGCCCCCGGTTCCTGGCTCCGGCCGACATAGGGCCCGTAAGCCGGTGCCGCCGGGGCTGTGCCCGCGGTGGCGAAAGGAGCGCCGAGGGTGATGCCCATGACCTGAGCCCTGACGGCCGGAGCATGGGCAAGAGCCAGCATGGCAAAGCCCACACACGTCGCGACGGCGACAGGGGCGGGCCGCATGCTCGAACTCCCTTGTGACGGGTCAGGTGTGAAGCGCCTGAGAGCGCTGGGTGAAAGATTATAAGGGAGGCCTGTGAATGTTTTCCGAGGGGGGCGTTCAGTGCCGGTTCATAAAGGCGGCCTGTACCCCCTTGACGCTCCCAAAACCCCTTCCCACATCCCAAACGGCGCCGGTCACACCGACGGCGCTCTCATCCCCGGACCCGGCTTCGGCGGGTCCATTGCATGTCGCTTTAAGGAGGATATGCCATGCGTAGCTTTGATCTGACCCCCCTCTACCGCAATACGGTCGGCTTCGATCGTCTCTTCTCGCTGCTCGACACGGTCGGCGGCGTGGACGCGGCCCCCACCTATCCGCCGTACAATATCGAGCGGACCGGAGAGAATGAGTATCGCATCACGGTGGCGGTCGCCGGCTTCACCCCGGCCGAGTTGTCCATCGAGGCGAAAGAGAACACCCTGACCCTGCGTGGCGAGAAGGCCGAGACTGAGACCACTGAGCGCTCCCAGACCCTTTATCGCGGCATCGCCGCCCGCGCGTTCGAGCGACGCTTCCAGCTCGCGGACCATGTGGAGGTAAGGGGCGCCCGCCTGGAGAATGGCCTGCTGCACGTGGAACTCGTGCGCAACATTCCCGAGGCCAAGAAGCCCCGCACCATCGCCATCACCACCGCCGAGCCGGCCAACGCGCCGCAGGCCGTGGAGGCCAAGGTCGCGGCCTGATCCCCGCCTTGTGATCGATGAGAGACGCCCCGGCCCGCGCCGGGGCGTTTTTCCTTCCCCCTTTAGCCGTCATGCCCGGGCTTGTCCCGGGCATGACGACGGCGCTTAAGGGGTTGGTGCCCCGCCCCTGCCCTTTCCCTTGTGCCCCGCACTCCCTATCTTCAGGGCATGAAGCGGCTTGTCCGCCCCCGTTCTGAGGACACGACCCATGTTCATCCAGACCGAGCCGACGCCGAACCCGGCGACGCTCAAGTTCCTTCCCGGCCGCAACGTCCTCGGTGATGGCACCCTTGAGCTGCGCTCCGCCGACGAGGCCGGACGCTCGCCGCTGGCGCAGCGCCTGTTCGAGGTCCAGGGCGTGAACGGCGTGTTCCTGGGCTCGGACTTCATCACCGTCACCAAGGCGGGCGGCGATTGGATGCACCTGAAGCCGGCCATCCTTGGCGCCATCATGGAGCATTTCATGTCCGGCGCGCCCATCCTCGCCGATGGCGTTGAGGCGGACGATGAGGATGGCGACGAGTTCTTCGCCGAGAGCGACACGGAGATCGTCGGCACCATCAAGGAGCTGATAGAGACCCGCGTGCGCCCGGCCGTGGCCAATGACGGCGGCGACATCACCTTCCGCGGCTTCAAGGACGGCGTGGTGTTCCTCAACATGAAGGGCTCCTGCTCCGGTTGCCCCTCCTCCACCGCCACGCTGAAGAACGGCATCGAGAACCTGCTGCGCCACTTCGTGCCCGAAGTGGTCGAGGTGCGTCCGGTCTGACACCGGGAACCTGTGAGATTTTCTCTCCCCCTGAAGAGCCGTCATGCCCGGGCTTGACCCGGGCATCCACGCCTCTCCCCCAAGTGGCATCTAGCGGAGCCCCGTGGATCCCCGGGTCAAGCCCGGGGATGACGGCTTGTGCTGAATCCAAGCCCCCACTCCTCGGCGAGGCAATGCTTTCGCACTGGCATTTTCACCCCATCCCCTTTCGTCAGCGGGGTTTTCAGTGGAATGTGACCGCGGGATTCGGGCTTCACGGTCATCATGTTCATTCTTGCTCTCGATACGGCGCTCACCGCCTGCTCCGCAGCGGTGCTGGACCTCGACGCTGACGGCGTCGTGGCCGGCGATTCCATCTTCATGGAGCGCGGCCATGCCGAGGCGCTGATCCCGCTGGTGGAGCAGGTGATGCGGGATGCCCGGCTCGAATTCACCGATCTCGACCGCATCGCCGTCACCGTCGGCCCCGGCAGCTTCACCGGCCTGCGCGTCGGCATTTCCGCCGCGCGCGGCTTTGCGCTGGTGGCGGGAAAGCCGGCCGTGGGGGTGACCACCCTCGCTGCCCTCGCCGCCCCCTTCCTCGACATGGACGACACGCTGCCGGTGATGGCGGCCATCGACGCGCGCCATGGCCACGTCTTCCTGCAGATGTTCGGCATCGGCGGCCGCACCCTCGTGGCGCCGCGCATCGCCGCGGCGCGGGATGCCGCCCGTTCCGCCGCCATCGGGCCGGTGCGCCTCGTGGGCTCCGGCGCCGCCATGGTGGCGGAAGCCTGGCCGCCGGGGGAGCAGACGCCGGTTTCCGTGGACGTGATCCCGGCGCCGGACGTCGCCTGGGTGGCGCGCCTCGGGGCCGTGGCGGACCCCGCCTCCGCCGAGCCGAAGCCGCTCTATTTGCGCGCGCCTGACGCCAAGCCGCAGGACGCGGCACGGATCGCCCGGCGATGACGCTGCTCCCGCGTCTCCTGGCCCACAAGGCGGAACCGCATCTGCGCGCCGCCACCGCCGCAGACGCCGCAGCGCTCGCCCTCATCCATGCCGGCTCCTTCCATCGCGGCTGGGGGGCCGACGAATTCGAGCGGCTACTGGCGGACCGCGCCGCCCATGCCCATGTTTTGACCTATGGTGCGAAGGGTGCGCCCTTTGCCTTCGTGCTCTCGCACGTGGTGCCCCCGGAAGCGGAAATCCTCTCCATCGCGGTGGCGCCGGACGCGCGCGGCAAGGGCCATGGCGCGAAACTGCTCAGCTATCATCTCGGGCGGCTCGCGTGCGAAGGGGTGCGCGTCTCGCATCTGGAGGTGGAGGCCACCAATGAGGCTGCGCTCCACCTTTATCGCCGCCTCGGCTATGTCGAGACGGGCCGCCGAAAAGGATATTATGCAGGCCCTGGCGGCGCGGCCGACGCAGTGGTGATGCGCCGCGACTTCTGAGGCGCCGCGCCGCCTTGCGGTGGACACGCAGGGGCGCCATAAGCGACCCGGGCCGGCGGAGAAGGAAGGCGTGAACCGTTGAACGGGAAGATCAGCGCGATCGAGGAAGCGTGCCATGCCAAGGGCATGCGCATGACTGACCAGCGCCGCGTCATCGCGCGGGTGCTCACCGCCGCTGAGGACCATCCCGACGTGGAGGAGCTCCACCGCCGCGCCAGCGCCATCGACGACAACATTTCCATCTCCACCGTCTACCGCACGGTGAAGATGTTCGAGGATGCCGGCATCATCGCGCGCCACGAATTCGGCGACGGCCGCTCCCGCTACGAGCCGGTGCCGGACGAGCACCACGACCACCTCATCGACCTGCGCAGCGGCCACGTGGTAGAGTTCCGCTCGGAAGAGATCGAACGGCTCCAGGAAGAGATCGCTCGCAAGCTCGGCTACCGCATCGTCGGCCACCGGCTGGAGCTCTATGTGGTCCCTCTGGACGAGAACGAAACATGAGCAAGGACGCCTTCGGCTCTGCTGCTTCCGGGCGCCCGGAGCGATTGCCCGAAGACCCGGAGCTCGCCGCAATCTTCCATTCCAGCCCCATGCCGGACCTCGGCCCCGAGCCCTCACGGGCCACGCGGGTGCTGGACCGCATCCGGGTCGGCCTGGTGATGATGGCCGCCGGCCTCGTCACCGCCATCGGCATTCCGTTGCAATGGCTGTCGCTGAAGCTGAACCTGCCCACGCGCCGGCATATCCCCGCGCTCTATCACCGCATCATCCTGTTCCTCATCGGCGTCAGGGTGAAGATCACCGGCGCGCCGGCCACAGGGCGGCCGCTGCTCCTCTTGTCGAATCACGTCTCCTGGCTGGACATCTCGGTCATCGGCTCGCTGCACCCCTTGTTCTTCGTCGCCAAGAGCGAGGTGGAGAAATGGCCGGTGATCGGGCTCCTGGCCGTGCTCCAGCGCACGGTCTTCGTGGACCGCAAGCGCCCCCACGCCACCGGCGAGGTGAACAAGGAGATCGCCGCGCGGCTCGCCGAAGGCGACCCGGTGGTGCTGTTCGCCGAGGGAACATCGGGCGATGGCAACATCGTGCTGCCCTTCCGCACGGCCTTGGTGGGCGCGGTGCGCGAAGCCTTTGATTCGCACGGCCGGATGCTGGTGCAGCCCATGGCCATCTCCTATGTGCGGCTGCAAGGCATTCCCATGGGCCGCTCCCATCGCGGCATCGCCGCCTGGGTCGGCGACCTCGACCTTGCCCCGCACCTCATGGAAGTGCTGCGGCAGGGCGCCATCGACGTGCAGGTGACCTATGGGGAACCCCGCGCGCTGGAGGGCATATTGGACCGCAAGGCCATCACCCGCGCCTGCGAGGAGGAGGTCCGCGCCATGATCCGCTCGAGCCTGTCCGGACGCATGACGCAGCCCTGAGTTTCCAAACCGCCGGTTTGCCGGTAAAACCCAATGAACACGATTTGAAAACGAGGATCACAAGCGCTGGCGTCACGGGAGCGTCGCGCCGATGCGCGATGGTGAGGTTGGCAGAACAGGCAAGATGGACGCGCCCCGCAAGCTCTATGTGAAGTCGTTCGGATGCCAGATGAACGTCTACGATTCCCATCGTATGGCGGACATGCTGGCCCGGGAGGGCTATGTGGAGACGAACGAGCCGGCGGAGGCCGACCTCGTCATCCTCAACACCTGCCATATCCGCGAGAAGGCCGCCGAGAAGGTCTATTCGGAGCTGGGCCGGCTGCGCAAATCCAAGGAAGAGACCGGCCAGCAGACCCTGGTGGCGGTCGCCGGCTGCGTCGCCCAGGCCGAGGGCGCCGAGATCATGAAGCGCGCGCCGGTGGTGGACCTCGTGGTCGGCCCCCAGAGCTACCACCGCCTGCCGGAGATGCTGGCGAAAGTGCGCGGCGGCGCGCGGGCCGTCGACACCGACTTCCCCATCGAGGACAAGTTCGACCACCTGCCCGCCCCGAGCCTCGCGGCCACCCGCAAGCGCGGCCCCGCCGCCTTCGTGACCGTGCAGGAGGGCTGCGACAAGTTCTGCACCTTCTGCGTGGTGCCCTATACCCGCGGCGCCGAGGTCTCGCGGCCGGTGGCGAAGATCATGGCCGAGGCCCAGCGCCTCGCCGAACAGGGCGTGCGCGAGCTGACCCTCATCGGCCAGAATGTGAATGCCTTCCACGGCACTGGTCCCGACGGGCGCACCTGGAGCCTTGCGGACCTGCTGCACCGCCTTGCCGAAATCCCCGGCATCGGCCGGCTGCGCTACACCACGAGCCACCCCCGCGACATGGGCGAAGACCTCATCGCCGCCCATCGCGATTTGCCCGCGCTGATGCCATATCTGCATCTGCCCGTTCAGTCCGGCTCGGACCGCGTGCTCCACGCCATGAACCGCAAGCACGGGCGGGATCTGTTCTTCGACATCATCGCCCGCATGCGCGCGGCGCGGCCGGACATCGCCCTCTCCTCGGACTTCATCGTCGGCTTCCCTGGCGAGACGGAGGCCGAGTTCGAGGAGACAATGGACCTGATCGCGAAGGTCGGCTTCGCCAGCGCCTATTCCTTCAAATATTCCCCCCGCCCCGGGACACCTGCCGCTGACCACGGCGCCCAGGTGGAGGAGAGCGTGAAGACCGAGCGGCTGCACCGGCTCCAGGCGTCGCTTGAAGCCTCCAAGCGCGCCTTCGATGCGAGCTGCGTCGGCCGCACCTTCGACGTGCTGCTGGAAAAGCCCGGCCGCCTGCCGGGCCAGCTCATCGGCCGCTCGCCCTATCTCCAGTCCGTGGTGGTGAACGCACCGCCCGCGGGCATCGGCGAGTTCATCTCAGTCACCATCACCGAGGCGGGGCCCAACAGCCTCGCCGGGAAAGTCGTTTCCGTTCCCGCGTCCGCGAGCGAACGTCCGCTCGCCGCCATGGAGGCCTGAGCGTTGCGCAGATCCGGCGTCGAAAAAGACCGCCCACCGCCTCCCCAACAGCAGGCGCCCGCCCGCGCGGCCATCGCCGACCCCTGGGCCATCCAGGGCGAGGACGGGCCGACCCAGGTGGTCCTCGCCTTCGACGACAACCGCCTCGCCACCCAGCTTTTCGGCCATTACGGCCGCAATCTCGCGCTCCTGGAGCGCAAGCTGGGCGTGAAGGCGGATTCGCGCGGCAATCACGTCACCCTGGAAGGCGGGCGCGATGGCTGCGAGCAGGCGCGCCGGGTGCTGGAGCACCTTTACGAGGCGCTGAAGCGCGGCCGCGACATTGGCGTGGGCGACGTGGAAGGGGCGATCCGCGAAGCGGTGGCCCAGGGCTCGCTGTTCGATTTCGACCCCGCCGAGGACCGCCAGCATTTCGACGAGATCCAGCTCCGCCGCCGGCCCGTGCGCGCCCGCACGGCGGCGCAGGATGCCTATATCCGCGCCCTGAAGCGCCATACCCTGGTGTTCGGCACCGGCCCGGCCGGCACCGGCAAGACCTGGCTCGCGGTGGCTTATGCCGTCCACCTTCTGGAACGGCGCATGGTGGACAAGCTGATCCTCTCCCGCCCCGCCGTGGAGGCGGGCGAGCGGCTCGGCTTCCTGCCCGGCGACATGAAGGAGAAGGTGGACCCCTATCTGCGCCCCATCTATGACGCGCTGCACGACCTCATGGACCGCGCCTTCGTGGAGCGGGCGCTGCAGACTGGCGAGATCGAGATCGCGCCGCTCGCCTTCATGCGCGGGCGCACCCTCTCCAACGCCGCCGTGATCCTGGACGAGGCGCAGAACACCACATCCATGCAGATGAAGATGTTTCTCACCCGCCTGGGCGAGAACTCCCACATGATCGTCACCGGCGATCCCAGCCAGATCGACCTTCCCGCCGGCCAGACCTCGGGCCTTGCCGAGGCCGTGCGGCTGCTGGAGGGGATCGAGGGCGTGGGCGTCTGCCACTTCAAGGCCGAGGACGTGGTGCGCCACGAATTGGTCGGCCGCATCGTCGCGGCCTATGAGACCAATGACGCCGCCCGCATCGCCGCGGCCAAGGGGCCCTGACATGGATGGCGCGCGAAGTCCCGGCATCGAGGTGGACGTCCTCATCGAGGCGGACGGCTGGGCCGTGCTGCCCGAGGCCGGGACGCTCGCCGAGCGGGCCGTGCGCGCTGCCCTTTTGGAAGCCGCGGAGATGGAGCCGGGCGAGGCGTTCGAGATGAGCGTCACCCTCACCGACGACGCGCGCATCCGCATCCTCAACCGCGACTGGCGCGGCAAGGACAAGCCCACCAACGTTCTCTCCTTCCCCGCCGCCGACGTGCCGGACGATGTCACGCCCGTGCCGCTGGGCGATGTCATCGTCGCCCTGGAGACGGTGGAGGCCGAGGCGAAGGACGAGGACAAGCGCCTCGCCGACCACTTCGTCCATCTGGTGGTCCACGGAACCCTCCACCTCCTCGGCTTCGACCATGAGGACGAAGACGAGGCGGAGGAGATGGAAGACACCGAGCGGCGCATCCTTCAGGGGCTCGGAATTTCCGATCCCTACGCCATGCCCGCCGACATTTGAGGCCGACCCCAAAGGGAGACCATGTCCAACATCGACCAGTCGAGCGACCCCGCCTCTTCGGAGCCGCAGAGTTTCATCGACCGATTGCGTGCCCTCCTCGGCACCTTTCGTCCGCAGGCGTCCTTGCGCACCGATCTGGTGGAGGTGCTGGATGCCGCAGCGGGAGAAGCCGAGGAGGTGAGCGAATTCTCGCCCTCCGAGCGCAAGATGCTGCGCAACATCCTTCACCTGAAGGAAGTGGGCATCGGCGACATCATGGTATCGCGCGCCGAGATCGTAGCGGTGCACAAGGACGTGTCGCTGGCGGAGCTGATGGCGGTCTTCGCCAGCGCCTCGCACTCGCGGCTCGTGGTCTATGACGACACCCTCGATGACCCCGTGGGCATGGTCCACATCCGCGACCTCCTCGCCTACATGGCCGGCGTGCGCCCCGACAAGAGCGAGGTCGAGGCGAAGGACATCAACCTTACGGCCGTGGATCTGACCCGGTCGCTCTCCGATGCCGGCCTCGTGCGGCGCCTGCTCTATGTTCCGCCCTCCATGCCCGCCAGCGACCTCTTGGTCTCCATGCAGGCGGCGCGCGTCCACCTCGCTCTGGTGATCGACGAATATGGCGGCACCGACGGCCTCGTTTCCATCGAGGACGTGGTGGAGGAGATTGTCGGCGAGATCGAGGACGAGCATGACGATGAGGCAGCCCTCATCAAGGCGCAGCCGGACGGCAGCTTCCTGGTGGACGCCCGCATGCCTCTCGATCAGGTGACCGAGGCCCTCGGCTCCGACTTCGCCCCCGCCGAGGTGGCGGACGAGGTGGATACGCTGGGCGGGCTCGTCATCACCTTCGCCGCACGCGTGCCGCGCACCGGGGAGATTGTTTCTATGCCGGGCGACTATCGCATCGAGGTGCTGGAAGCCGATCCGCGCCGCGTGAAGCAACTCCGCATCCTACCGCCCCCGTCGCGCGAAGATTCGGCCCAGGCAGCACGCGAGGGGGCGTGACCGCAGGCGAGATCATTGCGACGGCGCCGTTCATAAGCCGGCTCAGCGCTTGGCGGCGCCTGATGCTGGCGTTCGGCGTGGGCGCCGTTTCCGCCTTGTCCACGCCGCCGTTCGGGCTGTGGCCGGTCCTGTTCCTGACCTTCCCGGTCCTTGTCTTCCTCCTCGACGGGACGCCGCCGCTTGGCTGGCGCGCGGTGCGGGCTGCCGCCGCCATCGGCTGGTGGTTCGGCTTCGGCTATTTCCTCGCCTCCCTCTGGTGGATCGGTAATGCCTTCCTCGTGGAGGCGGACGTCTTCGCCTGGCTGCTGCCCTTCGCCGTTGTCTCGCTGCCCGCGGGGCTCGCGCTGTTCACGGCCCTGGGACTGGCGCTGGCGCGCCTCCTCTGGTCCCCCGGCCCCGCACGCATCTGCGCGCTCGCAGCCGGTCTCACGGGCAGCGAGTGGCTGAGGGGTCATGTACTCACCGGCTTCCCCTGGAACAGCTTCGGCTATGCGCTCGCCGAGCCTCTCGCCTTGGCGCAGAGCGCAGCTCTGGTGGGCCTGTGGGGCCTGACGCTGGCGGCCACCCTCCTCTTTTCCGCGCCCGCTTTGCTGGCCGATGGGGCTGCCACGGTGCGCCAGCGCGTCCTCTGGCCCGGCGTCGCGCTCGCCTTGCTCCTGTGCGCCTATGCCTGGGGCGCCCAGCGCCTCACGCAGGACATCGGCACGGTGCCGGGCGTGCACCTGCGCATCATGCAGCCCGCCCTGCCGCAGGATCGCAAGTTCGCCTATGGCGAGCGCCACCGAATCCTCGACGATTATCTCGCCCTGAGTGCACAACCGAGCGCTGTGTATCCTCGCGGTCTTGCGGATGTGTCCCTCCTGGTCTGGCCGGAATCCGCATTCCCCTTCATCTATGAGCGCGAGCCGTGGGCGCGCGAGCGCATCGCGGCGACCTTGCCGGACAACGTCACCCTGGTGACGGGGGCGGCTCGATATGGCCCGCCGCCCCCCGGGCAGACCTCCTTCTTCTTCAATTCCATCCGGGTGATCGATGCCGACGGCAACGTGCGGCAGAGCACGGACAAGGTGCATCTGGTGCCGTTCGGCGAGTATCTGCCCTTCCAGAAAACCCTTGAATCTCTGGGGCTTGAGCAGATCACCCGGCAACGTGGGGGCTTTGCCTCGGGCACGCAGCTGGTGCCGCTCGATATCCCCGGCGCCCCGCGCGCGGCGCCGCTTGTCTGCTATGAGGCGGTGTTTCCCCACGCCGTCGTGCCCGCGGGTGAACGCCCTGGATTCCTCCTCAATCTGACCAATGATGCCTGGTTCGGCGAAACGCCTGGGCCCCATCAGCATTTCCTGCAGGCGCGTCTGCGGGCCATCGAGGAGGGCCTGCCCCTGGTGCGCGCCGCCAATACGGGGATCTCGGCCGTGATCGATCCTCTGGGGCGCATGGTCGCAGTTTTGCCGCTTGGCGAGAAAGGCAACTTGGACGCGGATCTGCCGTCGGCTCTAGAACAGCTTCCGCTGGCGGCACACTATGGGGCGGCACCGTTTGGCGCCTTATACCTCATGGTCTTGAGCTTGGCGGCGCTCGCCGCTGTGCAATTTAATTCACCCAAAAAACACACGTAGAAGTTGATCGACGCTACATTCACGAATGCGTATCTTGGCCGGCGTCAGGGCAGCCTTCGCTTTGCGAAGTTTACATTCTTTTCCGATTTAGCCGGAGAGACCATGGCCAAGAAGGCGCCGAATCCTATCGACAAGCATGTTGGCAGCCGCGTTCGAATGCGGCGCATGATGGTTGGAATGAGCCAGGAAAAGCTGGGTGAAAGCCTGGGCATCACCTTCCAGCAGATCCAAAAGTACGAGAAAGGCACCAATCGCATCGGTGCCAGCCGGCTGCAGCAGATCTCTGTGGTGCTGGGTGTGCCCGTGGCGTTCTTCTTCGAAGGCGCGCCGGCCTACGGGCCGGAGCAGGAGGGATTCGGCGAAGCCGCCTCTCCCACCTTCGTCAACGACTTCCTGGCCACATCCGACGGGCTGGCCCTGACGCGGAGCTTCATGCGCATCTCCGATGGAAAGATCCGTCGCCGCATTGTCGACCTCGTTTCCGCCATCGCCGGAGAGGAAGTTGCCGACACGCCAAGTTCGGTTTGACAAACGCGTCCGCCGAGCCGGTCTTGACCGGCTTGCGCGCGTTTGCCAAAAGCTTGCCATCAGCCCCAAGGGCGCGAGGGAAGCAGATGGCGCGGTCGTCATACCTTTTTACCAGCGAGTCGGTTTCCGAGGGACACCCGGACAAGGTGTGCGACCGTATTTCCGACGAGGTTGTGGACGCCTTCTTCCGCACCTCGAAGGAACAAGGCTTCGACCCCTCCCAGGTGCGCGTGGCCTGCGAGACGCTGGCCACCACCAACCGGGTGGTGATCGCCGGCGAGACCCGCGGGCCGTCCACCATCACCAAGGACCTGATCTCCCACCTCGCCCGGGTCGCCATCCGCGACATCGGCTACGAGCAGGACGGCTTCCACTGGGAGAATGCCGAGATTGAGGTGCTGCTGCACGCCCAGTCGGCGGACATCGCCCAGGGCGTGGACATTGCCGGCAACAAGGATGAGGGCGCGGGCGACCAGGGCATCATGTTCGGCTATGCGGTCCGCGAGACCCCCGAGCTGATGCCGGCGCCCATCTATTATGCCCATAAGATCCTGAAAGTGCTCTCGGATGCCCGCCGCACCGGCGAGACCAAGGCGCTCGGCCCGGACGCCAAGAGCCAGGTCACCGTGCGCTATGAGAACGGCAAGCCGGTGGGGGTGACGCAGATCGTCCTCTCCACCCAGCATTTGGACGAGCACCTCTCCTCCCAGGACGTCCACTCCATCGTGGAACCCTATATCCGCAAGGCTTTGCCCGAGGGCTGGATCTCCCCCGAGACGCTCTGGCACGTGAACCCCACGGGCAAGTTCGTGATCGGCGGGCCGGACGGCGATTGCGGCCTCACCGGGCGCAAGATCATCGTGGACACCTACGGCGGCGCGGCCCCGCACGGCGGCGGCGCGTTCTCCGGCAAGGACCCCACGAAGGTGGACCGCTCGGCCGCCTATGCCGCCCGGTATCTCGCGAAAAACGTTGTGGCCGCTGGACTTGCGGACCGCGCGACGATCCAGCTCGCCTACGCCATCGGCGTCTCGGATCCACTGGCGGTCTATGTGGACCTGCACGGCACGGGGCAGGTGGAAGAGGCCAAGCTCGAGAAGGTGCTGCGCGAGGTGGTGAACCTGCGCCCCCGCGGCATCCGCGAGCACCTGAACCTCAACCAGGCCATCTATGCCCGCACCTCCGCCTACGGCCATTTCGGCCGGGCGCCGGAAGCGGACGGCGGCTTCTCCTGGGAGAAGACCGACATTGCGGACGCCCTCAAGGCGGCGGTGGCCTGACACAAAGCCACCGCACAGACGCCCGGAAGACGTCACCTATAACTGCCGAAACAGGGCCCGTAGAGGCCCTGTTTTGCGTTTATAACGGCCTCGTACGACCCGAATGACCAGGACGTCTCCATGTCCGTGAAACCCGACGCGGACGATAAAACGAACGACCCCGTCACCGCCCTTCCCGGCCCGCGCCGGGACCCCGAGACCGGCCAGATCGCCTCGTTCCACGGCCGCCGGGTGGGCAAGGCGCTGCGGCCCTTGCAGGCGCAGGCCCATGCCCGGCTCATCGGCCGCTACCGCCTCTCCCTCGACCAGCTCGCCGACCCCTTCGCCTTGTTCGCAGGCGCGGACGGGCGCCCGCCCGCGCGGCTGAACCTCGAGATCGGCTTCGGCGGCGGCGAGCACCTCATCTCCGAGGCCGCCCGCGCGCCCGAGGCGGGGTTCCTCGGGGTGGAGCCGTTCCTGAACGGCATGACGCGCGCCCTCACGGACCTTGACGCCTCCGGCCTCTCGAACGTGCGGGTGTTCGACGATGACGCGGCCCTCGTGCTCGCGCGCCTGCCGGCCGGGTGCCTCTCCCGCGTGGACCTCCTCTATCCCGACCCCTGGCCCAAGCGCCGCCACTGGAAGCGCCGCTTCGTGCGGGCGGAGAACCTCAGCCTCATGGCCCGCGCCTTGGCGCCGGGCGGCCTGTTCCGCTTCGCCAGCGACGTGCCCCATTATGTGGACTGGACGCTCCGCGAAGTGCGCGCCCACGGGGCCTTCCGCTGGACGGCGGAACGGGCGGACGACTGGCGCACGCCGTTTCAGGGCTGGCCGGGGACGCGCTATGAGGCGAAGGCGCTGGAGGCGGGGAGAAGGGGGACGTATTTGGTGTTTGAGAAGGGATAGGAAGCAACTGCCACGTTACAGCAGCGGAGCTTTATCCGCCCATTGTCGTTGACACCGAGCCTTGCGCTTAACGGACTCCCCATAAAATCCAGAAGTGGCCGCCTTGGGAAGATGCTCGTGCACGGCATACGCCTTTCGCACCACAGGCGCCTTAACCGAGTGACGAAATCCTACGCAGCACTTTCGCCACGTTATCGGCCGTGGCCGACTTAACCACTCGATATTCCTAGTCCAGTCGCATCTCTTTCCTAATAAAAGATGCCTCCTCATCTGTAATTCTCAAAATTACCTGAGGCGGATGAAATCCGGCGCGGATAGATCTAAGCTTCTCGATTGAAACAGGATGCCCACGCCGCGCCTGCCACAATAAAAGCCCAATTGCCTCAACCGCACCGGCGAAGTAGATATCGAAATCTGCCCGATCCACCCTCGATAAATTTCCGCCCTTGTCCCAAATATCCTCGGGCAAGCCGCGGAAAATGTCTTTAACTACCGCTGACCCGATCACGGCCCCCACCGGCTTGGTCGCATAAATCCAGAGCCGTGTGCCGATCTCGATAGGAGGGATTCGACGACGCAACTCAACCGTCTTCTCACCAGCTATGATTGCCTCAGCGAAGTTAGGTCGAATCGATATAATCGCCTCATTAAACTTTATCACCGGCCCAACCTAGAGTGAGAATTGATGTAATCTTCTCACTTGGGAGCGAGACAGCGGATACAAGATTGGCTCTTCCTACTGCATCAAATTTCCTGAGTTCTTTGAATTCTACCGGATTCGGGAAAGCCATAAGATTATCGAATGTCGTCAGAAGCACGTCATCACTCGATGAAAACCCATCGACATTATCAATCACTAATCGTTTATCCGATTTTGGATTTACCTTCGACTTAGGAAGGACAACCGAATTAACGATGCGTGCAACTGCCACCACTGCTCCCCGCCCATTTCCCTTACCCTTCGACTCATAGAAGAGTATCGGCGCACCAGCGCGCATCTGCTTCGCAGTCCGAGGAGTGTTAACGTAGCCTCGCTGAGAAAGGAAGGCGGCATCACGGTTCGCAATAAATGCAAGGCGGGCTTGTATAGCCGTTCCGAGCAACTCATCAGCGTAGGCGCGTGTAATTGGCGCGATTACACCATCGCAACCAGGCCAAACGAATATCGTCGGCCCTAACAGATTTTCCAGTGTGGCTGCGCTGACCCTCTTGGAAGCTCCCATCGGTGTACGAATATCAATTTCGCCGCTTCCCGATAAGGAAGGCACTACATCCGGAAGAGCTAATCCAGTTCGACGGCGAACATGTTGAACCACTGTTGACCATGTAGTTGCTGTAAACGGCCTACCGACAGCAATCTTGGAGAACACTGCCATGTTGGCGCTTCTGTGAAATCCCCTAGTAACTGCCAAGCCATTTACGATCGGCTGCCCCAATAAATGAACTAACTCAATCGTGACCGCAGCACTTTCACACGCCGCACGGACCAGAGTATCCAATAGATAGTCCCCGAATAACTCGGCGTCTTGGTGCTCATGTCGGACGTGAATGATCATCCGAGCGACGGGGTCGATGCTTTTCGGTAGGACCAACGCACCCACGGCCACAATCCGGCCATCACACCGAATTGCCTCACGGCGAACAAAGGTTATCGGCGATCGAGCATCCGCGAACTCCGAGACAATTCCTCCCGGAATTTTTTCACCCAGAAGATACTGCAACAGCTGTGGGGTATCGATCGACCCCACCTCAAAGCCTTCGCCACGAAGAGGAATCGAACTAGAAGCAAACGGCTCCGAGGGAAGGAGATCCAAAACCTCCTCAACGGTCGCTACGTCAATGCCGAATCGTGTAAGAAGTTCATTCCGTGCGTTCAATATAGGTCCATCACGGGTAATGAACGCAGAAGCCCGAGAGATTGCAGCGTGAGCTATATGCCTAGCATCACTCTTGGCCTGATCTGTTCCAACTCCTTTCGCGTTTGGCTTCACGAACACCACGTCGTAGATCTGAGCGGACAGTTGATCGATTTCCGTAATGTCCGATTTGGGCAAGCGGGGAAGCTGAAGTGCCATTTGAAGGACTGGATCAGCTGAAGTTCCCTTCGAAGTCTTTCGAAGCTCCATGACAAATTCATCGGCAACGGCAAGTCGGATACTATGACCGAGAGCTTCGCCGAAAAGGCGGCGCGCACGATTTGACTGGTCACGCTCTCTCACGAGATCAAAGTATACATTTAAATCGAAGGCAAATACGGGAATTTTCCCGGGATCCCGATGCCGAAAGCCCAGTTCGACGCTTGGCTCAGGCTTAACCGAAGCAAGAGTGAACAGGTTGTCCGATTCCAGCCATCGAGAGTGGATGACAATCGTTCTGTTGCGCACTTGCCCCCCGGCACGCTCGCGAACGCGCTCGAATCCATGTCTCGCGTAGAACGTGAGCGCCGCGGGAAGATCCGAAGCTATATCCGCGCGAATCGACATGAACCCTAAGCGTTCGAGCTCGGAAACAAGCGCAGTCATTAACGCGGCCGCCGCGCCTTTCTTTCGAAATTTTGGAACCGCCGCGATTTGTTGAATTTTCGCATTTGGGAACACTCCGCTGTAAAGGAGGTATCCTGCGAAGGTGCGAACGCCGCTGTTTTCCGCCATCGCCGCAATTAAACGTTGTCGCCCGATAGCCTCTTCAAAAGCCACACCCGGAAGAAAGCCCAGCGCGTTTCTTTCGGAATCGGCAAGTGCCTGAATCTCCCGAAGAATGGACGTCAATACTTCCGAATCTTTCTCAATAGTGAATTGAACGCACTTCACCGCTCAATCCTCAAATGCGCCGCTGCAAACAGGGCGGGGTTTAAGTTCTTAATATATTCGCGAATCGCATCTTGTGCGCACACGGTGCACTATCTAAATCACCACAATAATGACTAATGAGAAAGAGGCCATGGACGATTTATTTTAGAAGATTGCGGTGGATAGGATTGGAGCTGTGATCGATTATTTCTTTAAACACGTACGTCTACGGCAAATTTTCGTCTTCAATGGGAATGCAGTTCCATTGTCGGCCAAAGTATCGTGCACCATTCAGCTTCTTCTGCGACAGCCCTCTGCAAAGAGGCTTCGCACCACACCCTGAACCTGTCTCAGAAATCTCGTGCGAAGTCCCCGGCCTCGGCTGCCCCACCTGCACACTGAGGCCGTCCGGATAGCTCAAGTGGAGGCTGTCGAGATCTTTCTGGGGCTCGAGGCCCGCGACACGGAGTACTACCTCCAGCCGCCCCACATCGTAGCCGTCGATGCCCAAAAGGACGTGAACGATGATCCGGATAACATATGCGCATCCGGCACTCTCGCCGAAGTCTGGATATCCAACATACCCTTCCTTTCTGAGAAGGGGCTCCCACCCCTCAATTCAACCGCGGCTTCCTCAGCAACCCCGCCCGATCCACAGACCGGATCTCCACCTCGAACACATCCTCATCCCGCTGCACCTTGAGCGGGATGACGACCCCCGGCGCGCCCTGCGCCCACAGGGCCGTGTAGAAGCCCGCGAGGCTTGAGACCTCCGCGCCGGCAACGGCGAGGATCAGATCCCCGGGGCGCAGCTCTGCGCGGGCGGCGGGGCCGCGTGGGGAGACGCCGGCCACCAGCACCCGCGCGCCGCGCTCCTGCGCGAGCACGCCGAGCCAGGGGCGCGGGGGATGGGCCGGGCGGCCGCGGGCGAGGTCGTCGAGGATGGGGGGCAGAAGTTCGGTGGGCACGAACATGTTGATGGGCGCCCGCCCGTGGCGGGACTGGCGCTCCAGAAGCAGGGAGCCGACGCCGGCCAGCTCGCCCGAGGAGGTGATGAGCGCGGCCCCACTCCAGTGCGGGTGGGCCGGCTCCGTCATCAGGGCGTTCTCAAGCAGATATTCCCAGTATCCGGCGAAGGGCATGCGCACCAGAAGCTGCCCCGCCGCCGCATGGGCCTGCCCGCCCGCGCCGGCGATGATGACGGGGGCGCCCTCCTCCAGCGCGCGGGAATTGGCGAGCGGCAGGGCCGGCAGGCCAAGCGGCTCCAGCGCCTGGAGGAGGCCGAAGCCCGTTACCGGGTCGATGCCGAGGGGGTGGGCGGGAATGCGCGCGCCGTCGTTGCGGGTGAGCACCACGTGCTCGGCCTCGGTGATGAGATAGCCGATGGTGAGGACGAGGCCGTTCGGCCCGATCACCGTTCCGTTGCCGAGCCGCTCCGTGCCCAGCATCTCGGCGGTGAAGGCATCGGGCGGAATGCGCGCCTCCACTGCCACCACAGCGGACAGGGTGCGGTCCAGATCGAACCCATAGGCCCGCGCCTCGGGGCGCAGGGCCCCTTCCACCTCATAACCCTCGAACGGTGACGCCACGCTCATCTCCAGATCTCTCCATGAGATTTTGGGGCGGGGGGGCCATTGCGCAAGGGCGGGCCCGCCATCTCACCGCATCCTGAACCCGTTCTCCACGATGCCCTGCGCGAGCCCCAGGCCCCGGTCTCCCACCTGCACGTTCAGCCCGTCCGGGTCGCGCACATGGAAGCTGTCGGAATCCTTCTGGGGGTCGAGGCCGGCGGCGCGGAGCGCGGCCTCCAGCCGGCCCGCATCGTAATCGTCGATGCCGAGCATGAAGTGGGAGATGGTGCCCGGCACCCCTTCCTCCCGCAGCACCAGCATGCTCTCGCCGAAGCCCAGCAGCACGCTCGACGCGCTCTCCTGGATGATTTTCAGGCCGAACGTGGCGCAATACCAATCCTTCGAGCGCTGCAGGTTCGAGACCGAGATGGCGATGTGGTTGACGGTCTGCGCGCGGGCGGCGGGGGCGTCGGGCATGGTGTCCTCCGGGTGGGCCGGGAAGGATAGAGGGCGGGGCGGCGGGGGCAAGGCGGCGGCGGTGCGGGGCGCGGGGGATCGCGGCGATGAGGGCCTTCAGGCGCCCACGGGCGCGCACTTTTCGAACGCGAGGAGGATGTCTTCCAGATCCTCGAAGATCATCCCCTTGCCGATCTTCTCCAGGACGCCCGCGCGCTTCAGCAGCACCATGGGCGCGTGGTGCAGCTCCGCAAGGCCGAGCGCGATGCCGCGGGCGGCAAGCGACGCGCGGAACTCCTCCAGCATGGCGACGGCGCTGGTGTCCATCTGGGCGATGGCGCTCGCGTCCAGGACGAACCAGCACGTGCCGGGGGGCACCTCCGCCGCCATGGCCTCCAGGCGCGCGAGCACATATTCGGCGTTGAAGAACAGGACGCTGCCCTGGATGAGGCACACGGCGAGGCCCGGCACCGGCTGCGCGTCCTTGCGCCGGTGCATCTTGAAGAAGCCGGAGCGGCCGGGAATGCGGCCCAGCATGGCGTCGTGGGGGTGCATCTCCTGGAGCAGCACATAAGCGAGTGTCGCGGAGACGGCGACGATGACGCCGGTGAGCACGCCGAGGCTCACCGCGCCCCACAGGCCGATAAGGGCGAAGGCGAACTCGATGCGGCTGATGCGCCAGATCTCGCGCAGGCCCTTCAGATCGATGAGGCCGAGGGCGGCGGAGACGAGGATGGCGCCCAGCGCCGGGGCGGGCAGGTAGCGCAGGGCATCGTTGAGGAACAGCAGCAGCGCGGCGAGCGCGACGGCGGCGATGAGGCCGGCGGCCTGGGATTTGCCGCCCACGGACATGTTGATGGCGGTGCGGGAATCCGAGGAGGTGACGGGAAAGCCGGAGAAGCAGCCGGCGGCGATGTTGGCGGCGCCGAAGCCGATGAGCTCCCGGTCCGCATCCACCTTGAAGCCGCCCAGCGCCCCGAAGCTGCGGGCCGTGACGATGCCGGCCCCGAAGCTCACCAGCCAGATGGCGGCGGCGCCCTGCACCAGCTCTTGGAGCGGCAGGCCGCCGGGCCAGGGGAAGGTGAAGGCGGGCAGGCCGGTGGGGATGTCGCCCACCACCTTGATGCCCATCCCGGCGAAATCGAACACGGCGGAGAGGAGGGTGGCGAGGATGATCACCGCCACGGGGCCGGGGATGAGCGTGCGCCACATGGCCATCACCTGGAGCACCACGAACATGCCCGCGCCCAGCGCCACCGAGGGCCAGTGGATCTGCCCGGCCTTGCCCGCCAGCTCCAGGAATGGCGAGATGAGCCCCTCCGCCTCGATCTTCACGCCCGTGAAGCGGCCGATCTGGCCGATGAGGATGGAGAGGGAGATGCCGCTGATGAAGCCCACCAAAATGGGCCGCGACAGGAAGGCGGCGAGCACCCCGAGCTTCATGAGGCTCGCGCCGAGGCACAGGAGGCCGACGCCCACGGCGAGGATCGCGGCCGCGGCCACCCGCTGGTTTGGATCGGCGAGGGGGAGCGTCGCCAGCACCGCCGCCACCACGGTCATGGTGGCCGCGTCCGGCCCCACCATGAGGAGGCGCGAGGGGCCGAACACCGCATAGCCCACCAAGGCCAGCATGCTGGCATAAAGCCCCACCTCGGGCGGGAGGCCCGCAATGGCGGGGTAGGCGAGCGCGCTCGGAACGGAGACGGCGGCGATGGCCAGCCCCGCCATGACATCGCGGCCCAGCCATTCGGCGCGATAGCCGGAAAAGCTGCTCAGGACGGGCCAGCGGGCGGGCATGGGCACTCCTTCTACGGCCGGCGCCCGCGTCTAATGGATTTCGGGAACCATGTGCCTGGCGGAAGCGGCCGCCGCGTCCCGGTCGACATGGCGCTTGGGCAGCTTGATCTTGTCACGGGGGACGTCCTCGTAGGGGACCTTCGAGAGGAGGTGCGCGATGATGTTCAGGCGGGCGCGGCGCTTGTCGTCGGAGCGCGCCACGTACCAGGGCGCCCATGCGCTGTCGGAGGCGGCGAACATGTCGTCGCGGGCGCGGGAATAGTCGTCCCACTTGCCGTAGGACTTCAGGTCCATGGGCGAGAGCTTCCAGATCTTGCGCGGGTCGGTGATGCGCGCCTCCAGGCGCTCGGTCTGCTCGTCCGGGCTCACCTCCAGCCAGTATTTCAGCAGCACGACCCCGCTCTCGACGATGGCCCGCTCCACGGGGGAGATGGTGGCGAGGAACTTCTTCACCTCGCTCTCCGTGCAGAAGCCCATGACGCGCTCGACGCCGGCGCGGTTGTACCAGGAGCGGTCGAAGATCACGACCTCGCCGGCAGCGGGCAGATAGGGCAGATACCGCTGCACCAGCATCTGGGATTTCTCGCGCTCGGTGGGGGGCGGCAGGGCGACGACGCGGAAGGTGCGCGGGCTCACCCGCTCGGTGATGGCCTTGATGACCCCGCCCTTGCCAGCCCCGTCGCGGCCCTCGAACAGAACGCAGACCTTCGCGCCCGTGTGCTTGACCCATTCCTGGAGTTTCACCAGCTCGCCGTGGAACACCTTGAGCTGCTTCTCGTAGTCCTTGCGGCCGAGGCGATCGTCATCGTCCATGTAAGATGCCCTCTTGGGAACGGCCCCTGCCCCTCAAGGCGCGGATCACGCCCAGCTCAGATAGAAGCCCACATCGCCGGGCATGCCGTGCGGCCAGTCGATGATCATGGCCCTCAGCTTGTAGTTTGCGGGCTTCAGGTGGTCGCGCCAGAATTCGTAGGCCTGGCGGGGGCGGCCCGTGAGGGTGTCCGGCCATCCCTCCACGCTGTTGTTGATGGCGCGCCCCTTGTCGGTGCACAGGGTGTTGGGGAAGCGCATGACCATCAGCTCGGTCTCGCCCCGCTGCGCCGCCGCCTTGATCTTGGAGACGAGGTTGCGCGTCACCTCGGCGATCTTCTCGGGCGTGACGTCGATGGGCTCGGCGAGCTTCTTCGCCATCTCCTGGCGCGCCTTCTCGGCCCGGTCCATGGAATCGAGCTGGCGGGAGGCTTTTGCAAGCTCCACCTCGGTCATGTAGGCGCGCAGGTCGTCCGCCGACATGAAGCTCTCGTCGCCAAGCTTTGCATGCTGATCGGAGTGGGTGGTGGCGTCGGACATGTCCATCTCCTGCCTGTTCTTGATCTTCTTGGAGCGAGGCACCCCGCCGGGCCGCGTGCGCGGCACAACCACTCCGAAACCGCTCGGCACCCTCCCCGGATGCCTCAGTGGACTCATCGGAAAAAGCTCAATGAGCCCTGCTACTTCCAGCCAAGCTACAGCATAAATACTGCCACAACAACAGTATACGGATTACTGCCAAACAATCCATAAGGCAACATTACTTATCTATATCTAGTAATGTATAAAGATACCGCGCCCTACCCTGTGGTGCCGGCCTCCGCCCGGCGCACGCGCCAGGTGGAAAGGCCGAAGGCGGCGATGAAGGCCACGGTCATCAGCAGCACGATGGTGGGGGCAGGCGCGCTGTCCAGGAAGAAGGAGAGATAGACGCCCCCGAGCGAGGCGGAGACCGCGATGCCCACGGACCAGACCAGCATGGCACCGAAAGACCGGGTGATGAGGAAGGCGATGGCCCCCGGCGCGATGAGCATGGCGATGGCGAGGATGATGCCCACCGCTTTCAGCGCCCCCACGATGGTGAGGGAGAGAATGGCGAGCAACCCGTAATGGAGGAGGTTCACGGGAAGCCCCGAGACCTTCGCCTGGATGGGATCGAAGGCGTGGAGCAGCAGATCGCGCCATTTGAAGAGAAGCAGGCCGCCGGCCACCAAAGCGATGACGCCGCTCTCGATGATGTCAGGCACGTCGATGCCCAGCATGTCGCCGAACAGGATGTGGTCGAGATGCACGTCCGATTGGATGCGCGTGTAGAGCACGATGCCGAGGCCGAACATGCCGGAGAACACGACGCCCATGACAGTGTCCTGCTTCACCCGCGAATTGGCTTTCAGGTATCCCGTGAGCAGCGCACAGGCCATGCCGGCGGAGAAGGCGCCCACCGCCAGCGGCGCGCCGACGATATAGGCCACCACCACACCCGGCAGGATGGCGTGGGAGATGGCATCGCCCATGAGCGACCAGCCCTTCAGCACCAGGAAGCAGGAGAGCAGAGCGGTGGGCACCGCCACAAGCACCGAGATGATCAGCGCATAGCGGATGAAGTCGAACTGGAAGGGGAGGAGCAACGCGTCCATGGCTCAGGCCGCCTCGGGGTTTTCGAGCGCGTCCGCGGCGCGGCGGCGGGCGGCGAGAAGGCCGTGCTTGGGGGCGAAGATGAAGGCGGTCAGGAACAGCAGGGTCTGCAGCACGACGATGACGCCGCCGGTGGCGCCGTCGAGGAAATAGGAGATGTAGGCGCCGAAGAAGGAGGTGAGCGCGCCGATGGCCACCGCCAGCAGGATGAGGCGGGGAAAGCGGTCGGTGAGGAGATAGGCGGTGGCGCCGGGCGTCACCACCATGGCGACCACGAGGAAGGCCCCCACCGTCTGCAATGCCGCCACCGTACAGGCGGAAAGCAAAGTGAAGAACAGGCCCTTCAGGAAGGCCGGATTGAGGCCAATGGAGCGGGCATGGCTCTCATCGAAGAAGGTCACCATCAGGTCCTTCCATTTCAAGGAGAGGATGGCCAGCGAGACGAAGCCGATGATGGCGAGCTGGAGCGTGTCCTCCGGCGTGATGGCGAGGATGTTGCCGAGGATGATGGTCTGGATGTTCACGGAGGTGGGCGAGAGCGAGACCATGAACAGGCCGAGCCCGAAGAAGGAGGTGAAGATGAGGCCGATAATGGTGTCCTCCTTCAGCCGCGTGCGCTGGTTGAGGAACAGCATGGCCCCCGCCGCCAGCGCGCCGGAGAAGAAGGCGCCGAGCGAGAAGGGCAGGCCCAGCATGTAGGCCCCGGCCACACCGGGCACGATGGAATGGGAGAGGGCATCGCCGATGAGTGACCAGCCCTTCAGCATGAGATAGGCCGAGAGGAACGCGCAGACCGCGCCCACCAGCGCGCTCACCCACATGGCGTTCACCATGTAGGAATAGGCGAAGGGCTCGAGGAGGACGCTCATTTGGGCGCGCGCCGCTGAGTGTCTTCCGCGGGGAGCAGCAACGGGCGCTCATCGTCGGAGATCATGTCCACGGCATTGGCGCCGGTGCCCAGCGTCATGTGGCGCAGCACGCCGCCGAAGGCGCGCTCCAGGTTCGCCTGGGTGAACACTTCCGAGGTGAGGCCGGAGGCGAGAACGGTGCGCTTCAAAAGCACCGTGCGGTCGCAGAATTCGGGGATGGAGCCAAGATCGTGGGTGGAGACCAGCATCACCTTCCCCTCCTCGCGCAGGCCGCGCAGCAGGGAGATGATGGCTTCCTCGGTCTTCACGTCCACGCCGGTGAAGGGCTCGTCCAGCAGGATCACGCGAGCGTCCTGGGCCAGCGCGCGGGCGAGGAACACGCGCTTCCTCTGCCCGCCGGAGAGTTCGCCGATCTGGCGCTGGCGGAAATCGGACATGCCGACGCGAGCGAGCGCGGCCGCCACCGCTTCGTGGTCGGCGGCGCGGGGGATGCGCAGCATGTTCATGCGGCCGTAGCGGCCCATCATCACCACGTCCTCCACCAGAACGGGGAAGGTCCAGTCCACCTCCTCGCTCTGGGGCACGTAGGCGACGCAATTCTGCTTCAGCGCAGCGTTCACCGGCAGGCCGAGGATGGAGATGTCCCCCTTCGAGGCCCGCACGAAGCCCATGATGGCTTTGAACAGGGTCGACTTGCCCGAGCCGTTCACGCCCACCAGGGCAGTGATGGTGCCCGTCGGGATTGCGAAGGAGGCGTCGGTGAGGGCGGTGTGGCCGTTGCGATAGGTGACGGTGACGCCTGAAACGCGGATGCCGTCCGCCTCCACCGCCTGCCGCGCGAAGGCGGGCGCGTTCATTGCGAGACGCCCTTGCCCGAGAGCCCGTCCGCCACCGTGTCGGAGGTGACCTTCAAGAGGTCCGCATAAGTGGGCGTCGGCCCGTCCGGCGGGGAGAGGCTGTCCACATAGAGCACGCCGCCATAACGCGCGCCGGTCTCGCGAGCCACCTGCTTCGCCGGATCAGCGGAGACCGTGCTCTCGCTGAACACGACGGGGATGTGGTTGGCCTTCACGGCATCGATCACCTTGCGCACCTGCTGGGGGGTGCCCTGCTGGTCCGCATTGATGGGCCAGAGATACAGCTCCTTCAGGCCGAAATCGCGGGCGAGGTAGGAGAAGGCGCCCTCGCTCGTCACCAGCCAGCGCTTCTCGGCCGGGATCTCGTCGATCCGGGCGCGGATGGGCGCGATGGCGGCGGTGATCTTTGCCTTATAGGCTTCCGCATTCTTCTTGTAGGTCTCGGCATTGGCCGGATCGTACTTCACGAAGGCGTCGCGGATATTGTCCACGTAGATCAAGGCATTCTGCGGCGACATCCAGGCATGGGGATTGGGCTTGCCGTTATAAGGGCCCTCCGTAATGCCCATGGGGTCGATGCCCTCGCTCACCACCACGCTCGGCACATTCTTCAGGCGCCGGAAGAACTTCTCGAACCACAATTCCAGGTTCAGCCCGTTCCACAGCACGAGGTCGGCATCCTGGGCTTTCAGGATATCGCCGGGGGTCGGCTGGTAATTGTGGATCTCGGCGCCAGGCTTGGTGATGGATTCCACCACGGCCGCGTCGCCCGCCACGTTCTGCGCCATGTCGGCGATGACGGTGAAGGTGGTCACCGCCTTGAATTTTGGCTTGGGCGCGCCTTGCGCGAAGGCTCCCGTCCCGGCGGCGGCGAGCGCCGCCAGGGTCAATCCCGTCAGAAAAGAGCGCCGGCCGAACATCGGGACCTCACTTGCACTTGCGAACGAGTTGCAACAAACTGGCATGCCTCGATCGCTAACGCAACTTATTCGCAAAAAAGAGTGTGGCCCGGCCCCGGCATGCGGCGAAGGAGTGGGTGTCAGAGGCAGGATTCCGCACATGCGCGGGCGGTTCCGGATTGCGCGCTCTGGCAGCAAGCTGCCGTCATGCCCGGGCTTGTCCCGGGCATCCACGTCTATCTCTTAAGCTGTGCCCGGCGGAGCCCCGTGGATGGCCGGGACAAGCCCGGCCATGACGGTGGAAGAAGCGGCCAGCCCGCGTATTTCCCAACGTTCTTTGAACCTAGCCGAAGCGCCGCGCGAGCTGGTCCAGCGACAGGCGCGAGCCCACCTCATTGTCCTGCGGCCGCACGCCCGGCGGCAGGTTTTCAAACAGGAGGCTCACCCGTGTTCCGCCGGGCACGGGCTCGAAGGTGGCGGTCATGGTCATTTCGCCCATGAAGGCGGGATCGGACGTGATGAAATTGACCGCTTCGACGATCCTCTGCCCCGGCACCAGTTCCAGGAACCGTACGTCGACCCTGTCTTCCTTCTCCGCCGTCTTGCCGTGGAAGAAGCGTTCGTGTGGGGGATAGAACAGCGACATGCGGTATCCGCCGCCTACCCTGCCGTCGAAGGCGTGGATTTCGCCCGTCATCTCCGCCGGCGGGAGCCAGGCCACGAGCGCGGCCGGGTCCAGGAAGGCCCCGTAGACCTCTTCCGGCCGGGCCTTGATGATCCTGGACACGCAAGTCGATGGTCCTGAAGGCTGTTCGGTCATGCCGGCGGCCTTAAGCGGCTCCGGCCAGCCTCATCCGGCTGGCGCGCCCATACAGCGTATCATACCGCGCCGCCGGCCCTCAGGAACTGCTTTTTCGCCAGGATCAGGTGCCCGCCCGGAGACGGGTGCCGCGCGGCGCCGTCCCGGAAATCGAAATCCAGGAGGTCGCGATAGAAGCGGCCCATGCCGAGGTGCCCCGCCACCTTCCCGCCCCATGCCAGGAGAAGGCTGAGGCACCAGGCGTGATGGGCGGGGTCCCGCTTGGAGAGGGAATTGCCGTCGCCGATCAGCAGGAACTCGCCCACCGCCTCGGGCACGAGGTGGAAGCGGCAGCCGGTGGCGAGCAGCGAGACGAGGAAGTCCCAATCCTCGAAATAATCAACGTCCTCCAGGACCCGGATGCCCGAGCCCACCAGAATGCCGGTGCGGAGCGCGTAACTGTTGGTGGGGATGAAGTTTCCGGCCACGAGGCAGCTGATGGGCAGCGGCATATGGGACGCCTCGGACACGCCGCCCGGCGTGCGCCGGTTCGCGAGGGCGTAGACCACATCCGCCCCGGTCTGGCGGAACGCCTCCACCATGCGCTGGGTGAAGTGCGGGTAATAGATGTCGTCGTCATCGAGGAAGCAGAGATACTGGTACTGGTCCCGCTGCTGCTCCAGATAATCGAGTCCCACATTCCAGGGATGGCCGCGGCGGCGGCTGGTATCGGCGGCGTGGAGGAACACCACCGCCCCCTCCTTCTTGGGCGCGGTGGCGCACACGCGCTCGAAGGTCTCGGCATCGCCATGGACGATGACGGCCGCCACCAGAGGCTCCGCCTGCCCGTAGATGGACATGAGCGCCTGGGAGAGCAGTTCGGGGCGCCGCCCCTGGGTGCGCACCAGGCAAAGGCCCCGTTCGATCGGCGGGTGCGGGATTTCCGGGCGCGGCGGCTCCGGCCACCGATCGTCCACGAGGGCCCGCAGGGCGGCGATGCGCACGGCCTCAATGGCCTGGCCGGCAACGCCCTCCCCCGCCGTCCGGCCGGCGCTCCGCCCCAGCAGGGGCTCCGGGATCGACAGAATCGGCTCCTGCAAAGCGGTCCGCAACATCAGCTCATAGGATGCCGCCTGCTCGAACCGGGCATCGAAGCCCCCGAGCCCGGCGATGAGATCCTTGCGAACGGCCGCCAGCGCGCCGGCGCCTGCCGGATGACTGAGCAGCTCGGAGGCATCGAGCAGCCGGTCCTGCCGTGCCAGCGGGCGGCCATCGCGCCCCAGCTCCAGGAAGCCCGCGCAGATGCAGCGGCAGAGGGGGAAGGCGGCGATGTAGGAAGAGAGGATGCGCAGGGCGTCGGGCGCCAGTGCGTCTCCGGCGTCCAGGAACAGGAGGAAATCCCCGCGGGCCACGGCGGCGCCCTCATTGCGCCGCGCCGACACACCCCTGCGGCGACCGTCCGAGATGAGCGTCGTCACCGCGCGCACGTCGCGGGGGAGCACTGCTTCGAGCTCGTCCTGCCCGCAGGCGGGATCGTCGTTCAGCACGATCCAGTGGACGCGCGCGACCTCCCTGCGTCGCTTTTCCTCCGCCAGCAAGGCCCCGACCCAACCCGCTGAGCGCGCAAAGCCGGCGCGGTCTCCAGTGAAGACCGTGACGAGGGAAAACGTGGGCGATGCCGCGCTCGGCGCGAGGTGCGGCGGCGGCTGCCGGGTGGCGATGCGCTCCTGCAGCAGGTCCACCGGCCCGAGCCGCATATGCCAGTCGTTGCCGCCTCCCGCACCCTCCGGCGCGCCGGAGCCTTGCGGCAGATGCACGACGAACGGGCCGGCGGCGGGGCGCAGATGGGGAAAATGCTCGCTTTGCAGCAGCGGCCGGGCGCCGTACCAGCCTTCCGGTCCCGCATCGCCCTCCGGCCGTGCCCGGCGCCGCTCGGCCAGTTCCGACAGGATCTGGCTGCCGGGCGCGGCGGCCCGGCCCTCGCTCTGCCCGAAGAGGACATAATGGGTGAAGGGCTCGACGCCGCTCGCAGCGACGTCCTCGTGGATGCTGAGATAATGGAGCGGGTCGAAATCGGCCCGGGGGCGGCGGCCTTCCCAGGCGCCCTTGCGGACATAATGGGCAAGGGGCGTGAGGCCGCTTTGGGCGACGTCCGGATATCTTGCCACGTACCAGGCGTCATCGAACGCGCCGGAGCGGCGCAGGCGCGCCATGTCCCAGAGCGCCCTCAGGCGGCGGTCCAGCTTGCCGAGGGCGGGATGGCGCAGGCAAAGGCGGCGCCATGCCCGCTGGCCGGATGACAGGCTCCCGTGCGCCAGGTCGCGGGAAAGGCCTGACGCAGGGAAAGGCTGAAGAGGAGACATGTCTTCCGCGGCGGAACGAGGACGGGAGCCTTCAGGTGTCGCGGACCGCTCTACCATGATCTCTGACGTGTCAGACACCATCCTCCACCGTCTTCCTGCACCGGCCTTCCGGCCCGGAGCGCCCCGCCGCATGCGGTCCCGACCGTCTCCAGCCGGCCGATCGCGGCGGCAGTTTTAGCAGAGTTTTCGCTTCCGCAGGCGCTCTCCCAACGAGAATAGCTACACATTTCTGTATCGGCCACGCTCCAGCCAGCGGGCCGCGCTGGGAACCGGCTTCCATCTCCGGCGTTTGCTCATTTAAGGTAATGACTGACTGGTCAGTCGTTCATGAGGCTTACATGTCTGGCGAGGAGAAAAAGCCCCGCAGGGCCAAGCCGGCTCTCGGCGCCAAGGAGCGCGAAGCCCGGCGCGCGGCGATCCTGGCCGCCGCCCTCGACACCTTCTCGCAGCACGGGTTCGGGGCCACCCGCCTGGAGGACGTGGCCCGCGCGGCGGGCATCGCCAAGGGCACGCTCTATCTCTATTTCCCGCACAAGCAGGCGCTGTTCGAGGCGATCGTGAAGGACACGATCAGCCCGGTCCTGGCGGACGCCGCCGGCCTGCTTCCCAATTTCCAGGGCGAGACGCGCGAACTGCTCGCCCTGATCGCGGACATGTTGATCTCGCGCATTCTCGAAGGGCCGGGAAGCGGCATCATGCGCCTCATGATCGCCGAGGGGCCGCGCTTTCCCGAACTTGCCACCTTCCATCACCGCGAAGTGGTCTCGCGCGGCATGGCGCTCATCCGCGCGGTGATGGAGCGCGGCCTCGCGCGCGGCGAGATCACTTCGGACGCGGCGATGCGCTTCCCGCAGATGGTGTTCGCCCCGGCGCTCACGTCAGTGGTGTGGAACAGCGTGTTCGGCCATTTATCTCCACTCGACGCCCGCGCTTTCATCCACGCCTATATGGAGGTGCTGCTGCGTGGTCTGGGGGGACGAGCGCCATGAAGCCCTCCCGTTTTGCCCTGGCAATCCTCGCCACCTGCCTTCTCGCCGCCTGCGACCGCCAGCCGACGAATGAATTCTCCGGCTATGTGGAGGGCGACCTCCTTTATATCGGCCCCCAGGAAGCCGGCCGCGTGCTGACGCTGCCCGTGCGCGAGGGCACGCAGGTCAAGGCCGGGCAGGTGATCGCCACCCTGGAGGACGACGTCCAGCGCGCCGACCTTGCCGCCGCCAAGGCGGCGCTGGCGGAGGCGGAGGCGCGACTCGACAAGGCGAAGGCGGCCCAGCAGCGGCCGGAGGAGATCGCCGTCCTCCAGGCCACGGAGCGGCGCGCGAACGCCGCCCTCGACCTCTCGCGCATCGAATTGGAGCGCCAGAAATCCCTGGTTCCCAAGGGCGCCTCCTCCCAGGCGAACCTCGACAACGCCCAGCACCAGTACGACCAGAACCAGGCGAGCCTGGACGAGGTGCGCCGCCAGATCGATGTGGGCCGCATCGCCGCGCGCCTGGAGGACATCGCCGCCGCCGAGGGCGCCGTGCGGCAAGCGCAGGCGAACCGCGACGCCGCGCAGGTGCGGCTCGACCGCCGCGCGTTGAAGGCGCCTGACGATGCCACCGTCCAGACCCTCTATTTCCGCGTGGGCGAACTGGTGCCGGAGGGCAAGCCGGTCGCCTCCCTGCTGCCGCCGGGGCTCGTGAAGGTGCGCTTCTTCGTGCCGGAGACCCTGCTGCCCAAGGTCGCGCTAGGGGCACCGGTCTCGGTCTCGTGCGACGGCTGCCCGCCCATGATTGCGGAGGTGCGCTTCATCTCGGACGCGGCAGAGTATACCCCGCCGGTCATCTATAGCCGCGAGGAGCGCTCCAAGCTCGTCTATCTCATCGAAGCGCGACCGCGCGATCCCTCCACCGCCCGTCCCGGCCAGCCGGTGACGGTGCGCCTCGACGGGGCGGGGAAATGAACGGGCCCGTCGCGGGAGCCGTCAACGGGGGCGACATCGCCATCGAGGTCGAAGGCCTGCGCAAGAGCTTCGGCACCCATGTGGTGGTGAACGACCTCACCATGCAGGTAAAAAAGGGCCAGATCTACGGCTTCCTCGGTCCCAACGGCTCCGGCAAGACCACCACCATTCGCATGCTGTGCGGCCTGCTCACGCCGGATGCGGGACGCGGCACGTGCCTTGGCTACGACATCCTCACCCAGGCGCGGGAGATCCGCAGCCATGTGGGCTACATGACCCAGCGCTTCTCGCTCTATGCCGACCTCTCGGTGCGCGAGAACCTGGAATTCGTCGCCCGGCTCTATGGCGTGCCGCAGCCGGAGAAGGCGGCGGGCGCGGCCATCAAGCGGCTCGGCCTGGAAGGGCGCGGCAAGCAGCTGGCGGGCGAGCTCTCCGGCGGGTGGAAGCAGCGGCTCGCGCTCGGCGCCTGCATCCTCCCCTCCCCCCAGCTCCTGCTGCTGGACGAGCCCACGGCCGGCGTCGACCCCCAGGCGCGGCGGGAATTCTGGGCGGAGATCCACGCGCTCGCCGCCGAGGGGCTGACCGTGCTCGTCTCCACCCATTACATGGACGAGGCGGAGCGCTGCCACGAGATCGCGTACATCGCCTATGGCCACCTCCTGGCGCAGGGCAAGGTGGCGGACGTGATCGCCCAGTCGGGCCTCACCACCGTCACCGTGGAGGCCCATGGCGATACCGACAGCGCGCCCGCAATGGCGGCGCTGGCGCGGGAGCTGGAGGCGCTGCCGGGCATCGACATGGTGGCCCCCTTCGGCACGCGGCTGCACATTTCCGGCCGTGACCCGGACGCGCTCAAGGCCGCGCTCGGCCCCTACAAAGCGCGCGGCGACCTCACCTTCACGGACGATGCGCCCACTTTGGAAGACGTGTTCATCGACCTCATGAGCCGGTCGAAGGACAATATGAAATGATCGGCGGCGGCTTCCTGCGGCGGGTGGCCGCCATGGTGGTGAAGGAGTTCATCCAGCTCCGGCGGGACCGCGTGACCTTCGCCACCATGATCATGATCCCGCTGCTGCAGCTCGTGCTGTTCGGCTATGCCATCAACACCACGCCGCGCAACCTGCCCACCGCCGTCCTCGCCCACGAGAATACCGACGCCACCCGCGCCATCATCGCGGCGCTGAAGAACACCGCCTTCTTCCAGTTCACCCGGCAGGCGGCGAGCGATGCGGAGGCGGAATATCTCGTGCGCTCCGGCAAGGTGCTGTTCCTCGTCGAGATCCCCGCCGGCTTCGAGCGCGCGCTCCGGCGGGGTGACACCCCCCAGCTCCTGGTGGCGGCGGACGCCACCGACCCCGTCGCCGCCGGCAATGCGCTGGGCGCGCTGGAAGGCGTGGTCGCGACCGCCCTGCGCCGCGAGCGCTTCGTGGACACGCAGGGGGAGGCGCCGTTCGAGATCGTCCAGCACCGGCGCTACAATCCCGCCGGCACCTCGCAGCTCAACATCGTGCCAGGGCTTTTGGGCACCATCCTCACCATGACCATGCTGATCTTCACCGCCCTCTCGGTGACCCGCGAGATCGAGCGCGGCACCATGGAGAGCCTTCTCTCCATGCCCATCCACCCGGTGGAGATCATGCTGGGGAAGATCTTCCCCTATGTACTGGTGGGCATCCTCCAGGCGGTGCTGATCCTCGGCGCGGGCATGATCCTGTTCGCCGTGCCGGTGGAAGGCTCGGTGATCCTTCTGGCCGTGGTGACCCTTCTGTTCATCACCGCCAACCTCTCGGTGGGCTACACCTTCTCCACGCTGGCCACGAACCAGCTCCAGGCGGTGCAGATGAGCTTCATGTTCTTCCTGCCCAACATCCTTTTGTCCGGCTTCATGTTCCCGTTCGCCGGCATGCCGGTCTGGGCGCAATGGATCTCGGAGTGCCTGCCGCTCACCCATTATCTGCGCATGGTACGCGGCATCTTGCTGAAGGGGGCGGGGCTGCACGATCTCGGGCTCGACATCGCGATCCTGGCCGGGCTGATGCTGGTGGCCATGGGGATTGCCGTGGCGCGGTTCCGGCAGACGCTGGACTAGGCTTTTTCAGCGTTCAGAGCGGTCCTCGCCGCTTTCCCCCTCCCCCCTTGCGGGGGAGGGCGGGGAGGGGGGTGATACCCTCTCAGCGAGAGCAACGCCGGGGTGTTGTTCCAGGCCGAGGCCGCATCGCCCCCCTCCCCAACCCTCCCCCTCAAGGGGGAGGGAGTTGCGGTGCTCCTTAATGTCGATTGGCTTCAGGCTTCATTGGACAAGCCCGGGCATGACGAGAGTAGAAGCAGGACATGGTTTGGCATGTCGGAACCGGCCCTCCTGCTTCGTCCTTGGATCGCGCGCCCTTCGGGGCCGATCACAAAGGGAAGGAACACAAGATGAAGGTCACGCAGCATCTGTGGTTCGAGAAGGACATGGAATCCGCGATCCGCTTCTACACGTCCCTGATCCCGGGCTCCTCCCTGAGCTGGGTGTCCACCATCCCCGCCGACACGCCCAGCGGACCGGCCGGCAGCGTCAAGCTGGCGGCCTTCACCCTCGGCGACCAGCGTTACATGGCCATCGAGGCGGGGCCGCTCGATCCGTTCAACCACAGCTTCTCCATCGTCCTCGAATGCGAGACCCAGGCAGAGATCGATCGCCTGTGGGAGGCGCTGAAGGAGGGCGGTGCGACGGAGCAGTGCGGCTGGCTGAAGGATCGGTGGGGCCTGAGCTGGCAGGTCACGCCCAAGCGGCTGGGCGAGCTCATGGGCGACGCTGATCCGGCGAAGGCCAAGCGGGTCACCGAGGCGATGCTCAAGATGGTGAAGTTCGATATTGCCGGGCTGGAAGCCGCGGCGAAGGGCTGAGCGAGTAGTGCTTCATTCCCTCTCCCGCTTGCGGGGGAGGGTTAGGGAGGGGGAAAGGTGCCCGCCGCAGATCCGGATGCGGTGCTTTGCTTGAGTGCCCCCTCCCCAGCCCTCCCCCGCAAGCGGGAGAGGGAGCGCGTTGGTGAGAGAAGGGAAGATCCGCGAAAGCGCCCCGCTCACTCCAGCTTCACGCCGATCTCGTCGATGAGCGCCTTGTACTTGGCGCTCTCCGCCCGGGTGAAGGCAGCGGTTTCCTCGACCGACAGCACGTTCACGTCGGCGCCTTCGGCCAGGAAACGCTCCTTCACCTCCGGCGAGGAGATGATCTCGTTGATCTCCTTGTTGAGCAGCGCGATCACCTCTGGCGGCGTGGCCTTCGGAGCGAAGAAGCCGACCCACAGCGTGATGTCGAAGCCGGGAATGTTCGCAGCCTCCGCGACCGTGGGCACGTCGGGCAAGCCGGAGGCGCGCTTGGCGGAGGAGACGGCGAGAAGCTTCATGCGGCCCGCACGCACGCTCTGGACCGCCGCCGGGAGGCCCGAGAAGAACAGATCCACATGCCCGCCGAGGATATCGTTGAGCGCGGGTCCCGCGCCCTTGTACGGCACATGGGTGAGGTTCGCCTTGGTCTTCAGCTTCAGAAGCTCGGCGGCGAAATGGCCGGGGGTGCCGATGCCCGAGGAGGCGAAGGTCAGGCCCGAGGGGCTCTTCTTGGCATCCTCAAGCATCTGCGGGATCGTGCTGTAGGGCGCCTTTTCGGGCGCCACGAGGCCGAGGGGCACCACGGCGGCGAGCGCGATGGGCTGGAGGTCCTTCTGCGGGTCGTAGGCCAGCTTCATCAGGAACGGGTTGATGGAGATTTCCGCCGTCTGGCCCGCGAGCAGCACCTGCCCGTCGGGCGCGGACTTCGCCACGAAGGCCGCCGCGACGGAGCCGCTGGCGCCCGCCCGATTGTCCACCACCACCGGCTTGCCGAGCTTCTTCTGCAGCCGCTCGGAAATCACCCGCGCCACCACGTCGCCGGTGCCGCCGGCGGCATAGCCCACCACGAAGGTGATCTCGCGGGTGGGATAGGACTGGGCCTGCGCGAGGCCCGGCAAGGAGGCCGCCATGAGCGCGGCGAGCGCGGCAGAGCGCAGGGGGCGGCGCAGGCCCGGTGACCGGCGCGCGTCAAGGGTGTCGTGGGCCATCTTGGTTCCTTGCATGGGGTGGAAGGTTATTCTTGGGAAAGGCGTGCCGGCTCAGGCGATCTTCGCCTTGTGCTCGTCGTCGATGGAGCGGGTGTCGCCGGTGGCGACGATGGTGCGCGTGGCGTCCACCGAGGCGTAGATCCAGAGGATCTTCATGCCCTCGGTGGAGGATTTGTTGATGAAGCGGTGGGGCAGGTTGGCGGGGATGAAGGTTGTGTCGCCCGGCTCCACCTCGTGCTGCACGCCGTCGATCTCGGCGATGGCATGGCCTTCCAGCAGCATCACGCTCTCATCGCAATTGTGGCTGTGGAGCGGGATGGCGGCGTTCGGCTCGAAGATGGTGATGCCGTTGATGAAATCCCGCGCTCCGGTCTTGCGGGTGACGAGCGGGATGGTCTTCGCTCCGCCCCCGCGCTCGCGCGCGGGGATCTCGGAGGGGCGCAGGATCGCCGCCTGGCGGCCGTCGGTGCTGGTCATGTCGTGTTCCCTCCCTGATTATTATTTCGCCGGGCCGATCCACAGCGTCTTGATGTTCACGAATTCCTTGATGCCGTAGACGCCGAGCTCGCGCCCGTAGCCGGACTTCTTGATGCCGCCGAACGGCAGGCGCGGGTCGGAGGCGGTCATGCCGTTGATGAACACCGCCCCCGCCTCGATCTGCCGGGCGAGCGTCTTGCCGCGGGCGATGTCGGTGGTCCAGAGCGCCGCGCCGAGGCCGAACTCGATGGCGTTGGCGCGCGCAACGGCTTCGTCCGCATCCTTCACCCGGATGATGGCGGCCACCGGCCCGAAGGTCTCCTCGCACGCCGCCGCCATGTCCGGCTTCACATGGTCGAGCACGGTCGCCGGGTAGAAATAGCCCGGCCCGTCCTTGGGGCTGCCGCCGGCTTTCAGTACCGCGCCGGCCTTCACCGAGCGCTCCACCTGGTCGTGCAGCGTGTCCCTGAGATTGCCGCGGGCCATGGGGCCGATATTGGTGTCGCGCTGCATGGGATCGCCCATCTTCAGCTTGGCGACGCCGGCGCAGAAGGCCTCCACGAAGCGGTCCGCCACCGCCTCTTCCACGATGAAGCGCTTGGCGTTGATGCAGCTCTGGCCGACATTGATGAAGCGCGCCTTCACCGCGGTGGCGGCGGCCTCCTCGATGTCCGCATCCGCGAGCACGATGAACGGATCGGAGCCGCCCAGCTCCAGCACCTGCTTCTTCAGCGCCTTGCCCGCCTGGGAGGCGACGATGGCGCCCACTTCCGTGGAACCTGTCAGCGTCACCGCCGCAATGCGGTCGTCGGCGATGATCCCCGCCACCGCGCTGGAATCGATCAGCAGGGTGCGGAACAGGCCCTCGGGGCAGCCCGCCTCGCGCATCACCTCTTCCACGGCGAGGGCGCATTGCGGCACGTTGTTGGCGTGCTTCAGGATCGCCCCGTTGCCCGCCGCGAATGCCGGGGCGGCGAAGCGGAAGAACTGCCAGAAGGGGTAGTTCCAGGGCATGATGGCGAGCACCACGCCGAGGGGGTCGAACACCACCGCGCTCTCGGTGGCGCCGCTGGGGGTCGGCTCATCGGCGAGGAAGACGGGGGCCTGGTCCGCGTAGAAATCGCAGTTCCAGGCGCACTTCTCCACCTCGGCCTCGGCCTCCGGCAGGGGCTTGCCCATCTCCTGCGTGATGAGGCGGCCATAGCGCTCCTTGCCGGCGCGCAGGGCTTTCGCCATGGCGCGCAGCAGCTCCACCCGCTCGGTGATGGGCTTGCGGCGCCACTTGGCCTGCGCGTTGACCGCGCCCGTCAGTGCGGCGTCGATCTCGGCCGGGGTGTGGGCCTCGAACCGGGCGAGTTCCGAGCCGTCGGCCGGATTTACTGAGACGATCATCTGGCGTTTCCTCTTGATCAGGCCGCGCTCGCGCGGGCGGACGCGGCGACGATGTCGCTCACCGTCTTGGCAAAAGCGTCCGTGTCAAGGGTACCGCCCACATCGCGGGTGCGGGTCGCGGGCTTTTCGAGCGCCTGCTCCACCGCCTGCTCGATGAGCGCGGCGGCTTCGATCAGCTTTTCATTGCCGTCGCGCCGGCCGCGCCAGTCCAGCAACATGGCGGCGGAGAAGATCAGCGAGGTGGGGTTGGCGATGTTGCGCCCCGCAATGTCCGGCGCGGAGCCGTGCTGGGCCTGGGCGACGCAGATCTCGTCGCCCGCATTGATGGACCCGCCGAGGCCGAGGCTGCCGCACAGCTCGGATGCCTCGTCGGAAAGGATGTCGCCGAACATGTTGGTGGTGACGATCACGTCGAACGTGTCCGGCCGGCGGATGATGTGGGCGGTGGCGGCGTCCACGATCAGGTCGTCCAGCTCCACGTCCGGGAAGTCCTGCGCCACCTTGCGCACTTCCTTCAGGAACAGGCCGTCGGAGAGGCGCAGAACGTTGGCCTTGTGCACCGCGGTCAGCTTCTTGCGGCGGCCGCGGGCCAGCTCGAACGCGGCGCGCGCCACTCGGGCGCAGCCCTTGGCGGTGATCTTGCGGATGGCCATCGCCATGTCCGGCTCGGGCATGAACTCACCCGAGCCCGCGAACATGTTGCGGTCGGCATAGAAGCCTTCCGTGTTCTCGCGCACGATGATGAGGTCCATGGGCTTGCGCAGGATCGTCATGCCCTCGCGCGAGCGGCAGGGCCGCACATTGGCATAGAGCTCGAACGTGACGCGCAGCGCGCCGGAAGGGTTGATGCCGCCCTCTTCCTTGGTCGGATATTCATAGTGCGAGACCGGGCCGAGGATCACCCCGTCCATCTCCGGCACGCGCTTCATGACCGGGGGCGGAAGCGTGGTGCCCTCCGACTTCAGGGTCTTCAGGCCGATATCCATGTGCTCGAACTGGAGGCCGAGGCCGAGCTTGGCGTCAGCGGCCTTCAGCACGGCGAGCGTGGCGTCGGTGATTTCGGGGCCGATGCCGTCACCGGGGAGCACGAGGATCTTCATGGGGTCCGTATCCTTACGGTTAGAAATCAAAGAGCTGAGCGGCGTTGTCGGCGAGGATGCGCTGGAAGATGCGCTCCTCCCCGCACCAGCCCGCGAGCTCGCGGAGCGCGGCCATGTCGTCGATGGTCCGGAACGGCTCGACGGCTTCCGGGCCGAGCAGCGCCCGGTCCTTGCCGCCGCCCGTGTGCGGCCAGTCGGAGGCCCAGACCAGCCGGTCCGGCCGCGCCGCGATCATGGCGCGGGCAATGGGGGCGAGATCGGCGTGGGAGGGGTCGCGGGAGGCGCGATAGGGCGCGGACAGCTTCACCCAGACATGGCCCGTGGCAAACAGGTCGAGCAGCTCGGCAAAACCCGGCTGGTCCGGCCCGCGCTCGGCCTTGGCGCCGGCGAAATGGTCCAGCACCACCTGGACCGGCGCCGCCGCGATGGCGTCCGCAAGGCCGGTCAGAAGGGACATGTCGGCATAGATCTGCACCGCGAAGCCGTGGCCGGCGACGCGCGCGGCGGTCGCGATGAAGGCGTCGCGCGCGGCGGTGGTGCGGGTCTCGCCCTTGGATTCAAGATTGACGCGGACACCCCGCGCACCGGCATCGTGGAAGTCGCGAAGCTGCGCGTCCGTCACCGTCTCCGGATCGATCACGATGACCGCGCGGGCGCGCTCGCCCAGATGGTGCAGGGCTTCCAGGAGACAGGAATTGTCGTCGCCATAGACGCTCGGCTGCACCAGCACGGTGCGCGCGACGCCCAGGCTCGCGAGAAGGCCCTCAAGCGCCGCGATGCTCGCGATGCCGGGCGTATAGGTGCGATGGGCCGCGAGGGGAAAGCGCGCCGGATCGAAGACATGCACATGGCAGTCGCAGGCGCCGGCCGGCATGGTGAAGGCGGATGCGCCCCCAAGGCTGGCGGGCGCAGGCGCGATCTCAAGGGACATGGCTTCCTCCCGCATGCAAGCGCCCGTCTCAAGGGGCTTGGCGCAAGTCGTAACGGAAGGTTTGGTACTTTTCAATCGAAATGTACCAAAATTTCTATGCCTCCAGCTGGCCGGCTGCTATCCTCCCTCCATCGGGTCGGATACCCGTGTGAACCTGTCGCCCGCCGCTCCGCGAAAATGAAAATGTCGGATACCCCCCTCGTCACCCAGCTCGCCGGCCAGATCGTCGACTATATCCGCGCGGAGAAGGCGGCTCCCGGCACGCAGTTGGTGGAGCGCAGGCTTGCCGAGCATTTCCGCGTCTCCCGCTCCCCCGTGCGGCGGGCGCTGACGCTGCTGGAGAAGTCCGGCCAGATCGGCGTGAATGCGCGGCGGGGCGGCTATGAGGTGCTGGCGGAGGCGCTGGCCGTGCCCGCCGTCCCGCAGGCCGCCGCCTCCGACGAGGACGAGACCGCCTACCTCAAGGTCGCCGAGGACCGGCTCCAGGGCCGCCTGCCGGACAAGGTGACCGACAGCAAGCTGGCGCGGGATTACGGGCTCTCCGGCGCGCAGCTTCGCAGGGTTCTGGCGCGCATCGCCAATGAGGGCTGGATCGAGCGCTTGCCGGGGCACGGCTGGGCGTTCCTGCCCATGCTCACCTCCATGCAATCCTACCAGGACAGCTACCGCTTCCGCCTCACCATCGAGCCGGCGGCGATCCTGGAGCCCGGCTTCGTGCTGAACCGCCCGGCCCTCGCCGCCTGCCGCGAGCAGCAGCAGCAACTGGTGGAGGGCGGCATCTGGGACATCACCAACGCCGCCCTGTTCGACCTCAACAGCCACCTGCACGAGACCATCATCGAGTGCAGCCGCAACATCTTCTTCATCGAAAGCCTGAAGCGCATCGACCGGCTGCGGCGGCTGATGGAGTACAAGCAGGCGCTGGACCGCAAATACGCCATCGTCCGCTCGCGCGAGCATGTGGTGCTGGTGGACCTTTTGCTGGCGGACCGGCGCGAGGAGGCCTCCGCCTTCATGCGCAAGCATCTCACCTCCGTGAGCATCGAGAAGATGATCGAGCGCGCGCGATGAAGGCGCGGGGCCTTATACGGGAGCCGTCATGACCCACCCCTTCTCCCTCACTGGGCGCACGGCGCTCGTCACCGGCTCCACCTCGGGCATCGGCTTCGAGATCGCCCGGGGGCTGGCGCAGGCGGAGGCGCGGGTGTTCGTCAACGGACGGAACCAAGGACGGCTCGATGCAGCCTGCGCGGCGCTGGCGGAAGCCGGCAAAGTGGAAGGTTTGCTGTTCGACGCCTCGGATACACGCGGCTTCGAAGCCACCCTCGCCAAGGCCCCGCCCCTCGACATCCTGGTCAACAATGCCGGCGCCCGGAACCGGCGGCCCTTCCTCGATCTGGACGAGGCCGCCATGCAGCAATTGGTGGACGCGAACGTCATGGGCCCGGCCATGCTCTGCCGGGCGGTGGCCCGGGGCATGGTGGAGCGGGGATGGGGGCGCATTATCAACATCACCTCCATCGCCGGGCCATTGGCGCGGCAGGGCGATGTTGGATACACCACGGCCAAGGGCGGCCTTGAAGCCCTCACCCGCGCGCTCGCCGCCGAGTTCGGCCCCCATGGCGTGACCGTGAACGCCATCGCCCCCGGCTTTTTCGCCACGGCGCCGAATGCGGCCATGGTGGACGACCCCGCTACGGCCGACTGGCTCAAGCGGCGCACCTCCATCGGCCGCTGGGGGCAACCGGAAGAGGTGGCGGGGGCGGCGGTGTTCCTGGCTTCAGCGGCAGCCGGCTACGTCACCGGCCAGGTTCTGGCCGTGGACGGCGGCTATATGGCGCATTTCTAGGGCGTTATTCACGCAAGCGGATTGTGTTGGCCCCGGGTTCCCGCCTATCACAAGGAGATAGACGGCGAGGGCGGGCGCCAAATGGAAGACACGCGGCTCAATCCCTGGACCGGCGAGTTTCGGGCCGGCGACCAGGAGCGGGCATATCGCGAGCATCGCGTTCCCGAGATCGCGCGGCACGCGCGCATCCTGTTCAGTCTTTCCGCCGTCCTCAATGCCGCCTTCCTGTTGAGCGACTGGCGGTTTGCAGGCACCTCCCATTTCCTCGTGGCCATTCCCGCGCGCGGGATGACGATCGCGGTCGCGCTAGCCTGCCTCGCCCTCGTGGGACGCGCCCACAGCTACAGGTCGGTGCAGACGTTGCTGCTGCTGTGGCAATGGGTGACGGCCGCCGCCGTCGCGGTCCTCGTCTCGACCCGCAGCGACATCGCCCTGTTCGTGGTGCTGCTGCTTCCCGCCATCTATTATCTGGCGGTGCCGGTCTCGTTCCACTGGGTGGTGGCGAGCGGCGTCGGCTGCAGCGTCCTGATGCTGCTCGGTTATCTCGGCATCCCCCCGCAGGGGGATACAACCCTTGGCCTGATGCTTGCCGCGCTGACGCTGAACGTGGCCCTGGTGCTGGCGGTGCTCCAGTCCAACCGGCAGGGGCGCCTCGAATGGGCGGCGACCCAGGCGGAGCGCCTCGCCCGCAAGGTGCTGGCGCAGAGCCAGCACCTTCTCGAACACACTTTCATGGCGGTGCCCATCCCGCTGGTCATCACCGAGGTCGAGACGGGGCGCATCGTCCGCTACAACGAGGCGGGCGTGCGCTATTTCGGCGGCGAGCCGCAGGAGTTCGGCGTCGCCACGGTCGCCGACATCTATGAGGATGCGGCGGCGCGGCGGGTGTTCCTCGACCGGCTGGCGCGGGAAGGCCGGGTCACCAATTTCGAGACCAAGATCCGGCTCGGCCATGGCGAGATCCGCACGGTGCTGCTGGCCGCCGCCTTCACCGAACTGGACATGAAGCCCTGCATCGTCTCGGCGGTCGTCGATATCACCGACCGCCTCGCGGCCGAGCAGAAGGTGCGCCACGCAGCGACCCACGATGCCCTTACCGGCCTCATCAACCGCGCCGCCTTCCAGGGCCGGCTCGATGCGGTGATCCGCCAGGCCCGCGATCTCGCGGGCGCCGTGGTGCTGCTGCTGGTGGACCTGGACGGGCTGAAGGACGTCAACGACACGCTCGGCCATGATGCCGGCGACGCACTGCTCATGGAGACCGCGCGCCGCCTGGAGCATCTGGCGGGCGACCTCGGCGCGGTGGCGCGGCTCGGCGGCGACGAATTCGTGGTCCTGCTCCAGGGCCAGCCCACGGCCCAGGCGGCCCTCGACCTCGCCGACGCCATCCTGCGGGATTTCCGCCAGCCTTTGGCCTATGGCGAGCGGCACCTCACAAGCCGCGCCTCCATCGGCATCGCAGTGTGCCCCTCCCCCGATTATGCGCCGGGCGAGCTGATGAAGGACGCCGACCTCGCCCTCTACACCGCCAAGAAGCAGGGCCGGAACCGCGCGGTTCTCTATGCCCCCGCCATGCGGCGCTCCATGAGCGAGCGGGTGCTGCTCAACCGGGAACTGGCCAACGCCATCAGCCGCAACGCCATCCTGCCTTACTACCAGCCCAAGATCTCGCTGGTGACCGGGCGGCTCGTGGGGCTCGAGGCCCTCATGCGCTGGCAGCAAGGCGCGGGGCTCATCGTGCCCCCGGACAAGTTCATGTCCGCCTTCGAGGACCCGGAACTGGCGGTGCAGATGGGCGAGACCATCCTGCGGCAGATCGCGCGCGACGCGCGCACCTGGCTCGACCAGGGCGCCGCCTTCGGCCGCATCGCCTTCAACCTCGCCCCCGCCCAGTTCACCCATCCCCGCCTCGCCGCCCACCTGCTCGGCCTGATCTGGGACGCGGAGGTCGAGCCGAGGCATTTCGACGTGGAAGTGACGGAGACGGTGTTCCTCGGCCGGGATTCCGAGTTCGTGGCGCCGATCCTGGACGAGCTTTATGCCGCCGGCATGCGCATCGCGCTGGACGATTTCGGCACCGGCTACGCGGCCCTCACCCATCTGAAGCAATTGCCCATCGACGCGGTGAAGATCGACCGCAGCTTCGTGGCGCACCTGGAGAGCGACCCGTTCGACGCCGCCATCGTCTGCGCGGTGATCGAGCTCGGCAAGAATCTGGGGCTGCGCGTGATCGCCGAGGGTGTCGAGACCGCAAGCCAGGCCCGCTTCCTGCGCGAGCGGGGCTGCGAATATGCGCAGGGCTATCTCTACGGCTACCCCATGTCCGCCGCCGCCATTGCGGACGTCCTCAAGCGCGAGAGCAACGAGGTGGCGGCGCTGCGGGTGGCGGACCTCTGGAGCTGAGGCTCCCCCTCCCCTTGGGGAGAAGGAGCTCTGGACCAGCTAGATCACTTGCCTTCCAGCATGGACCGGGCCTCGCCCACCGCCTTTAGGCAGGCGGCTTCATTGCCGGCAGCCTGGGCATTCTGCGCGGCATTGAGCGCCGCCGCCGGGCCGACCGACTGGCTGGCGCCCCCGCTCGCCGCCGCCACCGAGGCCGGCGTGGGCTGGCGATCGGTCTGCGCGCCGATGGACTGGGCTTCGGTCGGCGGGAGCGGTTGCTGGGGCGCTACGGCCTGAACACGGGCCTGGATCGCCACGATCTGCTCCAGGCACGATTCGGCCCGCGCAGCCGCCCCGGTCATGGCGAAGATGGTGGCGCAAGCGGCCACGGCAAACAGTTGATCCTTACGCATGCTGGCTCCGTCCGTTGCGCCCTTCAGGCGCCAAAAACGGGCGGAGTTTGTCCCCGGGCACGCCGCCGGGCAAGGCCAATCTCACCTTAATGCGCCGGTGCGGCGGCCGCGCCTTTCGGCTTGCGCACCAGAAACACCAGGAAGGCCGCCGCGCACAGGAACAGGGCGATCACCAGGAACACGTCGGCAAAGGCCATCACCAATGCCTGCTGGCGCACGATCATGGCCACCTGCTTGGTGGCTGCAAGCTCGGCGTCGGACCCGAGCCGCCCGGTGAAGCCCGCGGTGATGTTGGCGAGGGTGTCGAGCACCACGGGGCGCGACCACGTCACGCTCTCGCGCAGCCGCTCCAGATGCAGGTCCCAGCGCCCGTTGAGCACGGTGACGATGACCGCGAGCCCCACCGCGCCGCCGAGATTGCGCATGAGGTTGAACAGCCCCGACGCGTTCTTCAGCTGGGAGGGCGGGAGCGTGCCCAGCGCCACCACATTGATGGGCACCATGCACATCATCAGCGCCGCGCCGCGCAGCATCTGCGGGGTCAGCAGCTCCCAGAAGCCCCAGTCCTTGGTGATGGGCAGAAGCTCGAACGAAGAGACGATGAGGAACACGAAGCCCGTGCCGATGATGTAGCGCGGGTCCATCTTACGGGCGAGGATGCCGACGACGGGCGCGAACAGGAACATGGTGAGGCCGGTGACGAACACCGTCTCGCCGATCTCCAGCGCGTTGAAGCCGCGCACCTGGGCAAGGAAGAGCGGGTAGAGATAGGTGAGCCCGTAGAGCACCGTGCCCAGCATGAAGGTGAGGACGGAGCCCACCGCGAAGTTGCGGTCCTTGTAGGCCATCAGGTCCACCACCGGCTGCTTCGCATTGAAGGCCCGCCAGAAGAACAGGATGCCGCCGACCACCGCCGCGATGGCGAACAGGGTGATGGTGCCCGACTGGAACCAGTCATCCTTCTCCCCCTCTTCCAGCACGTATTCGAGACTGCCCAGCATTACGGCCATGCCCACCAGCCCGGCTACGTCGAAATTCTTCAGCAGGCTGAATTCCGGCTCGTCGAAATCCACCAGGAACCAGCACAGGAGCGTCGCGGCGATGCCCGGCGGCACGTTGATCAGAAACAGCCAGTGCCAGGAGAAATAGTCGGTGAGATAGCCGCCCACCGTCGGCCCCACCGTGGGCGCCAGGGTGACGACGAGGCCCACCAGCGCCATGACCGGCGCCTGATGGCGCTTGGGGAAGATGGTGTAGGCCGCCGCGAACGCGGTGGGGATCATGCCGCCGCCGATGAAGCCCTGGAGCGCGCGGTAGAGGATCATCTGCTCGATGGAGGAGGCGGTGGCGCACAGCATGCTCGCCAGCGTGAAGCCGGCGGCGGACAAAGCGAACAGGATGCGCGTGGACATGGCCCGGGCGAGGAAGCCCGAGAGTGGGATCATCACCACCTCGGAGATGAGGTAGGAGGTCTGGACCCAGGAGATCTCATCCGCGCTGGCGGACAGCCCCGCCTGGATTTCCGAGAGGGAGGACGAGACGATCTGGATGTCCAGGATCGCCATGAACATCCCGAAGATGAGCGCGAAGAAGGCGATCAGCCGGCGCGGCGTGACCTGCGGCTCGCTCGCCGCCGCTCCGGCGGGGCCGGCCATCAGCGCACCGGGGCTGCGGCGACGCTGATGCCCTCGGATCCCGTGCGGGTATCAACGGTCGCGATCACCGACAGGCCGGGGCGCAGCCGCCCGCTGGCCAGCACGTCTGCCGGAACCTTCACGCGCACCGGCACGCGCTGGACGATCTTGGTGAAATTGCCCGTGGCATTCTCCGGCGGCAGCAGGCTGAACACCTGTCCGGCGGCGGGCGCGATGCTGTCCACGGTGCCAGTGATGGGATGGCCCGGATCGGTGTCCAGCGTCAGCGTCACCTTCATGCCGGGCTTGAGGCCCTCGATCTGGGTTTCCTTGAAATTGGCGTCCACATATGCGCCATTGTCCGGCACCAGAGCGACGAGGCGCTTGCCGGCGGAGACATAGTCGCCCACTTCCACCGCCTTGTTGCCGGCAATGCCGGCGAAGGGGGCGCGGAGCGTGGTGGCGTCGAGGTCGAGCTGGGCCTTGGCGAGCTGCGCCTCCAGCTCGTTGCGGGTGCGCTGGGCTTCCACCCGCTGGGCCTTCAGCACATCGAGATTGGCCTGGGCGGCGGTCACGGACGCCTGGGCGGCGAGGGTGGCCGCAGCCGTCTTGTCGCGGTCGGCACGGGCCGAATCGAGGGATTGCAGGCTCGCGAACTTGTTGTCGGCGAGCTTCGTGGTGCGGTCGAAATCCGCGGCAGCGCGGGCCTGGTCGGCCTTGGCCGAGACGAGCTGCGCCTGCGCCTGGTCGATGGTCGCGGCCTGCGCGTCCACCTGCTTGCCGAGGCGAGCGATGGTGGCGTCCTGCGTGCCGATCTTGGCCTGCGCCTGCTGCACGGCGACGCGATAGTCGCTGTCATCCAGCTGCACCAGCACGTCGCCGGCATTCACATGGCTGTTGGCGCGGAGGGGCACGGAGGCCACATAGCCGGACACCTTCGGCGCCACCATGGCCATGTCGGCGCCCACATAGGCGTTGTCCGTGGAGACCTGGAACCGGCCCACGGTCCAGTAATGATGGCCGTAATAGCCGGCGGCCGCGAGGATGAGGGCACCGACGCCCATGAGCAGCACGCGGCGGCGACCACCCTTCGCTTTCGGCGCGGGGGCTTCCGGCGCGGGCGCCGGAACAGCGGCCGGCTCGGTGCCGGGCTCGGTCCGCGCCTTGGCGGCGGGAGACGGCATGGCCACGACGGCCGGCGACGGTGTCTTTTGCGGTGCGTTCATATGGGGCGCTCTGTCGGGCGGGCAGTCCGCTCCGGCGTGAATGAGGGGAGAAGGACGGGGGCGGTGCCCTTCTCCCCCCAACGCCGATCGAGGCTTCGGGTTGCGGTCCGATGCCTTGACCGAACGGTTCGGTCACGACGCGCTTGACTTACGACACCAAGAACGCCATTTCAAGAGCGAACCGAACGGTTCGGTCAATTTTCTACCGCACCGGGTCGAAAAATCGTTCTGCACGCAATTTCCTGTCGGCGGAAATGGGCGCAATCGCAAGATACTTGCGTTGGTGCCCCAGCTCCGCGAGAAGGAGCAAAAGGAGCCTGATCTTGTCTGAAGTCGTGACCAAGGACATCCCTTCTACCGCCGGACAGGATCCGGAGAAGCGCCGGCAGATTCTGTCGGGCGCGCGGGAGGTGTTCCTGGAGCGCGGCTTCGATGCCGCCAGCATGGGCGATATCGCCCGCGTGGCCGGCGTCTCCAAGGGCACGCTCTATGTGTACTTCCAGGACAAGGTGGACTTGTTCACCGCGCTGGTGAGCACGGAATGCGCCGAGACCGCCGAGCGCGTCTTCGTCATCGACGTCTGCAGCGGGGATATTTCCGAGACGCTGAACGCGCTCGGCCATTCCTTCATCGAGGCGATGATCCGGCCGAGCCACATCGCCACCGTGCGCACGGTGATCGCCGCCGCCGGCAAGTTCCCGGAAATCGGCCGCCGCTTCTTCGAGGCCGGCCCGCGAGAGGGCACAAAGCGGCTCGCCGCCTTCCTGCAGTCGAAGGTCGACGAGGGCGTGCTGGACATCGACGACGTGGAGATCGCCGCGGGCCAGTTCTTCGCCTTGTGCAAGGACGCCATCTCCACCCCCATCCTCATCGGCTGCATGGAGCCGCCCGACGACCGCTATGCCGAGCGGGTGGTGAAGAAGGCGGTCGAGTTCTTCCTGTGCGTCTACGGCACGGAACAGAAGGCGGCGCGGAAGAAGGGCTGAGGTCGAAACGCCCCGTCATGCCCGGACTTGATCCGGGCATCCACGCCTCTCCCTTAAGCGCCCACCCGGCGGAACCCCGTGGATGGCCGGGTCAAGCCCGGCCATGACGACCCGGGTGCACGAAGCGCGCCCTACTCCGCCGCCTTCAGCTGCGGCACCTCGCCGAGCGAGACCCCGTTCATCTCCGCCACCACGTCCGAGATCTGCGGCACGTTCCAGGCGCCGCGGCCCAGGCCCTCGGCGGCGGCATAGATGTTCTTCACGCTGGCGCTGACGAAGTTCGCCGCCCCCGTCGCATTGGCGAGATTGTTCACATAGCGCAGGTCCTTGTGCGCATTGGAGAGCGTGAAGCGGTGGGCGTTCACGTCCCGCTCCAGCACGTATTTCATGAAGGTCTGGTAGAAGCCGCAATCCATGCGCCCGCCGGCGATGACGCTGTCGAAGGTCTGCGGCGTCACCCCCACCTTGGCGGCGATGGAGAGCGCCTCCGCATAGATGGCGCCATAGCCCAACGACAGGAAATTGTTGAGCAACTTCATGGTGTGGCCCGCGCCCGGCCCGCCCACATGGATCACCTTGGCGGCGAACCCCTCGATGGCGGGCCGCACTTTCTCGAACGCCGCCGGCTCTGCCCCCACCATGGCGGAGAGCGCGCCCTCCGCCGCCTGCACCGGCGTGCCGCCCAGGGGCGCGTCGCACATTTCGATGCCCTGTGCCTTCAGCTCGGCATGGAGCGCCATGGTCAGGGTCGGCTCGGAGGTGGAGCAATCCACGATGTGCAGGCCCGGTGCCGCCCCTTTGGCGATCCCCTCCGGCCCGCGCACCAGCGCCTCCACCTGGGTCGCACCGGTGACACAGAGGAAAATGATGTCGCAGACGGTCGCGAGTTCCGCCGGGGTCTTCGCTTCCTTCGCGCCGCGCGAGAGGAGGTCCTCCACCGGCGCCCTGTTGCGGTGGCCCATGACGGTGAGCGGAAAGCCTTTCTCCACAAGGTTCCGCGCCATGCCATGGCCCATCAGGCCGACGCCGATGAAGCCGATTCTCGGTTTATCCATGACGTTGGCCCTCTCTCCCTGACGATTGGCTTTTGGTGTGCGGATTAAATCGTTTAGCATGGATGAAACGTCCCCGCGAAGCGTCTAGAACAATGGGTCTTGGGGGGAGGGGCGATGGACGAGACTTCGAGTGCCAGCGTCGGCAAGGTAACGCTCCAGCGCCTCGCGATGGAGCTGGGCCTGTCCACGGCCACGGTCTCCCTCGCCTTGCGCGACAGCCCTGTGGTGGCGGAAGGAACGCGGCTCCGCGTCCAGGAGATCGCCCGCGAGCGCGGCTATGTGGCGAACCGGGGCGCCGCCTCGCTCCGCACCGCCCGCACCAACATTATCGGGGTGGGGCTGCACGACATCATCAACCCCTCCTTCACCGAGCTTCTGGCGGCGTTGGAGGATGCGCTCTCCACCTCTGGCAAGACCATCCTGCTGGGGGTGGGCCAGGAGGACGTGAAGCGCCAGACTCGGACCCTGGGCACCCTCGCCGAATACCGCCCCGACGCCTTCATCGTCTCCCCCGCCGCCGGTAGCGGCATCGAGGACCTGAAGGCCCTGGCCACATCCGGCATCGCCGTGGTGCAGGTGACGCGCGAGGTGGAAGGCTCGGGCTTCGATTTCGCCGGCTCGGACGATGAGGCGGGCGTCGCGCTGGCCGTCGACCATCTGGTGGCGCTGGGGCATCGGCGCATCGGCATGATCGGCGGCTTCGACGCGGTCTCCACCGGGCGGCGGCGGCTCGCGGGCTACAAGAAGGGACTTGCCGCCCACGGCCTGACCTACGATCCGGCGCTCTGGGTCCCCGGACGCGGCACGCGCGAAGCGGGCCGGGCGGCGGTGGAGCAGCTCCTCGCGCTGGAGGAACCGCCCACCGGGGCCGTGTGCTTCAACGATCTGTGCGCCTTCGGCGCGCTCATGGGCATCCAGGCCGCTGGGCTCACGGCAGGGGTCGACTTCTCCATCGTCGGCTATGACGACATCGCCGAGGCGGCCTTGTGGCACCCGGCGCTCACCACCGTCTTCACCCGCATCCCCGAATACGGCGCCGCCGCCGCCGGCCTTGCGCTGGCCCGCATCGCCGACCCGACCCGGCCGGTGGAGCGCGTGGTGCTGGAGCCGCGCCTTGTGAAGCGCGCTTCGGCCGGCCCCATGAAGCCGGTGAAGCGCCGCCCGCAATGATCCTGCCCGTCGCGGACCCGGACGATCCGCGCATCGTCGGCTTCCTGGCGGTGCGCGAGCGCGACCTCATCGGCCGCCAGGGCCTGTTCGTGGCCGAGGGCGAGGTGGTGCTGCGGCTGGTGGCCTCCCGCCCCGGCCACCGCCTGCGTGCGCTGCTCCTGTCGGAGAGCGGCGCGCGGCGGCTGGAGGACCTGCTGCCGGGCCTGGACGTGCCCATCTATGTGGCGAGCCAGGAGGTGATGGACGCGGTGGTGGGCTTCCATATCCATCGCGGCATATTGGGGCTGGTGGAGCCGCCGCCCGCACCGGAACCGGAAGCGCTGCTCGCCGGCCTGCCGGAGCGCGCCATGGTGGTGGGCCTCATGGGCATCTCCAACCACGACAATATGGGCGGCATCTTCCGCAATGCCGCCGCCTTCGGGGCCGCGGCGGTGCTGCTGGCCGGCGCGTGCTGCGATCCGTTCTACCGCAAGGCCATTCGGGTCTCCGTGGGCGCGAGCCTCATCGTGCCGTTCACGCGGGTGGCGGGCGGGGCGGACATGGTGCGCCTGTTCGAGGGCGCGGGGTTCGAGGTGGTGTCGCTGAGCCCGGCGGGAGCCACAGCGCTTTCCGCCTATGTGCCCCCTGCCCGGACCGCCGCCATCTTCGGCACCGAGGGGCCGGGCCTGCCGGCGGACATCCTCGCAGCGACGCGCACCGTCTCCATCCCCATGGCGGCGGGCTTCGACAGCCTGAACGTCGCCACCACCAGCGGGATCGTGCTGCACCATCTGGCGCGGGGGTGAGGAAAGTTCTCTCCGCTTTCACCCTCCCCCCTTGAGGGGGAGGGCAGGGTGGGGGGTATCTCTCCGCTTGTGCTGGCGGTGGTGGTCCTGGCAACGCCATACCCCCCACCCCAACCCTCCCCCTCAAGGGGGGAGGGCGTTTGCACTCTAAACCGCCAGATACTTCCCCCGCACATCCGGGTCCGCCATGAGCGCGGCAGCGGTGCCGGAGAACACCGTCCGCCCCTTCTCCAGCACCACCACGCGGTCGGCCAAGGTCGCCAATATGTCCACGTGCTTGTCGATGAGGAGCAGTGACAGACCCTCTCCCCGCAACGTGCGCATCACCGCCCAGATCTCCGCCCGCACCAGGGGCGCCAGCCCTTCCGTCGCTTCGTCCAGGATCATCAGGCGCGGATTGGTCATGAGCGCCCGGCCGATGGCGAGCATCTGCTGCTCGCCGCCGGAGAGCCGGTTGCCGAAATGCCGCCGCCGCTCGGCAAGGCGCGGGAACAGGCGCCAGACCCGCTCCAGCGTCCAGGGCGGCAGCCCGGCGCGCGCGGGCGCGGCGGTGGCGATAAGGTTCTCCTCCACCGTGAGGGTGGGGAAAATCTGCCGCCCCTCCGGCACGAGGCCGATGCCGGCGCGGGCGATGGCATGGGTCGGCGCGCCCTTGATGGAAGCGCCGGCGAAGCGCACCTCCCCCGCCTCCGGCCGCACGAGGCCCATGATGGCGCGCACGGTGGTGGTCTTGCCCATGCCGTTGCGGCCCAGGAGCGCCAGGATGCCGCCTTCCGGCACGGCGAGGTCCACGCCGAACAAGACCGGCGTTCCGCCATAGCCCGCATGGAGGCCGGAAACATCGAGGAGCGCGCTCACGGCCCCTCCTCCCCGAGATAGGCGGCGCGCACGGCCGGATCGGCGCGCACGGCGGCGGGCGCGCCCGAGGCGATGATGCGGCCCGCCACCAGCACGCTCACCCGGTCGGCAAGCTGGAACACCGCATCCATGTCGTGCTCCACGAGGAGGATGCCGCACGCCTCCCGCGCCGCCGCGATGAGGGAAACCATGGCACGCGCCTCCTCCGGGCCGGTGCCGGCCATGGGCTCGTCCAGCAGCAGCAAACGCGGGCGGCCGGCGAGCGCCATGGCCAGCTCCAGCGCGCGCTTCTCCCCGTGGCTCAGCGCGGCGGCGGGATGTGCCGCCTTGGCGTCCAGGCCCACCCGCCGAAGCAGCGCCCGCGCCTCCTCCGCGCGTCCGCGCTCGCTGCGGGGGGCGGGCAGCAGGCGGAAGGAGGGGCCGCCGGCGCCCTGGAGCGCCAGCACCACATTCTCCTGCGCGGAGAAGGTGGGCAGGACCGAGGTGATCTGGAACGAACGGGCGAGCCCCGCCTTGGCGCGGCGATGGACGCCGAGGCGGGTGACGTCCGCCCCCTTGAGGAGGATGCGGCCGGCATCCGCCATCACCTCGCCCGCGACGAGGGAGATGAGCGTGGTCTTCCCCGCCCCGTTGGGGCCGATGAGCGCGTGGATCTCGCCGGGCGCGACGTCAAGGTCCACGCCGTCCGTCACCACGAGGGCGCCGTAGGATTTGCGCAGGCCGCGTAGCTCAAGGAGGGGCGCGGTCATTTCCGCCGCCCCAGGATACCGGCGCCGCCCACCAGGACCAGCAGGACGAGGAGCGGGCCGAAGATGATGCGCCAATGCTCGGTGAGGTGCGACAGGCCCTCCTCCACCAGCACCACGCCCAGCGCGCCGAGGATGGCTCCGCCGAGCCGCCCCATGCCTCCCGCCCCCAGCGCCGAGGCCGCCATGCCGCCCGCCACCACCATGACGATGAGTTCACCCGAGCGATGCCAGGAGAGGAAGGCCGGGCTCACGAATTCGGTGAGGTTGGCGAACAGCGCGCCGGACAGCCCCGCGAGCGCGCCGGCAATGGCATAGGCGACAAGCCGATAGGGATAGGGATTGAGCCCCAGCGCCCGCACCCGCCGCTCATTGTCCTTGGCCGCCCTGAGCACGCGGCCGAAGGGCGAGGCCAGGATGGCGGCGCACAGGAGCGCGGTCGCGGTGAGGAGGCCCAGGATCACGTAGTGAAACGTGATGGGACTGCGCAGCCAGCGGTTTCCGGCAATGGTGGAGCGCGCCGCCAAAGTGAGGCCGTCATCCCCGCCATAGGCGGACAGGCTTTGCGCCACGAAGAAGGCCATCTGCCCGAAGGCGAGCGTGATCATGATGAAATAGACGCCGCGCGTCTTCAGCGAGATGGCGCCGGTGGCGAGCGCGAACAGGCCGGCGGCCGCCATGGCGGCGGGGAAGGCGATGAGCGTGTCGCGCGCGCCCTCCTCCATGAGGATGCCGACCCCATAAGCGCCGATGCCCATGAGGGCCGCATGGCCGAAGCTCACCAGCCCGGCGCCGCCCAGGATGAAATCGAGGCTCACCGCGGCGAGCGCGAAGATCATGGCGCGGGCCAGCAAAGAGAGGGTGTAGCCGTCCGCCGCCAGCGGCGCCAAGGCAAGCGCGGCGAGCAGTACCAGAGGCAGAAGAACGACCCTCATGCCGGCGCCGGGAACAGGCCGCGCGGGCGGAAGAAGAGGACGCCTGCCATGAGGAGATAGACCGTCATGGAAGCGAGCGCCGGCCCCGCCGTGGTGGCGGCGGAAGCGGACATGAACAGCTTCAATATGTCGGTGAGGAAGGAACGGCCCAGCGTGTCGATGAGCCCCACCAGAAGCGCCGCCACGAACGCGCCCCGGATCGAGCCGATGCCGCCGATGACGATCACCACGAAGGCGAGTATGAGCAGCCCGTCGCCCATGCCCGGCTCCACCGAGAGGATCGGCCCGGCCATGGCCCCGGCGAAGGCGGCAAGCATGGCGCCGAAGGCGAAGACCTTGGCGAACAGCGCCTTGATGTCGATGCCCAGCGCCGAGACCATGGGCGCGTTGGTGGCCCCCGCGCGCAGCAGCATGCCCGTGCGGGTGCCGGTGACCAGCACATAGAGCAAAGCCGCCACCCCGAGGCCGGCGATGAGGAGGGCGAGGCGGTAGATGGGATAGTTCAGCCCATCCATCAGGCGGATGGAGCCGGACAGCGCCTCGGGCATGGGGATGGCGAGCGGGGCGGCGCCCCACACCATCTTCACCCCCTCATTCACGAACAGGATGATGCCGAAGGTGGCGAGCACCTGCTCCAGATGGTCCCGCCCATAGAGCGGGCGGATGACGAGGCGCTCCAGCACGAGACCCAGCACCAGAGCGGTGATAAGCGCCAGCGGCAGGCCGAGCCAGAAGCTCCCCGTGAGCGCAGTGGCGCTCACCATGAGATAGGCGCCCAGCATGTATTGGACGCCGTGGGCGAGATTGATCACGTCCATCACCCCGAACACCAGGGTCAGCCCCGCGGCCACCAGGAACAGCAATATGCCGAGCTGGAGGCCGTTCAGGACCTGGACGAGGAGAAGCGTGGTGGACATGGGGGCCTTGCGTGGATTCCCTCTCCCGCTCGCGGGGGAGGGTTAGGGAGGGGGAAGGGCGGTCGCAACGGAACGTCAGGCGTTTTCCGGCTGCGCCGGCCCCCTCCCCGGCCCTCCCCCGCATGCGGGAGAGGGGGCACATGGCTCTTTCGGGCCAGCCCTCACTTCATCTGGCACTTCTCGGCATAAGCGTCGCCATAGTTCGAGAACACCTTCTCGGACACCATGGTCTCCACCTTGCCGTCGCCCCTCTTGCCCACCTTCACGAGATAGAAGTCCTGGATGGGGAACTGGTTGGTGTTGAACTTGAAATTGCCGCGCACCGAGGGGAAGTCCGCCTTCTTCAGAGCCGCGCGCACGGCCTCCTTGTCGGAGAGCTTGCCGCCGGTGGCCTTCACCGCGCTGTCGATGAGCTTGGCCGCGTCATAGCCCTGCGCCGCATAGAGGGCGGGGATGTAGCCGTATTCCTTCTCGAAGGCTTCGACGAACTTCTTGTTGGCCGGCACGTCGAGGTCGGGCGCCCAGGCGGCGCCGGAGAAGAAGCCGAGCGCTGCCTCGCCGGTGGCGGGCAAGGTGGTCTCGTCCACCGTGAAGGCCGAGAGGAAGGGGATGGTGTCGGCGAGCCCCGCCTGGCGGTACTGCTTCACGAGGTTCACGCCCATGCCGCCGGGCATGAAGGTGAAGAAGGCGTCGGGCTTGGCCGCCGCCACCTTGGCGAGTTCGGCGGAGAAATCCAGCTGGCCGAGCTGGGTATAGATCTCGTCCGCCACATCGCCCTTGAAAGTGCGCTTGAAGCCGGCGAGCGCGTCCTTGCCCGCCTGGTAGTTGGGCGCCATCAGCACGACCTTCTTGTAGCCCTTGGCCTGGGCATACTGGCCGAGCACTTCGTGATTCTGGTCGTTCTGGTAGGAGGCGGAGAAGAAGAAGGGGGAGCAGCCCGCGCCCGCAATGGTTGAGGGGCCGGCATTGCCGGAGATGAGGAAGGTGTCGTTGCCGGTGACCGGCTTCACCACCGCGCCCATGACGTTGGAGAAGACCACGCCGGCGACGAAATCCACCTTGTCGCGCTCCAGAAGGCCCTTCACCTTCTGCACCGCCACATCCGGCTTCAGCTCGTCATCCACAACGATCACCTCGGTCTCCTGGCCGCCGAGCTTGCCGCCAAGCTCCTTCACCGCCAGGAGGAAACCGTCGCGCATGTGCTGGCCGAGCACCGCCGAGGGGCCGGAGAGGGTGGAGACGAGGCCGATCTTCACCGGGTCGGCCGCCGCCGCACCCACCGTGAGCGCCATCGTCAACGCCGCAGCGGCACCCGCGCGGCACAAATCCTTTCCAGACACCATGGCTGAAAGCCCCCTTTTTGGTTTTCGTCGCGGCACCCTGGCACTGCCATGTCCGTGTCACAAGCGGGGATCAAAGAAAAGCCGTGCTTTGGGCGCATGGGGCGGCGCGCCGCTGCAATTGCGCCGGCACATAAGCTTCCTGTATTAGTAAGGCCGCCTTGCTCCGGCCGGCAGCCGTCCGAAGACGAAACAATTCGACGCCCCTCATGACGCTGGACGATATCATCGGCCCCATCGGCACCGACCCCGCCTCCACGCGGGTGGTCGTCGCCATGTCGGGCGGCGTCGATTCCTCTGTCGTGGCGGGGCTGCTTGCGCGGGGCGGATATGACGTCATCGGCGTCACCCTCCAGCTCTACGACCATGGCGAGGCGGCCCACCGCAAGGGGGCCTGCTGCGCCGGCCAGGACATCTACGATGCCAGCATGGTGGCGCAGGCGCTGGGCATCCCCCATTACGTGCTCGATTATGAAAGCCGCTTCCGGGAAGAGGTGATCGAGCGCTTCGCCGACAGCTATGCGTCCGGCATCACCCCCATTCCCTGCGTGGACTGCAACCGCACGGTCAAGTTCCGCGATTTGCTTTCGACCGCCGAGGATCTGGGCGCCGCCGTGCTGGCCACCGGCCATTACGTGTCGAGCCGCGCGCTCCCGGACGGACGCCGCGTCCTCTACCGCGCGGCGGAAGAGGCACGGGACCAGAGCTATTTCCTTTACGCCACCACGCAGCAGCAGCTTTCGGGCCTGCGCTTTCCGCTCGGCCACATGCGCAAGGCGGAGGTGCGGGCGCTCGCCGCCGAGCTCGGCCTGCCGGTAGCGGAGAAGCCGGACAGCCAGGACATCTGCTTCGTGCCCGGTGGGGATTATGCCCGCATCGTCGAGCGCCTGCGGCCCGAGGCGGGCGAGGCCGGCGACATCGTGCACCTGGACGGGCGCGTGCTCGGCCGCCATCGCGGCGTGATGCATTACACCATCGGCCAGAGGAAGGGCCTCGGCATCTCCACCCCCGAGCCGCTCTATGTGGTCTCCATCGACGCCCACCGGCGCGAGGTGAAGGTGGGCCCGCGCGAGGCACTGGAGGTGCGCGCCATCCGGGTCGGCGATGTGAACTGGCTGGGCGACGTGCCGTTCGCGGACGCCTGCGCGGCGCAGGCCGAGATATTCGTGAAGGTGCGCTCCACCCGCGCGCCGACCCCGGCCTATCTCGATCTCGACGAGAGCGGCCACCCCGTGGTGCGGCTGCATGACGGGGAAGAAGGGGTGGCGCCCGGGCAGGCGTGCGTGTTCTATGACGCCGCCGATGGTGCGGCGCGGCTTCTTGGCGGCGGGACAATTCTCCGCGCCGGGGCCGCAGACAATGCATTAAGGGCGCGCGTGGCATAGGTTGCGCGCGAAAAGGCTGGGGCGAAGACGAAGATGGCGGTCCAGTACGATCTTGAGGGACAGAAGCGCGCCTATGCGAAATGGGCGCCCATCTATGATTCGGTCTATGTGAAGCTGCTGGCGGACGCCCAGCGCAAGGCGGCCCACGCCGCCGCGCGGTGCGGGCCGAACATCCTGGAAGTGGGCGTCGGCACCGGCCTCGTCCTGCCCTATTATCCCCTGGGCTGCCGCGTCACCGGCATCGACCTCTCCTTCGAGATGCTTCAGAAGGCGGTGGACAAGAAGAATCGCCGGCATTTGACGCAGGTGTCGCTCCTCGCCGCCATGGACGCCTGCGCGCTGGGCTTTGCGGACGAGACGTTCGATGCCGTGACCGTGCCCTTCGTCATCACCCTGGTGCCGGACCCGGAAGGCGCGCTCGACGAGATGCGCCGCGTGCTGAAGCCCGGCGGCGAGATCATCATCGCCTCCAAGCTCGGCGCCAATGAAGGCCCGGCCATGCATGTGGAGCAGGCCCTCGCCCCGCTGGTGAAGAAGGTGGGCTGGAGCATCGCCTTCAAGTCCGGCCGGCTCGCCAGCTGGGCGGGGCGCTATCCCGATATGCAGATGCTGGAAATCTCGCCGGTGTTCCCGGCCGGCTTCTTCAAGCTGGCGCGTATCCGCAAGACGGTGGGCTGAGGGCCTCGGCTTTTCTTGACACTGCAGGGTGGGCGTCGATATATGCCCACCTTCCGCGCGGCTTGGTTCTGATCCGCCGCGCCGTGGCAGCGTAGCTCAGTCGGTGAGAGCGCCGGATTCATAACCCGGAGGTCGGCGGTTCAAATCCGCCCGCTGCTACCAGATTTTTCCCTTATCTCCGCGAATGGGACCGTTGCAGTATTTCCTGGAAGGCCGGGAAGCACGGTGCCGTCCCACCTCTCCCCGAGGGGGAGAGGTGGAAAACTGGCCACCCGGACGCAGGCCCAGGACGAAAGCTCTCGCACAGGTCAGCCGTCATTTCCCGGCCTGACCCGAAACCTGCTTAAGCGACAAATATTAGAAAGATCGCCGATCGAGCCCAGCCTTGGCCCTAGGGTGCAGGCGCACGCGGCGCCTGCACCTCGCCTGAACTCAGGTCCAGCTGGAATCGTCGCCGCCGCCGGAATCACCGCCGGCATCCCAGCCGCCGTCATTCCCGCTGTCGTCGTAGCTCGCATCCTGCGGGCTCGCGGCCCAGGGATCGCCGCCCAGCGCATCCTGCGCCTGCGACCCGAGATCCGCGGCCGGGTCCGCAGCCGGGATCTCCGCCGCCGCTTGCTGGGCGATGGCGCCTTCGCCACCGGACATCAGGTTGCGGATGCCGTCCGCGAGCAGCATGCCGCCCGCAACGCCCGCCGCCGTGGCGATGGCGCCCTGCAGGAAGCCGCCGCCGCCGAAGCCGCTGCGCTGCTGGCCGCCCCACGGGCCGCTCTGCGCGTATCCACCCTGGGGGCCACCCTGCTGCTGGTAGGCCGGGGGATAGGGCTGCTGGGGAGAGGTGTAATTCTGCTGGGGCAGGGCCATGGGGCCACGCCCGCCGCTGGACGGGACGGACGTGCTTCTGCCGCCGCCGAACAGGCCGCCGAGGAAGCCGCCGCCGCCCTGGGGCGCACTGGCGCTCTGCTGGCGCGCCTGCTCCTCCAGTTCGTCGATGCGGGCGGCAGCCTGCTTCAGGGCATGCTCCTGCACCAGCACCGTCTGCGACAGGGCATAAGGCGCAAAAGGCATTTCCGACACGCGGCGGGCGATCAGCGCTTCCGCTTCCTGATCGCGCGGTTGTCCGGCCGCGCTCCGCATGCGATCGAACAGGCCGTCAATGAGGGAACGCTCTTCGGGTGTCATTTCCGCCTCCGGTGTCTTCTGACCCGGGGGATATGAGCATGACCGTGTGACGCCGGAAGGGCGTTTGCAGATGAATTTTTATTAAAGTTTACGTTACGTCATTTCCGCACGCTCAATCGTCGTGGCCGGGCTTGACCCGGCCATCTCCCCCGAATGGAGAGAGATCCCCGGGTCAAGCCCGGGGATGACGTTGTAAGAGGCTTGGAGAGGCCTCAGGCCACCAGCTCGTAGGCTGGCAGGGTCAGGAATTCCTCGAAATCCTTCGCCAGGGTCATGTCGGAGAACAGCTTGATGGCCTCCGGGAAGCGGCCAGCGCCAAACACGCTGGGGCCGAGCACGTCGCGCAGCTTCGCCATCTCGTCGTCCAGCAGCGCGCTGAACAGCTCGGCCGTCACCGTGCGGCCGTCCTCCAGCTTGGCGCCGAGATAGATCCACTGCCAGATCTGCGCGCGCGAGATCTCGGCGGTGGCGGCATCCTCCATGAGATTGTAGAGCGGCACCGCCCCGCGGCCGCGCAGCCACGCCTCGATATATTGCACGCCCACGCGGATGTTCTCCCGAAGGCCCGCCTCGGTGCGCGCGCCCTGATGGACCACGAGGAGGTCGTCGCGGACGACATTCACGTCCTGGCGCAGCTTCTGGAGCTGGTTTGCCGCCGGCATGAGGCGGTCGAACACCTCCCTGGCCACCGGCACGAGGTCCGGATGGGCGACCCAGGTGCCGTCGCAGCCCTCGCCGGCCTCGCGCTCCTTGTCGGCCCGCACCTTGGCGAATGCGGCATCATTGGCCGCCGGATCGCCCTTCACCGGGATCTGCGCCGCCATGCCGCCCATGGCGAAGGCGCCGCGGCGGTGGCAGGTCTTCACCAGAAGCGCGCCATAGGCCTTCAGGAAGGCCTCGCTCATGACCATGCGGGCACGGTCCGGGGTGAGGAAGCGTTCGTTCTTCCCCAGCCGCTTGATGAAGGAGAAGATGTAGTCCCAGCGGCCGATATTGAGGCCCGCCACGTGGTCGCGCAGCTCGTAGAGGATCTCGTCCATCTCGAACACGGCCGGCAGGGTCTCGATGAGCACGGTGGCCTTGATGGCCTTGGCGGGAATGCCGAGCCGCGCCTCGGCGAGGGTGAAGACGTCGTTCCACAGGCGCGCTTCCTGGTGGCTCTCGGTCTTGGGCAAATAGAAATAGGCGCCCGAGCCCTGGTCCAGCGACGTCTTGGCATTGTGGAAGGCATAGAGGCCGAAATCGAACAGCGCGCCGGAGACCGGCTCGCCATCCACTTCCACATGGGCTTCCGGCAGGTGCCAGCCGCGCGGGCGGATGATCAGCACCGCCGGATTGGCGCCGAGCTTGTAGTCCTTGCCGTTGGACGGGTCATGGAAGTCGATTTTGCCGGCCCAGCGGTCCTTCAAATTGAGCTGGCCCTCGATCATGTTGGCCCAGAGCGGGGAGGAGGCGTCCTCGAAATCCGCCATGAAGACCTTCGCGCCGGAATTCAGCGCGTTGACGATCATCTTGCGGTCCACCGGGCCGGTGATCTCCACGCGGCGGTCCAGAAGGTCCTGCGGCAGGGGCGCGATGGTCCATTCCGCCTCGCGCACCGCCTTGGTCTCGGGCAGGAAATCGGGCAGCTCGCCGGCATCGAAGCGGGCCTGGCGCGCGGCGCGGGCCTCGAGCAGGCTCTTGCGCGTGGCGTTGAAATTGCGGTGCAGCTCGGCGACGAAGGCGAGTGCCTCGGGGGTGAGGATTTCTTCGTAGCGCGGGCCGAGCGGGCCCTTGATGACGACCCCGTTGGGGGTGGCGAGCGTCGACATGATGCCGGTCTCCTACTGGCTTGAACTCACAAAACGCGAAAGGAACAACACATGGCCCCTTGAAGGGGCGGTAAACTCACAGGCGGGCCGAGACGACCTCCTGCTTGAGGCGTTGCGCCGCCGACAGGATGTCGGGCGCAGCGCAGATGGCGGAGACCACGGCGATGCCGTCGGCGCCCGCGCGGATCACGTCCTTCGTGATGGCAAGATCGATCCCGCCGATGCCCACCATGGGGATGGAGACGAGGCGCCGCATGGCGGCAAGGCCCTCAACCCCGATGGCCGCGCCGGCATCGGTCTTGGTGCCCGTGGCCTTCACGGGACCGGTGCCCACATAATCGACCAAAGAGAGGTCGGACGCCGCCAGCTCCTCCGCCGAACCCACGGACAGGCCGAGGATGCGGTCCGGCCCCAGAAGGGCGCGGGCATCGGCCGGGGCCATGTCGCTCTGGCCGAGATGCACCCCGTCCGCGTCCGCCGCGATAGCTACGTCCACCCGGTCATTGACGATGAGCGGAATGCCCTTCGGCCGCAGCAGAGCGACGAGCGCGCGCGCCTGCTCCACCAGGAGCCGGCCCTTGGCCTCGGGATCGCGGAGCTGGACGAGGGTGACGCCGCCCGCAACGGCCTGCGCCACGGTCTCCACCAGCCCGCGCGACGCGGTCTGGTGGGGGTCGGTCACGAGATAGAGCGAGAGGTCGAACGGATGCGGCATCAAGGTTTCCGTGACCATCGGGCGGGTGCCCGGTGTTAGCGCATCGGCAGGCGTAGCGAAACGCGGGACACCGCCGGGTTTATACCACCTTTGGGCAAGAAAGCTTTGTCCAGGGGGAAAGAGTGGCGCTCTTCTGTACCGTCATGCCCGGGCTTGACCCGGGCCTCTTTCCCCGAGCGGCGAGAGATCCCCGGATCAAGTCCGGGGATGACAGCCGTCGAAAGTTCACGCCGCCGCCCGGCCCGCCTGGGCAACCGGCACGGGCACAGGCCCGCCGCTGGCCCAGTCCAGAAGCTCCACCGTATGGACCACCGGCACATCCGTGCCGCTGCCGATCTGCGTCATGCAGCCGATATTGCCCGCTGCGATGATGTCCGGCGCCAGCGCTTCCAGATGGCCCACCTTGCGGTCCCGCAGCCGCCCCGCAATCTCGCTCTGGAGCATGTTGTAGGTGCCCGCCGAGCCGCAGCACAGATGGCTCTCGAACGGCTCGGCCACCTCGAACCCCGCCGCTCTCAGCAGCGCCACCGGCGGCCCCTTGATCTTCTGGCCGTGCTGAAGCGAGCAGGCCGCGTGGTAGGCCACCTTGCGGCCCATGGGCTTTTCCGCCGCCGGAACGCCGATCTTCGCCAGGAACTCTGTGACATCCATGGCGATGGCCGAGACCCGCGCCGCCTTCTCCGCATAGGCCGGATCGAGCCGGAAGCCGTAGCCATAATCCTTGATGGAGGTCCCGCAGCCCGAGACGGTGACGAGGATGGCGTCCAGCCCCTCTCCGTCCATCTCGCGCACCCAGGCGTCGATATTGGTCTTGGCGAGCGCACTCGCCTGCGCCTCCCGGCCCATGTGGTGGACCAGCGAGCCGCAGCAGCCCTCGCCCTTCACCCGCACCACCTCCACGCCGAGCCGGTTCAAGAGGCGCATGGCCGCCTCGTCGATCTCCGGCCGCAGCACCGGCTGGGCGCAGCCGGCCAGCAGCGCCACGCGGGCCTTACGCGGCCCCTTGGCCTGCCACACCCCCGGCGCCTCGCTCTCGCTTCGACCGTGGGGCATGCGGGCGAGGCGCAGCATGGCGGCAAGTGGGCGCAGCGGCTTTATGGCGTCGAACAGCGGCACGAACGGCTTTGCCAGAACACCGCCCAGCAGCGCCAGGCGGAAGCGGTCGCGATAGGGCAGGATCGCGGCGAGCACCGTGCGGTTCAGGCGGTCGAAGAAGGGGCGCTTGTAAGTGTGCTCCACATGGACGCGCGCATGATCCACGAGGTGCATGTAATGGACGCCGGAGGGGCACGTGGTCATGCAGGAGAGGCAGGAGAGGCAGCGGTCGATATGCTTGACCACCTCCTCGGTCGCCGGCCGGTCATTCTCCAGCATGTCCTTGATCAGGTAGATGCGCCCGCGCGGGCTGTCGAGCTCGTCGCCGAGCAGCGCATAGGTGGGGCAGGTGGCGGTGCAGAACCCGCAATGCACGCAGGCCCGCAGGATCTTGTCCGCCTCCTTGATGCGCGGATCGGCAAGCTGGGCGAGGGAGAATTCTGTTTTCATTTCTTGTTCTTCCCGCTGCCGGGCATCATCTCACATCCCCGCATACATCCGCCCCGGATTGAGCACGCCCTTGGGATCGAAGCTCGCCTTCACCCTCCGTGTCAGGGCATCAAGGGCGAAGTCCATGGGCTGGAACACAGCGCCCGCCCGTTCCGCGGCCGTGGCGCGGATGAGGGTGGCGTGGCCGCCATGGGGGCGGAGCGCGGCGCGCACCTCGTCGGCCTGCGCCGCCGCGCCGGGCATGAGCACCCAGAGAAGGCCGCCCGCCCAGTCGCAATAGGCCTCCGCACCGAGGGCTTGTGTCAGCGCGTGCGCCAGAGGTGGCCCGGCCATGGGGGCGGTGGAGATACGCCACACGGCACGCTCCCCGGTGCCCGCGAAGGGCAACGCATCGCGCACCATGGTCCAGAAGGCGCGGGAGGCCGGCTCCTCCAGCACTTCCACCGCGCCGAACGGCGTCATCACCGAGATCAGCATGGCCCGGCGCGCCCGCACCGAAGGCTCGAAGCCCTCCAGCCGGAAGGCGACCACGGACACATCGGCAGGCACTTCCTCGCGCCGGCGCACCACCGAGGCCGGCAGCGTCGCCGCGCCGGAGACCTCGCAGGAGGAGCCCATGGCCGCGCTCATGGCCCGCGCGGAAGACGCCGCATCGAGGCCGAACACCAGCAGCGTCTCCTGCGTAGCCGGGCGCGGCAGCACCTTCAGCGTCACCTCGCTCAGAACCGCCAGCGTGCCGTGGGAGCCCGCCAGCAGGCGCGGCAGGTCGTAGCCGGTGACGTTCTTCATCACCCGCCCGCCGGACTTGAACACCTCGCCCCGCCCCGAGACGGCGCGGGCGCCCAGCGCATGGTCGCGGGCGGCGCCATGGCTGAGGCGGCGCGGGCCGGAGAGATTGCAGGCGAACATACCGCCAAGGCTGCCCCCGCCCGCGGCCTCGCCCAGGAGCGGGCCGGTATCCATGGGCTCGAAGGCCAGCATCTGGTTGTTCTGCGCCAGAAGGGCCTCGATCTCCGCCATGGGCGTCGCCGCCCTGGCGGAGAGCACCAGCTCCTCCGGCTCGTAGAGGGTCACGCCGGACAGCGCCGAGACATCCAGGGTGCGGTCGGTCTGGGCCGAGCGGCCGATGCCGCGCCGGGTGCCGCGCCCCACCACGTCCAGCGTCACGCCGTCCGCGAGCACGGAGGTCACGGCCTCCGCCAGTTCGGCCTCATCGCGCGGGCAAAGCAGTTCCGTCACGCTTCGATCCCCATCACCCGCTCCACATATGCCCGGCCGCGCACCGAGAGGCGGTAACCCACCTCCAGGCTCTCGGTCAGGCCGAGTTCCTTCAATTTGAGCACGTCCCGCTTGAACGGGGCGGTCTCCCGGCCCAGCTCGGCCGCCAGCGCCGCGGCGCGCACACCCGGTTTCCGGGCGATCAGGAGCAGGGTGTCCCGCGTCCAGGGCGACGCCCGGTCGAACCGCTCCAGCCGCTGCGTGAGCTGCCCGACCACCTCCGGCCCGGGGGCTTCATCGTGCAGCGTGGCGCGCGGGTCCGCGCCGGCCCGCTGGAAGGCGATGCGGTAGAGGTCTCCCTCTCCGCCCAGCGTGGCGAGCAGCGCCTGCCGATCCCCATGGCCCGCCCGCCGCGCCTCCGCCTCGGAGATCGCCTCCGGCGCGAGAACCGAAACATCGGTGATGGCCAGAAGCCCGACGGGCGTGCGCAGCGTGCCGCCCGCGCGCACCGTGGGGCGGCGCCAGCGGCGGAAGGCCAGCGTCACGCGGCCGTCCCCTATTCCTTCGAGCACGTCCTTCCTGAACAGCATCGCAGCGAGGCTCAGAAGCGCGGAAGATCGGGAAAGGGCAGCTGCCCGCCGCTCACATGCATGCGCCCCAGCTCGGCGCAGCGGCGGAGCGTCGGGAACACCTTGCCGGGATTGAGCAGGCCCTGGTCGTCGAAGGCGCATTTCAGGCGCTGCTGCTGGGCGAGGTCCACTTCGTTGAACATGACCGGCATGAGGTCGCGCTTCTCGACGCCCACGCCATGCTCGCCCGTGAGCACGCCGCCCACCTCGACGCAGAGCCTCAGGATGTCGGCACCGAACGCCTCGGCGGCATCCATCTGGCCCGGCTCATTGGCATCGTAGAGGATCAGCGGGTGCAGGTTTCCGTCGCCCGCATGGAACACGTTGGCGACGCGCAGGCCGTATTGCGTGGACATCTCGCGCATGCGGGAGAGCACCAGAGGCAATTGCTTGCGCGGGATGGTGCCGTCCATGCACAGATAATCGGGCGAGAGGCGCCCCACCGCCGGGAAGGCCGCCTTGCGCCCGGCCCAGAAGCCGAGGCGCTCCTCCTCGGTCTGGGAGACACGGAGCGTGGAGGAATTGCACCCCTCCGCGATCTTGCGCACCTCTTCCAGGAGATGGGCGCACTCCGCTTCCGGCCCGTCCAGCTCCACGATGAGGAGCGCTTCCACGTCCAGCGGGTAGCCCACCTTCACGAAGGCTTCGGCGGCGGCGATGGCGTCGCGGTCCATCATCTCGATGCCGCCGGGGATGATGCCGGCGCCGATGATCTTGGCGACGCAGTCGCCCGCATCCTCGGAGGTGGGAAAGCCCACCAACACCGCGCGGGCAATATCCGGCTTCTTCAAGAGGCGCACCGTCACCTCGGTGACGACGCCCAGCAGCCCCTCGGAGCCGATGACGACGGCGAGAAGGTCCAGCCCGCCCGCATCAAGATGCTTGCCGCCGAGCCGGACCACGTCGCCGTTTATGAGGACGATCTCGACGCCGAGCACATTGTTGGTGGTGAGGCCGTATTTCAGCGTGTGAACACCGCCGGAATTCTCCCCCACATTCCCGCCGATGGTGCAGGCGATCTGGGAGGAGGGATCGGGCGCGTAATAGAAGCCTTCGTGCTCCACCGCCTTGGTGATGCCGAGATTGGTCACGCCCGGCTGCACCACGGCGCAGCGGTTGGCGTAGTCGATCTCCAGCACCTTGTTGAACTTGCCCATGGCGAGCAGCACGCCGTCCTGAAGCGGCAGGGCGCCGCCGGAGAGCGAGGTTCCCGCGCCGCGCGGCACCACGCGCACGCCATGGTCGTGGCAGTATTTCAGGACGCGGCGGACCTGGTCCGTGGTCTCGGGCAGCACCACCACGAGGGGCAGCTGTTTATAGGCCGTGACGCCGTCGGACTCATACGGCTTCATCTCGCGCTCGCGGGAGATGACACCCTCTCCGGGCACGATGGCATTGAGGTCGGCGATGATCTGCGCCCGCCGTGCGAGCGTGCCCTCGTCCGGTGCCGGAAGCCTGAGGCTCATTGCGGCTTTGTCCTGGCGTTAAGCGTTTCCCTTGCGAGGACTATAATCGTTCCAGATGGGAAAGCTGTCGCGGATTATTTCCAGTTCGGCTAAAAATCATCCCGCCCATGGAAACAATGCGCCGCGACACCCCCCGCCCCTCCCCCCGCCGCTCCGTGCCGGAAAGCCGGCCCATGCTCGGCAACCTGGGGGATCTGGAGATCTTCGCGCGCATCGTCACCGCCGGCAGCCTCTCGGCCGCGGGGCGGGAGCTGGGCCTGTCCCCACCCGTGGTGTCGAAGCGCGTGCAGCGGCTGGAAGAGCGGCTCGGCGCGCGGCTGTTCCAGCGCACCACGCGGAAGGTGACGCTGACCGAGGCGGGCCAGGGCTTCTATGAGCGCGTCGTCTCCATCCTCTCCTCCATCGAGGAGGCGGAGAGCCAATTGTCCCGCCGCTCCTCGGAGGCGCGGGGGCTCTTGCGGGTGGCGGCGCCCACCTCCTTCGGCCGGCTGCATATCGCGCCCCATCTTGGCCCGCTCCTGGAGGCGAACCCGGACCTGACCGTGGACCTCGAACTCTCCGACGCCTTCGTGGACATTGTGGGCGAGGGCTTCGACCTTGCGGTGCGCATCGCCGACCTCTCGGATTCGAGCCTCGTCGCCCGCCGCCTCGCCCCGGTCCATCGCGTCCTGTGCGCCACCCCCGCATATCTGGCGGAGGCGGGAGAGCCCAAAAGCTTCGAGGATCTCGCCAGCCACCGCCTGCTTGCCACCCACAGCCAGGACCCCTGGCGGCTGGAAGGCCCCGAAGGGCCGGTGACCCAGCGGGTCCATTCGGCGCTGCGCACCAATTCCAACGAGGTGGTCCGCGCGGCGGTCCTCGCCGGGGTGGGGATCGCGCTGCGCTCCACATGGGATGTGGGGCCGGAACTGCGCAATGGGGCGCTGAAGGTGGTGCTGCCGGCCTTCCATGCGTCGAGCCGCGTGGGCGTGTTCGCGGTCTATCCCTCCCGCCGCTTCCTGCCCCAGAAGGTGCGGGTGTTCATCGACCATCTGGCGGCGCTCTATGGCTCCGTGCCGCCCTGGGACGAGGGATTGGAGGACATCCTCTCCCCCGCACTGGCGGCGTAGCTCGCCCCGGCGTCATGCGCAAATCGGGTTGGTGGGCGCCCGGCCCTGTTGCATAAGCGGGAAAACTCGCTTCCCCCAAAGGCCATGGACGACACTTCCTCATCCCGCGTCCGCTTCACCCGCGCCGGCTTCTTCGAAGGCGCGCGGGTCATGGTGCCCATGATGCCGGGCATGTGCCTGTTCGGCCTCGCCTTCGGCGCGGCGGCGGCGCAGAAGGGCTTTTCCGCGCTGGAAGCCGCCCTCTCCAGCGGCCTCATCTTCGCCGGCCTCGCCCAGATGATCGCGCTGGAGGGCTGGACCACCAACTGGACGGTGGGCGGGCTGTTCGCCCTCGCCCTCCTCACCTTCACGGTGAACATGCGCCATCTGCTGATGGCCGCCTCCATGCGCCCCTGGCTCGGCCCGCTTCCGCCCTACAAATCCTACCCGACGCTGTTCTTCCTCGCCGACAACAACTGGGCGGCCACCATGCGCTATTACACGCAGGGCGGACGGGATGTGGGCTTCTTCGTCGGCTCTGGCGCCTTCACCTGGGTGATGTGGACACTCTCCTCGGTGGCGGGGCAGGTGATCGGCGGCGGCCTGCCGGACCCCAAGGCGGTGGCCATCGACCTCGTGGTGCCGGCCTTCTTCATCGCCATGCTGGTGCCCAACTGGCGCGGGCGGCGCGAGCTGGTGGGCTGGGGCGTGGCGGCGGTGGTGTCGGTGGGCGCGTCCTTCCTCGTGCCGGGCTGGTGGTTCATCTTCATCGGCGCGCTCTCGGGCGCCATCGCCGGGGGCTTCACCGATGACTAGCCTCGTCGATCCCGGCACCCTCATCGGCATCGTGGTGATGGCGGTCGCCACCCTGTTCAACCGCACGGCCGGCTTTATGGTCATGCGCTTCATCCCGCTGACGCCGCGGGTGCGCAGGATCCTGGAGTGCCTGCCCGGCGCGGTGCTCATCGCCATCATCGCGCCCGCCGCCGCCCATGGCGACCTCGCCATGGCGCTGGGGCTTCTGGCGGCATTGGTGGCCGCCAAATTCCTGAAGAGCGACTTCTTCGCCGTGCTCGCGGCGGTGTGCGTGGGCGCCGGCGTGCGCTTCCTCGGCTATTAGATCAGCCGCCGCAGGCCTAGAAGAAGCAAGCAGGCGAGCGTGACGCCGACCCCTGTCCAGCCGAAGGCCCGGGGCGGCGCGGCGAGATCGAGGGCGGCGTCCTCGGCATAGGCCGGATTGACCTTCACCTCCACGGCGTCCGCCGCCGCGAGCCGGTTTTGCACCGCCTCGGCATCGGGCCAGAGGAAGGCCGGCCAATCCAGCAGCCGCACGCGCCCGCTCTCATAGGCGCGCCCTTCCACCGCATAGCGATAGCGCACGCCGCCACCGAGCGTGCCAAGGGCTGAGGGCCGCGCCGGGCGGACGACGGTTCCCGGCACCGCCCGCCAGCCGGCCGCCTTCAGCGCCTTGGCCCGGGCACCGAAGGCGATGGCCGCATAGACCATGCCGCCCACCACGCCCACCGACAGCAGATAAGCCAAGATGCGGCCAAGGATTTCCATGGCGCGAGCTTCGCGCCGGCTGCAGCTTGGCGTCAATGCGCGGAGCGCCGCAGGAAATAGTTGACATAGAAACCATATGAGATAGTTTCCTAGTCAATCACGAGGCTCATCATGCTCGACACTGCGTCCGTCAGCCCGCTTGAGACCCATCTCGGCTACTGGCTCCGCTTCGTCTCGAACCAGGTCTCCCACGCCTTCCGCATGCGTCTTCAGGAGCAGGACACGACGGTGGCGGAATGGGTGGTGCTGCGCGATCTTTATGACCGGGAGGCCACGGCCCCGAGCGAGGTGGCGGAGCGGCTGGGCATGACGCGCGGGGCCATCACCAAGCTGGTTGACCGGCTATTGGCCAAGGACCTCCTCACCCGCAGCGCCACCACATTGGACCGCCGCTATCAGGCGCTGGCCCTGACGCCCAAGGGCCGGGCGCTGGTGCCCGCGCTCTCCGCCGAGGCCGATGCCAACGACGCCGACTTCTTCGGCCATCTCGACCCGGCGGCGCGGACCGTCATTGAAAGTGTGCTCAAGGACATCGTCCGCCGCCACGGCCTGCGCGCCGTGCCGGTGGACTGACCCTCACCAACTGGAGAGACCCATGGAACCGCATGTGACCGCGGCGATGGAGGCCGCCACCCGCGATTCGGACGCCGAGCGCGTCACCTTCCCCGAAGTGGTGGCGCAGCTCATGGAAGCCGGCATCGAGCGCTATCACGCCGACCTCCAGCGGAATGAGAAGACCTATTACCTGCCCTCCGGCGCCTCCCACGTGGTGGCGGCCCACGAGGTGGGCGCGGTGCCGGCCGAAGGTTTCTCCGCCGAGGGCGTCGAGCGGGCGGTGCGGGCGGTCCAGGCCGGACAGATCAAGTACCGCGAATTCTGCGCCCGCATCGCGGCGGCGGGCTGCGTCGCCTATCTGGTTTCGCTGGCCGGCCGTCGCGCCGTCTATTACGGCCGCACCGGCGAGACCCATGTGGAATGGTTCCCCGGCGCCAAGCCGAACTGAGGGGGAAGTGCCGCCTACCCCGGCTCAATATAGCGAACCGTCATGGCCGGGCTTGACCCGGCCATCCACGGGGCTCCGCTAGGCTCGGGCGAAGGGCAAGGCGTGGATGCCCGGGTCAAGCCCGGGCATGACGGCGGAGCGTTAAGTCAATCCAGCGCCATGACCGGCGCCTCGCGGCCGGGCGGCGTGCGGCTCGGCCGTCCCACCACGCTGAGCAGGATCGCGCCCAGGGTGAAGGCGGCCACCGCCAGGAACACGCCGCGCGGCGCGTCATGGTCCATGAGCAGCCCGAAGACGAAGGGCGCGAACATGTTGCCGATGCTGAAGCCCGTGGTGACGATGGCGAACACCCGGCCGAAAGCGCCGGGCGGGGTCGCTGCCTTCACGATCAGGTCCCGCGAGGGCAGGACCAGCCCGTTGGTGAAGCCGCCCAGCCCACACACCACCAGAAGCGCCGTCGCGTCGAGCCGCAGGAGCCCGACCCCGGCGAGCGCGAGACCCGAGACGCCGAGCCCCACCGCCATCACCAGATCGTGCCGGGGGAAGCGCTCCGCCACCCAGCCGCCGACCAGCACGCCCACCGTGAGAAGAAAGAGATAGCTGGAGATCGCCGCCGCGCCGGCGAGAACAGGCACCCCCCACGCGCTCGCCAGCGCCACCACCGTATAGCCCTGGACGCCGGAATTGGCGGCGGCGAGGCAGGAGAAGACGAACACGTTGCGCACCACCTCCGCCGACCAGATGCGCGTCGGCCCGGTGTGGGAAACCACCTTCGGCCCCACATCCCGATCGCGCAGCAGCGACCAGCCGGCGAGGAGGATCAGGGCCACCACAACACCGAGGCCGGCGGCGCACATGAGCGCGCCGCGCCAGCCGAGCTGGTGCTCCAGCACGATGAGGGTGACGGGCGCGCAGGCGCCGCCGAGGAAGCCCGCGAAGGTGTGCACGGAAAAGGCATAGCCGAGCCGGGCGGGGGCGATGCGATAGGCGAGGATGCCGTAGGCCGCCGGATGATAGGCCGTGTTGGCGAGCCCCATGACCGCGAACGCGCCAATGAGCCCGAGGAAGGTGGGCGCGAGCGCGGCGCCGAGCACCGAAGCCGCGCCGATGAGAAGGCCCAGCAGGAACACGCCTCGCGCGCTCCAGGCATCGGCGAGCATGCCCACCGGCACCTGGAAGATGACCGTGACGAGGTTGAACGCGCCGAGGGCGAGGCCCAGCTCGGTGAAGGAGACCTTGTAGTCCGCCTGCACCGCCAGGAATATCGGCGGCAGCAGCAGCATGTAGTAATGGCTGACGAAATGCGCCGCGCTCACCAGAGCGACGACGCTCGCGTCCCGGCGGTGACCGCCGTCCCTGACCGCTTCCTGACCCATGAGCCGCTTTTTTTATCGTTCCGCGAAACGCAGGACCGTGCGGCCCAGCGAGTTGTTCTCCTCGATCAGCTTGGACAGCAAGGCAAGGAAGATCTTCTTCTCCGCCGCAGAGAGCGGGCCGAGGAACCGCTTCTGGATATCCGCGAAGCGTTCGTTGGCGCTGAGCACCATGTCCCGCCCGCGCGCGGTGAGATAGACCTTCTTGGTGCGCCTGTCATGGGGCGCCGTATGGCGGGCGATGAGGCCGCCTTTTTCCAGCCGGTTCAGCACGTCGGCATTGTTGGCCCGGTCGACGCCGAGCTCGGTGCCCACCGCTGCCTGCTCGATGCCGGGGCTGAGCGCGACGATGGAGAGCGCGCCGAACTGGAGCGGGGTGATCTCCAGTTCGGCCATTCCCTCCATGAAGACGGCGACCGAGATCTGGTGCAGCCGGCGCACCAGGAAGCCGGGACGCGCCCAGAGGGAGAACAGGCCGGCGACCGGCTCGGTCACCTCCGTCCCGGTCATCAACTCCGCCGCGTCTTCCACCATCCTCTGCGCCCGCTGCCCCCGTTGCCCGCGTCCCGATCTCGGGGGAGCCGTCATCCGCCACCCCCAAGGCTCGCATTCTGCCCGCGCACCGCCCAGCCCGTCATGCGCCGCTCGATGAAGGCGAAGATGAGGTACGTCACCACGCCCATGGCGGCGATGACCGCGAGCCCCGCGAACATCAGCGGCACCCGGAACTGGGAGGACGCCTGAATCATCAGATAGCCGATGCCGTCGTTCGATGCCAAGGTCTCGGCAATGACCGCGCCGACGAAGGCCAGCGTGATCGCCACCTTCAGGGAGGCGAAGAAATACGGCATGGCGCGCGGCAAGCCCACCTTCAGCAGGATGTCGGTGCGCGAGGCGCCGAGCGAGCGCAGCACGTCCTCCAGCTCCGGCTCCACGGTGGCAAGGCCCGTGGCCACGTTCACCGCGATGGGGAAGAAGCAGAGCAGGAAGGCGGTCGCCACCGCGGTCGGCTGGCCGATACCCAGCCACAGCACCAGGATCGGCACGGTGGCCACCTTCGGCACCGAGTTGAAGCCGATCAGCACCGGATAGAGCCCGGCATAGACGAGCCGCGAGGATCCGATGCAGATGCCGAGCAGCACGCCCACCACGATGCCGAGCGCGAAGCCCAGCAGTGTGGAGACCATGGTGTGCCACGCATGGTACAGGATGGAATCCTGATACTGCAGGAAGGCCGCGAAGATGGCGGTGGGCGAGGGCATCAGGAAGGGTTCGATCTTGAACACCACCACCACCGCCTGCCACACGACGAGGAGGCCGATGGTGACGATCCAGGGGGCGACCTGTTCCAGTCGTTTCTGAGCTTGTCGGGTCATGTCAGGAGGCCTTTGCCTGGGCGGCGGTTTCCTTGGCGGCCCGCTTCGCCTCGTTGCGCACCTGGGCGATTTCGCTGCGGATGGTGTGCACGAGGTCCACGAAGCGGGGCTCGAAGGTGGTGTCCACCGTGCGCATGCGCGGCAGGTCCACCTCGTGCTTGGCGATGATGGTGCCGGGGCGCGCGCTCATCACATAGATGGTGTCGGCAAGGTAGGCCGCCTCACGCAGATCGTGGGTGACGAGGATGCAGGTGAAGCGGCGCTCCATCCACACCTCCTGCAGCACGCCCCAGAGCTCTTCGCGGGTGAAGGCGTCGAGCGCGCCGAACGGCTCGTCCAGCATCAAGAGGTCCGGGTCGTGGATCAGCGAGCGGCACAGGTTCGCGCGCTGCTGCATGCCGCCGGAGAGCATCCAGGGGAATTTCTGCTCGAACTCGGCAAGGCCCACCGTCTCCAGCAGCGCCCGCGCCTTCTTCAGATATTCCGCCTTGTTGGAACGCAGGCGCGAGCGGTGCGGCTGCACGATCTCGAGCGGCAGCATCACATTGGACAGAAGCGGGCGCCAGGGCAGCAAAGTCGGGTTCTGGAACGCCATGCCGACGATCTTGAGCGGGCCGTTCACCTTCGTCCCACCCACCGAGACCGTGCCTTCGGTGGGGGGCATCAGGCCGGTCACCAGCTTCATCAGCGAGGACTTGCCGCAGCCGGAAGGGCCGACCACCGCGATGAAGTGGCCCTTCTCGATGGACATGTGGGTGTTGGAGAGAGCTTTCGTCCCCTCCGGGCCACCACCATAGGACAGGCTCACGCCGTCGAGCTTGACGAACGCGCCGGTGCCGCCGGCCGGCTCCCCGAGGGGAGCGGCCGGCTGCGCGGAGAGGGGAGGTGCGGTGAATGCCAGCATCAGGAGAACCGCCGGTCTTCTATGGGGGGCAGGAACTGGTCGTCGTAGACCTGCGCCACGGTGGGGGGCGGGGTGAGCTCAAGGCTCTCCGAGAGGATGTCCATGCCCGCCTTGAGGCGCCCCTGGGTGATGGCGCCGAGGCCGTTGGCCAGGACGTTCTTCGTGAGCACGTGCTTCTGGTAGACGAAGTTGAGGCGCGCCAGTTCCACGGTGGGATCGAGCAGGCGCTCGCGCTTGGTGACGGCGGCGATGCAGCCTTCCCGGTCCTTGTTGCCTTCCACCCAGCAGCGGGCGATGGCCTTGGCAAGGCGCTTGGTGAGGTCGGGCTTGGTCTCCATCATGGCCTTGGAGGCGACGAGGGAGTTGCCGGGGAAGGCGAAGCCGTTCTCCGAGTAGTACAGGAGAACGATATCCTCCTGCTTCACGCCGCTCTCCATGAGGTTGAAGATGGCCGTGTAGTCGAACGCGATCACGGCATCCACTTCGCCCTTCAGCAGCATGGTGTCGCGCAGCTTCACGTCGATGTTCACGAAGTTGATCTTGTTCGGGTCGATATTGTGGGCCTTGAGCAGCGCAGGGAGGATCTTGGTGGCGGCGGAGGACGCCCCCACCCCGATCTTCGCGCCCACAAGCTGCTCCATCTTGGTGAGCGGCTTGCGCTTGAGGCTGAGGATCACCGCCGGGAAGTTGTCGAACACCATCATGGTGGACTTCAGCCCGACATTGGGATTGCGGCCGACGAACTCCACCACGGTCGCCGCATCGGCGGTGCCGAACTCGTGGGTGCCGGCCGCGATGCGCCGCACCGCCTCGCCCGAGCCGGCGGAGCCGTCGAGCTGGATGTCGATGCCCTGGTCCTTGAAGAAGCCCTTCTCCACGCCATAGAAGAACGGCGCGTTGCCGCCATAGATGCGGAATTCCAGGCTGAAGCGGACGGTGTCCGCCGCCTTGGCGATGTGCGGCATGCCGATGATGCCAGCCGCACCCAGGGCCGCACCCGCCCGCAGCAGTGTGCGCCGGCTCAGACCGGACGCAATCGATGTCGTGTCGTTGGTCATGTTGATCCCCATCTCTTCTGAAGTAGAAGTTCGAGAGTCCTGGAAGTCATATCTTCTACGAACCTTGTCCCGGATCGTTTCCGAAGCATGGGGCCGAAGCCCCATGGGTCAAGCCATCTTCATCATGCGCCGCAGATTGCCGCCCATGACCTTGTCCCGCTGCTCCTTCGTGAAGTCCATCTTGTCGAGAACCGCCAGGGTCTCGCGGATGAACTGGTAGCCGCCCTCCGGATCGAACGGGCAGTCGGAGGCGAAGACGATCTGGTCGATGTCGAAGAATTCGAGGCCGCAGCGGGTGCCGGCGACCGAGCCGAACAGCGCCGTGTCGGCATAGAACATCTTGAAGTAATCGATGGGCCGCTTCTTCATGGACTTAAGCAGGCCCTCATAGTCCTCGTCGCCGGTGCGCGAGCCGAGCTGGTCCCAGCCGGGGCCCACGCGGCCGTCGAAGAACGGGATCATCGCGCCCATATGGTGGGTGATGACCTTCAGGTTCGGCAGCTTCTCCAGGATCCTGGAGAAGACGATGCGGGACATGGCGGCGCTGGTCTCGTAGGGCCAGCCGAAAGTCCACCAGATCTCGTACTTGGACTTCTGCTCGGACTTGTAGTCGGAGAAGTCCTGCCCGCGGCTCGGATGCAGCCAGATGGGCAGATCGTGGTGCGCCATGCGCTCGAAGACCGGGTAGAATTCCTCGTCATCGAGGGGGCGGCCGTTCACGTTGGTGAAGATCTGGATGCCCTTGGCGCCCAGCTGGCCCACGGCGCGGTCGATCTCCTTCACCGCTTCCTCGGCATTGTTCATGGCGACCGAGGCCACGAAGGCGGGGAAATGGTCGGGGTGCTTGGCGATCAGCTCGGCGAAGCCGTCATTGGCGATGCGCGCCAGCTCGGGGGCCACGTCCGGGCCGGCGAAGAACTCCACCGCCGGCATGGAATTGGCGAGCACCTGCTGGTAGTCGCCGAAGCTGTCGATCATGCGCAGGCGCGCTTCCACGTCCCACAAGGTCGGCAGGTTGAGCCAGCGCTTCACAACATCCCTGTTGGTGATGTGGTCCTGGATCCGCTTGAAGTAAGCCGGCGGGAACAGGTGCGTATAAGCATCGAGACGCATGGGAGAAACCTACCCTTCAAGCCAAGGATGAAACCGTATGCATGGGACGTGCCGCGGCCTCCGGATGGAGTTCGGCGGCGGCGGAGCGGATGGCGGCGACGATGCCCATGTAGCCGGTGCAGCGGCACACCTGGCCGGACAGCTCCCGGCGCACCGTCGCCTCGTCGGGCTGGCCGTGGCGGGCGATGATGTCCCGTGCAGCCATCAGCATGCCCGGCGTGCAGAAGCCGCACTGGAGGGCATGCTGCTCATGAAAGTGCCGGCGGATGACGTTCATGGCCGCGTCGTCGCGGGTGCCCTCGATGGTCTCCACGCTCTTGCCGTCGCACATAACGGCAAGGACGATGCAGGAGCGGGCGGGCACGCCATCTATGGTCACGGTGCAGGCACCGCAGGCGCCGTGCTCGCAGCCCAGATGCGTGCCGGTGAGGCGCAGGCGGTCGCGCAGCACGTCGGCGAGGATCTCGCGCGGCTCCACCGCCTCGGTCGTCTCCTCGCCGTTAAGGGTGAAGGTGAGGGCGGTCATGAGAGCGCCTCCGCGGCGGCACGGGTGACGGTGGCGAGGTGGCAGCGCACGCGATAGGCGTCCGCATCCGGGTCGAGCTCGGCGATGTCCGCGCGGGCGGCTTCGCGCAGCGCCGCGACATTGCCGGAGGGAAGCGCTTCGGAGGCGCGCACCAGCAGGCCCGCATGGGCCGTGGTTCCGGTGAGCGCGACCCGCGCCGAGCCGTCGCCCGGCAGCACCGCGATGGCGAGGGAATCCGAGAAGGCGCCGCTCTTGCGAGCCACCTTGAAGGTGCCCCAGCGGGCGGCGGGCGGCAGCTTCGGGATACGGAACCCGACGATGATCTCGTTCGGCTCGCGCGCGGTCTCGTAGGGCCCGAGGAAGAAGCCGTCCGCCGGCAAGGCGCGCTCCCCGTCCGGGCCGGCGAGGATCACCTCAGCTTCGAGCGCGATGAGGCCGCAGGGCCAGTCGGCGGCGGGGTCCGCCAGCGCCACCGAGCCGCCGATGGTGCCCATGTTGCGCACCGCCCGATAGGCGATCTTGGAGGCCACCCGCGACATCAGCCCCTGCGAGGGGTCCGGCACCTTGCCATCCTCGATCATGGCATGGGTGGTGGCGGCGCCGAGGAAGACATGGCTGCCTTCATCCTCGGTGCGCTTCAGGGCCTCGAGGCGGGAGACATCCAGCAGGGTCTCGAAGGCGGTGAGGCGCAGGCTCATCATGGGCACGAGCGACTGGCCGCCCGCCACCATCATGGCGGCATCACCGGCCTCGTTCAGCATCGCGCACGCCTCGGCGAGATCCTTGGGGCGGGCATAGTCGATGGCGGCGGGCTTCATGCCGGCTCTCCCATCGCTTCGGCCACAGCGTCAGAGACGCGGCGCGGGGTGAGCGGGGTTTCCCAGATGCGGGCGCCGGTGTCGCGCAGCGCGTCGCACACCGCATTGGCGATGGCGGCAGGCGGCGCGATGGCCCCGCCCTCCCCCATGCCCTTCACGCCATATTCTGTGCCGTGCGCGGGGGTGATGAGGTGGTGGATGCGCAGCGCCGGCAGCTCGGGCGCGCAGGGCAGCATGTAGTCGCCGAACGTGGTGGCGAGCGGCTGGCCGCTCTCGTCATAGGGCATCTCTTCATAGAGCGCCGTGCCGATGCCCTGGGCGACGCCGCCGATGATCTGGCCATCCACGATCATGGGGTTGATCATGGTGCCGCAATCCTCCGCGATGGCGTAGTCGAGGATGGAGGTGACGCCGGTCTCCGGATCCACCGCCACCACGGCGGCATGGGCGCCGTAGGAGAAAAAGCCCCCGGATTCCTCCGGTTCGTAGGTGGCCGTCTCCTCGAGGAGCGGCGGCATGCCTGCGGGCAGGAATTCCTGGCGCACATTGGCGGCGCGGGCGATCTCGGCGAGGCTCACCTTGCCCGCAGGGCCGTGCACCGCGCCGTCGGCGAGATGGGTCTGCTCGAACTCGATCTGCATCAGGTGGGCGCCGATGCGCCGCGCCTTGTCGGCAAGCGCGCGCGTCGCCCGGGCCACCGCGCCACCGGAGAAGACGATGCTGCGCGAGGCAAAGGTGCCGAAGCCGAAGGGGGTCAGCGCCGTGTCGCCATAGCGCACGGAGATATTGGCGGGATCGACGGTGATTTCCTGCGCCGCGATCTGCGCAAGCGTGGTCTCAAGGCCCTGGCCGTGATTCTGGATGCCCACCAGCAGGAGCATGGTCCCATCCGGCAGCATGCGTGCGGTGGCGCTCTCATAGCCGGGGACGATGCGCGACTTGCGCTTCATCCATTCGGCCGCGCCGTGCCCGCTCTGCTCGGTATAGACGGCGAAGCCGACACCGATGCGCCGCCCATCGGCCTCTCCCTCCATCTGGCGCCGGCGCAGGGCGGCGAGGTCCACCATCTCGCGGACGATGGAGAGGGCCTTGGGATAATCGCCGCTGTCGAGACGCATGCCGCCGATGGTGCGGTAGGGCATCTGCTCGGAGGCCACAAGGTTGATGCGGCGCACGTCCGCCGGCTCCAGGCCGAGCTCATGTGCCAGTTCGTCCACCGCCCGCTCGATGGCGAAGCAGGCGCCGGGGCGCGCCACGCCGCGATAGGGCCCCATGGGCGACTTGGAGGTAGCGACCGTGTGGGTCTCCACATGCAGCGCCTGCATCTGGTAGGGGCCCGGCAGGTTGCGGGCCGCCATGCTGGCTTCCATGAACGGGCCGGAGGGCCACAGCGAATAGGCGCCGGCATCGATATGCACCTCGCCCTTCAGGCCGAGGATGCGCCCGTCGCGCTCCGCATAGAGCGTGATGTCGTAGTGATGCTCGCGGCAATGCACCGAGGCGATGAGGTGCTCGCGGCGGTCCTCGATCCAGCGCACCGGCTTGCCGGTCTTCAGGGCGATGGCGCAGATCGCCACCTCCTCCGGCATCAGCCGGTTCTTGCCGCCGAAGCCACCGCCCACGTCAGGCGCGATCACCCGCATCTTGTGCTCGGGCAGGCCGAGCGCGAGGCACAGGCCGAGGCGCATCATGTGCGCGCCCTGGGTGGAGAGATAGACCACCAGCTCGTCCAAGCGATGGTCCCAATAAGCGAGCACGCCGCGCCCTTCGAGGGGCACGGTCGCCTGCCGGTTCATGCGGAAGGTGCGCCGCATGGAAACGGGCGCGGTCGCGGCCACCGCCTCGATGTCGCCCTCGCTCACGGTGGCATGGATGAAGGCATTGTCGGCGAAGCCGTCGTGCAGGATCGCCGCGCCGGGTTTCAGCGCCTCCACCGTGTCCACCACGGCGGGCAAGGCGTCGATGTCGGCGAACACCTGGTCGGCGATGTCCTCCGCCTTGCCCCGCGTGGGGGCGATGCAGGCGGCGATGATCTGGCCGACGAAATGCACTTTTTCCCGCGCGAAGGCATGGTAGGGCGCGGTGCGGAAGGAGGGCAGTTCCGGGCCGCCGTCGATGGATTTGAGATCCGGGAAATCGGCGGCGCTAAAGACGCGCGCCTCGAGCCCTTCCGGCTTCTCGATGCCGGACAGGGTGCCGTGCGCAAACTGGCTGCGCACGAAGGCCACTTCCATGAGGCCGGGCACGCGCACATCCGCCGTAAAGGTGGAGGCGCCGATCAGGTGCCGCGCGTCTTCCTTTCGCAGGAGGCGCGCTCCGATCCAGCCATTTGGGTCAGCGTCTGCCGACATGTCCCGTGCCTTCGTTCGTGTGCCGCTCCGACCAGCCGGAGGGCGCATAGTCTTCACACCTCTCCCCGAGGGGGAGAGGTCGGCTGCGCAGCAGCCGGGTGAGGGGGCTCCGGCGGTTTAGGACTTGAGAGAGTGGCTCCCCCTCACCCCGGCCCTCTCCCCGTCGGGGAGAGGGGGTACCCCTTCTCCCGGTCAGAGAACCGCATTGGCCTCGTTGAGGCTGTCGAACAGCGAGGAGCGGTAGAGGAACTTCTTGTGCAGTTCCAAGTCCTCGGAGGTCTTGCGCAGCCGGTCGAGATGCTGGGCGCGCAACACCGGATCGCGCTCCTCCAGCGACTTCTTGTTCTGGATGGTCTGCGCCTGGACGAAGTCCACCTGCGCCTTCCGGCGCTGGCGGGTGTAGCGGTCGAACACGTCCGGCTGGGCCCGGCCGAACCACACGTCCGAGAGCTTCTCGGCAAGGTTCATGGCGTCGTGGATGCCGCCATTCATGCCCATGCCGCCGATGGGGTTGTTCACGTGGGCGCTGTCACCGGCGAGGAGGACGCGGCCCTTGTTGAAGGTGGCGGCGACGCGCTGATGCACGGCATAGAGCGCGTGATAGGCGATGTCGTAATCGCCCGCCTTCGGGAACAGGCCCTGGAGCCGGCGCTGCACGCCTTCCACGCTCATGGCCGCATCGTCGGGCTCGTCGGCCGGCACGGGGAAGATGCCGCGCCACACGCCCGTCTCGTCCTCGCCCTTCACCTTGAACAGGTTCAGCCACTCGTCGGGATCGGAGAAATAGTTGCGGGTGCAGTAGCCGGTGCCCGCGCTGATGAAGTCGAACTGCGTGCCGATCTTGATGAAGCGCTCCTGCCAGGTGAAGCCTTCGAACTCGATCTCCGCGAGGCGGCGCACGGTGGAGCGCCCGCCATCGGTGCCGATGATGTAGCGGGCCTGGATGATTTCGGTCTCGCCCGCCGCGTTGACGACGGTCGCCTCCACCTTGTCCTCGGTCTGGCCGAGATCGCTGAGGCGGGTGGAGAAGCGCACGTCCGCCAGCGGCTCGTTCTCCAGCCGCTTCATGACGGCGCGCACCAGCTTGTACTGCTCCCACTGGAGCACGAAGGGATAGGCCACCCGCCCCTTCAGCACGTCGACGTCGAAGATGGCGACCAGATCGCCATTGGTGCGGTCGCGGAAATGGAAGATGGGGGACTGGAGGCCGGTCTCGAACGCATCGTCCAGGAGGTCGAGCTCGGCCAGCATCTCCACCGTCGGGGGATGCACCGTCGCGGCGCGCTGATCCATCTTCGGCTCGGCATCCGCCTCGATGACCGTGACCGGGATTCCCTTGCGCACGAGAGCGAGCGCCATGACGGCTCCCACCGGTCCGCAACCCGCCACGATGACCCGATCCACCGCCTTCATCACCACACCCTCACAACACCGGCCCTCTTGGCCCGAGAATGTAAGGATACTTACAAACTTGCCGGGTCGGATCAATAGGTCGCGCGTAATTTTTGATCCAGATCAATGCTTGTGCAACTGCAGCATTCTTAGGCAGCAGAATCGTTGCAGCGCAACGAAAGCGCAATGCGTTCGGGTTGCTCGTAAAAGCGCTATTTCTGGATACAGGAGGCGGTTTTGCCCTGCCTCGATGGAAGGCAGCCGACGCGTGCGGTGCACATTTCCGAAGGCGGAAATGGTGGTCATGCCCGGGCTTGTCCCGGGCATCCACGTCCCTCCCTTAGGCGCGCACCAGCGGAGCCGTATTCTCCCTCTCCCCGCGGGGGAGAGGGTTGGGGTGAGGGGGAACCATCCTCTCAAGTTCTGATCCGCCGGAGCCCCCTCACCCGGCCGCTGCGCAGCCGACCTCTCCCCCTCGGGGAGAGGTGAAAACCCGTCCGAGCAGTTCCTCAGGTCACCGTCAGACCACCACCCGCTCGTGGAGATTCAGGACCGCCCGCGCAAGGCTCAGCGGCGCGAGCCAGGAGGTCTTGGGATTGGCCGGCAAGGTGCGGGCAAGCACCGAGATGGAAAGCTCCCCGAAGGCGCCGCGCGCTTCCAGAAGATGCCGGTTGCCGGTGACCGTCGGGTCCGCCATCAGCGCCACCTGCGTGGCGTCGAAGCCGAGGCCGGCGAGGGACGCCGCCGCCACCACATTGGCGTTCTGGGGAAAGGCCAAAGCCGCTTCCCGGGCGGTGCCTTCGAAGAAGATGGTAGGCGCGGTGACGCCGTCGAGATCCACCATGGTCTCCGCCGCCGTGCCGCGCCACGCACGGGGCGCCTTGCGGGAGACGTAGCGCACCTCGTCCAGCCCCGCGCGGCGCGCCGCCGAGAGGGCATCGAGCCCCGCCAGCGCACCCGCTGGAATGACGAGGCGCCCGCCCTTCGCGGCGGCTTCGCGCAATGCAGCCTCGGTGGGGGCATCGGCCAGAGCGCCGACAGAGGCGATCACCAGATCGAAGCCGGCGGCGAGCGCGCGCGGCCCATGCTGCCGCAGCCCCTCATGGCCGGCGCATTCCACCATCACGTCCGGGCGTGTCGCGGCGAAAGCGGCGAAATCAGCGGTGACGGTGACATCGTCCGGCAGGGCCGCCTTCGCCGTCTCCAGCGAAGCCTCCCGGCCAAGCGCGGCGACGATCTTCGCGCCGCCCTCCTCCAGCGTCTCCCGGAGCGCGGCGCCCATGGCGCCATAGCCGATGATGCCGACTTTCATGAGCCCCTCAATAGACGCCGATGGCGGCGCAGCCGGTGCGCGGATCGGCGGCGGCAAGGTGCAACCCGCCCTCCTCCGACAGCGCGATGATCTGCTGGCAGGAGCGCAGGGCGAGCGCACCCACCGCCTTGTCCGGCGCAACGCCGTCCGGCAGCGCGTCGGGCTCGGCGGACAGCACGTCCTGCGCATCCAGCGCCCAGCGCGGCGCGGTGACGGCGGCATCGGGGGCGGCGCCCCGCGCGAGTTCCGTCACCATCTGCACGTTCCAGGGCATTTGGTTCACCCCGCCGGGCGTCGCGCCGACGATGCGGGCACCGTCGCGCTCCATCATCCAGGCATGCACCGTGGTCCACGGCACCTTGCCGGCGGCGGGCGCGTTCGCGGCGCCTTCGGGCGCGGTGAGGTCGAAGCCACGGCCGGGGCGGTTGTTCAGGATCAGCCCGTCATCCATGACGATGCCGGAGGCGAATTGCGGGAAGGAATTGGAGTGGAGCACCACCACCACATTGCCCTCCGCATCCGCCGCGGTGACCAGCGTGGTGCCGCCATCCAGATGCTCGCGGCCCTCGCGCTTCGCCGCCGCGCGGGTGGCGCGCACCGCATCGAGGGCGGAGGCGGTGCCAGCGAGCACGTCGGTGGCAGCCGAGATGAGGCGGGGGCCATGGGTCGGAAACGGGGTCGCGGCAAGAACGCAGCCGGGCGCGATCTCCCGCACCTCCGGCGCAAGTCTCTGGCCGGGGCGCTGGGCGAAATCCGCCATGCGCAGGATACCGCCGCGGCGGGCCAATTCATCGATGATCCGCTCGCCGACCCCGGTCTCGAACAAAGCTTCGCCGTGCTGGGCGAAGGCTTCCAGCAGGCGGCCGAGGCCCGGCATGCGGCGGGTCTCGCCCAACTCCGGGATCACGCCGCCGGGGGCATAGGGATTGGTGGGGCTGAGCTTGGCGAGGAGGTCCTTCGCCTCCACCACATAGGAGCGCGAGACGCGGCTCCAGGGCACGCCCGCATCTGCCGCGCCAACCGCCGGAGCGATGAGCGTCGGGAGGTCGAGGCGGGCGTATTCGTGCAGCAGCTTGTATCCATGAGGCGCGCCGGGCACGCCGACGGAGCGCGGGCCGACCCGCTCCAGCGTCGCGCCTTCGCCCAGCGCGAGGCAGCCCGCGCCGACGCTCACCAGCGCCTCAAACGGCCCGCCCGCGCGGCGCACCAGCGCCACAAGGTCGCCGAACAGGCCGCACTTCATGGGCAAGGTGATGGTGTCCATGAAGCAGGCGGCAAGCGCCGCATCAAAGGCGTTTCCGCCCTTCGCAAACGCCGCCGCGCCCGCCGAGGCGGATGCGAAATGGGCGGCGGTGACCACCCGCGGCGCGCTCGCCGTGGCGTTCTCGCGGATCAGGCCGAGCAGCGCGTCGCTCACGGCTTGAAGCCCGTGAACTTCACCTGCGAAAGCTCCTCGATGGCGTAGCGCACGCCCTCGCGGCCAGTGCCCGAGAGCTTCATGCCGCCGAAGGGATACATGTCGAGCCGGAAGCGGCTCGCCTCGTTCACCCAGAGCGCGCCCACCTCGAAATCCTCCGACACCCGCATGGCGGAGGCGAGCGAAGAGGTGAACACCGCGCCCTGGAGGCCGAAGGGGGAATCGTTCGCCATCGCCAGCGCCTCGTCGATGCCGTCGAACGGCACGAGGATCGCCACCGGGCCGAACACCTCCTCCTGCCACAGGCGTGCCGACTTCGGCACGTCGGTGAGGATGGCGGGGGAGAGGATGCAGTCTTCCTGGCGCGGCTCCAGCAGATAGCGCGCGCCCTTCTCGATCGCGTCGCGGCACATGGACATGACGCGGTCCGCCGAGGCGCGGTGCACCATGGGGCCGACGTCGGTGGCTGGATCCTCCGCCGCACCCACCTTGAGCGTCTTGGCCGCCGCCACGAACTTCTCCGCGAAGGCATCGATGACGGCGCGGTCCACCAGCACCCGCTGGGCGGAGATACATTGCTGACCCGAGGCCTCGAAGCCAGCGGAGGCGATCTTCTTCGCGGCATCCGGAATGTCAGCATCAGCGAGCACGAGGTTCGCCGCGTTGGAACCGAGCTCGGAGCAGAATTTCCGCACGCCCACCGCCCGCGCCAGTGCCTCGCCGGCGGTCGTGCCGCCAGTGAAGCTCACCACGCCCACGTCCGGGTGCGCGGCGAGCGCCAGCGCCGTCTCGCGGTCGCCGGTGACCACATTGAACAGGCCCTCGGGCCAGCCCGCCTCGCGCAGCAGCCGCGCGAAGGCAAGCGCCGTGCGGGTGCCTGACGGCGCGGGCTTCACCACCACCGCATTTCCGGCGGCGATGGCGGGCGCCACCTTCTGCACCAGGAGGTTCGCGGGCGCGTTGAAGGGCGTGATGGCGCCGACCACGCCATAGGCCACGCGCCGTGTGAAGCCGAAATGGCCCGCCCCATTGGCTGTGGCGTCCACCGGAACCACCTCGCCCGCCGGCACGTGCGGCAGGGCGTTGGCGGTGGCCTCGATGAACTCGGCGGAACGCCGCGCCTCGAACTTCGCGAGGCGGATGGGCTTGCCCACATCCGCGCTGATGAGGTCGGCGATCATGTCGGCATTCGCCGCAATGGTCGCCTGCGCCGCCTTAAGCCACGCGACCCTTTGGGCAATGGTGGATTTGCGGTGCTTGGCGAAGGCCGCCTTGGCGGAGGCGACCGCCTCGGCCACGCCCGCCGCGCCCGCTTCCACGAGATGTGCATGCACCTTGCCGTCCTGCGGGCGCACGAGGTCGAGCACCGCGCCGTCATGGGCGAGCGTGCTGCCGCCCACGTAAGAGGTGAGCCGCACGGGGCCGCCATCCATCATGCCCATGGGTTCACTCCGCCGCCGGCTGGCGCGGCTTCAAGCGCTGGATCTGCATGTTGGCGAGGAACGGCACGAGCGGGTGCACGCCCATGGCCACCATCTCCGGCACATTCAGGTTGGCCAGCGCCGCCTTCTGCGCCTCGGGAAGGTTCAGGGGCGCCACATAGGCCTTGGGGTCCGCCACATAGGCGAGGCGCTTGTCATTGTCGTGGGCGAGGGCGTGCAGGGCGCTGGTCAGCTCCACCAGCTCCGGCTTGATGTTGGGGTAGTGGGCCGTGTGGTCCTGGCTCTTGGGCTCGAACCAGCCGAGGGAGGCATAATTGTGGTGCCAGCTCGGGTCCATGGAGACGAGGTCGGGCTTGCGCTCGCCCAGCGCGCCGGCGCCGCAGGCCCAGCAGCGCAGCTCGATGTTTCCGGTGTCGTCCAGTTCCACCTCGTCATAGCCCACCAGCGACTTGAGGTTGCCGGCGGCGAGGCGCTCGAACGCCTTGTTGTCCCAGTCCAGCTCGGGGTGCGAATAGCGGTCCGTGCCGGGGAAGTGCGACATGCCGCCGGAGCAGATGACCACCGTGCGCAGGCCCATGGAGGTCACCGCGCGGGCGATGGCCTGCCCGAACGCGTAGCAGCGCTCCATGGTGGGCTGGGGCGGCAGATAGGCGTTCACATAGATAGGCAGGACAGGTGCGGTGACGCCGAGATGGGTGAGCGGGATGCCGATGGCGTAGTCGATCTTGGCGGTGGAGGTGAAGGCCGGGTCGAAGCCCTGGCGATACATCTCGCGCACCAGCTCGAAGCCGATCTCGCTCGGCACCTGCCAGTGGAATTTGTGGCCGGCGAAATCGCCGGACGCCTCGCCGCCCACATGGATGGTGAAGGGCGGGGCGGAGGTGTGGAAGAACTGCTCCGCATGGTCGTTGGAGAAGATGATCCAGAGATCCGGGTTCAGCGCCTTCAGCTTCGCGCCGATGTCCGCGCCGGCCTTCTTCACGGCGGCAACCGTGGCCTTGTCCTCGGTGTCGGGCAGGGTGAAGAACTGGGGCGCGTGGGGCAGCATGGCGCCGCCGATCACAGTCGAGCGCATCGGAACCTCCTGAAAGGATGCGGAGCCTTGGTCGCTCTCCGCTTGAAGATCAGGATAGGCCTTCGGTTTTGTGTGCGTTAGCGCTAATCTGTCGAAGAATAGCTGTGAAACGACAAAGACCACCATGGCCGACATCCGCCCGAAATTGCCCGATCCCAACGGCTTCGTCGCCGACATGCCGGTGCCGGACCGGCCGCACCGCGTGGTGGCCTTCAAGGCGGACACAGATCGGGGCACCGGCAAGACGCCCCATGCCCACCAGCGCGGCCAGCTCCTCTCGGTGCTGTCCGGCTCCATCGCCGTGAACTCCGCCGAGGGCACTTATGTGGTGCCGCCGGAGCGGGCCCTGTGGATTCCCCCCGGCATGCGCCACGAGACGCGCCATCTCGCCGCCACGCAGCTTCGCACCCTGTATGTGGCGCGCGAGGCCGCGCTTGCGCTCCCGGCTCGCATGGCGGTGGTCCAGGTCTCCCCGCTCCTGCGCTGCCTGATCGATGCGGTGATCGCGCTTCCGCCCGATTATGACGAGGCGGCGCCCGCCGGCCGCCTCGTGTCGGTTCTGCTGGACCAGATCGCAGCCTCACCCGTGGCGCCCCTGCATTTGCCTTTGCCCACAAGCCTCCCCTTGCGCAGCCTCGCCGAAAGCATCCTCGCCGACCCCGCCGATCGGCGCACGCTGGAGGACTGGACCGCCCCGCTCGGCATGTCCGCCCGCACTCTGGAGCGGCGCTTCAAGGCGGAGACGGGCCTCAGCCTGCGCGCCTTCCGCCGCCAGGCGAAGCTGTTCCGCGCGCTGGAGATGGTGGCGGCGCGCGAGCCCGTGAGCCGCATCTCGGACAGCCTCGGCTTCGAGGGGCCGAGCGCCTTCATCGCCATGTTCAAGACCGCCTTCGGCGTCACCCCCGGCCGCTATCTCTCCGAACGTCCCGCTCCTCCACCGCACCCTTGAATGTGCTAGGATGACGTTGGGTAAAACCCTTGATCTGCCTCAACGCAGCTTTTCCCGAAGACGCCATCCTCGTCGCAGGAACGAAACGGGAGGATCCTCATGCTCCACGGCATCAAGAGCATACTTGTCGGCATCACCGAGGAAGGAGTGGACGAACCCTCCACCGCCCTCGGCTATGCCCTCTCGCTCGCCCGTCAGGCGGGCGCGCACATGACTGTCCAGGCCGCTTCGGTCCGGATCAGCCTGACCCATGCGAGCGTCAGCGATTTCGCCAACAACCTCGTGGCGGCGGAGAACCGGCGGCTCCAGGTCCTGGCGGAAGCGGTCGCCGAACGCAGCCGGGGCGCGGCGGAAGCCGCCGGCGTCACCTGCACGGTGGAAAGCCGCCAGCTCAGCTACCAGGATCTGCTGAAGAGCTTCCTCGCCCAGGCGCGCGTCAACGACCTCGCCATCCTCGACGCCGAAACCACCACCATCGATGTGGACCGCGGCCTGATCGAGAGCGCGCTGTTCGAGAGCGGGCGCCCGCTGCTCCTCGTGCCGCCGAAGGTGCGGACCTTCGCGGCGAACCGCATCGTGGTGGCCTGGGACGGCAGCGCCCAGGCGGCGCGCGCCACCCACGACGCCTTGCCCTTCCTGCGTGCGGCCGAGGCGGTGGACCTCGTGTCCATCATCCACGAGCGGGAGCTTGCGGGCACGCTGGCCGGCGCGGACATGGCCGCCTTCCTGTCCCGCCACGGCGTGAACGTGACGGAGACCGACCTTCCCGCCGGCCCCGACGGCATCGCCCAGACGCTGCTGCGCTATCTGGAGCGCCACCCGGCAGACATGGCAGTCATGGGCGCCTACAAGAGCTCCATGCTCTGGGAATGGATCGCGGGCGGCGTGACGCAGTCTCTGCTGAAGAGCAATCCCGTGCCGCTGCTCCTGGCGCATTGAGGGCGGAAGGCTCTCTCCCCGTCATGGCCTGACTTGATCCGGCCATGTCTCTCATGACCGGATGCACCAGGAATGACGGGAGATCCCCGGATCAAGTCCGGGGATGACGGGAAAGCTTCAGGCGAGCCGTCACCCGAGGCGAATTGTCCACGCCCCTTGCGGAAGAGCCGGGTTTCCGCTTCCGATGGACGGCGGGAGCGTGATCTTTTCCAATGACCGGACCCGCCGAACCGACTGAACGACCCGACCCGCACGATGCGGAAGAGGATCTGCGCACGACGCTCGACGATGCGGGCATCGGCACATGGTCGCTCGACCTCCATACCGGCCGCATCGCCATGTCGGCCACCTGCGCCAGCCTGTTCGGCGCGGCCGAGCGCAAGGTGAAGGATTTCGCGGCGCTCCAGGCCATCGTGCACCCCGACGACCGGGAGATGCGCGAGCGCGCCATCGCCCGGGCGCTGGCGGGCGGCGGGCGCTATGCCATCGACATCCGCATCCTGCATCCGGACGGCCGGATGGGCTGGGTCCGTTCCCAGGGCCAGGTGCGCACGGATGCCTCCGGCCAGCCGCTATGGCTGCGCGGTGTGGTGTTCGCCATCGATGCGCAGAAGGCGGCCGAGGTGGAGCTGCGGGCGCGGGAGGAGCATCTGCGCTCCATCCTCGACACCGTGCCCGAGGCCATGGTGGTGATCGACGCCGCCGGCATCATGCGCTCCTTCAGCGCCACCGCCGAGCGCCTGTTCGGCTACAGCGCCGAGGAGGCCATCGGCCGGAACGTCTCCATCCTCATGTCGGAGCCCGACCGCAGCCGCCATGACGGCTATCTCGCCCATTACCACCGCACCGGCCAGAAGCGCATCATCGGCAAGGGGCGCATCGTCAACGGCCAGCGGCGCGACGGCTCCATCTTCCCCATGGAGCTGGCCGTGGGCGAGATGCGCTCCGGCGACCGGGTGCATTTCACCGGCTTCATCACCGACCTCACCGAGCGCCAGCAGACCCAGGCGCGCCTCCAGGTGCTCCAGTCCGAGCTGGTCCATGTCTCGCGCCTCACCGCCATGGGCGAGATGGCCTCCACCCTCGCCCACGAGCTGAACCAGCCGCTGGCGGCGGTCAGCAATTATCTGAAGGGCTGCCGCCGCCTCCTGGACCAGGCGGACCTCGAAGCCCTGCCCAAGGTGAAGGAAGGGCTCGACAAGGCCTCCGAGCAGGCGGTGCGGGCCGGGCAGATCATCCGCCGGCTGCGCAACTTCGTCTCGCGCGGGGAAACCGACCGGCGCCACGAGAAGGTCTCGCAGCTCATCGACGAGGCGGGCGCCCTCGCTTTGGTGGGCGGGCGCGAGGCCGGCATCATCTCGCGGCTCGAGCTTCATCCCGACGTGACCACCGTGGTGGCGGACCGCGTGCAGGTCCAGCAGGTGCTGGTGAACCTCATCCGCAATGCGGTGGACGCCATGCAGGCCTCTCCCCGCCGGGAGATCACCCTCTCCGCCCGGCCCAGCGCGGGCGGCATGGTGGAGATCGGCGTCTCCGACACCGGCCCCGGACTGTCGGAGGAAGTGGCGGGCCGCCTGTTCCAGCCTTTCGTCACCACCAAGGAGAACGGGATGGGCGTCGGCCTCTCCATTTCCCGCACCATCGTCGAGGCCCATGGCGGCAGGCTCTGGGTGGAGCCCAGCGCGGGCGGCGGCGCCTCCTTCCGCCTCACCCTCCCCGCCGGGGACAGCGAGGAGCCACGCGATGCCGGACACTGAGCTGATCCATGTGGTGGACGATGATGAGGCCATGCGGGAATCCCTCGCCTTCCTCCTGGGCTCCTCGGGCTTCTCGGTGCGCCTTTACGATGGCGCGGGCGTGTTCCTCGACGCCATCGCAAGCGTGCCGCCGGGCTGCATCCTCTCCGACATCCGCATGCCCGACATTGACGGTCTGGAGCTGCTGCGCCGGGTGAAGGCGGGCGGACGGCCGCTGCCGGTGGTGCTCATGACCGGCCATGGCGACGTGCCGCTGGCGGTGGAGGCCATGAAGCTGGGGGCCGCCGATTTCATCGAGAAGCCGTTCGACGACGAGGTGCTGCTGAAGGCGCTGCGCGCGGCCCTGTCCCACGCCCGCGGCGAGGAGCGCGCGGAGGCGGCGCAGGACGAGTTCGCGCGCCGGCTGGCAACGCTCAGCCAGCGGGAGCGGCAGGTGTTCGACCGGCTGGTGGTGGGGGACCCCAACAAGGTCATTGCCCGCATCCTCGACATCTCGCCGCGCACCGTGGAGGTCTACCGGGCGAACGTGATGAGCAAGCTCCAGGCCTCCAGCGTCTCGGATCTGGTGCGCAGCGCCGTGCGGGCGGGGGTGGCGTAGCAGAGGTCCACAGAGGGGGACCGTTGCCTTATTCCCTCTCCCGCTTGCGGGGGAGGGTTAGGGAGGGGGAAGGGTGCTCGCCGCAGATCCGGATGCGATGTCCTGCTTGAGGAGCCCCCTCCCCAGCCCTCCCCCGCAAGCGGGAGAGGGAGCCTGGCGGGCGTCTCGCACGGGTCTTCCCTCGGAGGGGGGACATGCAGACATTCCCCCCGACTTGATCCGTCTCAAGTCGTCTCCGCCGCTCCCGTGCTGAAGTCGACCATGGACCCGAGCACGGTCCCAGGGGAGACCGCCATTGCCAGCCGAGACAGGGGCCGAGCCGCTGCCGATCATCATCGTGGACGACGATCCCGGCGCGCTGGCCTCGCTGCGCTTCCTGCTGGAGAGCGAGGGCTATGCCGTGAAGGCGTTCCATGGCGGGCCGGAACTGTTCGCCGCGCTGCCGGGCGGGTTGCCGGCCTGCCTGATCATCGACGTGAAAATGCCCGTCATGGACGGCATCGACGTGGTCCGGCGGCTGCGGGAGCTTGAGATCGACGCGCCGGTCATCCTCGTCACCGGCCATCCCGATCCCAAGATCGCCGCCCGCGCCCACGCCGCCGGGCTCGCTTTAATCGAGAAGCCGCTGTCGCAGGACATGCTGCTGAGCGCGGTGCGCGCGGCCAAGGCCGGCGGCCTACGTACTTCCCCTTAAGGGGGCCTCCCTAGGGGCTCGTCACGACATTTCCGGCGGTCGATACGCTGCTAGCTTCTCCTCGTCCAGACATTGAGGAGCCGGCCGTGAGACACGAAGCCCCCATCACCGCGTGGCCCATTCCCGGCCTGCCGCCCGCCGCCCCGGAGACCCTCCTGCTTTCCACCTGCGCCGAGCTGGTGGGGACATCCTTCTTCTATGCCCGCGAAGAAGAGATTTTCGGCGACGGCGAAGAGGCGGATTTCGTCTACCGCCTGGTCTCCGGCGCCGTGCGCACCTGCAAGCTGCTGAGCGACGGGCGCCGCCAGATCGATGCCTTCCATCTACCCGGCGACCTGTTCGGCTTCGAGCCGGACGCCCACCACCGCCTCACCGCCGAGGCGGTGGCCGACACCACCGTGCTGCTGTTCCGCCGCCGGCAGATGGAGGACATCGCCCGGCGCAATGTGGAGGCGGCCTGCCGGCTCTGGGACCTCACGCTGCGCAGCCTCGGCCATGCCCAGGAGCACATGATCCTGCTGGGCCGGCGCACGGCGCTTGAGCGCGTCGCCGCCTTCCTCATGCATATGGATGCGCGGCTGGGCGGCACCGGGCATGTGGACCTCGCCATGCCCCGGCGCGACATCGCCGATTATCTCGGCCTCACGCTAGAGACCGTCTCCCGCGCCTTGTCCCAGCTCCAGCACGAAGGTGCGCTGCGCCTCTCCGGTGCCCGCAAGGTGATGCTGGACCGGCGGCGCATGGCCGCCATCGTCGGCGACTGAGGCGCCCTCAGCCGCGCTCGGCGAAGGCCTTCTCCACCACGAAATGGTTCGGCCGGTGGCCGGCACCTTCCTCGAACGCCCGCGCTTCCAGGAAGGCGCGGGTGTCCTCGATCATCTGGGGGCTGCCGCAGAGCATCACACGATCATGCTCTGCGTCCATGTCCGGCAGGCCGAGATCGGCGAAGAGCTGGCCGCTTTCCATGAGATCCGTGATGCGCCCGCGATTGCGGAACGGCTCGCGGGTGACAGTCGGGTAATGGAGGAGCTGGGTGCGGGCGTAGTCGCCGAGGAATTCATGGCCGCGCACGTCATCCACGATGGCCTCGCCATAGGCCAGTTCCGCCACCTCGCGGCAGCCATGGACGAGGATCACGCTCTCGAACCGCTCATAGGTCTCCGGGTCCTTCACAATGGAGACGAAAGGCGCGAGGCCGGTGCCGGTGGAGAGCAGGTAGAGCCGCTTTCCCGGCTTCAGATTGTCCAGCAGCAGCGTGCCCGTGGGCCGGCGGCCCACCAGGATGGGATCGCCTGCCTTGAGCTCCTGGAGGCGCGAGGTGAGCGGCCCGTCCGGCACCTTGATGGAGAAGAATTCAAGCTGCTCCTCATGGGTGGCGCTCGCCAGCGAATAGGCGCGCAGCAGCGGCTTTCCCGCCACCTCCAGCCCGATCATGGTGAACTGGCCGCTCTTGAAGCGGAAAGCGGTGTCGCGGGTGGCGGTGAAGCTGAACAGCCGGTCGGTCCAGTGGCGGACCTCCAGCACGGTCTCCTGGGCAATATTGCTCATGTGGGGTGCCTGTGATGGTGAAGATCAATCCGCCCCGCCGGGAGCTTCGCTGAAGGCGCTCTCATACTTGCCGTCGACGCCCATCCATTGCTGGGCGTCCTCTGGCGGCTCCTTCTTCTGCGAGATGTTGGGCCATGCCTTCGAAAGGCGGGTGTTCAGCTCCAGCCAGCGCGCCGCCTCCGGATCGGTGTCAGCGATGATGGCTTCCGCCGGGCATTCCGGCTCGCAGACGCCGCAGTCGATGCATTCGTCCGGATTGATGACGAGCATGTTCTCGCCCTCATAGAAGCAGTCCACGGGGCAGACCGCGACGCAATCCATGAATTTGCAGCGAATGCATTTGTCCGTGACCACGTAAGTCATGCGCGCATCCATTTGGAAATCATGATGGATGCTAGCAATGGAGATCACGGGAGACAGGTGATTTGAGATTTGGGCGACAACTAATTTCTAAAAAAGCTTTGGCTCGAGCATGACCCGGCGGGGATCACTCCCTCTCCCGCTTGCGGGGGAGGGCTGGGGAGGGGGCATCGAGCGGAGCGAGATGAGGGACAGGCGGTGGATGGAGGCGAAATGAACCGGGCTGCGCCCGGCCCCCTCCCTGCCCTCCCCCCGCAAGCGGGAGAGGGTTAAACCAAAAGCCCTCACAGCACATCGGAAATACTCGCGCCGTGGAGGTTGATGGCCAGCCCCTTCAGCGCGTCGGCGTTCAGCTCGCCGCCCATGGCCTTCAGGCTCTCCTCGCGGATCAGCGCGGCCAGCTCCGCCCGCAGCGTCAGGAACTCGGCGGACAGGGCCAAGGCCGCATCGCGCGGGCGCGGCAGGGGCACGGTGACCTCCGCCTTGATGGAGCCGGGGCGAGCGGTCATCACATAGATGCGGTCGGAGAGGAAGATGGCCTCGTCGATGTCGTGGGTGACGAACAGAACCGAGATTTCCAGCCGCTCCCAGAGATTGGTGAGGATCTGCTGCATGATCTGGCGGGTCTGCGCATCCAGCGCGCCAAACGGCTCATCCAGAAGCAGCACCCGCGGCCCGGTGGCGAGCGCGCGGACGATACCGACGCGCTGCTTCATGCCGCCGGAGAGCTTGTCGGGATACTGGTCCTCGAACTGGGAGAGGCCGGCGAGGCCCAGCAGCGTGCGGGCAGCGCGCTTGCGCTCATCCGCCGGCATGCCGCGCATCTTGAGGCCGAACTCCACGTTCTCGCGCACGGTCTTCCAGGGGAACAGGGAATATTGCTGGAACACCATGCCCCGGTCGGCGCCGGGGCCTTTCACCGGCTCCCCGTCCACCGTCACCTTGCCGCGCGTGGGCTTCAGGAAGCCCGCCACGGCATTCAGCAGCGTGGACTTCCCGCAGCCGGAGGGGCCGATGATGGAGACGAACTCCCCCGGCCGCACCACGATATCGGCCTCCTCCACGGCGGCCATGGCGCCGTCCATGGTCTCGTAGCTGAGGCAGAAGTCCGAGACCTCGATGAGGCCCTTCTTCGCAGACGCGCTCATGGGTTCGCTCCTAATGCCGTGCCGCCCAGGGAGTGACGATGCGGCCCACCGCCCGGATGGCGAAGGACGAGGCGAGGCCGAGCACGCCGATGCAGATCATGCCCAGTGCGATGTCCGAATACTGGACCAGGGAATAGGATTCCCAGGTGAAGTAGCCGATGCCGAACTGGCCCGAAATCATCTCGGCGGCGATCAGCGAGACCCAGGCGACGCCCATGCCCACCGTGAGCCCGGTGAAGATCTGCGGCAGCGCCGCCGGGAAATAGACCTCCCGGAAGGTGGCCGTCTCCTTCGCGCCGAGGCAGCGCGCGGCGCGCACCAGCACCTCATCCACCGTCGACATGCCGTGCAGCGTGTTGATGAGGATGGGGAAGAAGGACCCGAGAAAGGTGATGAAGACGATGCTCTCCTCGTTGGAGGGCCAGAGCATGATGGCCATGGGCACCCAGGCGATGGCCGGGATGGGCCGCATCACCTCCGAGACCGGGAAGACGAACTCCCGCAGGATCTTGTAGCGCCCCATCAGAAGGCCGAGCGGCACCGCAACGAGCGTGGCGATGGAGAACCCGATAAGGATGCGCCGGCAGGAGATGAGGATGTGCTGGATGAACCGCCCGCTCTGGAACGCGGCCTCCGCGCTCTCCAGCACCTGGGCGGGCGAAGGCACGTTGATGAACCGCACATAGATGGACATGCGGTTGACGGTCAGAACATGCCAGAGCGCGATGAACAGACCGAGCGACAGGCACCCCAGCAGCATTGCGCGGATCGCCCCCTTATTGAGCCGAAACCAGCGCTTGAGCTTCGCCGAGAACCCCGTCTCCGGTGCAGCCGCCACAGGCCGCGCGGGGCGGGGCGGGCGCAGGACGACGGAGCCGGCAAGCGCCGGCTCCTCCGGGGCCCGTGCGAACCGCTCCGGCGCCACCGCCAAAGTCGCGAGAGCCGTATTGTGCTTCATGGCCGTCATCCCCGTCCGGAGGTCACGCTTTTCAGGGCCTCATCGAAGCCCAGCACCTTGCCGCCGTCCTTGGCCGCCGCGGCCTCGGCGTCCTTCTTCAGGAGGAAGGGCTGGATCTGCGTCTTCCCGTCCTTGGTGACGGCGGCATAGAAGGCCTCGGACGCGAACAGCTTGATGCCCTGGGCGGTGTCGAACAGGTAGGTGGTGGCGATCTTCTTACCCTGGCCCTTCAGTTCGGCCAGCGCGCCAAGCGTGCAGGCGGGGCTGGAAAAGGCCTTGATGCCCTCGCCCTCAACCCAGATCTCGCCGGCCATGCGGGCCTGCGTGATCTTCACCTTGCAGAAGCCGTCCTCGCCGCTCACCTCGTAATTGTCGAGGCTCTTCACCTGCTTCTCGTAATCGAGGCCGAGCTCGGCATAGGCCTTGCGGACATAGGTGTCATTCACCCACGCCTTGACGTCGAACTCCTTCATGCGGCCGAGCTTCTGGAGCACGCCGGCATCCATGGCGGCGTCTTCCACCAGCTGCGGCTTGATGGTGGGATCCATGGTCATGATGCCGCCCGGGCCGAGGAAGATGTAGACCACTTCCTTGTCGATGCCGGTCCATTTGGCGATGGCTTCCGCGGCCGCCTTCGGGTCCTTGCGGACCCAGTCATTGGCCTCGATGACGGCCTTGATGTAGGCGGTCACCACTTCCGGATACTTCTCGGCGAAGTCGGTGCGCACCACCACGCCGTGCCAGGTGGGCGCCTTGGTCTCGACGCCGTCGAAGATCTTGCGGGCAAAGCCGCGGAACGGCAGCAGCTCGGCGAAAGGCACGAAGTCGGCGTGGCCGTCGATCTTCTTTTCCTGGAGGTTGGTGGAGCCCACTTCCGGGCTCTGGCTGACGAGCTGGAAATAGTCGGCGGGCCAGCCCTTGTCCTGCATGGCCTTCAGCAGCATGCCGTGGGCCGCGGAGCCGAACGGCACGCTGACCACTTTCCCCTTCAGATCAGAGATCTCGTAATAGGGCGAGTCCTTGTGGACCACGAGCCCGTTGCCCGAGCCGTAGATGTTGTAGGCGGCCACCGCGATGAGCTGGCTCTTGCTCTGCGGGTTGGACTGGAAGGTGAAGCCGTTCACCACCAGCGGATAGTCGCCCATGGCGCCGAACTGGAGCTTGTCGGCCATCATGCCGTTGGTGACGGGCGGGCCGGAGGTGAAGTTCTGCCAGTCCAGCTTGAAGGCGATGTTGGCGTATTTGCCGTCCTTAGGCAGATACTTCTCCAGAAGCTTCAGCTCGCGGATCACCACGCCTGTCGTCACCGTGTTGGTGGTGGTGTCCTGGGTGCCGATGCCGACCGTCACGCTGGTCTGGGCCAGCGCCGGCGCCGCGGCCGCGCCGAGGGCCAGGGCGAGGCCGGCTGCGAGGCGAAGGGGTGAGTGGACACGGTTCCGCATGTGGGTTCACCTCTTGGAAATGCATGGCCCCAGACGCATCCGGGTGCGTCGGCTCTTGCGGCCTTGGCCAATCTTCCGCTCGGACCTTCGAGAGGTTCAAAGGAAGATGCCGCCGGATGGTGGATTAGTTGCCTTGAAAGCGGGCCTGATGAATGTTTCGGCACGAAATGCGTGCAGCGCCCTTGCGTCAGGCACCGCCGCGCATGGCGTGGAGGGCATCCACCTGGTGCACGACGATCTTTGATTTCTCGGCGGTGAGGACGCCCTGGGCCTGAAGCCGCTTGAGCGAGATGGTCACCCATTGCCGGGTGGCGCCCACCATATGGGCGAGGTCCGCATGGGTGAGCGCGGTGCCGATGACGAGGGCATTCCCCTCCCGCACCCCATAGGTGTCGCACAGGTGGAGCAGAAGGTGGGCGAGCCGCTCGGTCACCGAGCGCGTGCCGAGCATCTGGGCCAATGCCGAATAGCATTTCCCCTTGAACGTCAGCCCCTCGATGAGCCCGAATGAGAGTGCCGGCATACGCGCGATGAGGCCGCGAAGAGCCTTGCCGGAAAGGTGCACCACCACCGAATTCGCCGCGGCGACGCCCGACCAGACATGCTGGCCCTGGCCGAACAATTCCGGCCCGCCGACGAAATTTCCCGCATGCCAATAGGCCAGCGTGATCTCGCGGCCCGAGGGCGCGATGTAGAAGACCCGGATGCGCCCGCTCTCGATGAGGAAGATGCCGTCATGGGGCGTGCCCTGCGAGAACAGCATCTTGCCGCGATAGACCACGCGGCGCTGGCCCTCCTTCAGAACATCCTCGCGCTCCTTCAGGGACAGGCGCTGAAGCAAGAGGGGCGGCCCGTTGGCGAGGGCGGCATTCTCGGTCAGCAGCAGAGCCTGCGCGGGCGCGGTGTTCGTCAAGAGGACCGATCCGGTCGCGCGGGACGCACCCGACGCCTGAGTTGCCAGCATCACGGTTCTCCGAGGTTCCACATTGGAACAATCGCAAGAACTGTACCAGCTAATTTTCTATAAAGTCTATAGAATGAGTATACTCATATGCTGAACTCGGAACGTGAACGCTGGGTGTGCCCGCCGCAGCTCCGCTGTCGCTCGGCGTGCCGCGAGGCGCCACCAGCAGCGTTCACATTTTCGTATTCTTCCAATTCTAAGACCGCCATTGGTCACGGGGGGCCGAGCTGCTGGGTCGTTCCAGGCATTTGTGCCGGCGCGATAAAAGCTGCGCCGCCGGACATCCGCGGCCCGTATTTTTATTCAGCTTGGGGATATGAAAATGACCGTTTCCTCCCGGGAAAAGTGGGCCGAGGACGCGCGCTATTTCGAATATAGCAAGGTTGCAAATCCGATCGGGCATCAGACCCCGAAATGCCCTCTTGGCTCTTTTGACCGCCAGCTGCATCAGAGCGGCGAGACCCGCGTCATCCCGCTGGATCTGAGCGCGCACCTCCTGTGCCCCAGCCCGGCGACCAGCCCCAACCTCTGCGCCAATTTCATTCGCATCAATGCCGGCGAGCGCATCTCGACCTCCATCAATGCGACGTCCGAACTCTACTTCGTGATCGAAGGCGAGGGCCAGACGCAGATCAATGGCGAAGCGCTTCCCTGGGAGCAGCACGATCTCTTCACCCTGCCCCTCGGCTCGGCGACGCACATCGCCACCACCGACAGCGTCCTCTACTGGGTTCACGATCAGCCGCTGCTGACCTATCTCGGCGTTCGCGCCGAGACGCCGCGGTTCCGCCCGACCCTCTTCCGGCACGAGGACGAAGACAGCAATCTGAGCGCGATCCGCAAGGATCCGCAGGCGAAGGACCGCAGCCGCGTCAGTGTGCTCCTGGCCAACAGCCAGTGCGCGATGACCGAGACCGCCACGCATGTTCTCTGGGCCATGTACGGCGTCCTGCCCGCCGGCGCGATCCAGCTGCCCCACCGCCACCAGTCCGTGGCGCTCGACCTCATCATCCAGTGCAAGCCCGGCTGCTACAGCCTGCTGGGTGAGGAACTGGATTCCGAGGGCAACATCATCAATCCCATTCGTGCCGACTGGAACACGGCATCTGCCTTCGTGACGCCTCCCGGCTGGTGGCATGCCCACTACAACGAAACCGACGAAGATGCCTTCCTGCTGCCTATCCAGGATGCGGGCCTGCAGACCTTCATGAGGACGCTGGACATCCACTTCTTCCACAAGGATCACCAGAGCTTCATCTCGTTGAAGAAGTGAGAGCTTCTTTCTTCTGAGATTGGACACGCGATCCATCCCCGGCCCGCCGTGATTTGCGGTGTGGCTGGGAGGGATCGGACCGGGCCGCGGCGGCTCAACATGCCGCCGCGGCCCTCGTCTGTCGGCATCCTTGCCTATGGGTTGCGTTTCCAACCGTCCTTGGGATAGCTCCAACCTCGGGACCCTGGACGGGTACAGGCGTGGGCCTGCCATCCATCCAGGCAAGGGGGCATTGGGATGTCAGGGAAGAGCTGGGACAGAGTTCCGATCGACGCGCAGAGCATCGACGCGCCTCTCTCGCGAGCGGCCGTCTTTCTCGTGGTCACCGTCGGGAGCGAGGAGGCGGCGCTCGCAAAGGTCTGCTCAACGCTCGATGGGCTCGACGATCTCGTCAAGACCGTCGGCTTCCGCGATCTCGCCGCCCGGCTGTCCTGCATCGTCGGGATCGGCCGCGATCTCTGGGACCGTCTCCGTTTCGACGCCCGGCCGAAAGAACTGAAGCCGTTTGCGCGGATCGAGGGACCAGTCCATGCGGCGCCGTCGACTCCCGGCGATCTTCTCTTCCATATCCGATCCGAGCGCCCCGATCTGTGCTTCGAATTCGAGCGCATCCTGCTCGACACCCTCGGCCCCGGCGTGACCGTGGTCGATGAGGTGTCGGGCTTCCGCTATTTCGATGCGCGCGATCTTCTGGGCTTTGTCGACGGCACAGCCAACCCCACGGGCCTCGATCTGCCCGCCGCCTCGCTTGTAGGTGATGAAGATGCCGACTTCGCGGGGGGCAGCTATGTCGTCGTCCAGAAGTATCTGCACGATCTCGGCGCATGGGCACAGACCCCGACGCCGCTCCAGGAGCAGATCATCGGCCGCACGAAAATAGACAATATCGAAATCGACGACGACGACGCCCCGCGCAAATCGCACAAGTCGCTGGCCACCATCGTGGATGCCGATGGGAATGAGCATGACATATTGCGCGACAACATGCCGTTCGGCCGTCCGGGCCAAAAGGAATTCGGGACCTACTTTATTGGATATTCCCGATATCTTTGGGTCATCGAGAAGATGTTGCAACGCATGTATATCGGCGACCCGCCCGGCGCGTACGACCGGCTGCTGGACTTCTCGACGCCGCACACCGGCATAACCTTCTTCGCTCCCACCCGCCCGATGCTGCAAGCGCTCGTTCAAGCGGCAGAGGAAAAGCTCACGGCCGCTCCATCGGCTGTGTCAGGACCCTAGGCGGCCGTACGGCAGCGATCCAGCGCCCAGCGCACCAGCTTGCGCACGTCGGGGTCGGGATCGTCATAGGCACGTTCCAGCGCGCCGATGGCGGCTGGATCGGCGATCTCGCCAAGGGCGGCAGCCGCCTCCTTGCGCACATTGCTGAGCGCATGGTCGAGAGCCCCGGAGATGACGGGCACACTGGAGCGCGCCTTGATCTTGCCGAGGGCATTCACGGCCTTCGCCTGCACCTGCCAGGCCTCGTCCCCGGCGGCGGCGATCAGCGGCTCGGTTGCCTCGGGCAAGCGCGCCTTGCCGATGGAGAAGGCGGCCTCCTCGCGCACCTGCCAGTTCTCATCCTTCAGCCCCGCCAGCAGCGGCGGCACGCCTGAGGTGCCCGGCCTCACGAAGACCAGGGCTGCCATGACCGCGCGCCGCACCGTCGGCTCGGTGTCGTTCGCCGCCACCATGAGGGCCGGCAGGGCCGCCTCCGCCTTCAGCCAGCCGAGCACGCCCAGGGCCTCCCGGCGCACCTCGAGATTCGCGTCCTGCAAGGCGGCGAGCGCCACCGGCATGGCGGCCTCCACCTGCATCTCGCGCAGCGCCCGCAGCGCGGCGGCGCGCACGAAGACGCTGCCCTCCCCCGCCCGCGCGATCAGCGCATCGGCCGAGCCCGGCTCCTTCTTTTCTGCGAGGCTCTCGGCGGCGGCGAGGCGCACCGGCTCCTCCTTGTCGTCCAAGGCGGCGAGGAGAGCGAGGGCGACGTCCGTTCCCGCATGTTCGTCCAGTGCCTTGCAGGCGGCTTCGCGGACGGCGGCGTCGGTGTCGCGCGTGCCGGCGATCAGCAGCTCCACCGCCTCCGGCTCCACCGCCTCGGCGAGGCTCATCATGGCCACCCGCCGCACGCCGGCATCCGCGCTGCGGGCGCGCTCCAGGACCTCGTCCATCTCGTCGTCGAACGCCTCGAAGATCGGCATGCTCTTAGCCCTCGTCAGCGCAGGAGATAGGGGATCTCGACCTTCACCGCATGGGTGGGGCAGTCCACCTCGCAGGGCATGCAGTACCAGCATTCGTCATACTTCATGTACGCCTTGCCGGAGGCCGGGTTGATGGCGAGGACGTCCAGCGGGCAGACGTCGATGCAGACCCGGCAGCCCTTCTCGGCGATGCATTTTTCATCGTCCACGGTGACGGGAACGGAGGTGGCGTGGTTCGCGTGGGGCATGATGGATGCTCCGGAAAGGGGTTTTATTCGGCAGCGAGCGGGGCTGCGGTCCGCAGCTGGTGATAGGCGCCCATCTCCTCTTCCGGGATCGGCACCACGTAGGGGTCCACCTCGCGCTTCCTGTGCGCCATCTTCCCCGCCTCATCCTTGTAGAGGAGGGTGTGGCAGAACCAGTTCTCATTGTCAGTGGCGGGGTGGTCCACCCGCCAATGATAGAGGCCCCACCGGCTCTCGGTGCGGTAGAGCGAGGCGGCCGCCGCCATGTCCGCGCAATCGAGGATGGACTGAAGCTCCAGGGAGCGCATCAGCTCGTGCGGGTCGCGCACGCACATCGAGGACAGGTCCTCGCGCACCTCGCGGAACCGCTCCTGGGCGATGCGATATTTGGCGGTGACCTTGGGCGGCTGGAGATAGTCGTTCACCAGGCGACGGGTCTTGAACTCCATCTCATAGGGGGTGAGCCCGTCATCCCGCCGGGTCGGCGCCAGCACCCGCTCCTGCTCGGCGGCGACGAAGGCGTCGTCATAGACCGGCAGGTCGGTGGAGGCGCAGTATTCCGCCGCGTCCCGCCCGGCGATGCCGCCATTCACGAAGGCGCCCAGCATGTAATTGTGCGGCACGCTCGCCATGTCGCCGGCGGCATAAAGGCCGGGCACCGTGGTGCGGGCGTTCTCGTCCACCCACACGCCCGAGGCGGAGTGGCCGGAGCAGAAGCCGATCTCGGAAATGTGCATCTCCACCATGCGCTCGCGATAGTTCGTGCCGCGCTTCTCATGGAAGCGGCCGCGCGAGGGGCGCTCGTTAGAATGCAGGATGGTCTCGATCTCGGTGATGGTCTCCTCGGCGAGATGGGTCATGTTGAGGAAGACCGGCCCGTTGCCGCTCTGAAGCTCGGAGAAGAACTCCTTCATCATCTGGCCCGACCAGTAGTCGCACTCGATGAAGCGCTCGCCTTTATTGTTGGCGGTGTAGCCGCCGAACGGGCCGGTGACATAGGCGCAGGCCGGGCCGTTATAGTCCTTGATGAGCGGATTGATCTGGTAGCATTCGAGGTTCGCGAGCCCCGCCCCCGCATGATAGGCCATGGCATAGCCGTCGCCGCAGTTCGCCGGGTTCTCATAGGTGCCGAACAGATAGCCGGAGGCCGGAAGCCCAAGCCGCCCGGCAGCGCCCGCCGCCAGCACCACCGCCTTCGCCCGCACCACTAGGAACTCGCCGGTGCGGGTGTTCACCCCCATGGCGCCGGCCGCCTGCCCGTCCGGGCCGGTGAGAAGGCGGGTGGCCATGTAGCGGTTGGTGATCATCACCTGGAGGCGGCGCAGCTGGCGGTAGAGCGCCTTCTTCACATGGTGGCCTTCCGGCATGGGCAGCACATAGGTGCCCATGTGGTGGACCTTGCGGACATTGTATTCGCCGGACCCGTCCTTCTCGAACTTCACCCCGATGGAATCCAGATACTGGATCATGGAATAGGAGCCCGTGGCATAGGCCATCACCGCCTTCTGGTGGACGATGCCGTCATTGGCGACGGTGATCTCCTTTACATATTGCTCGGGCGTGGCGTAGCCGGGAATGACCGCGTTGTTCAGCCCGTCCATGCCCATGGAGACAGCGCCGGAGCGCTTCACATTGGCCTTCTCCATGAGCACGACCTTCAGGGAAGGATTCTTCTCCTTCGCCTTGATGGCCGCCATGGGCCCGCCGGTGCCGCCGCCAATGACGAGGATGTCGCAATCGACGATCTCGGTCTTGATGTCGCTCATGGATTTTGCTCCGCGGTGTCGGCGTCGGCGAGGGCGCGCAGATAGGAGAAGGGGTAGATTCCGCGCTCGTGACCGTCGGAAAAATGCAGGTTCAGCGCATAGTCGGCGATGGGCGCCACGCTGGTGACGGCGATGCCGGCAAAGCCGCCGGGAAACCGCTCGTCCGCCCGCGCCCTCGTGCACCAGGCGCACCGGCAGGCGGACCTCAGCGCCTCGGCGCCGAACGCGCGCGGCGCCCGGCCCTCCCAGGTGAGGATCAGCGCGTCCCGCGCCGCGTTCAGCCGGATCTCGTCCGGAACGGCTGCGGGATCGAAGAGGGATAGGGTTGGCTGGGCCGTCATGGGTCCGATTGGACACCGCCCGGCCTGGCGTCGATAGCAACTAGTTGCTGAACTGGTCTATTTCCAAGGACCGGATTCTGGCCCGCGCTGCCGCCGGAGCGGACGGCAGCGCGGGGACCTCTCTCAGCGCAGCGGGTGCTTGGCCAGCGCCTTCTGGTCGACGCCGAACGTGTCGGCGAGCCAGTCGATCATCAGCTCCTGGCCCAAGGTGGGGTTGTCGTGCTGGCAGTGCTCGGCGCCGGTCATGTCCGCTTCCACGAGGATCATAGTCACGTCCACGCCTGCGGCCTTGGCGTAGTCGTAGCCCTGCCGCGCCGCCTCCACGCCCAGCACGTCATGGCCGCCATGGAGGATGAGGTAGGGGCATTTCATGTTCTCGAACACGCCGCGCATGTCGAAATCCTTGGTCTTCTCCGCCACCCCCTTCATGCTGTCCGCGCCGAACACCCATTTCATGTGGCCGGCGAGGCCGTGATCCTCGGCGCGGTCCTTGTAGCGCTCATAGAGGCTCAGCACGCCGCCATGGGAGATGGCGGCGGCAAGGCGCGGCTCCATGGCCCCCGCGCGGGCGGCGTAATAGCCGCCGAGCGAGGAGCCGGAGACGGCGATGCGGCTCATGTCCACGTCGTCGCGGGTGGCGAGCCAATCGATGCAGCGGCCGACCGGCACCTCGTAATCGTAGCGGTTCGGCAGATTGTGCCGGCGGATGGTCGCCCCCTGCCCCGGCCCGTCCATAAGCAGCACCGAGATGCCCCGCTGGAGCGCGCCGCGCCCGGTCATGAACCAGAGCTCGTCCTTGTAGGAATCGAGCCCGCCGAAGGAGATCAGCACCGGCTGCTTGCCGGTGTCGTAGGGCGCGCGGATGAAATAGCCGTACATGGGCTTTCCATCCTCCTCATAGGGCACCTCCACGAACTCGCCCTTCGGCACCGTGTATTCGAGGAAGCGCCGGGTGGAGAGTTCGGCCTTCTCGAAGGTGGGCATGCGCCGCGGGTCCTTCGGGTCCAGCCAGAACTCGGCGGAGCGATACATGTCGGCGGCGCGCAAATAGCAATTCATGGCGGTCTGGATGTGGCCCTTGGCCTCCTCCTTTTCGCCGCGCCGGAAGTTGTTGTCGGCCACCACCATCCATTCATCGTGCCATGAGTCATAGTCGCCGGGGATCATGCGGCTCGCGGCGAGGAAGGATTCGGAGACCGTGCCGCCGCCCTCCTGGCTCTCGCCCAGCGCCCGGCGATACTGGTAGGACGGCCAGGGGAATTGCGGCCAATGGTGCCAGCCATAGGGCTCGTAATGGGGCGTCGTGTCGGTGGCGACGGCGTCGATGAGCTTCGCTTCTGTGTCGGCCATGGGAGGCTCCTTGCGGGCGTGCGGAGGCTGGCGCCGGAGCGCGTCAGCTCTTCGGGATGTTGGGACATGGGGCTCCCTCTCCCGCTTGCGGGGGAGGGCTGGGGAGGGGGCACCTCAAGCAGGACAAGCGCCTGACACTCCGGAGAGGATGGCTTCCCCCTCCCTAACCCTCCCCCGCAAGCGGGAGAGGGAATCTTGCGACAGTCTCTTCGTCAGACGGTCTTCATGCCCCAGCGCTCGATGGTCTTCTTCTCGACCCAGTCGAAGAACCAGTTCTCCGAGACCCAGCCGATCATGGCGATGGTGATCATGCCGCAGATCATGATGTCGGGGCGGAGCTGCCAGCGGGCGTCGTCGATGAGGAAGCCGAGGCCGGTGATGGAGGAGATCATCTCCGCGCCCACGATCACGCGCCAGCCGACGCCATAGGTGAGGCGCATGCCGGTGATGATGTAGGGCAGCGAGCCCGGGATCAGGATGCGCCACGTATAGAGGCGGCGGGAGGCGAGATAGACCTTCGCCACCTCGGTGTACTGCCCCGACAGGGTCTGAACGCCGGTCATGGTGTTGAACATGATCGACCAGATGCCGGAGAAGAAGATCACGAACACGGTGGAGGTGAAGCCGATGCCGAACCACAGGATGGCGAGCGGGATCCAGGCGATACCGGGGATGGGATAGAGCAGCCGGCACAAAGGCAGGAAGGCGGCGCGCACCGTGGGCGATGCACCCATGATCAACCCGGCCGGAATGCCAACGAGCGCCGCCAGCGCGACGCCGGTGATCTGCCGCCCGACGCTCGCCGCGGTATTGGTGAGAAGGACGCCGTTGAGGATGAGGTCGCGGAAGGCGAGCACCACCTGCCAAGGCGAGGGGAAGGCCCATTTGGGCATGAAGCCCAGCGTGTAGACCATCTGCCAGATCAGCAGGAAGCCGGCGATGGTGCCGAGGCCCAGCAGGCGCTCCCGGTTCGGCATCCTGAAGCGCCAGGCGGTCTTTGCAGGAGGGACGATGGCCGGCTTGGATACGGCCGATTTGGAGGATGCCATCATGGCCATTCTCACGCTCCCGCCATCATGTCGGCCTGCTCCAGCGCGGCCGCGCGGTTGATCTCTTCGCCAAGCACTGCGCGCACCTCGCGCTGGAGCCGGCCCATGGTCTCGCTGGTCATGTCGCGCGGGCGCGGTTCCTCGATGGTGACGATCTGCTTGATGCGGCCGGGGCGCGCGGTCATCACCACGATGCGATCGGAGAGGTAGAGCGCCTCCTCGATGGAATGGGTGACGAAGATCACCGTCTTTTTGTACTCGCGCCAAATGCGCAGGAGCTCGTCCTGGAGCGTCTCGCGGGTCTGGGCATCGAGCGCCCCGAAGGGCTCGTCCATGAGCAGCAGCGAGGGGTCCACCGCCAGCGCGCGGGCGATGGAGACACGCTGCTTCATGCCGCCGGAGAGGTGGTGGGGGAAGCGGTTCGCGAAGTCCGCAAGGCCGACGATCTTCAGCAGGCGCTCGGAGACCTCGCGCCGCTCCTTCACCGAGCGGCCGCGGGCCTGGAGGCCGAACTCCACATTGTCCCGCACGGTCATCCAGGGGAACAGCGCATAGTCCTGGAACACCACCGCTCGCTCGGGGCCGGGTCCGTCCACCAGCTTGCCGTCGATGCTCATCCGGCCGGACGTCGCCGGGATCAGCCCGGCGACGATCTTGAGCAAGGTGGACTTGCCGCAGCCCGAGGGCCCGAGGAGGCAGATGAACTCGCCCTCCTCGATGGTGAGGTTGATGTCCACGAGCGCGGAGACCTCCGCGCCCTGGTTGCCGTATTTCTTGTTGAGGCCCTCGATGATCACCATCGCGCCGGCCTCACTTCTTCAGCTTCTCGTAGCCGGGATAGCCGGGATAGCTCTCGGCCATGGAGAGATCGACCGCGTCCTCATACTTGATGGGCTTCTGGAGAAGGTTGTCCTCGGCCATCCAGCCGAGCAGAGCCTGGATCCAGACCTTGGGCGGAGCATCGTAGTTCCAGCCGCAATTGTCGTAGGACTGCTCCAGGAGCTTCGAGTCCATATTCGGCACATAATGCTTCAGCACCTGCATGCCGAGCTTCTTGTCGGTCTTCATGATGTGGACCGCATCGAGGTGCGCCCAGACGAGACGCTTCGCCACCTCGGGGTGCTCTTTCACGAACTTCTTGGTCATGATGAGCCCGTTCCGCAGCATGTCGGAATCGAGCTTCTTCTTGTCCACGAGCTGGTCTGCCGCCAGCAGGAGCTTGGCTCCCTTGTCGAGCGCATTGGTGCCGTAGGGCTCGAACGGGAAGGCGGCGGCGATGTCGCCGGTGAGCAGCGCGGACGCCACTTCCGGCACCGGCACCAGCGCCAGCTGCACGTCCTTTTCCGAGAGGCCGAAGCGCGGAAGGATCTCATGGGTGAGGGTGAGATACTGCACGTCGAACTTGGTGACGATGCCGATGCGCTTGCCCTTCAGGTCCGCCCAGGACTTCACGTTGGGCGAGGCCACCATCATGGCGCAATTGGCCGAGGACGCGGCGACGATGACGTTCTCGATGCCGGCCGAGAGATAGCGCAGCGCGCTGGCATACTGGTTGTAGCCGGCATCATAGTCGCCGATGGCCATCAGCTGGTTGGAGCGCTGATAGTTGCCGCCGATGAACTCGACCTTGACCCCGTATTTGTCCCAGAGCTTCAGGTATTCGGCGATGTAAGGCTGGATATGGTCATAGCCCGGCGTGCCGGCCACCAGCTTGACGGTGTAGTTGTCCACGGTCTGGGCCGCCGCCGTGCCGGCTGCGACCGCGCCCATGAAGAAACCGAGTAACGCGCCCCTGATCGTCATTTGTTGTTCCCCTGGAAGGATGTTTGACAATTGGGGGAGTCGCCTCCCCATGGGGTGGAGGGTTCTATTCGGCTGCGATCCCGTGCTGCTTCGGGGCGGCTTCGGTGATGTGCTTCACCTCGCTCCAGGCCCGGGCCATGCTTTCCAGCGCCGACAGTTCCATCTCGGCGATGCGCGAGAGGATCTCGCCGGCCTTCTTGAGATCACCCTCGTAGCGCAGCACGCGGAAGGTGTCGGAAGACTTCTGCATCATGTCGGCGGCGGCGGCGGCGTCCGCCGTCTTCAGCCCGCGCATGCCAAGCTCGCGCGTCACCCGGCGCAGATAGCCGGCGGCGCCGGCGCGGCCGAGCACGCCGTGGTTGGGGATCTGGCCGCGCAGGAACAGCGGGCGCAGTTCGCCGGTGGGCGCCAGCACGTCGCCAATCTCGCCGGAGCGGATCTTCTCGGCGAAGGCAGCCATGCCCGGCGCGCCGGTCTCGAAGCGCGGAATCTGCCACTGATTGCCGAACAGCGCATAGGGCTTGGGATAGTCGCCGCAGAGAATTTTCAGGTTGCGGCGGAAGGAGTGGCGGATGGATTTCGCGATATCCCAATCCGGATCGCGCCCCCGCTCCACCCACACCATGAGGAAGGGGCCGTATCCGTCATGCAAGGTCCACTCGCCGCCATAGGGGTGGTGGTGCTCCCACGGTTCGTAGCCGGAGGGGCCGCGCTGCTTCGCCTGCGTCCACGCCTCGCGGAACACGCTGATGGGCGCGTCGTAGCGCGAATGGGGCATGATGTCGTTGGGCTCGAAAATGGTGACCGTGCCCGCTTCCAGGTCATAGCCCGCCACCACCACATGGTGGCCGAAGCCGGTCTTGCCCATGGTCTCGTGCTGGAACTTCAGGCGCGGCGAGCCCTTTGCGCCGTAAGGCAGCATCAGGGAGTAATGCAGGCCCACCTGCACCGGAATGCCCTGGTCGATCAGCCCGCAGAGCTTGGCGAACGCCTCCTCGAAGCCGTTCTCGTGGTCCTCTTCCCAATGGCCTTTGAAGCCGAGGGACTGGGCAGTGTATTCCCAGATCTCGTGGAACGGCCCCGCCCCGCCATTGAAGGCCGGCGCGCCCCATACGGGGGTCCAACGGAAGGAGAAGCCGTCGCCCGAGGTGCCGTCCGCAAACAGCACGTCGCTCTCGCCATTGAGGCGGTACATGGCGAGCGGGCCGGTGAAGTAGCACCGGCCGGAATTGCCGCCCTCCGGATAGCCCCGCGAGCCCATCCAGGTCATGGAGTAATAGGCGTCATCGTAACCGTCGACGTAGGCCATTGGGGTTCTCCGGAAAGGGGTGCCTGGTCCGTCCGCTACCTGTCAGATGAGGGGATTGGTGATCTTCTTGCGCAGCTCGCGCTCATCGATGCCGAACACGTCCACCAGCCAGTCGGCCATCAGCTCCTGGCCGATGGTGGGGTTGTCGTGCTGGCAGTGGTCGGCGCCCGTCTCCTCCTCGGTGACGAAGCGCAGGGTGACGTCGACGCCCTTTGCGGCGGCATAGTCCGCCACCTTCTGGGCGGCGGCGACGCCGAGCACGTCGTGCCCGCCATGGACGATGAGGTAGGGGCACTTCATGTTGTCGAGGTGCCCTTCCAGGACGAAGGGCTTCGCCTTCTCCATGGCCTCCTTCATGGTGGAGGCGCCGAACACGGTCTTGATGTGGTCGGCGAGCCCGTGGTCTTCTTTCGCGCCTTCCCACAGCTCGGGGATCGACCAGATGGCGCCATGGGAGATGGCGGCGGCGAGGCGGGGCTCGTAGCAGCCGGCGCGGGCGGCATAGAAGCCGCCGAGGGACGAGCCGCAGACCGCTATCTTGGACGGGTCGATATCGTCGCGGGTCAGCAGGTAATCGATGCACTTGCCGATCGGCACCTCATAGTCCGGCCGGGTCGGAATGCGGTGGCGGCGGAGTGTGCCGCCCTGGCCGGGGCCGTCGATCATCAGCACCGAGATGCCGCGCTGGAGCGCGCCATGGGCCTGCATGAACCACATCTCGTCCTTGATGGAATCCAGCCCGCCCATGCAGATGAGGACGGGCTGCTTTCCGGTGTCGAACGGTGCGCGCACGAAATAGGCGAACAGCGTCTTGCCGTCCTCATAGGGGATCTGGAGCACCTCGCCGGCGGGATTCAGGTTCTGGATGAACTTGCGCGAGCACTCCTCCATGTCGGTGAAGGCATCGAGCCGGCGCGGGTCGGCATATTCCAGCCAGAACTCGGTGTGGCGATAGTAATTGGCCGCCCGCAGCCAGCAATTCATTGCAGTGCGGATGTGGCCCTTGGAAAACTCCTCGTCGCCGCGCTCCTGGTTGAAGTCGGCGATGTGCTTCCATTCGCGGTGCCAGCTCTCCTTGTCCCCGGGGATCATGCGGCTCGCCGCGAGGAAGCATTCGGAGACGGTGCCGCCGCCTTCCTGGGTCTCGCCCAAGGCACGGCGGAACTGGTAGCTCATCCAGGGATATTTCGGCCAATGGTGCCAGCCATAGGGCTGATAGACCCCGTGGGTCACGTCCATTTCCTGGTCGATGAGCAGCTCTTCCGCCATTTCCGTCTCCCTTGGTGATCGCCCGCCGCAGGGCCACCACAGGGAAAACGTTACTCCAATCGAGGATCCATTCAAGCGACTTGAATGTCAGGAAAGCTGACGTAAAGCCAATATTTGTGCAGGTTTGCCGCTTGCCCGCGCAGTCAGGCATGCCGGCGCACCCGCAGGGACGCGGCGCGCGATGCCCAATCGTTGAATGCGCAAAAACTTTATGCAGCGCGTGAAAACGCTAGAAGGTCGGCGGCGTATTTACGAAGAGAATCCGCGCTTCTTCATCGCCCACGTTGCGATAACCGTGGGGTATTTCGGAACGATAAATAAAAGAGTCCCCGGCATTGACCCGGAACACGCGGTCCCCGAGAAGTAATTCTATGGTTCCCGACAGAACATAACCGACTTCTTCGCCGTCATGGGTCACCACGCCCTCGCTGCTGCCGCCGCGGGCGATCACATGCATGGTGCTCTGGAGGAGGTGGCCCTTGGTGTAGGGGATCAGGCGCTCCATGCGCACCCCCCGCCCCTGAACGGGGTCGAGGTCCACCACCACGCGCGCATCCTCGCGCACCACCACGGTGTGGTCCGAATTGGGGGTCTCGAACAACTGGCCGATGGTGAGGTTCAGCGCGTCGCAGATGCGCGAGAGCATGTTGAGCGACGGGTGGATCTTGTTGTTCTCAAGCTTGGAGAGCAGGCTTTCCGAGCAGCTCGCGGCCTCGGCCACGTCCTTCAGCCGAGCCCCGATGGTAAGGCGCGCATGCTTCAGCCGGGTGCCGACCTGAATCCGCACATCGGGCGCCTCCGCCGTGGCCACGCCCGTCCCTTCTTGCTCCATCGAACCGCCCATAACGTCTGCCGCAGGGCCTAGCTAGAACACTTTCGCCAGCGCTTGTCACCCATGCTTGCGTACATAAGGATAACGCTGCACGCAACGATGCCTCGCCGGATCGGCGGTCACCTGCGCATGGCCGCGGACCTGCACCCCGTCCTCAGGGCACCATACGGGGCGGAGCAGACCTTCTCCGCTTTCGCCGCGACCCGCCACCGGAGGGCCCACCTGGAGAAGCTGTTCCCCGGCGTCCCGGCGCCGCCTGGCCAAGTTGCCGTCAGGCAGCGCGGCTAGGGGCCTCCATGGGAGGCGTGCCGTCCTTGATCGCACCTTTCAGGAATTCCCGCAGTTCCGGCGTGTCGTCATGCCCGTGCAGTGCCACCGCATGCTGAACCGCCGCCTCCAAGACCTCGGCCTCGGTATCGGCGCTTATCGCGACGGTGCAGTTCATTTCGCTCGGCACCTCACGGCAATCGATGAATTTTCGAGCCATGGTCGCCTCCCTTGTCCGGGCCGTCCGAACGGCCCTGGAACCTTGCTATCAGACGCCGCCACTAAGAAATTTTTGAGGCGGTCCGATCGTCGCGCCCGGTGGCCCGGGCGCGGTTGCGCGATGCTGCGGCGCCGCCGCAGCGCCAAGCGGGTGGTCCCGCGACGCCTAGACCACGGCGTCCACGAAGTGTCCGGGAACGGGCGTCAGCCGCATGACCATGTCGTTATAGTCGAAGTCCGAGCCCTGATCGTAGGCGAGATCCTCGAAGCCGAAGGTGTTCTCTCCGAACATCCGCACATATTCGAACCCGCCGGTATTGCCGTTGCCGACCACGAAGACCTGACCGGAGGGGGTCATCAGGACCGGGGCGTAGTAGCCGGTGGTGCCGGCCACGGTCCACGTGGCGTCCTCGTTGAAAGAGGCACCGCCATGGGCGGCGGAGAAGCCGGCGTCGAGCTGCGCGGCGACCGCGTGGTGGAAGGCATCGGTGTCGCCATAGGCCACCCCGCCGACGCTCCAGGCGCCGGTGGCCCCATCCACGTCGATATGCACGAAGCTCAGCGTATTGGTGTTGGCGGAGCTGCCCGCGAGTTCCACGTTCAACGTATCGCCCTGGTGCAGGAACAGCAGAGGCTCGCCGCTGTCCCGCTGGAAGCCGGCCAGTTCCGCGCTGTCGGACAGCGAGCTGTTGGTGATGGCGCTGACCTGCAATCCCGCGACATCCAGATGCAGCGAGCCGTCCGCCTTGGCGAGGATCTCGATGGGCGGCGAGAGGTCGACCGCGTGGTTGCCGCTGAGAAGCGCGAAGCGCAACTGCTCGCCCGCGTTGAGGTAGACCGACTGGCCGCCGAGGAGAATGTCGTTGCCGTGATCGTCCGAGACGGCGCCGATGGTGGCGAGCGTGGCCGCGTCCAGCGTCACATCGGTGCCGACATGGTGGTCGGCGCGGCTGACGAGGTTGCCGGCCGCGTCCACGGCATAGACCAGCAAGGTCGCGCCGCCCGGAAGCGAGGATCCCTGGGCCTCGAACCTCACCCAATGGCCCGGCACGGCATGGTCGGCATCGAACATCAGTTCGATGCCGTGACCATCCAGGGCGGCCTTCAGCGAGACGCCGTCGACCACATGGCGGCTGGGATAGAGCGATCCGACCTCCGGAACATTGTCGGCCACCGCCTGATCCAGGGCCGAGCCGGTATGGGCGGCGATGGCCGCGTTGAGCGCGCCGGCATCGCTTCCTGCCGCCCGGATCGCATCGGCGGCCGCGCCCTGGGTGTCGATGCTGATGGCGAACACGGTGCGCAGGAACGAAGCGGCATCGGACTGGGAGGACGCGGCCTGGGTCACGAGGGTGTTGGAGGCCGTCGCCAGCGCCGCCACCGCCGCGCTCGCGGCGGCTCCGACGCCGGCCTCGATGGCAAGATTCTGCACCGTGGTGGCATTGGTGAGATCGAACAGCGCGCCGGAGGACATCTTCTCCGCCATGAAGCTCACCGCATCGGCTGCGCCGGCGGCTTGCAACAGGGTGATCGTGTTGAGGACCATGGACCCGGCCGCCAGGACTTTCCTGGCATCGAAATCGCCCGCAAGCGTCTCGGAGACGGGATTGAAGGTCATGAGGTCGATGTCGGAGGCAAGGCCCAGCGCCGTCGAGATGGTCGTCTCGGCGGTGGTGGGATTGGCATCGCCCGGCGTCGCGAGCTTGGAAATGAGAGTGGTGAGCGGGGTCAGGACGGATGAACTCGCCGGAGCCGTCAGGGTGCCGGTGAACGCAAGGCCCGTGGCCGTGTCGATGCCGCCTCTCAGGGTGATCCGGCCAACCGGGTTGACGAGGGTGTAGCCCCCGGTCGGACTGACCGCCGCGCTGGCCTCGCCGGGATCCTGGACGCCGTTGAGGTTCCTGTCGGCGAAGACCGTCGCACCCTCGATGTAGCCGTCGATGCCGAAGATGTTGCTCACGATCCAATCGCCGACATCTTCGGCGCGCTCGGACAGATAGGCGACGCCGGACACAATCCCGTCGAGCGTGAGTTCGAGGCCAGAGCCGAGCGTGTAGAGAGCCGAATTGATGGTCGCGGAATAGGTGATCAGGGATTCCCCGATGATGCCCACATAGACGTTCGAACGGAACAATTCGACGAAGTCGTCACCGAGGCGGGTAATGTCGTGATGGAGAGCGTCCACGTCCCCGGTCGCCAGATCGCCGAGAAAGAAGCCGAGGCTCGTCGCCAAGTTTCCGGCGACGTTCAGGTCGAAACCGGTGGTGATCTTGTAGTAGTCGCTCACCAGATGGCCCGAGGCGGACAGGATCCCCGCCGTATCGCCGTTCTTTACGGCATTGCCGAAATCGAGAAGGTGGGGGACAGCCGTCTTGCCGTTGTCGACGGCCTCCTGGCTGGATTCGAACACGATCGAACTGATGAGGCCCGCCGTGGCCCCCGCGATGGTGAAGGCGCCGCGCAGCGTATCGGTGAGGCCCTCTCCCAGGAAGTTTGAGACGACACTTTGGGACAGAGCGTAGAGCGCGAGCTTCGAACCGATCCCGGCGACGGTAAGGGTCGACCCGCTGACGCCCAGGAGGTTCCGGCCCAATTCGCTCGCCAGCGAGCCGCCCGCCAAAGCGGCCCCGAGCCTGGCATAGCCCTCGACACTGGTGGGATCGGTTACGATGTCGTCGTGGATCACGCCGAGGAAGTTCTGCATCCCCTGCGTCTTGGAAAATCCGGTATCGAGAAGCCCATAGAGGTTCTGCTGAACCGATGGGCTGCCGCCCCCCAAAATGGTGTCGATGTCGTTCTGGATATCGCCGGCGTGGGCGGGCAGATATCCATTCTTCATATAATCTTCGGTGGCGGCGGCCAGCTGATCGCGCGCGTATACGCTGGAGGGCAGCGATATGAGCGCGCCGAGGCCGGCAACCACGTCATCGACATAGGCGGCCGACAGCAGCTGACCGCGCAGGTTCGATTCCACGTGGCCCGAGTTCTGCGAATTTAGACGCCCGACGCCGGCACGATCGTTCACGAACAGCCACGCAAGGGCGATCTGGCGCTCCAGCTCCGGATCTGAATCGCTGCTGGCCGTCCGCGCGAGGTCGGCCTGGGCGTCGAGGAGGGAGAGCGCCAGGTCGAGATCGACCGTCAAATGGTTCGGCTGAGAGCGGTCCGTAACGTAATCGACCACGTCGGCCGCAGCTTTTCCGTACAGCAGGAGCTGGCCGATGGCCGCCTGGGCTTCGGCCTTGGCGGATGGGCTCGTGGTCGGGGATTCGATCAGTGCGCCCAGCGCCAATTCGAGACCGAACGATGAGCGGTTGGCAGGGCCCGGCAGCAGATACTGCACCCCCGGGGCGACCGTGATGGTGGCGAAAGGGTGGAACCCCGACACACTCAGCGCCTGGCCGGCATTGATCTGGGCCAGCAGGTAGGCCTCGGCCGCGAACTGGTCAGTGTAGGTGTCCGGATCGTGCTGGTAATTGGCGATGCCGGTCGGAAAGAACCGGGTAATCGCCTCGTTCATGGTCAGCGCGTTGCCGGCCGTCTGCATGTGGTGCGCGAGATCGAACTGGAGATCGCCACTCTCGATGCGGGCGAACACGAATGCCTTGATCTGGTTTGCGCTCACGGCGTCGGTCGGTCCGAACAACCGGCTGAGGTTGAGAAGCGCTTCGTCGACGGACGCGCCGCTGCCGGTTGTGAAGGTGATGAGGTCCGCCGCCGCTTCGGCGATGGTCATCAGCCCGTGCGTGACCCGGAAGTAATCGTAGCCCACCTGCGCATCGGAGGCGGACAGCCACGTATCCGCCAGCAGATGGTCGCCCATGGTCCGGAAATGCGCCACATAGTCGGCCGTGAAGGCGACCTTGGTGGCCTCGTCCGGCGCATCGGTCAGAACCGCGACCCGCAGGATCTCGAAATGGCCGGAGGCGATCGCGTGCGCGGCGAGCTGGGCCGCGCTGAGCCGGCCTTCGTGGAAGATCTCCAGCACTTCGGCGAGCGCCGCGGCCGTGGTTTGAGCACCGAAGCGAGAATTGTCCGCGATGCTGAGCAGCGCGTCGATGGTCGCGGCCGCAAGGGTCGGATCCGCGACGAACGCGTCGTGGATCGTATCGAGGCCGCCCGGAAGTCCGAGCAGGATATCCAGGATCTCCCCGTGCCCGGTCGAGCCCGCAGTCGTGAGCGCCCTCAGGAAGATGGCCGCGCCCTCGGGCGCCGTGAGGCCCGCGTCCGATACGAGAGCGGGGACGTGGGAGGCGGCCCATGTGCCGAACACGCCGGCCGGATCGGAGGTCTCGGCCACGAGCAGCCGCGCTGTGACATGAAGCGCGTCGAGCGCCGCCATCCATCCCGACTGGATGGCGCCCGTGATCCCGTCGCCGACCGCCGGCGAGCCGCTCGCGATGTCGGCAACCACCTGCGCGAAGGCGGCGTCCTGGATCGGGCCGTTGCCGTGGAGGGTGAGGCGGAGCAGAAACTCCTCGGCGACTTCCGGCGCAAGCGCGAGGCCCGCGGCGACGCCGGCCGGGGTCGTGCCCGACAATTCATGGACAGCGCTCGCCGCGGCCACGGCGGTGATGTAGCCGCCGTTCACCAGGGCCGATACGGCCTCGACAGAACTCTCCAGGGCCGGCTCGGACATCTCGACGAGGAGGTGCACCAGTTTTCCGGCGGGATCGCCGGAACCCTGGGCAAAGCCCGTCATGACGGAGACGAGCTCCGCTGTGGTCAAGCGCCCGCTGTCCAGCAGCGCGCTCAACTCGGTGGCTGCGGCCAGCACGGCGTAGGGGCCGGGCCCGTCCTCGGTCGCAAAGCTCGTCAGGAGGGACGCGAGCCGCGACGCGCTCAGCCGTCCCGCCACGAGGGCCGCATCCGCGACGGCGATGAACTCAGCCATCGCTGCGGCGGCCGCTGTGGCGTCGGTCAGGGCAGCGAGCGGCGCCGCAAGGAAATGGCCCAGGCCGCGATAGGAGAACGCGGCGCCCGGCTGGAAGGCGGCGCCGGGCGACAGATCGACAGCTCCAGCGATGGCGAAGGCCATGGCTTCGAGCTGCGCGGGGTTCCCGCCCGCCGCCCGCGCTGCCTGCAGATCGGACAGGATCGCATCCCGCGCGATCCGGCCTTCGTCGATGTGCGAAACCACCTCCAGGACCAGGCTGTCCGATACCGGACCCGCAGCGAGTTCGATGACGAGACGGCCCACCGCAGGAAGGTTCCCCTCGTGCAGCAGCTGGCCCCACGCCGCGAGCGCCTCATCGATGGTGATCGTCCCGGCCGTGATCAGGTCTCGTGTCGCGCCAAGGACGGCAGGATCGTTGCTCGGGACGGCGACGACGATCGCGGCGAACAGCTGGAGATTGGTCTCCGGCGTTCCCGCCGACGTGATGGCGGTGAGGATGTCCGTGATCGAAAGTCCGGGCCGGACCAACGAGGCGAGTTGCTCCCCCAGCGACATCGTAATCTGGAAGAAGAAGGGGTCACTCTGCGGATCGTGATTGGCGAGAACCGTGGCGGCGAATATCCCAGCCTGGGTGCCGTGGATAAGGCCGGCCGCGACCGCGTCCGCAAGCGCCGATCCATCATCCAAATAGTTCATATAGGCCGCAGCAGCTGCGGCCGAGAGGGCGAGGTCCGCGCTCACGCCCAGCTTGATCAGGAGCTGTGCTGTCTCGCTCTCCGGCAGCGTCGTCCCCGATGCCAGAACTTGCGCGACCGCCTGCCCGGCATCCACGGCACCCGTCGCGATCAGCGCCCGGATGAGCGAGGCGATGGCGGTCGTCGTATCAGGCACGGCCGCGGTCCCGAGGTCCTTGACGGCGTCGATGGCCTGCATGACCGTCGTAGCGGGCGGCTCGTTCGGGACGAGAAGCGCCACCATCGCGGCGGCGGCGTCCGCCGTGTAGGCGCTGTTGAGCGCCGCCAGGATGGCGGACAGCCGCATGCCTTCGGCGGGAACGACAGCGCCGCTTGTCACGGCTGCATCGATTGCCTCGAAGAGATCCGCGACTTGGAGGAGCGAGATCAACTTCGTTGCGATTGCGATGTCCGTCGAGGGAACAACCGGAATCGCGTTCAACAGAAGGAACGCCGCCTGGGGCACCGTCAGGGTCTGCTGCACGATGCCCGTGTCGATACCGGCGAAGATCTGAGCGGACGTGATCAGTCCACGGTCGACCATGCCGGCGATGGCGTCCACCGCAGCGCCCTGAAGCCCGGCCTCGTTGACGGCGACGCGGGCGATCAGGAAGGCGAGGTTCGCATAGTCCGAACTGCCGGCGGGCGAGGCCGCCGACCCTGGGAGAGTGGCATTGGCAAAGCCGACTAGGAAGGCCAAGGCGGCCTGTTGGGCGACCACCCCCTGCTGCAGCGCCGTGATGACATTGGCCGCGAGGTTTTGAGCGGGTGCCTGGAAGTCGAGCCGGACAGCGATGTCGGCCGCGAACGCCTGCGCGCCGGACGAGAGGCCCAGGACGAAATTGGTCTGCTGGGCGAGCGTGAGGTCGTCGACGAGGCCGGCGAGCACCGTGGAACTGACCACCCCTGACAGGGCCGCCGCGTGTCCGGCGGAGACTTGCGCCCCAATCGCCCCCACTGTCGCGACGGCGAACAGGATGTCCAAAGTGTCGTTGACACTGGCCAGCGGCACGGATGCGAACGTGGCCAGAGCCTGGTCGAGGGTCAGGGATGGGAAGCCGATCGCGACGTCGATCAGGCCCTGCGCGATGGCGGCATCGGTGACCACCGGGGCGGACGGATCGCCCAGGCCCGGATTCTGCGTGGCCGTCAGCAGCGCCAGAACGTGGACCGCGTCCACCCTCGAAATGGCAACACCCGCCGAATCCACGATCGCCTCGACGATCCCGGCCGCGTCATGGCCGAGCGCGCCGAGGAAGGCAGCGATGAGCGCGGCTTCGCCGAGCTGGGCGGCCCCGGTCGGTGCCGCGAGAAGGACATGCTCGGCGCCGGCCAGCGCGTCGTCTTCGGTGATCTTGCCGGCCGCGACGAGGCCGGCGATGGCGACGGCGCCCGCATGGGTGACATCGGTTTGGCCGACCTGACCGAAGCTCGACAAAGCGAACACGGCTTGGGCGGCGGTGAGCGCGGGACCGGCTCCGCCGACCGCCCCGGCGATGTCGCTCGCGGCGGCTCCCGCCGTCGCGCCGGACGTCAAGGTGTCGGACAGCAGGCGGGCCAATACGGCCGTGAGCTCGCTCACCGGCACAGCCGGGTCGATCATTCCTGCCAGAAGGACGATCCCATCCTCGGCGGCCGAGAAGGCATTCGCGACCTGGGCGGTCGTCGCGCTTGACCCCTGGATCAGGGAGGCAAGCTCTGCTGCGACCGCCGCATCGAGGCTCGACCCGCCGCGCGAGGTGAGTTCGATCAGGATGCCGAGGCCGTGCGCGACCGTCACGAGGCCGCCCGCCATAGCGGTCTCCACGCCCGCCACGACGGTTGCGTCAGGCAGAGTGAGGAGAGCTGCGTAGAGGCTGTCCTGCAATGCATGCAGCGCCGAACTCGGCGCCGATGCGAGCCGGGCGTCGACGACGTCGAGGATCTCGATCAGCAGCTTGGCATCGGGAGAGGGCGCGGCGAAGAAGCTCGGGCTGAGCGACCCGGTCTCCATCAGCGTTGCGAGGCTCGCCACGCTGGCGGCCACGAGGGCGGGGATCTGCCCCGATGTGGACGAGTTGTTCGCGAACTGGGCCAGCAGCGCGGCGATCGTGGTGGCCGGAACGGTCTGAGGCGCCGCTTCCGTTGCGGCGACGAGCTGGGCGGTCGCGGCGGCGGGCGTGATCGCGCCGCTATCGATCAACGCGTAGACGAGAGCGCCTGGATTGACGAAATCCGCCGGGCTCTGGAGCGCCAGCGCTCCGATGAACACGGCGCGGCCGCTGTCGAGGGCCTCTGATGCAACCGCCATCTGGAGGGCCGACTGGATCAGGAAGAAGCCGTTGCCGGTCGTGATCCCGAGATGGCCGTTGGACACCAGCGACACCAGCTCCGCGGCGACCGCGACGTTGGCGGTCGGGCCGAACCCGGCGGCCAGGGTAAGCAGTTGATCGAGGGCCTCTGCTCCGGTGAGGGTGCCGGCCACAACCGATGCGTCGATGGTTGCGATCGCGCCTGCGACTTGCTCGGCTTCGATGAAGCTGGCGAGCAACCTGTCGCCGATCTCCGACACGCCGGCGTTCGCAGCAGAAGCAAGCCCGAGAAGGACTTGGATCGCCTCGCCGATGGTGATGACCGGGGCGTGGCCGGAGAGGTCGCCGTTGATGCCGAGCAGCAATCCGGCCGAGAGCTGGGCTTCCGTCACCCAGCCCGCCGCCAGCCATTCGCCGAGCGCCAGTCCGATGTCGGTCTCGTGCGCGGTGGTTTCTCCGGCCGCGAGCGCCATCACCACCTGCAAAGCGGCGCTGACCGAGAAGAACCCGTCCCCCGCCGACGGCCCGAGCGCGGCGACGGCTTCGGCCGGTGTCATCCCGCCGCTGGCGACCAAGGCCTCCGCGATTGCGATCGTCGTCGCGACATTGCCGAAGGAGATGGAGGCGGCGGCAGCGGCATCGATGGCCTGGACGGCCGTGATGGTGTGGTCAAGGACGGCGTCGCTCATCCCGCTCGCCAGGACCGGAGTGGTCAGGAGCGTGCTGAGATGGCTCATGATCAGGCCGACGGCGGCCGCCCCGCCGACCGAGACCACGCCGAGGGTCAGGGCCAGAGCCTGTGCCGGTGACACGGTCCCGCCATAGGTGGGCCCATCGATCGCCGCGACGACCTGCGTGGCCGAGAAGGAGCCGTCTGTGTAGAGCCCACCGATCGCGCGGCCGGCCTCCAGCTGCACCGCATTCCCCCCGGCGATCGCGGTCGACACCAGAATGGCTGCGGCCTGGGCGTCGGTGATCCCGGTCGAACCGGCTGTCGCGGCCATGATATCGGCCACGATGTCGGCGGGCAGCAGCGTCGCCGAGGCGAGGGCGACGATCTGTGCCCCGATGGCGGCGAGCTGCGCCGGCGCGGCATCCGCGGAGGCCTGCGCAAGCGCGGTGACCACCTCGTCCAGCGAAAGGCCGTGTGAGGTCAGATAGGTGAGTTCGTCGTTGACGGTCGCCAGCAGCGTCGCCGTCGCGGCTTCGAAAGCGGCGCCCGTAAGGTCGTGGGAGTCCACCTGGGCCAGCCGGAACAGGTATGCCTTCTCGATCAGCGCGAGGGCCTGCATGGGCGTTGCGTGCTGGCTCGCGACGGCGTCGTTGAGGCCGGTCAGGATGTCGGCGGCCACCAGGGCGCCGACGCTCGACGCGCTGCCGCCGGTGATGGCGTCGGCGATCGCTTCGGCGGCTGCCGCGACGATGGCGGGCGAAGCCGACCCATAGGCGATGCCCACCAGCGTATCGATCGCCTCCGCGGTCGGCCATTGCGCGCTGGTGGCGAGATGGATGATGGCAAAGGCCACATCCGCCGCGCTGAGCTTGCCCGCCGCCATCAGCGCGTCCAGTTCGGCAATGGCGAACGGCCGCGAAACGTTGGCATAACTGCCGAGCACAATCTCGACGGCGTTTTGCGGGCTCAGTTGGTTCAGCCCGCTGCCCATCACCTCGCCGAGCCCGCTCAAGGGCATTGCGCGGGACGCGATCTCGAGCCCATAGGCGAGCGCCTGGCCCGTCAGGCCGCCGATCTGGGCGAGCAGCGCGGCTTTCTCGGCCGCGGACAGCATGAAGGCCTGCACGATGATGCCGGCCAGATCGGACGGAGAGAGACCCCCATTGGCGATGTCGATGATCGCGACGGCAGCCGAGCTGCTTTCGCCCATGCGGGCACTGAGGTCGTTGGCCAGAGCGAGGATGACGTCGGTCAGCGTCACCCCACCGGTGCCGTTGACGGCGATCGCCTCCAGATTGGCGTAGATGGACGCTTGGCTCGCGCTGATATGGGAGAGCGCGACCAGTGTGTCGAGCACCTGCTCATGGGTGATGACCGGGCTGCCGGTTATGAGCTGCGTGCGGAGAGCGGTGATCGCCTCGTCCGTGGTGAGCCGCCCGTCGGCGAGCAGCGACACGAGTTCCGTCTGCGTGTCGGCAGCAACAAGGATGTTGCTGGCGTTGAGGAAGGGCAGAAGCGCCTCGAACGCCGCTTTGCCGAGGCCCGGCACCACCGCGAGCGCGTCGATGCCGGCATATCCCGTTTCACGGTTGGACGGGTTGGTGCTGCCGGCGAGCGCCACGAAGATGGCCAGCGCCGCCTGCCCGAGCCCGGCATCGGTCCCAGCGAGGGCCGCAACCTCGGTAAGGGCGTCCGCGCGCACCGTGCCGTCCGCGCGCGAGATGACGGAGCCGAGGATCTCAATCGCGTCGAGGGGCGCGATATTGCCCAGCGCCACTTCGGCATCAAGGGCCGCCACCGTCAGATGCGCGTCGACGATCAGTGTCGCGAACAGCGTCCGGACGGAGCCCGGCTCGACGGGAAGAAGGGCCTCGAGCAGGGTAACGGCGGCCGCAGCCGTGATTTCTCCAGCAGCGATGGTCGAACCCAGCTGATTGGAGATGATGAAGATGGTGATGTAGGGCGCGATGTGGCCAGGCGGGATGGTGCTCGCGAGGCTGACGATGGACGCGAGCGCCGCGACCCCAGCGTCCTCCCCTTCACCATAGAGATCGAGCAGGAATTGCGAGGCTTGCTCGGCGGTGATGTCGTTGCCGGCCGCGATCCGGGCCGGCAGCGCGTCGAGCACGGCCTGCGCAGCCGCCACGTCCGTGGCGAACAGGGCGGCAATGAGATCGCTGACGTGAAGAACCTGGGCGGCGCTGCCGAGACCGGCCGTCGCGGCGAAGTTCGCGGGCGTGGTGAGGATGGTGTCGAGTTCGCCCGCCAACGCGGCCTGAAGGGCGGCCGAGGCACCGGGCACCTGGAGATCGATCAGCGCCAGGACCACCTGCCGGGCCGAAATGGCCCCGCCATCGATCAGGTCCTGAAGCGCGTCTTCGATGAGATTGCCATCGAGGCCGGCGGCCTGGAGATTGGCGAGCGCGGCGACGGCGCGAAGCGGGCTGAGCGTCCCATTCCCCACAGCGATCGCTACGTCCGCCACAGCGCTCTCTGCCGTGAGCAGACCCTCAGTGACAAAGGCCGCGATCTGGGTGGCCGCTGCCAGCGCGACGCCCGCCTGGACGGCTTCTTTCTGGACGCCGAAGAGAGCTTGCCCGGCCGTCTCGACGGCCGCGAAAAGGATCGCGGCGACATGATCTGCGTCGGGGCTTCGGGCCGCGAGCGAGATAGCCTCGGCGAGGATCGCGGAGGCAACCGGGGCCGTGGCCAAGGCCTGGATATTAACCAGGAGCGTGAAGGCCTCGTCGAAGCCGAGCGGCGAGCCCGGCCCGCCGATCGCGCCATCGAGAACCGCGAGGTTCGCGAGGTCGGCGGACAGCAAGGACGCGATCGCATTCCAGGCCGCGATCTGCCCGGCGGCGTTCGGTGCCGTCGCCACACCTGCCCACAGCACGGTCGCCTGCGCGCTGGTCAGGGCCTGCGTGGCCACCGCCTCCAGCACCTCCGCCACGCTGTCCGCGGGGACGAGACTGGCGTCGCTCCCGATGATCCGCGCGATCTGGCGTCCGGCCAGGACTTCGTTCGCGTCGCCCGTCGTCGCGCCCGCAAAGCCGATCACCACCGCGATGGCTTCAGCCCCGCCATGACCGGCATTCGCCACAACCTGCGCGCCGATGGCCGCAAGCGCGGTCGCGACGGTCAGGGCTTGGTTCTCGACGTCGCGGATTCCGGCCGCAGCCGACTGCGCCAGTGCGGCGCCGATCTTGGCATGCACGTCCGCGTCGCCCGAAGCGAGGGCGGCCTGGACGAGGACCTTCAGGGTCAGGGCGCTGGAATCCGCCAGGAAGGCCCTTGCAAGATCAGCCGCGATGCTGGCGGACGACATGCTCGGGCTCGCGTCGAACAGGTCCGCCAAGGCGGCGGCAGCGGCGGCGATCAGGGCGTCGTTGCCGACATACTGGAAGGTGTTGTTGAGGAGTTGATAGTTGCCGTTCGCCCCGATGCCGAGGAGCACCGTGACGCCCGCGTCGTGCGTGAGGCCGAAGCCGGTGATCGCGTCCTGGATGGCCGCCGCGGCCTGCGCCGCGGTCAATGTTCCGTTCTCCACGAGCCCGCGGATGGCGGTGCCCGCGCGCTGGAGCGGGTCCTGCGACGGCTGCGAGGGCGTGCCGGCGGCGCTTGCAATGCCGGCCAGCAGGGAGACGGCTTCCGATGCCGTGAATTGCCCGGCCGCGAGACCGGAGGTCACCGCCGTCACGGCGGTCTGCGCGCCCACGCTCGTGGACGGGGCCGAGGAACTGCCGTTCACCAACCCGGCCAGCTGCGCTCCGGCAACGTTGAACAGGCTCGGCTCCGCCCCGGCAATGGCGACGAGATACTGGAGCGCACCTGCGCCACCGCCTCCGGAGGCGAGGCTCGCCAGGCTCTGGGCCGAGGCGACGAGCGCATCGATGGCGGCAGCGGAATCGATCTCATCGGCCTGGACCAGGGCGATGACCCCTGCGGCCACTGCACTTGCGGCGTTCGCGAACGCGACACTGCCGAGCGGGGCGCCGTACAGGATGCCGACGCGGCCGAGGAGCGCGATGGCATCCAGGACCGCGAGGTTGTCGCTGTGTACGAGGCCGTCGAGCGCCGTGGCGAGATCGGCGACGCCGAGCGGCACGGACGTCAGCAGCTTGGCGATCTCGGCGGCCGGCTCATACCGATGGTTCGCATCGGCAACCACGAAAGCGGCGGCGAGCGCCTCGATGGCGAGGTTCGCCTCGGCTGCATCGTGTCCGACGAGGCTCCCGAGCTTTGCTTCGGTGTCAGAGAGAATGACGGATGACGGACCTGCGAGGATGCCGGCCAAAAGCCCGTAGGCATAGGTTGGCGGCGTCGCGCCGAACGGGAACGCCGTTGCGAGGATACTGACCAGCTGGGTCGCGGCCTGGAAGGAGCCACCAGAGCCGCCAACCCGAGGATTATTCTCGACGAGATATGCGATCCCGAGCCCGGCCTGGATCTGAAAGTCGAGGTCCCCTGACGCCGCGAGCGCAATCAGCTGATTGGTCGCGTCCGTGAAGGTGAGGGGGGTCGCAAGGAAAGCGCTCTTGACTGCGTCAATGGACGCATAGGGGCCGCCGGGCATCGTTCACTCCCATGAGGCAGCCTGAAGGATCGCTGGTTTTGATTGTTCGAAGACTGTCCCGTGCGGGCCACGCCTGAAGCTTCGCGCCCCCACGCGCGAAGCTGAACAACCCGACACCCCCGAGCTCTCGGACAGCTAATGCCAAGCTTTCTCACATCCGGGCAATCTGTGCAATGCCGAAAGGCCGGCTCCCATCTGGGCTCACGGGAAAGTTTCTCCGTGCCGGCGTCTCACGCCAGGGCGCGGCGGGGGCGGCCGGACGGGCCGAGCAGGATGATGAGCCCGAGACTGAGCAGGAGCGCGCCCGTGATCACGGCGAACATGGCAAGTGGCCCCGAACCCGTGAGCAGCGGCAGAAGCACGAGGGGAACGCAGATCGACACCAGCCTGCCCATGCCCCAGGCGCCAGCCGTCGCCGACGCCCGCCGCGATGTCGGAAACATCTCGGCTGCATAGAGGCCGAGGATGGCGCTGTAGACCGCGCTGGCGAGGTTGAAGGCCAAGCCCAGCAGCACCAGCGGAATGAGCGCCGTGGTGGCCGCGAAAGCGATGCCTGTGCAGACCATGATGCTCGCGGTGACAACGAGCGCAACGCGCCGGTCCAGCAGGTCGATGGCGGGGGCGGCTCCCAGGATGCCCAAGGCGGGGCCCAGCATGGACAGGCCGGAGAACAGGATCGAGTCGCCGATCGAAAACCCCTTCTGCACCATGACGGCGGCGCTCAGGAGCGGGAAACCCAACGTCGCCCAGGGCCCCAACCCGTAAAGGATGGCGAGGAACGCGAACCTTCGGCCGTTGCGCCCTGTTTCGGGCGGCGCTGTCTCCCCTGGCGCGCGTGGGGAGGCGGCGACGGGGGGCGAGGACCTGGAATGACGAGACGCCGCCGCCTCGAAGCGCCGCAGAGCCGAAGCCGCCTCATCATCCCGCCCGCGCGCCGCCAGCCAACGCGGCGATTCCGGCACCCATGCCAGCAGCACCGCCGGGATGGCCGCCACCAGACCGCCTCCCGCCAAGACCCAGCGCCACCCCTCCAGGCCGAAGGTCAGCGGCGAAAGCGCCTTCATGGCGAGGATCGCTGCCGGCGCTCCAAGAAAGGCCAATCCTGCGCAGACCATCATGAGAACGCCGCGGCGGGCCGGCGGCAGGATGTCGGACAGATACGTCGCGGTGAGGGGCGGGTAGCCCCCGATCGCAAGGCCCGAGACGAACCGGGCGATGGTCATCGACGTGATGTCCTGGCTTGTCGCCGCCGCCGTGGAGCTCACCGCGATGATCACGAGCGCGATCTGCAGCGCGAGGCGGCAGCCGTAGCGGTCGGCCAGCCATCCGAATATCGGAGCCCCCAGCGCGCCGCCCGCGAAGACCGATGCGAGGAGGAGGGAAAGATCCGATCTCGCCAGACTGTAAGGAGGCGCCAGAAAGACGGCCGCCAGCACGTTGCTCAAGGCGACTTCGGCGATATCCGCCGAAAGGCCGACGGTGCAGAGCGCCAGGATCGCACGGTGGAGGAGCGTGACGGGAAGCGCGTCCATCCGCGCGCCGATGGCGGCAAGGCCAGGGTGGAGAGCACGGACGTTCTGACCTTCCGCCGACCCATGTAAGGCTGCCGGTTCGAAAGAGACTGTCGGTTCGGAAGAGCCGGCCGTAGCCGCTTGCGTCGATCCGGATTCCACGGCCCTGGTGCCCCCAGCCGGCCGATCCGACTGCCCCGACGGTAGCGCAAGATGAGCTCCCGCGCCTAGGCTGAACACGCCGTCGGGCGAGAATTGTGGCCTATCTCCGAACGGTTTGCCGGCGTGCAGGGTGCGGCTTTGCGCGGGCATCGCTCTTGGATGCCACCGCGCTGCCGAAGAGAATGCTATGGCACATCAGGCGATAACGGCCCGACAGCTCCGTCAGCGCGGGGGGCGGCAGGGCTTGGTTGACCCCGCGCGCGCCATCGGCAAGCGCCTGGGCGATCTCCCTTGGCGACAGGTCGCCCGTCAGATGAAGCAGACCGTCCTCGGCGAGCGAGACGATCAGGTTCTCGATGTCGCTCTGAAACGAGGTCGCGAATTCGATCATGATGTCCCGGCACTTCATGAAGGCCACTGCGTTCAGTTCGACTGTGTGCGGAGACACCTGCACGATACGGCGCGTGGTCCCGTAACGGATGTCCATGATCTCGCTGATGATGTCGACCGCGCTGCCGCCTCCCTGCCTCACCCGCTCTCCCGCCTCGAGGGCTGTGCGAATGTCCTGGGTGCTGCTGTGGCGGATCGATGCGCGAAACGCCTCTTCCTTATTCTTGAAGTGATAATAGAGCGCCCGGCGGGTAAATCCGCACACCTCGGCGAGATCGACCATTGTTAACTTGCTGTAGCCGTAATGAAAAAATGCATGCTTTACTCGCAACATCAATTCGTCGCTTGGAATCATCATTCGCTCACCAGCGCAAAAGGGCGCCCTGCTCGTACGAGATAGTGAATATAAACAGCATCGTGCCTTGGTCGTCGCATTTCTGTCAATCGACGATTTCAGCGTATGTGTTACGAATAGAGTGTCATAATGTTGCACTTCTCAAGCAATTAAGGGGTCGCTTACTGCTCTACCCCCTTTCGAATATGAACTCGAAAACCGAACGAGCCTGAAACTAGGCGATTGCGGTCTGATTGGGAACTTCAAATTACCACTGCCAAGCTGTTCGCACCATGGTTGCATCGTCTGGCGCATGGTGTTGAAAAACTTCGAGCGGATCTGCCGTTGCGTAAGATTGTGGTCAACCCGCGGAGGCGGGCACGCTTCGGCCGCTGAATCGTGCTACATGCGCCGCTCCATCGCCCGCGTAACCAACCCCGGACGACCTCATGACACTCTCAGCACAAGCGAAGGCCGTTTCAGCGGCGGTGCAGCCCTCCGACCTCGCCATTTCCGTGCGCGGCCTCGTGAAGCGCTTCGGTGAGGTCAAGGCCCTGAACGGGATCGACCTCGACGTGCCGCGCGGCATGATCTTCGCGATCCTCGGACCGAACGGCGCGGGCAAGACGACGCTCATGCGCACGCTCGCAACGCTCACGGTGCCCGACGAAGGCACCGCGACCGTCATGGGCAACGATCTTCTCGCCGCGCCCGACAAGGTGCGCGCCGCCATTGCCGTCACAGGCCAGTTCGCTTCGCTCGACGAGGACCTGACCGGGCGCGAGAACCTTCTGCTGCTCGCCCGCCTCTGGGGCTTCCGCGGCGCGGCGGCGAAGGCGCGGGCCGACCACCTTCTTGCAGCCTTCGACCTTGCCGAGGCCGCCAAGAAGCAGGTGAAATCCTATTCCGGCGGCATGCGGCGCCGGCTCGACATTGCAGCCTCGCTCGTCGTGACGCCCGGCGTGCTCTTCCTCGACGAGCCGACCACGGGGCTCGACCCGAGCGCCCGCCAAAGCGTGTGGCGGATGATCCGCGCGCTGGCGGACGCCGGCGTCACGGTCCTTCTCACGACCCAATATCTCGATGAGGCCGACCAGCTCGCGGCGCGCATCGCCGTGATCGATCACGGCCGCAAGATTGCGGAAGGCACGAGCCGCGAACTCAAAGCCGCGATCGGCTCCGGCGTCCTGCATCTCATCCTCGCCGACGCCGCGCGTCTCGCCGATGCCGAGGAGCTCCTGGAGCAGCATCTCGGCGGCCTGCCACAACGCAGCCCTGAGGGCGCGGAGCTGTCGATCAACACCGCAAGCGCCGCGCAGGCGCACGCCGCGCTGGCCCTGCTGATGGAGAACGGCATCGAGCTCGCAAGCTTCTCCATGGGGAGCCCGAGCCTCGAAGAGGTCTTCTTCGCGCTCACGGGGAAGATCATCGCAACCGACGCCGGAGAGAAGGCATGAGCGATATTGCGTCCATCGCCAGCGGAGCGGCCCATTTCGAGCCGGCAGAGAAGCCGCCCACGCCATCCGCCCTGTCGAACGCGCTCGTCTTCGGCTGGCGCGCCGTCCTGAAGTTCCGGCATGTGCCCGAGCAGCTGTTCGACCTGATCATGACGCCGATCATGTTCACGCTGCTCTTCACCTTCGTGTTCGGCGGCGCGCTCGCGGGCTCGCCGGGCGAGTACCTGCAATTCTTCCTGCCGGGCATTCTCGTGCAGACCGTGGTGTTCAACGCGGTCTATTCGGGCATGGGGCTCTCGACCGATCTCGGCAAGGGCCTCTTCGACCGCTTCCGCTCGCTGCCCATCTGGTCGCTCGCTCCGTTCGCCGGGCTCGTGGTGGGCGACGTCATCCGCCACGTCATCGCCGGGGCCATCATCCTCTCCATCGGCCTCATCCTCGGCTATCGGCCCGAGGCTGGCGTCCCCGGCGTTCTCGGCGCCTTCGCGCTGCTGGTCGCGGTCGGCTTCGGCATGGGCTGGATCTTCATCGTGCTCGGTCTCATCATCAGCACGCCGATGACGGTGATGACCATCGGCTTCACCTTCCTGTTCCCGCTCGTCTTCGCGTCCAACATCATGGTCGATCCCGCGACCATGCCGGGATGGCTGCGCGCCTTCGTCGAGGTGAACCCCGTCTCGCTCATGGCAACCGCCATCCGCGGCCTGATGAACGGCACCGCGACGGCGAGCGAGGTCGCGCTCGCGCTCATCGCGCCCGCGGTGCTCACCCTCGTGCTCGCGCCGGTCACGCTCTGGCTCTACCGGCGGAAATAGCCGGCCGCGCTCAAGGCGTGTCCCGGCACGAGCCCGGTCGCTCGATGGAGGATGGGGCCGCCCCGAAGAGAGGGACGGCCATTAGGCGGACGGCGGCAGGCGCGCGATGACCTTGATCTCAAAATCGAAGCCGGCCAGCCAGTTCACGCCCACGGCGGTCCAGTTCGGATAAGGCGGGTCACCGATCACGTTCGATCGAATGGCGGAAATTGCCTCCCACTGCGTCGCCGGATCGGTGTGGAAGGTGGTCACATCGACGACGTCGTCGAACGTGCAGCCGGCGGCCTTCAGCACGGCTGCGAGATTATCGAAGGCAAGCTGGACCTGCTTTTCGAACACCGGCTCGGGCAACCCGTCTTCGCGGCTGCCGACCTGGCCGGAGACGAAGAGAAAGTCGCCCGAGCGGATCGCCGCCGAATAGCGGTTGATCTCGTACAGCGCCTGGCGGCCGGCCGGAAAGACCGCATCGCGTTTGGCCATCGTTTCACTCCATTCAAAATTCGGCAGGCGAGACCCTCCGTCCGTTGCGGCACGGCCTCCCGGGAACAGTGGGAGACGTGCGCTCGGCTTCGGGATTTCAGGTCCCCTGCGCTCCGATGTTCGGGCGGTCGTTGATATACGCCCCGTATGTTTGTATATCCGAACATACGCCACGTATGTCAATACGCATACGCCGCGTATGTAATCTGGGGGATGACGGTGGTCGCGAAACGACGTGCGCAGATGGTGGAGGAAACCCGCGCCAAGCTTATTCAAGCTGCTCGGAAGGCGTTCGCTGCCAAAGGCTATGCGGGCGCGTCCATGGATGATCTGACCGCCGAAGCCGGCCTGACGCGCGGCGCGCTCTACCACAATTTCGGCGACAAGAAGGGCCTGCTGCAGGCGGTCATCGACCAGATCGACGGGGAAATGGTGGCGCGGCTGCGCGCTGAACAAGATCGGGCGAAGACCCGATGGCTCGGATTTCTCGCGGAGAGCATCGCCTATATCGAGATGGCCCTCGAGCCGGAGATCCAGCGCATCATGCTGCTGGATGGGCCGGCCGTGCTCGGCGATCCATCTCGATGGCCCAACCAGAATGCCTGCCTTCGCACGACGACGCAGACGATCCAGGCGCTCATCGATGAGGGAACGGTCCGGCCGGTGGACGCGGAAGCGGCCGCCCGGCTGCTCAATGGCGCCGCACTCAACGCCTCGCTCTGGATTGCGGCCGCCGATGATCCTCACGCCGTTCTTGCAAAGGCTGTCGAGGCTTTCCGGCATCTCACGGTCGGCCTGCTGCAGACCGATCTCGGGTGATGAGTGGTGGAGGCGATACGGGCAATCGGGTTCGTCGCCATCACTGCTATAGAGGACGCGAATGCCGGACATGTCCCGGCCGCGCAGGAGCAGATCATGGCCGAGCGATTTGAGCGGCACCGCCAACCCTGGACACATGAGGAGCTCGAGAAGCTGAAGCTGCTCGCCAAGAAGGGCATGTCACTGAAGGCGATTTCGAAAGCGATGACGCGCAGCGAAGAATCCATCAAAGACCGCGCCAAACTCGATGGCATCGGGATCGCCAAGCTCCGTTAGATCATGCTCACGGCACGCCCTTGAGCGCCAGAATGAGCGATGGCGCGCACGATCAGGAGGGCACTTACGAGCGGTCATCCTGACAGACGGCGTCCTGCGTCGCCCGGAGAAGGAAGGTTGAATCCTCCGGACCGCCGATCAGCCTGTCATTCAGGTCAGGGCCGGTCACATCATCGAAGATCTTCAGCTTGCCCGGGTTTGAGAGGCGTAGGTTGCCACCCTCCAACGTGACCAGAAGTTCGGAGGCACCGTCAGTGTCGGGCTGGCACCTCAATCCTGTACCGTTCGGTTCGCAGCGGCCCCCTGCGCGCCATTTCTGCTGCTGGCCACTGACCCAGAGATTCATGCCAAAGTCGATCTTTCCAGGATCGTAGCGGGACGCCTCGATGCGGATCCAGAGACGTTGAACCTGCTGGCTGCGATGGCTCTGCAAATGCGCAGTGTCATAGGTTCGGCTGAAGCAACCCAACGGCATCTCAGCGGCCACGGCTAGACTGGCAAATGATGCCGCCGCCGATACCAGAAGGGCGCTCGCGAACGCGGCCATAAGCTCGCTCCTGGCGTTGTAGCGCCGCTGGTCTGTCGGCATCCATGCAATCATGCTCAATGCAATTGCGCCAGTCCGGGCCGGCAGGCCACCGGGCGGTGCCTGGTCCGCCTTAGCTATGCTGGCGCTGAGAATGACCAGAGGGCGAGGCCCGCTTTCGCGATAAACACCGAACGTCTGAAACGGAGGCAAAACTAAAGACGCCGCCCGAAGGCGGCTTCTTTATAGATCACTGATTTGCCTGAGAGAAACTGGAGCGGGCGAAGGGATTCGAACCCTCGACCCCAACCTTGGCAAGGTTGTGCTCTACCCCTGAGCTACACCCGCATCCATCTGTCCGGCGCGGTGTCCCGCGCGGCAGGTGGGTGTCTATGCCAAAAGCCGGATGCGAATGCAACAGGCTTTTGTCCGGCATCGACAATCGGCGTGCAAACCCGGCCAATATAAAGGCTCTGCGCCCCCTCACGCCCTGTGGATGGGGTCGATCCACTTCACTTCGGTGGGCTTCTCCACCGGCTCGATGTCGAGATTGACCACCACCGGATCCTGGCCGGAGCGCATCAGCACGCATTCCAGCACCTCGTCCGCCGAGGCGTTGATCTCCTGGTGGGGCACATAAGGGGGAATGAAGATGAAATCGCCGGGCCCCGCCTCGGCGGTGAATTCCAAATGCTCGCCCCAGCGCATGCGGGCCTTGCCCTTCACCACATAGATCACGCTCTCCAGGTCGCCGTGATGGTGCGCCCCGGTCTTGGCGTCGGGATGGATGTGCACCGTTCCCGCCCAGATCTTCTCCGCCCCGGCGCGCGCCTTGTTGATGGCGGTGGCGCGGTTCATGCCGGGGGTCTGGGCGGTGTTGGGGTCGAGCTGGTCGCCGGGGATCACCTTCACGCCATGGTCGCGCCAGTCTAGGGTGTGGTCGTGGGCATGATCTTCGGCATGTTCGTGCGGATGGTCATGGTCGTGGCTCATGGGACGTATCTCCGCATGCGGGGCTTGCCACCCGCTTCTCACCCCAAGGTTAGGCCGGGAATGCGCAGAAGGGAATCGCTTCGCCCTTCCCTTCCAACCGCTGGCGCACTAGAACGGCGGCAACCCTCCCGCCTTCCTTTTCCGGAGCCGCCCGCCCCATGGCTGCCTATCAGTATGCCTTCCACATGCACGGCCTCACCAAGACCTATGCCGGTGGCAAGAAGGTGCTGGATAACGTGCACCTCTCCTTCTACCCCGACGCCAAGATCGGCGTGCTCGGCAATAACGGCGCCGGCAAGTCCACCCTGCTGCGCATCATGGCGGGCATGGACAAGGACTTCTCCGGCGAGGCGCGCCCCGCCGAGGGCGTGCGCGTGGGCTATCTCGCCCAGGAGCCGCAGCTCGACCCGAAGAAGAGTGTCCGCGAGAACGTGATGGACGGCGTCGCCAAGCAGAAGGCGATCCTCGACCGTTACAACGAACTCGCCATGAACTATTCCGAGGAGACGGCCGACGAGATGACCGAGCTCCAGGACCAGATCGAGGCGCAGGGCCTGTGGGACCTGGACAGCAAGGTCGATCAGGCCATGGACGCGCTGCGCTGCCCGTCCGACGATTCCGAGGTCGCCAAGCTCTCGGGCGGCGAGCGCCGCCGCGTGGCGCTCTGCCGGCTGCTGCTGGAGCAGCCCGAGCTGCTGCTGCTGGACGAGCCCACCAACCATCTCGATGCCGAGACCACGGCGTGGCTCGAAGGCCATCTGCGCACCTATCCCGGCGCGATCCTGATCGTCACCCATGACCGCTACTTCCTGGACAACGTCACCGGCTGGATCCTGGAGCTCGACCGCGGCAACGGCATTCCCTACGAGGGCAACTACTCGTCCTGGCTCGGCCAGAAGCAGAAGCGCCTCCAGCAGGAGGGCCGCGAGGACGAAGCCCGCCAGCGCGCGCTGGCCCGCGAGCAGGAATGGATGGGCACCTCGCCCCGCGCCCGCCAGGCCAAGAGCAAGGCGCGCATCCAGCGCTACGAGGACCTGCTGCAGAAGGCCTCCGAGCGCATGCCCTCGGCGACCCAGATCGTCATCCCCGTGGCCGAGCGCCTGGGGCAGAACGTCATCGCCTTCGAGGGCCTCAACAAGGCGTTCGGCGACCGGCTGCTGATCGACGACCTCTCCTTCAAGCTGCCGCCCGGCGGCATCGTCGGCGTCATCGGCCCGAACGGCGCGGGCAAGACCACCTTGTTCCGCATGATCACGGGGCAGGAGAAGCCCGACGCCGGCACCATCACCATCGGCGAGTCGGTGAAGCTCGGCTATGTGGACCAGAACCGCGACGCGCTGGACGACAAGAAGACCGTCTGGGAGGAAATCTCCGGCGGCAATGAAGTGATCTATGTGGGGAAGAAGGAAATTCCCTCGCGCGCCTATTGCGCCGCCTTCAACTTCAAGGGCGGCGACCAGCAGAAGAAGGTGGGCTCGCTCTCCGGCGGCGAGCGCAACCGCGTCCACCTCGCGCGCACGCTCCAGCGCGGCGGCAACGTGCTGCTGCTGGACGAGCCCACCAACGACCTCGACGTGGACACCCTGCGCGCCCTGGAAGAGGCGCTGGAGGATTATGCCGGCTGCGCCGTCATCATATCCCATGATCGCTTCTTCCTGGACCGCATCGCCACCCACATGCTGGCCTTCGAGGGCGACAGCCATGTGGAATGGTTCGAGGGCAACTTCCAGGATTATGAGGAAGACAAGAAGCGCCGGCTGGGCATCGATTCGGTGATCCCGAAGCGCATCCAGTACAAGAAGTTCGGCCGCTGATACGGGCGGCGCCCGAAAGGGCGCCTGCCCTTATGGCGGCGCAGAGCGCGCCCTGACATGTCGTTTCACTGGCTGGCGGACATCGTGAGACGCCGGAGTGTCGGCCCCGCCATATTCAGGGCCTCTTGCAGCCTAAGTTTCGAAACGAAGTAAAATAATTTACCGGAACATATCTTCGGATATCTTGTTCTCTCCTGGACTGTTCGGCTTACGGGATCCTCTCTCGAGCTGACTCACCAGGAGGATTACTTCCATGCTGAAGAAGCTTATCGTCGTCGCAGCCATTGTCGCTGTTCCCGGATTCGCCCTGGCCCAGAATGCGCCGGGCGCGCAGAGCGGTGCGGCGGCCGGCGCCACCACGGGCGTGGTCGGCGGGGCGCTGGTGGGTGGCCCTGTGGGTGCGGTTGTCGGCGGGGTGAGCGGTGCCGTGGTCGGCGCCATCATTGGCGACCAGACCCCGCGCTTCCAGACCTATGTGGTGGAACAGCGCCGCCCGTCCTACACCTACGCTGAGCCCGTCGTGGTCGGCGCGACCCTGCCGCGGCAGGGCGTCACCTACTATGAAGTGCCCGCCGAGTACGGCAAGACCGACTATCGCTACACCGTCGTGAACAACCGCACGGTTCTGGTCGACCCTGACACCGGCCGCATCATGCAGGTGATCCAGTAATTCGTCCGCGGATCATTCGGTTCTTTACGCGGCTGAGTTTTCAAGAAGCGCCCGCCCCGGAAACGGGGCGGGCGCTTTGCCGTTGTGGGCGGCTCCACTGACATGCAAGCTTCATCGGCGAAAGAGACCATGCCAGAACGGGTGGCAGCCCATAGTGCCTGCTTCCGGCAGGAGACCGCCTCATGCTCGAGACCACCGAAACCTCCGTCCCCATCGTCAGCCTCCCCGATGCGGAAGGCGCCGAGGTCAACGTCCTGGACGGCCGCACCCGCATCATGGTGCGCCCGGATCAGGTGAACGGGGCCTATGCCATCCTCGAACAGGTGATCCCGCCCGGCAAAGGCCCGCCGCTGCACGTCCACCGCCACGAGACCGAGGTGTTCTACATCGTCGAGGGCACGTTCGAGTTCCGGGTGGCGGGGGACACGCTGGTGGTCGGCCCCGGCGCCAATGTGCTCGGCCCGCGCGACATTCCCCACACCTTCCGCAACGTGGGCGAGACCCCCGGCCGGCTGGTGCTCACCATCATTCCCGGCCGCTTCGGCAATTATTTCATCGAGGTGGACGCGGTGAAGGACCACGACCGGGAGACCATCAAGGCGCTCACGGGCAAGTATGACGTGGAGATCCTGGAATAGCGCGCCGGTGCCCGGAACGCCTCCCCGCTTGCAGCAACACCACTGGCGGGGTTACATATTTCCGCCTTGCTGGCTTGGCACAGCAGGCAAGACGGTAGTTGCAGGCCCTCAGTGCCGCTTCGGCGCACGGGGCACAGGCAATGGGGGGTGTGGGCGGTCTTCACCCCGGACACGATATTTGCGGGAGATTTACGCGGCTTGCGCGCGAGTCTTCCGACCATGGTTTTTGCGCCCAAGCCTGGGGCAAGTTTGGTCAGGCAGAGAATTTCAGCGTCCGCTGCCGCGTGGAGCGGGCGCCTTCGACCAGAGGGCGGGACCGGAGGCGATAAGGCCGTCGGTCTCGTGATCCGATCGAAAAGTGGGGATCATGACCTATACGGCTTGGATCGACGACGAGCCTTCCTACGAGCACCCGATTGCCCCTCCGGCCAGGTCCTACCTGCGCTTGGCGGTTGCGGCCGTGGTCGGCCTCGCGGGCGTCGCGGCGGCCGCTGGGGTGCTGGCCTGGGCTTTCAGCGGCCCGGTGAGCGCCCCCGCCTTCGATGAAAAGACGATGGCGCAGCGGGCGGCCCAGCTCGCCGCGGACGCTGCCAGCGATGCCGAGATCGCAGCGGACGTCGAGCCCGTGCGCGCCACGACGGCGCTCTCCATCCTGCCGAGCTGGCTCTACGACCCTTCCCCGCTGGCCGGCCCCGCCCGGACAAAGGTCGCCTCCGCCCCTGTCCCTCTCCCCGAGGAACCGGAACGGAAGATCGAGATCCTGCGCAGCGTGCCGCTGCCGCTCGCCAATCCGCTGAGCGCCGCCGCGCGCCTGCAGCCGTCCGAGGAAAGCAGCACGCCCCTCGCGTTGCAGGATCCGAGCACCACCATTCCCATGCCGCGGCGGAACCCGCTCGCGGCCGTCGGCGAACAGCAGCAGATGCAGCTTGCCGCGCTGCCGCCGGCAGACAGCCCCGCCGTCCTCGAGCCGGCGCCCACCAAGCCCGCCGAGCCGCAGATCGCTTTGCCCGCGCCGGGCGACAAGTTCGCGCTCTATGACATCAAGGGGCAGAAGGTCTACATGCCGTCCGGCGAGAAGCTGGAAGCGCATTCCGGCTATGGCGAGGGCTTCGACGACATCACCCACGTCTCCGTGCGCATGCTCGGGCCGACCCCGCCGAACACCTACACTCTCAAGATGCGGGAAAAGCTGTTCCATGGCGTCGAAGCCCTGCGCATGACGCCGGCCGGCGACGGCAAGATGTACGGCCGCGACGGCTTCCTCACCCATTCCTACCTGATGGGTGCGCGCGGGGATTCCAACGGCTGCATCTCCTTCAAGGACTATGACAAGTTCCTGGCGGCCTATAAGCGTGGCGAAGTCAACCGCATCGTCGTCGTGGCGAGCCTGCCCAATGCCCCAGGCCCCGACAACCCGCTGCTCGCCTGGCTCGCCGGCAACGCCTCCCGCTGAGGCGGTTCCGGCTGAGGCTCTTTCCGGCTCCTCGCTGAGGGCGCGGCGCCCCCCGGCCTCATGCGATCTTCCATCGACCGTCATCCCCGGGCTTGACCCAGGGTTCTCTCTTTCGTGCCTCCCTCCGCCAGCACCATCGTCATGGCCGGGCTTGTCCCGGCCATCCACGGGGCTCCGCTGGGTGCGCACTTAGGGGAAAGGCGTGGATGCCCGGGTCAAGCCCGGGCATGACGGGGTCATCGGGAGGACAGGTTTCAAGAAAATAATCCTAGGGACTATATTCCTTTCCGTATGAACCCCTGCTATGGTCCCCTCACCTTGCACCAAGGAGGGGCGCGTCCGGAGCGGCCTGACGGGTGGTGCAGGGCAGCGGGTGTCCGACCCGGTGGGGAGTAACGCACTCCGCCGGGCGAGAAAGGAGGCCGAAGGGGTCTGCGCACCGATCCGGCGCTGGTCCGGCCGGTGGTGATGGGGAGGACTGATCACCCACGCGGCGCAGCCGACACGCCATAAATCCCCGCGCGGGAGCGGACGGAGCACCGGCTCCGACGTCACCTGTACTCCCAAGGCATGCCTGCCGGCGTGCCGGCCGCTCCCGCATCCCTCCACCCCGCCGGAAACGGCGGGGATAGGGGCGCTGGAGCGCTTCGGCCCCTACCCCCGCGCCCATTTGTTGAATGCCACCATCAGCGCGCCGCAGAGCGCCAGAACCACCAGGAAGCCGTAGCTGTCCACATACGAGCCCACATGATGGTGCAGCTCGGAAAAGATGACCGGCCCCACCACCACCCCGGTGAAGGTGAAGAACATGGAGGCGCCGGTCACCGCGCTCACCGCGCCATGGGGTGCCTGGCGCGCGACTTCGGAGAGATAGACCCCGTTCCAGCCCACCGCCGTGAGCCCCAGCACCATGAGGATGCCGGAGGTGAGGGGCAGCGGCCAGTGGGGCGAGGCGAACATCAGGGCCCCCGCCGCGGCCCCCATGGCGAGGGCGAGGCTCAGCAGCACGACGAGGCCGTCGCCCAGCATGTCGGCCGCCTGGCCCCACAGGACGCGGCCCACCGCCCCGCCCACCTGGACGGCGGCCAGCAGCGCGCCCGCCTCCACCAGGGAGAAGCCGAGATCCTCCACCAGCATCACCACCAGGAAGGTGATGGCGCAGAGTTGCATGGCCGAGAAGAAGAAGGAGGAGAGCGCGAGCCAGCGCAGGGCCGGCGTCGCCATCACGAGGCGCAGCGCGGTCAGCGAGAACAGGCTGAGCCCGCCCTTGCGTCGGTGCGCGTCGAGCCGCGCGCGGCCCAACTGCGAGAGCCCCGCGAGCACCAGCGCCACACCGCTCACGCTGAGAAGCGCCGCATGCCAGTCGAGGGCGAGCGCGATCTGCGGGCCCACCAGCCCCGCCACCATGCCGCCCAGCGGCACGCCGGTCTGCTTGAAGGAGAAGATCAGGTTGCGCCGCGCCGCTGGGGCATGGCGCATGAGGAGGTCGGACGCGGCCGGGTTGATGAGGCCGTATGCGAAGCCGCAGACGAGGCTGCCGGCCAGCACGGTCCAGATATTGGCGAGGCTCGCCAGCCCGCAGCCTGCCGCCGCCAGGACCATGGCCGCCTGCCCGGTGCGGCACGGGCCGAACCGCATCACCAGCGCACCGGCCAGGATGGAGGCCACCATGCCGGCGAAATAGACCAGCGAGATCTGGTAGCCCACCGCGCTGGTGGGCATGCCGAGGTCGGGGGCGATGAGCGGGGCGAGCGCGGGAATGATGAGGATGGAGGTGGTGCCGATCACCTGCACGAACAGCGTCTCGGCCAGGAGCCCCGTGAGGCCGACGCGCGGCTCGTGGGGCACGCCCTCCGGCGTTCCTCCGCTCACGGGGCGGCCCCGGCCGGGGCGTAGGCTGCGAACGGGCCGCGCGAAAGGGAATGGTGCGGCAATGGGGTCGGGCCTTTGGGAAAGGGCGAAAGGAGCCGCACGGATAAAACACACGTGTCGACAATAGGCTTTTGCCCGCGCAAGGCGCCGGAGGCAAATGCCGGAAACGCCGGTCTGCCCTGCGTCTCAGGAAAAGCCCGGCGGCTCCGTGTCCCGGATCGCCGGCCGCGCCTCCAGCTTGCGCAGTCGGGCGGCAAGGCGCGGGTGCGCCGGCTCCCAGTCGTGGGGATAGCGGAAGGCGGTGTAGCGCAGGGCGACGCCCAGCATGATGTCGCCGAGCGAGATGGCATCACCCGCGATCCAGGGCGTGTCCGGCAGGCTGCGCTCGATGAAGTCCAGCACCTCGGCGAAGCGCGCCTCTTCCCGGGCGACGCGGGCGGGCATCTGGAGGTTCTCCGGGCGCCGCAGCTCCAGCACCCGCGCCACCGCTGCATCGATCAGTGCCTGCGCCCGCGCATGCCACAGCAGCGCATCCCACCGCGCCTTGCCCGCGCCGGGAATGAGCGCGCCGGAGGGATCGCCGAGCGTGTCGAGATATTCGATGATGAGAAGGGATTCCACCAGGAGGCTGCCATCGTCCAGCTCCAGCACCGGCACCTTTCCGGCGGGGTTGAGGCCGATGAGCCGGGGGGAAACCTGCCAGGGATCCTCCACCACCATCTCGAAGGGCACGCCCCGCTCCATCGCGAAGGCGCGCACCTTGCGCACGAAGGGGGAGGTGAGAGAACCGTAGAGCTTCATGGCACAGCCTCATGTGCCACCCGCGGGCGGCGTTGCAAGGGGATGATGTCGGCGGGCGGCAGGCCGGCGCGGTCCTATCGATAGGCGCGCTGGGCGATGGTCTCCGCCGTCTGGCCGAACATCACCTTCTTCTCGGCGTCGGTCGGCAGCTTGCCGAAATCCGGGTTGATCTCCTTCGCCATCTCATAGGCGCGGACCACGGCGGGGCGCTGCCCTACGGCCTCGAACCAGCGCTTGAGCTGCGGGAAATCCGAGAGATTCTGGCCATGCCGGTCGTACTGGACGATCCAGGGATAGATCGCCATGTCGGCGATGGAATAGTCGCCCGCGACGAACTCGCGGTTCTTCAGGCGGCGGTCCAGCACGCCATAGAGCCGGTTCACCTCGTTCACGAACCGATCGATGGCGTAAGGGAGCTTCTCGGGCGCATAGACCCGGAAATGCGTCGTCTGGCCGGCCGTGGGGCCGAGCCCGGCCATCTGCCAGAACAGCCAGGTGAGCACCTCGGCGCGGCCGTGAATGTCCCTGGGAATGAACTGGCCGGACTTCTCGGCGAGGTAGAGCAGCATGGCGCCGGATTCGAACATGGCGAGCGGCGGCCCGCCGCCATCGGGCGCGTCATCCACCAGCGCCGGAATCCGGTTGTTGGGCGAAATGGCGAGGAAGTCCTCGTGGAATTGCTCGCCGATCCGCGTGTTGACCGTCTTGATCCGGTGCGGGACCCCGCTTTCCTCCATGAAGATCGTCATCTTCAGCCCATTGGGCGTGGTCCAGTAATAAAGATCGATCATGGTGGGTTACCTCTTGAAGGGGCAAAGCGGAGCGCATCACCCAAGCACGCTCCGTTCAGCGCGACCAGAGCTCCTGCGTCTCCGCCCGCTCGCGCGCGACCCGCTGGGCCATGGTGGCGGCATCCTCATAGATGGCCTTCATGCCCACCCTCAGGAGCCCTTCCTGCACGGTAGGCTCGGTGAGCACCTCCTTGATGGCCTTGTCCCAGATGGCGACGATGTCCGCCGGCAGGCCGGGCGGGCCGGAAAAGCCGATCCAATAGAGCGTCTCGACGGCAGGGAAGCCGACTTCCTTGGTGGTGGGGATGTCGGGCTGGTTGGGCCAGCGCTCCGGCCCGGCGGTGGCGAGCACGCGCAGCTTGCCGGCCTGGAGCGCGGCGGAAAGCGCGGCGTAGGAGCCGACCCCCATCTTCACGTGCCCGCCGGCGGTCATGGTCACCGCCTCCGATGCGCCCTTCAATTGGAGCGGGCGGGTCTTGGTGACGTCCACGCCGATGGCCTTGAAGAACTGCCGGAACGCCATGTCCGGCGCCCCCGCTCCGCCGAGCGACGTCCACACGAAGCTGGAGGGGTCGGCCTTCGCGGCCGCGGCGGCGTCCGCCAGCGTCTTGAGGGGCGAATCCGCCGGCACCAGCAGCATCATGGGCGTGTAGGCGGCGACCGCTATGAAGGTGCGGTCGGTGACCTTGAAGGGAAGGTTCTTCACCGCCGTGTCGAGCATGGAGCTCTGGGGCGGGCCGTCGGCCAGGATGGTGTAGCCGTCGGGCTTGGCGGTCATCACCTCGTTCACCGCCGGCACGGTGTTGCCGCCCGGCTTGTCGATGACGCGCACCGGCACGCCCCATTTGGCCTCCAGCGCCGGGGCGAGCACGCGCATGCCGAGATCGGTGGACGCGCCGGCCGCGAACGGCACGATGATCTCGATGGCGCGGCTCGGGAATTTCTCCTGCGCCACGGCGAAGGGCGCCGGCAGCACAAAGGCCGCCAGCGCCATCAGCAGAGAGAGCCTGACCCTCATCTCCTCGTTCCCCCTTTTTATGATTGCCGATCCTCAGACTTCGTTGGTGCTGTCTTCCACCAACTCCGCCATGACCTTGGACTTGCTCTTGAAGTAGGTCGTCGCCGCCACCACCAGCACGGCGGCAAGGCACAGGCTGAACGAGATGGGGCGGTCCATCATGAAGAGCGGGTTGCCGCCATTGAGCGCCAAGGACTGGCGCAGCGATTGCTCGAACATGGGGCCGAGCAGGAAGCCCAGCACCAGGGGCGCCACCGGCATGTGGTAGCGCCGCATGATGTAGCCCACCACGCCGAAGATGATGGCCACCCACACGTCGAACAGGGTGTTGCGCGGGGCATAGGCGCCCACCACGCACACGCCGAGCACGATGGGCCCGAGGATGGAATAGGGGATCTGGCTGATCTTCGCCCACATGCCCACCAGCGGCAGGTTCAGCACCAGCAGCATCATGTTGGCCAGCAGCATGGAGCCGATCACCGTCCACACCAGCATGGCCTGCTGCTCGAACAGCATGGGGCCGGGGGTGAGGCCGTTGATCATCAGCGTGCCGAGCATGATGGCCAGCGCGGGACTGGTGGGGATGCCCAGCGCCAGGAGCGGGATGAAGCCGGCCATGGCGGTGGCGTTGTTGGCCGCCTCGGGCGAGGCCACGCCCTCGATGGCGCCGTTGCCGAAGCGCTCCGGCGTGCGCGAGATACGCTTCTCCACGTCATAGGCGAGATAGGCGGTGAGTGCCGGCAGCATGCCGGGCAGGAGGCCCATGACGAAGCCGAGGCCGGTGCCGCGCATGGCGGCGGCCATGCCCGCTCTCAGCTCCTTGCCGCGCGGGATCATGGACCACCACGAGCCGAGCTTGCCGGAATAGACCTTCTGCGTGTCCATGGCCGCCGAGTGCAGCACCTCGGCGATGCCGAACAGGCCCACCAGGACAGGCACGATGTCGAAGCCCTTGGTGAATTCCAGCGAGCCGAAGGTGAGGCGCTGCGCCCCCGTCAAAGGGTCCGCGCCCACGGCGGCGATGGCCATGCCGAAGGCGGCGATGCCGAGGCCGAGGATGAGCGAATTGCCCGCAAACGAGATCAGCGCCGTCATGGAGAACAGGACGAGGCCGAAATATTCCGGCGGCCCGAACTTCAGCGCGAGATCGGCAATGGCGGGGCCGATGAGGGAGATGGCAATGGTGCCGAGGATGCCGGCGAGGAACGACCCGATTGCGGCGATGGCCAGCGCCTGCCCGGCGCGGCCCTGCTTGGTCATGGGGAAGCCGTCCTGCGCGGTGACGATGGACGACACCTCACCGGGAATGTTCATGAGGATGGCGGTGGTGGAGCCGCCATACATGGCGCCGTAATAGATGCCGGCCATGATGATGATGGCGCCGTCCGGCGGCAGATAGACCGCGACCGGCAGGAGGATGGCCATGGCGGAGGCCGGGCCGAGGCCGGGCAGCACCCCCACCAGCGTGCCCAGCAGGCACCCGATGAGGGCGAAGCCAATATTCATGAACGTCAGGGCGTTGAGGAGCCCTGCCAGGAGGCTCGGTTCCATCAGGCGCGCCCTTCTCCAGCGGGCGACTGCCCGGCGGTCTCGTCCGCATGCACCAGCTCGGTGATGGGCCGGTAGAGTCCCTCCACCACGCCCGCAACGTCGAGCGGCTTGTCGGGGGCGTTCGCGTCCACCACCTCGTAGCCGATGAGCGGGGTGTGCTTGTCGAGGCCCACGGAGCGCATCCATTTGACGCCCGGCCGGCGCGCCTCTACCTGAAGCTTTGCGGCGGCGGCCTCCTCAGCGCTTAGCCCCTCGAAGGAGACGAGGCGCAGCGCCTGGGCGTCATCGAGCACCGGGGAGCGCACATCGCCGGAGAGCGGCGCGAACAGGTCGCGGCTCCAGTCGATGATATAGGGCCGCCATTCGAAGAAGCCCCAGTCGTTCTTGTATTCGGGGGTCTCGAACGCCTCTTGGGATTCCAGGATCCAGAAAGCCACGTAGTTGCGTCCCGCGCCGGAGCTTTTGAAGAAGCGCTGCACGGAGAGGAAATAGGGCTTGTCCAGCATCTGCTTGAGCTTGGGCCCGCCGTACCACTCGTTCCAACTCTGCTCGAGATCCTCCCGGTTGAAGTTGCAGCGCACAATATAAGCGAGCGTCATCTCTTCCTCCGGCCGGATTTTGACAATTGTAGTCCGCGCATGGACGTCCCGGTCGGCAAGGCTCAATGCAACGAGCGGGCCAAAGTTCGCCAGCACAGGCACAATGGCTTTATTGTGCGGAGAGCGGAAGCGGTGTCGTCTTGGTAAACATCGAAAGTGTATTCTGCGCGGACAGGACTGTCCTCCGACGGATACTGTCCCAAGGGAATCAACGCCCCGCGCGGACACCTGCCGGATGGCATGCCGCTTGCGGGAGCGGACCGACACTGCGCCGCACGAACGGCGCGGGAGGTGGGAGCACGCGAGGATGGGACGCATCTGGGGATACATCTTCATCGCCTTTGGCGCGGTGTGGTGCTGGGACGGCTGGCGCCTGGAGACGACGCAGCGCGCCGATTCCATGTTCGACGAGCTGGGGCCCGACCGCTATCTGGTGGTGCTGGGCGTCATCATGCTGGCGGTCGGGGTCGCGCTGGCGCTCAAGCCGCCGCCCAGCCCGCTCAAGCTCGACATACCCGAGGGCGGCTCCAAGTGGTGGCCGCCGCGCCCGCCGGTGACGTTCACCCTCGCCATGATCGCCTATACGATCGCGATCCCGCCTCTGGGCTATGCCATCGCGACCTTCCTGTTCTTCCTTCTCATCTTCTATCTCGCCGGCAAGCGCTCGCTGGTCTCGAACTTCGCCTATGGCACGGCCTCGGCGGTGATCTTCTATTTCCTCTTCGATAAGTTCGCGGACATGCCGCTTCCGGTCGGTCCCTTGGGTTTCTGACACAACAAGAAAGGATGCGCAGATGGCGCAGGGAGACGGACGCCTTCACGGCAAGGTGGCGCTGATCACCGGCGGGGCCGGCGGGCAAGGGCGGGCGGAGGCGATCCTGTTCGCCCAGGAGGGCGCCGCCGTTGTGCTCACTGACGTGGACGTAAAGGGCGGGGAAGAGGCGGCCGCCGCGGTGCGCGCCGCGGGCGGCAAGGCGATCTTCCTGCGCCATGACGTGTGCGACCCCAAGGCGTGGCAGGATTGCGCGGATGCGGCCGTGTCGCAGTTCGGCGGGCTTCATGTCCTCATCAACAATGCCGGCACCATCAGCCGCCACGGCATCAAGACCATTCCCCTTTCGTCCTGGAACAAGACCCTGGAGGTCAATCTCACCGGCGTGATGCTGGGCATGCAGGTCTGCGCCCCCGCGATGCGGGATGCGGGCGGCGGCTCCATCATCAATGTCTCATCCATCGCCGGCATGAGCGCGCATTACGACGCGGCCTATTGCGCCAGCAAATGGGCGGTGCGCGGCCTTACCAAGACCGCCGCCATCGATCTCGTGGATTGGGGCATCCGGGCCAACTCCATCCATCCCGGCCAGATCATCGAGACCAGCTTCTTCCGCGACGGCGCGCCGGGCCATACGGAATCCGCCCGCCGCTCCATCCCCATGCAGCGCCAGGGCACGCCGCAGGAATGCGCCTATCTCGCGCTGTTCCTGGCGTCCGATGAATCGAGCTTCATCACCGGGGCGGAGATCGCCATCGACGGCGGCTTCACCGCCGGCGCCGCAATCTGGATGCGCTCGCGCATGCGGGACGAACTGGCGAAGGCGGAAGCGCAGGGGTGAGGCCCTTTTTCTTCCAGCCGTCCCGTTGACGCCGTCATGCCCGGGCTCGACCCGGGCATCTTTTTGAGAACCGCGCGCACCAGGACTCCCGGGAAATCCCCGGATCAAGTCCGGGGATGGCAGGTGACGGAAGGCAAAAAAAAGCCCTCCCCGTCAGGGCTGGGGAGGGCTCAGGAGGAAGCCCGGAGAGAGGTCTGGAGGGTCCGGGCCTCGAAGGTTGAACGCGGTCGGCTGCGAAGACGTTTCAGGCACTCCGCGCCATGGACGACTTGAAGCGCACCGGCACCGGCTGGATCTCGCCCCGGCGCGCCATTTCAACCAGGGAGCGCTTCAGGATCTTGCCGCTCGCCGTGAGCGGGAAGGCATCGACCCTCAGGAAATATTCCGGCATGTCGAACTTCGACAGGCCCAGCGCATCGAGATGCGCCAGCAGCGCGTCCGGCTCGATGGTGCCGATGATGGCGAGGCAGGCGCGCTCGCCGAGGCGATCATCGGCCATGGGGAAGCAGGCGGCCTTTTCCACCTGCTCATGGCGCAGGGCCAGGGCCTCGATCTGTGCGGGATAGATGTTGTGCCCGCCCCGGATGATGAGATCCTTCAGCCGCCCCTCGATGCGCAGATTGCCCACCGCGTCCAGCACGCCGAGGTCGCCGGAGAGGAACCAGCCGGCCTTGTTGAACGAGCCTTCGGTGGCCTTCTGGTTGTCGAAATAGCCGAGCATCAGCGCCCCGCCGCGCCCGCCAATATGGCCGACTTCGCCGGGGGGCAGTTCGCGGTCCTCGTCCAGCGGATCGAACACCTTCACCTCATAGGCCCGCCCGCCTCGGCCGCAGGTGGAGATGATGGTGTCGTGGTCGTCGGTGGGATGGGTGTACTGGTGCGAGGAATTCTCCGTCATGCCGTAGATGTTCTGCGGCTTGATCCCCTGCTGCACGAAGGCGTCGGCAACCGAGGGCGGGATGGGCGAGCCCGCCATGTAGAACAGCTCCACCGCGCCGAGGCGGGGAAGCCCGCGGGCCTTCTGCTCGGCAAGAATGTCCATGGCGTGGGTGGGCACCCCCATGATGTAGGTGGCCCCGGTCTCGATGATCCAGTCGAGCCGCGACATGCCCTGGGGCGGCATGTCGGTGACCAGCCGGCAGCCCGCCAGCAGCCATTGCGCCACCGCCACCCAGGCGATGTGATGGGAGAGCGGCGACAAAGTGAGCAGCACCGTGTCCGGCCCGTGGCCCCAGTCCCGCACCAGGTCGCGGGCATTGGCGAGCAGCGAATTGTCCGAATGCATCACGCATTTCGGCACGCCCGAGGTGCCCGAGGTGAAGGCGAGATAGACCACCTTGTCCGGATCGGACGAGGGCGGCGCCATATAGGGGCCGGCGCCCGGGAAGGTCTCGGGCGAATAGACCACCTTCAGGGAAGGAAGGGTCGAGAGCATGGTCTCGAAATCCACCCGGTCCCGATCCGCGCCCCAGCCCGGCTCGGTGACGAGGCAGCGGGAGGAGAGCCGCTCCAGCAGCCCCACCACCTCGCCGCACGTATAGGTGCGGTGGAGCGAGGGGTTGCAGGCGAAGCCTTCGCGGGAGCAGGCCAGAAACGTGATCACCGCCTCGATGCGGTTCGCCGCCCAGATGGAGACCCGGTCGCCGCCGGTGAGGCCGTAGGCCCGCAGCTCCGCCGCCATGCCGTCCACGCGGCGGCGCAGCTCCTCCCAGGTGAGCTTGCGCGTGCCGTCCTGGAGCGCGAAGGCGTTGGGACGCCCGGCCGCGTGGCGGGCGAGCAAATCGTAGAAGGTGTCCTTCTGCCAGACGCCCTCGGCATAATAGCGCTGGGCGGCGGCGGGGTGATGGAGGGTGAGGAAGGGGCGCACGCTCACCTCCCGAACTTGGAGGGGTCCGGCTTGCGCTTGCCCTTGAAGCTGTCGGAGAGCTCGTGGCTCTCTTCGCTCTCCAGGTAGGAACGCAGCAGGAGGTCATGGGCGACGCGGGCGAGGCCCGAGACGCCGCCGTGGCGGGCATTGAACGCCCCCTTGATGGAGGCCAGCGCAAAGGGTCCGCGGTCGGCGATCTCCAGCGCGTAGGCCCGCGTCTCTTCCTTCAGCTTGTCGTCCGGCACCACTTTGTTGATCAGCCCCATGGCGAGGGCTTCCTGGGAGGAGATGCGCGGGTTGCGATACCAGATGTCCTTCGCCCGCTTCTTGCCGACGAGATCCTCCAGATACCAGGTGCCGTAGCCGGCATCGAACGAGCCCATCATGGGCCCCACCTGGCGGAACACCGCGCTCTCCTTGGCGATGGTGAGGTCGCAGACCACCTGGAGCACGTTGCCCCCGCCCACCGCGAAACCGTTGACGCTCGCCACCACCGGCTTCTGGAGGCGGTCGATGGCCTCGTACATCTCCAGGGTCGGCAGGGTGCCGGCATAGAGCGTGGAATCCTCCATGCCGTCCTTCTGGCCGCCGATGCAGAAGAACTTGTCGCCCGCCCCGGTGATGACCAGCACCCGCGTGCGGGTCTCGCGCCGCACCGCTTCGATGCAGTCGCGGATTTCATGGCACATGGTCACGTTGAACATGTTGCCGTTGTCGGGCCGGTTCAACGTGATGGTGCCGATGGGGCCGTCTTCGGCGTAGAGAATGGTTTCGTAACCCAAGGGGGCGTCTCCTGGTGGCCGGCCGTTGTCCGGCCTGTTCGAGTGCCGCATGGCGGCATGGTCTGTGCAGCGTTGCAAGAGCCGGCGCACCCGCTCTGGGTTGGCACGCGCCGCCCCGGCGGGCTTCCCCGCATACAGAGCAATGTGCATGCCAGGGCCGGGACCCTGGCGCCTATCCGCTCCGGCGCGGGACAATTGTGACCGCGAAAGTCCGCGGTGCAACCAATGCTGTCTTTGATTGCAACACGCAGACGCGTAAAGTGTCGCCAACAAAGACATAAGACCTGGGAGTAACGCCTATGGATGCCGATAAGGGCGTCGTGGAGGGACTGGCTGTCCTCAAAGCCGATGGAACGCCGGTTTTCTCGACCGGCCTTGCCACCGACCAGCGGGTTCGCGCCCTGTTCGCGGACAAGGCCTGGATGGCGAGCGCGCGCCAGCACCGCCTGCAATCCTTCACCCTCGACCGCCGCTCCTATTCGGTGCTTGTGACCCCCATGAAGGACGCGGAGCTGGTTGTGTTCTCGCCCGTCTCCGGCCAGGCGGTGCTGGAGTTTCTCGGCTCCGTGGACTTCGCCTACGACATATTGGAGCACCTGCTCACCGACCCGTTCGATGCCATGACCGTGGTGGATGGCGAGGCGCGGGTGGCCTATCTCTCCCCCGTCCATGAGCGCTTCTTCGGCCTCTCGCGCGGCGAGGCCAATGGGCGCCCGGTGCGGGAGGTGATCGAGAACACCCGCCTCGACAAGATCGTCGCCACCGGCATTTCCGAAGTGGGCGAGATCCAGCACATGCGCGGCTCCGACCGAGTGGTCTCCCGCGTGCCCATCCGCCGCGACGGGCACATCGTCGGGGCCGTGGGGCGGGTGATGTTCAAGGGCCCCCAGCAGGTGGAGGCGCTCAACCGGCGCGTCAACGTGCTGGAGAACGAGGTGCGCTTCTACAAGCGCGAGGCGGCGGCGCTGCGCACCCGCTCCTACGGCCTCGACGAACTCATCGGCGACAGCCCCGCCATGCAGCGCCTGAGGGGCGAGCTCACAAAGATCGCCCCGCTCAGCATCCCGGTTCTCATCCATGGCGAGAGCGGCACCGGCAAGGAGCTGGTGGCCCATGCGCTCCACCGCCTCTCCCCGCGACGCGACGCCGCCCATGTGATGGTGAACGCGGCGGCGCTGCCGGCCACCTTGGTTGAGTCCGAGCTGTTCGGCTACGAGCCGGGCGCCTTCACCGGCGCCGACCGCAAGGGCCGCAAGGGCAAGTTCGAGCAGGCGGCGGGTGGCACCATCTTCCTCGACGAGATCGGCGACATGCCCATGGAGGTGCAGGCGAAACTCCTGCGCGTGCTCCAGGACCACATGGTGGAGCGCATCGGCGGCGACCGGCCCTATCAGGTGGATTTCCGCCTCGTCACGGCCACCAACCGCAACCTTCAGGAACTGGTGGGACAAGGCCAGTTCCGGCTCGACCTCTATTACCGCATCTCGCCCATCTCCATCGAGGTGCCGCCTTTGCGCCGGCGCATCGACGACATTCCGCAACTGGTGGAGCATTTCCTCAAAGAGGTCTCCTCGCGCCACGGCTATCCGACGCCCGAGGTGGAGGAGAGCGCCCTTGCCTACCTCATGGAGCAGGCGTGGCCCGGCAACATCCGCCAGCTCCGCCACGAGGTGGAGCGCGCCTTCGTGTTCGCCGAGAACGGGCGCATCACGGCGGACACCTTCGTCAGCCATGGGGATTCCCTCGCGCCCCCCGCCGTGCTGCCGGAGGAACGGGCGCTGCTGCGGCGCGGCGGGGATTCGCTGAAAGCCAATCTCGGCCGGGTGGAGGCGGAGCTGGTGCGCGAGGCCTTGGTGCGCCACAAGGGCAACAAGAAGCGCGTGGCCGAGGAGCTGGGGATCTCCCGCTCCTATCTCTACAAGCTGCTGGACGAGGGGGTGCGGGCTTAGCCTACTCCAGTCATGCCCGGGCTTGACCCGGGCATCCACGGCCGTCCATTAGCCACGCCCGGCGGAAGCCCGTGGATGGCCCGATCAAGTCCGGCCATGACGATTGCTTTGCTTCATCGAAGACGATCATTCCGGCATGGCACGCGCCTTGCTGCACCAAGCGACAAAACACCAGGGAGATGCCCCGTGAGCGCCTATGTCTACCTCGCCCATCTGTCGATCCCGAGCGAGATGGAGGGTGCGTTCAACAAGCTGTATGACGAAGGCTACGTGCCCAACCTGCTCCAGGTGCCGGGCGTGCGCTCGTGCCGCCGCTTCAAGCTGGAATGGGCGGACAGCGAGCAGCCCGAATATCTCGCCTTCTACGAGGTGGACAGCCCGGACGTTCCCAAGTCGCTGGAGTGGAAAGAGGCGTCCGTGAAGTGCGGCTGGGCGGACAAGATCCGCCCCCATCTGAAGGTCCGTCGCCACGGCATGTATCGCGAGCTGTCCGAAGTGGAGAGCGAGGCGGCCTCCCACATTCCGCCGGGGACCTGAGCCACATCCCATGCCGTCATGCCCGGGCTTGACCCGGGCATCCACGGGGCTCCGCAAATGCGCGGCCAACGGTCTGGCGTGGATCCCCGGATCAAGTCCGGGGATGACCCCTGCAATAGGGGTGGGGCTGTCCTAACCCCTCACCGCGCCTGCGCCACATGCTCCGCCGCGCGCAGGCCGAAGACGCCGGCTTTCGCGAGGCCGCCCATATAGACGCTGCGGTCCCCGCCCTCGATGCCGCCCGTAGAGGCGCCCGCCGCATAGAGGCCGGGAATGGCCGCCCCGTCCGCCTTCAGCACGCGGGCATCCGCATCGATGCGCAAGCCGCCCATGGTATAGGTGACGCCGGCGCAGAGCGGCATGGCATAGAACGGCCCCGTCTTCAGCGCCGCCGCGCCATAGGCGCCCACCGTGCGCCGCGTGTCGAGCGCGGCCTGCGCGGCGGTGCCGGCATCGGCGGCCGCATTGTAGGCCGCCACCGTCTCGGACAAAGTCTCCGCCGGCAATCCGGCCAAGGCGGCTACCGCCGCGACCGTGTCCGCGCGATGGATGGTGGCGCCCGCTTTCGCCAGCAGGGGATTGGGCGGAATGCGGGCGGCGCGTCCCGCCGTCTCCCACACCGCATGGTCGAAGATCAGCGTGGTGGAAAGCGGGTCCGGTCGGCGGGCGACGGCATTGGCGAGATAGACGCCCGCATTGCCCTCGTCCACGAAGCGCCGCCCGTCCGGTCCCACCAGGATGCCGGCCTGGCCGATGGCGTCCACCTCCGGATAGGGCCAGAGCTTGTCGTTGGTCAGGGCGTCCCGCGACAATAGGTGGCCATAGAACGGAGAGAGTTCGGAGACCGCCGCGCCGATTTCCACCGCCATGCGCATGCCGTCGCCCATTGCGGTGCCGGCGCCCCGCTGCTTCAGGCGCTCCGGCATGGCCGAGATGTGCTGGCGCACCGTGTCGAGATCCGCCTGGAAGCCACCGTCGCAGATGGCGGTGGCCTTCGCGGTGATTGTGACCTTTCCCTCCGGCCCTTCGGCCTCCACGCCGATCACCCGCCCATCCGCGACGCGAAGGCGCGTCACGCGGGTCTCCAGCAGCAGTGTGCCGCCGAGCTGGGCGAGCCGCTGGCCGAGGTCGCGCAGCAGGATGTCCGGCCCGCGCCCGAGATAGTCGATGCCGGCAGTGATGGCGCGGGGCGGGGCCAGCGTCCAGTTCTGCCAGGCGGGGCCGGGCCGCACGAAGCGGGCGCCATGGGCGCGCAGCCAGTCGATGAAGGGGCTGCATCCATCGCCGAGCGCATCGGCCAGAGCGGGATCCACATCCGGACGTCGCGCCTTCACGATGCCGGCAATGTCGATGCCGGGCGCCTTCACGTCGTTATAGGCGATGTGGATGATGCCGCCGGACATGCGGGTGTTGCAGGGATAGCGGTCGGTCGCGCCCTTCTCCAGCACGGCGACCTTAAGGCCCAGCTCGGCGCCGTGCACCGCCGCCACCAGCCCTGCCATGCCGCCGCCCACCACCACCAGATCGACGCTGCGTTCCATCCCGTTCGTCCTGTCTTGCCTTTGGCGGGCCATCCCGCGCAGCGCCGTGCTGCACCATCCATGCCAGCGCGGCGACGCGGCGCGCGGCGGACACGCCTGTCCTCACAGCGGCCAAAGGCTGGCGAAAAGTGTCCACGGCGAAGACAGGCGGCCGGTGCCAGCACCCCGGCGGCACGGGCGATGCCGGGGATGGCACAGGGCTTGCGATGTTTCGGCCAACAAAACCAAGGGCCGCGCTGCGGCAGGGAGAGACGCGGATGGATGCGGCAAACGCGGCGCGGAGCAAAACGGGCACGCGCCCCGCAGAGGGTGGGACCTTCGACGTGATCGTGGTGGGCGCGGGCGGCGCAGGTCTCGCTGCCGCCATTGAGGCGCGCAGCCTCGGCCGCTCCACGCTGCTGCTGGAGAAGGCGGAGAAGATCGGCGGCACCACCGGCCGCTCCGTGGGCTCCATTGCCGCCACCAACACCTCCCACCAGATCCGCAAGGGCATCAAGGATTGCCCTGAGGATCACCTGCGGGATCTCTACGCCTTCAACGAGAAGCTGAACCTGCCGGGCAACCCGGTCTTCGCCCGCATGCTGGTGGAGAACGTGCCGGAGACGTTCCGCTGGCTGGAATCCATGGGCCTCGAATTCTTCGGCCCCATGACCGAGCTGCCGCACAAGAAGCAGCGCATGCACAATGTGATCCCGGATTCGCGGGCCTATCCCTTCCATCTCGGCCGTCATGCCCGGAAGATCGGCGTCGATATCCGCACCTCCTCGCCCGTGGAGGAGCTGATCATAGAGAACGGCCGCGCCGTGGGCGTCATCGCCAGCATCGGCGGGAAGCCGACCGCCTTCCGGGCGCGCGGCGGCGTCGTGCTCTCGTGCGGCGACTACAGTGCCAACGGACAGCGCCGCGCCCGCCATCTCTCGCCGGCCATGGCGGGGGTGACGCCGGTGAACCCCTACAATACGGGTGACGGGCACCGCATGGTGGAGGCGCTGGGCGGGCGCATCATCAACGAGCACCTGCACCTGTCCGGCCTGCGCTTCCCGGCGCCGCCGCCCAAATGGTACAGCCGCATCCCGCCCTACAGGCCCGTGACGCGCTTCATGCGCTGGGCGCTGGAAAGCCTGCCGGGCGTGCTCACCAACAAACTCATCACCGGCTTCCTCACCACCGTTCTGGTGCCCTCCTACAAGATGTTCCACGAGGGGGCGATCCTGGTGAACGCCAAGGGCGAGCGCTTCACCGAGGAAACCAGGGATTCGGCGGCGGAAATGGGCGCCCAGCCGGACCAGAAGGCCTACATCCTGCTGGACGGCCCGCTGGCGCGGAAATTCTCCGGCTATCCCTATTACGTCTCCACCGCCTCCGGCTTCTCCTACGCCTCCATGGAGGATTACCGCCGCAACCGGCAGGACATCTTCCACGAGGCGCCGACGCTCGCCGCTTTGGCCGGCCAGATCGGCGTGCCGGCGAAGGCGCTGGAGGCCACCGTGGCGAAGCTCAACGCCGAGCGAGCGAAGACCCCGACACCCGGCCGGCCGGAGCTGAAGGACGGGCCCTATGTCGCCCTCGGCCCGGTGCGCTACTACATCAACTTCACCGATGGCGGCCTTGCCGTGGACGAAAACCTCCAGGTGCTGGGCGAAGGCGACACGCCGGTGCCGGGCCTCTACGCCGCCGGCCTCACGGGCATGGGTGGCGTGCTGCTGGAGGGCCACGGCCACCATCTCGGCTGGGTCTTCACCTCCGGCCGCATCGCCGCGCGCAACGCCGCATATCACGTCACCACCGAGGACCTGCCCGAAGCGGGTCCGGCCCGCTGACGCCCTTAGGCAAAGGACGCCTCCGATGATGGAGATACCTGAAATCCCGACCTATCCGGCGCTTGGCTTCCTGGTGAAGCACGGCAAATGGCTGGCTCTGCTCATCGCGGCTTTGCCCGTGCTGGGCGGCATCGCCGCCGTTGCCACCGGCGGCTCCGTGCTTCTGCTGGCGGCCGGCATCGTGGTTGCGCCGATCCTGCTGCTGTTCGTGCTGACCTATGTGGAGATGGCGCGGGTGATCTCTGACACGATGATCCCGCGCTGACTTTTGGCACCGTCATCCCCGAGGCTTGACCCGGGGATGACGCGAAGAAAAGCCCTCACTCCGGCTTCATGCCGGCAAGGTCGGCCACATCGCCCCACAGCTTGATCTCGCTCGAAAGATAGGTCGCGAACTCCTCGGGTGTGGAGGGGCGCGGCTCGAAGCCGAGGCCGAGCATGGTCTCGCGCACATTGGGCTTGGCGAGGATTTCCTTGATGTCTTGCTGGAGCTGGGCGATGCGCGCCGGCGGCGTCTTGGCCGGGGCGAGGATGCCGTACCAGAGCTCCACGTTGAAATCGGCGATCCCCTGCTCCTGCACGGTGGGGATGTTCGGCATGAAGGACGGCCGCTTCGCGCTGGAGATGGCGATGGCCCGCACCTTGCCGGTGGCGATGAAGGGCAGGCCCGAGGACGGCGCGCCGAAATACATGGGCACATTGCCCGACGCCACGTCCGCAATGGCGGGGGCGCCACCGCGATAGGGCACGTGGGAAAGCTTGATGCCGGCCTTGGCGTCCAGCAGCTCCATGGCGAGATGCGGCGCGGTGCCGATGCCGGAGGAGGCGTAGTCGATCTGCCCCGGCTTCTCCTTGGCGAGGGCGATCAGCTCCTGGAGGTTCTTTGCCGGGAATTCCGCGGCCACCGTCAACACCAACGGACCGGCACAGACCATGGTGACGGGTGCGAAATCCTTGACGATGTCGAAGGGCAGATCCTTCTTCACCTTGGGCAGGATGGCGTGGGCCGAGGTGGTGAGGAAGATGGTGTTGCCGTCCGGCTCCGCCCGCGCCGTGGCCAGCGTCGCGCTGATGCCGCCGCCGCCGGCCTGGTTGATCACCACCACCGGCTGGTTGAGCTTGGGCTGGAGCTCACCGGCCAGCAGGCGCGCGATCACATCGGTGCCGCTGCCCGCGGGAAAGGGAACGAGGATGCGCAGCGGCGCGCCGGCCTGTGCCAGCGCGCCGCTGGCGGTGACCGCAGAAAGCAGGAGGCCCGCCAATGCAGCGAACACTCCCTTGGCTGAGATGGGCATGTGGCGTTTCCTCTGTTCTTGTCGAATTCACTGTTGTCTTTGGTCGAACATGAAATAGGTGCGGTTGGTCTGGTAGCGCCGCATGCGCAGAATCCACGGGGTGAAGTTCGCCTTCGTCCAGGCGTCGATCGCGTAAATGCCCACGTCGGTCACGTGGTAGAGCGCCATGTAGCGGGGCGCCCCGCCGGTCATGCTACGCGCCTTGAAGCGGCGCGCGGCGATCATGCCCGGAACCTGCGAGAGCAGGGGGATGTGCTCGGTGGAGTACCACTCGTTGAACTCCTCCTCCACGGAGGGGTCTACATCCATGGAGGTGAGGATCAGCCCCTTCGCATCCTGCGGAGAAAGCCGGTCGCCGGGCACCAGTTGCACGAGATCCCAGGACAGCACAGGCGCGCCGGGCGCGGTCGGCACCGCATCGGCCGTCGTCTCGTCGAGCGTGATCCAGAAGGACGGCTCGGCCACCATGCCGCGGGTCTCGCGATTGGTTCGCCCGCCCTTCCAGACCTGCCTTTGCACCCCGGCGGCGGGGGAAACGGCCGGCGGGGTGGTGTCGTAGACGGCGAGGCAAAGGCCCAGGGCACTCATAAGCATCTCCTCCCGGCGGCCCTCAGGGAAGCACGCCGGCCTTCGTGAAATGGTTGAAATAGCGGATGAATTCATCCTGCGTGCGGACCGAGCCGGCGAAGCCGAACTGCCGCGCCTTGGTCATGTCCGACATCATGTCCCAGCCCGGCGTGAACACGAAATCCCCATAGGACCACAAGGCCATGCGCTCATACGGCGTCGCCTTCAGCCCGTATTTGCGCACGATCGCGTCCCACACCGGCGCCTTGTCCGCCATGGCGGTGGCGAGTTTCACCGTGCGGACCGGGCCGACCTCCATGCCGAAATGGCGCGCGAAGGCGGGCCACAGCCGCTCCCAGCGGATGTAGTCGCCATTGATGATGTTGAACGCTTCGTTGGCACAGGCCGGCGTCTCGGACATCCACAAGATCGCATCCACGAGATGGTCGGAAGACGTGCACTGATAGAGCGCCCGGTAATTCGCCTCGGTGCCGGGGAAGGAGAGCGGCAGGCCCATTTCCCGGCAGATGAGGGCATAGACCGCGATCACGAGAACAAGGTTGCGGGGGGCGTTCGGCACCGCATGGCAGATGCCGTGGGGGCGCGTCGCGCTCCAGGTCCAGGTCTTCCCGCGCTGGCGCTCGGCGATCCAGTCCTGCTGGGCATAATAGAACGTGGTGCGCGTGCTGCGCGGGTCGTCCTCGCATGCCGGATTGGGGAACGGGCCGAGGTCCGAGCCGTACCATTTCGTGCCGTGCACGAGATGCACATGGGCGAGGTTCCGCGCCTGCGCCTCCACCGGCTCCACCACGTTGCGGAGCATGGAGAGGTTCGTCTCCACCGGCTCGGGCTGGTTCGCCACATGGTCGAAGCGGCCAGCATAGAAAATGTGGGTGGCAGCGCCGAGGTCGGTCAGCTTCGCCCGGCAATCGTCCCCGTCGGTCAGGTCCACGGGGATGAAGCGTGCGCCCGGAACGTCCACCGGCTTGCGCGCCAGCGCCACCACATCCCAGTCGGGCCGCGCCGCCAGCGCGTCCGCCAGTCCCCGCCCGATCACGCCCGTCGCGCCGGCAATCACCGCGAGCTTCTTTGTCATCCGTGCAAATCCTCGTTTGGTGTTGGCGCCGCCGTCAGGCCGGCGACACGCGATAGAGCAGCCGCAGATAGGCCGGGCCTTCGAGCGGGGCAGGGCTGACGCCGGAGAGCGGCCCGCGGGCCAAGGCGGCAGAGACGGCAGCGCGCAACGGCTCCATATGGGTCGCCTCCACAAACAGCCCGAACTCCAGCCTCCGGTCGCCCTGGCGCACATGGCCGCCGGTGGATTTCGCCGCGAGGCTGTCGTCGCGCGCGATGATCCGTGCCGCGACGATGCCGGGGGTCTTGAGGAGGTCCGGCACCACCTCCTCCACAAGAGCGCGGGCCAGCGCCTCCTCCTCGCCCGGCCTCGGCGCGAGCGCGATGGCAGCAAGGCACGCGCCCTCCGCCTCGCCGAAATCCCGCACGATGCGGGCGATGGTGCGGATCACGTTCTTGAAGCGCAGGATGTAATGGCGGCTCGCCGGATCCGGCTCGCGCACCATGTCGAGATAGGCCGAGGACTGGAAAACGCCGATGTCCCACGCCTCGTAGAAAGCGAGATATTTCGGCCCCTCCGGTCCCGTATTCTCATAGCGCCGGCCGCGGATGAAGCCGGGCAGGCCGAGGATACGGTCGCGCATGTGCTCGCGATTGTACCAATCGTTGAAGCCCGCTTCCTCGTCCGGCGCGATGTCCGTCCAAGTGAAGAGCACCGCTTTTGCGGTGCGCTTTTCGTGTGCCATGGCCGTCCCCCCCGCGCTTACGGCCCCACCGCCCAGAGTGTCTCCACGGTCTTCTTCTCGTCCGCCACGAAGGTCCGGAACTTCGCGGCGTCGTGGACATACGGGACCATGCCGATATTGATGAGGGCCTGCTGGAACTTCGGGTCCTTGGAGATGGTGGCAATGCCTGCCGTCCAGGCCTTGATCACCTCCGGCGGCAGGTTCGGCGGGCCGGAGACGGCGAACCAGAACAGGATCTGCACGGACGGAAGGCCGAGATCAGCCATGGTCGGCGTGTCGGGCAAAGGCGGGAAGCGGCTGTCGGAGGCCACCGCCAGGACCCTCAGCTTGCCGCTCTGGAGCAGCGGGGAGACCGCGCTCCAGGAGCCGGCACCCAGCATCACATGGCCGCCCGCGGTCATGGTCACCGCCTCGGCTCCGCCCTTGGAGGCCACGGGCCGGGTGCGCTTGATGTCTACGTCCACCGCCTTGAAGAGCTGCCGGAAGGTGTAGTCCTGCGCACCGGCGCCGCCCAGCGAGGTCCAGGTGAAGGTGCCGGGATCGCTCTTCAGCCGGTCGATGGCCTCCTTCATGGTCTTGAACGGCGAATCCGCCGGCACCACGAAGATCATGGGCGTCTGCGCCACCATGCCCACGAAGCTGCGGTCCATCACCGGCATGGGCGGGTTCTTGACCACCACTTCGAGCATGGAGGAGGAGGCGGGGGAATCGGCCAGCAGCGTGTAGCCGTCGGGCGCGGAGCGCATCACCTCGTCCACGGCGGGCACCGTGTTGCCGCCGGGCTTCGCGACCACCCGCACCGGCACCTTCCACAATTCCTCCAGCGACTGCGCCACCGCCCGCGCCGTGAGGCTGGTGGACCCGCCGGGCGCGAACGGCACGATGAGGTCGATGGCCTTGCTGGGATAGGTCTGCGCGGACGCGGCGCCGGGCAAGAGCAAGGTGGCGAGCGCTAGGCTCGCGGCGAGACGCGTCAACCGCATGTTCCTCTCCATTTCCGCCGTCCTTCCCTGAGGTGGACGGCCTGTTATGCGACGCGCCACCGGGGCGCCGGCCTTCCGTTCCGCAAGGGTCGTGCCAGGAGGGAAGAGGCGGGCACGCCCCCTCTCCCGCTTGCGGGGGAGGGCTGGGGAGGGGGCCAGTGAAGCAGGGGAACGCTTGAAGCTCCAGGGCGACAGCCGCCCTGTTCCCCGCCCAGCCTTCCCCCTCCCTGGCCCTCCCCCGCAAGCGGGAGAGGGAAACCCGCATTAGAACCCCACTCGGCTGTCGCCGCCGCCGACACGCCTGTACTTGCCGCAGACACGATACGGGCGCCCCCACAGCACCTCTGCAGGGCGCGCATCCACGGCCGCGCTCCTTCCCCAAGGTCTGGCATGCGCCTTGCTGAGATGCCGGGGAACAGTGGTGAACGCATGAACTCCGTGGACCTCGCGATCGAACCGGCAACGGCCCCCTTCAAGATGCTCTCAGGCGTGAGGGTGGTGGACCTCACCACGTCCATCGCGGGACCCTACGCGACCATGCTCCTGTCCGACTTCGGCGCTGAAGTGGTGAAGGTGGAGCGGCCGGGCGGCGATGATGCGCGCCAGTGGGGACCGCCCTTCCTGCATGGCGAGTCGCTCTGGTTCCTGAGCGTCAACCGCAACAAGATGAGCGTTGAGCTGGACTACGCCTCGCCCGAGGGCCGGCGCGTGCTCTCCGACCTTCTCGACAAGGCGGACGTGGTGGTCACCAACCAGCTCGCCAATGTACAGCGCAAGCTCGGCCTCGACGCGCCGACCGTGCGGGCGCGCCGACCGCGCCTCATCCACGTCTCGCTCACCGGCTTCGGCCTCTCCGGCCCCAATTCCGGCCTGCCCTGCTACGACCTCATCGCCGAGGGCTATAGCGGCGTCATGGATCTCACCGGCACCATAGAGAGCGAGCCCCAGAAAGTGGGCTCCCCCGCCGCCGATATGCTGGCCGGTACCGATGCCGCCATGGCGGTGCTCGCCGCCCTCCACAAGCGCAACGCGACGGGCCAGGGCTGCGTGCTCGACATCTCGCTCACCGAGAGCATGATCCGCTTCATGTCGCCCCGCATCGTCACATACATGGGCTCGGGCGAGGTGCCGCGCCGCTCCGGCGGCAAGGACAGCGTCATCGCCATCTACCAGACCTTCGAGACCGCCGACTTGCCCATGACGCTGGGCATCGGCAACGATGCCATCTGGAAGCGCCTGTGGAGCGCGTTCGGCCGGCCGGAAGTGGCGGACGATCCGCGCTTCTCCAACAATGCCGAACGCCGGGCGCACCGGGAGGAGATCGTCGCCATGATCCAGGAGATCCTGAACACCCGGCCGCGCGCCGAATGGCTGGCGCTGTTCGGCGCGAACAAGGTGCCCGCCGGCCCCATCTACCGGGTGGACGAGGTGGTGAAGGACCCGCACTTCCATGCCCGCGCCACCTTCTACGAGATGGACCGCGACGGCGAGGCGCTGCCGCAGGTGGGGCTCGGCATCAAGGTGGACGGCGTCGCCCCGCGCGGCTCCGCCCCGCCGCCACGCCTCGGCGCGCACACGGAGGCGATCATGCGGGGCCTTTTGGCGTATGACGATGCGCGCATCGCCGAGCTGCGTGCATCGGGTGCCATCTGACCACAGCGCCATCCGACCGGGCGCCAACCGACCGCGGCGCTACGTGCGCCGGCAAGAGGACCTGATGATCGATTTGTCCCGCGAAGGCACCTGTGCCGTCATCACGCTCAATCGGCCCGAGGCGCTGAACGCGCTGTCGTTCGACATCATCCGCCAGCTCGGCGCGGCGCTGGACGAGGCCGCCTCCTGGGACATTCGCGCCTTGGTCTTCACCGGCGCGGGCGAGAAGGCGTTTTGCGCCGGCGCCGACATCAAGGAATTGATCGGCCGTACGCTGATAGAGGAGAAGGCCGGCGCGGAGTTGGGCCAAGCGACCTTCGCAAGGCTCGACAGCTTCAAGGTTCCGTCCATCGCCGCCATCAACGGTTTTGCCTTCGGCGGAGGACTGGAGCTAGCGCTGGCCTGCACCTTCCGCCTCGCCTCCCACAAGGCCAAAATGGGCCTGCCGGAGATCAAGCTCGGCCTGATCCCCGGCTATGGCGGCACCCAGCGCCTGCCGCGCCTGGTGGGGGAGGCACGCGCTCTGGATCTCATCCTCACCGGCCGCACGTTGGTCGCCGAGGAGGCGCTCGCCATCGGCCTCGTCAACCGGATGATCCACGGCGACGTCAAGGCCGCCGCGATCGGCTTCGCCGAAGAGTTCACCGGCTACGGCCTGCCCGCTCTTTCGCTGGCGCGCAGCGCGGTGAAGCGGGCGCTCGACACGCCGCTCCACGAGGGCCTGAAGATCGAGGCGGACCTGTCCACCCTCGCCTATCGGACGGAGGACGCGGCTGAGGGGCTCGCGGCCTTCGTCGAGAAGCGCAAGCCCGCCTTCAGGGACCGCTGAGATGGCGGCCTCCCGCAATATCCTCATCACCGGCGCAAGCCGGGGCATCGGCGCCGTGGTGGCGGCAGACCTTGCCGCGCGCGGCCATACCGTAGGCTGCCTCTCGCGCAAGGGGGAAGGGCCGCAGGGCCTCGACATTCCTGACGACGTGCGCGCCCGCATGGTGCTGCTGAAGGGCGACATCCTCGATGCCGCCTCCATGAAGGCCGCGTTCCAGGAATTCGAGGGGAAGGCGGGGCCGCTCAACGGCCTCGTGCAGAATGCCGGCATCCATCTGGAAGGCCCCGCCGACCGCCAGCCCCTTTCCGAGTTCGAGGAGGTGCTGCGCACCAACGCCACCGCCACCTTCGCCGTGTGCCAGCAGGCCTATCCCTTCCTGCTTGCGGCAGGCGGCGGGCTGATCGTCAATATGGGCTCGTTCTTCGACAAGATGGGCGTGCGCCGCAACGCCGCCTATTGCGCCTCCAAGGCGGCCGTGGCGGCCATCACGCGGTGCCTCGCGGTGGAATGGGCGGCGAAGAAGATCCGCGTGATGACCGTGGCGCCCGGCTATATCGAGACCGACCTCAACAAGGATTTCCTCGCCTCCGAGAAGACCCGCGCCTTCCTCGCCTCCCGGATCCCCGTGGGCGGGCCGGCGGGCGCGCAGGACGTGGCGCGCCTCATCGGCACGCTGTTCGCGGAGGATATCGGCTTCCTCACCGGCGAGACCATCTATCTCGACGGCGCCCAGGGCATGGCCCTCTAAGGTGGTGTGACATGACCCTTTTCCATCGCCTCGACGCCGCGCTCGACCTACCGGAAGACGAGGCCCTGCTGCTGGACAATGTGCGGGAGTTCGCCCGCAACGAGGTGGCCCCGCGCGCCGCCCATCACGACGAGACCAAGGAATTTCCCTGGGAGAACGTGAAGGGCATCAACGATCTCGGCCTCAACGCCATGTTCGTGCCGGAGGCCTATGGCGGGGCGGGCCTCAGCTACCTGTCCTATCTCGCCTGCGTGCGGGAAATCTCCGCCGCCTGCGCCTCCACCGGCATCATCTGGGCCACCAATTTCCACGCCATCAAGCCGCTCATCGATTTCGGCACCGAGGAGCAGAAGAAGCGCCTCCTGCCACGCATCGCGGACGGCGGGCTTGCCGCCCTCGTCATCACCGAGCCGGACGCCGGCTCGGACGCCACCGGCATGCGCACGAAGTACACGCCGGACGGCGACGACATCATCGTCTCCGGCTCCAAGACCTTCATCACCAATGGCGATGTGGCCGACCTCTATGTGATGTTCGGCAAATGGTCGGAGACCGAGGACCCCAAGGCCGCCATCTCCTGCCTCATCCTGGAGAAGGGCACGCCGGGCCTCTCGGTGGTGCGGCTGGAGGACAAGATGGGCCACCGCGCCTCCTCCACCGCCACCCTCTCCTTCGACAATTGCCGGGTGCCGCGCGCGAACCTGCTGAAGGGGCCGGGCGAGGGGCTGAAGCTGCTGCTCGCCTCCCTCAACAAGTCCCGCCCCTCCGTCGCCGCGCATGCGCTCGGCATCGCCCATGCGGCGTTCGACGACAGCATCGCCTACATCAATGGGCGCAAGCAGTCGGGCAAGAAGATCATCGAGTTCCAGGGCATCCAGTTCCTCCTCGCCGACCTCGCCTCGGAGATCGCACTCTGCGACACGTGGCTGGTGCATGTGGCGAAGCGGATCGAGAGCGGCGCCACCGATATCGGGGTTGAAGCCTCCATCTTGAAGATGCGCGCCAGCGACATCGCCATGCGCATGGCCACGGAAGCCGTGCAGCTCCATGGCGGCTACGGCTATGTGAAGGATTTCCGCGTCGAGCGCCTGATGCGCGACGCCAAGATCACGCAGATCTGGGAAGGCACGAACCAGATCCACCGCCAGCTCATCGGCCGCAGCTTCATCGAACGCTGAGGGAGTTTTTGGAGATGGGCAACTTTGTCGGAACGGCGCCGATCTCACCCTCCCCCCTTGCGGGGGAGGGCAGGGAGGGGGGTGAAAGCCTCTCCGCCCTTTCGACACCGGGCCACCAAGCCCCGCCCGTTTCACCCCCCTCCCCACCCCTCCCCCGCAAGGGGGGAGGGAGCCCCCGCTGGCGACGGGACGGGATAGATTTCGAGGACAGACAATGAGCGAAAAGCAACCCGTCGGCGTCGCCGGCTGCGGCACCATGGGGACGGGCATCGCCATCGTCGCCGCGCGCGGCGGCTTCCCCACCTTCCTGTTCGACCTTGACCCGAAGCGCGTGGAGGGCGCGCTGGCCGGCATGCATGCCTTCTTCGGCAAGTCGGTGCAGCGGGGCAAGCTCACGCAGGACCAGGTGGACGAGATCATGGGCCGGGTCACCGGCACCAGCGAGATCAAGGACCTCGCTGCCTGCGGGCTGGTCATCGAGGCCATCTTCGAGGAGCTGGAGGTGAAGGGGAAGCTCTTCGCCGCGCTCAACGAGGTGTGCCCGCCGCACACCCTCTTCGCGTCCAACACCTCCACCCTCTCCATCACCGAGATCGCCGCGAAATCCGGCCGCGACGACCGGTTCGTGGGCATGCATTTCTGCCTGCCGGCGCAGCTCATGAAGCTGGTGGAGATGTCGCCCGGCCTCAACACCTCGGAAGAGAGTTTTGCGGCCGCCTGGGCGCTGTGCGAGCAGATGGGCCAGCGGCCGGTGAAGACGCAGGACGCGCCCGGCTTCATCCTCAATTACTTCCTCGTGCCCTTCAACAACGACGCCATCCGCCTCGTGGAGGAGGGCGTCGCCGAGCCGGCCGAGATCGACAAGGCCATCAAGGGCGCGCTCGGCTATGCCATGGGGCCCATGGAGCTTCTGGACCTCGTGGGCCTCGACACCCAGGTGCTGCTCTGCGAGGCGCTCCACGGCGTCACCCACGAGCCGCGAGCCGCCTGCCCGCCGCTGCTGCGCCGCATGGTGGCCGCCGGGCGGCTGGGGCGGAAGACCAAGCGCGGCTTCCTGAATTACGACACCACCGCGATCTTCGGAGCCTGACCATGACGCACACCGTGATCGCGTCCGGCGAGAGCCGCTCCTTCCCCGACAGCCATGCGCTCATCTCGGCGGCGGAGGGCAAGGGCGACACGCTGCTGCTCATCGGCGAAGGCGCCGGGACGGCCTATGCCGATCTCGCGGACAAGGACGCTTACGCCCTGATCCTGATCGAGCTCGGCACCGAGTGCCTCGGCGTCCACACCGGCGAGAGCCGGGGCGATGAAGGCGGCACCGTTCTGGGCTTCGCCCGCTTCCGGCTCGGAAATGCGGCGCCCAGCGACCTCGTGGAGATCGTCCGCCAGCCCAACACGCCGGATGCGGCGGTGGCGGCGGCGCGGGCGCTGTTCGAGGCGCACGGGCTGAAGACCGCCGTGTGCGGCGACTTTCCCGGCCGCATCATCGACCGGCTGGTCCGCCCCTATTACAACGCGGCCCTCAGCCGGCTGGACGCCAAGCTCGCCACGGCGTCCGACATGGACCTCACCCTCAAGCTCGGCCTCGGCTATCCCGAAGGCCCCATCGAGCTTCTGGAGCGCACCGGGCTGGATGCCCATCACGACGTGACCCGCGCCCTTTACACGGCGCTGGGCGATCCCGCCTACTCCCCTGCCCGCCGCGCCCAAGTGGCAAAGGCGCGCGACAATGAAGGGGCGTGAACATGCAGCCGTTGGACGGTGTCCTGGTTCTTGACTTCTCCACCCTCCTGCCCGGCCCCCTGGCGAGCTTGATCCTCGCCGAGGCGGGCGCGCAGGTGGTGAAGGTGGAGCGCCCCGGCCGGGGCGACGAGATGCGCAGCTATGAGCCGCTCATCGGCGCCGACGGCGTGAACTTCCACATGCTGAACCGGGGCAAGCGCTCCATCGCGCTGGACCTGAAGGCGGCCGATGCCGTGGAGACGCTGAGGCCGCTCATCGCGAAGGCGGACATCCTCATCGAGCAGTTCCGCCCGGGCGTGATGGATCGCCTCGGCCTCGGCTATGAGGCGGTGAAAGCCATCAATCCCGGCATCGTTTATTGCTCCATCACCGGCTGGGGGCAGACCGGCCCCAAGGCGCCCGTGGCCGCCCACGATCTCAATTACATGGCCGAGAGCGGCGTGCTCGGCCTCTCGGCCGGAGCGGACGGCGCGCCCGTGCTCCCGCCCGTGCTGGCGGCGGATATTGCAGGCGGCACCTACCCCGCCATCATGAACATCCTCATGGCCCTGCGCGTGAAGGAGAAGACCGGCGAAGGCGCCCATCTCGACATCGCCATGGCCGACAACCTCTTCTCCTTCGTCTATTGGGGCCTCGGCAACGGCTTTGCCACGGGCGCGTGGCCCGCGGGCGGCCGCGAGCTGGTGACCGGCGGCTCGCCCCGCTACCAGATCTACCGCACCAAAGACGGCCGCCATCTCGCGGCGGCGCCTTTGGAGGACAAGTTCTGGGAGAATTTCTCCACCATCATCGGCCTCTCCGAACCGCTGCGCGATCCTGCGGCACCCGCCCATGAGGTGATTGCCGAAGTCGCCGCCCGCATCGCCGACAGGACCTCCGACGAATGGCGAGCCGCCTTCGCGGGCAAGGACGTGTGCTGCTCCATCGTCGCGACCTTGGAGGAGGCGGTGGCCGACCCGCATTTTACAACGCGCGGCGTGTTCGCCCATCGCCTGTCCCTGGATGGGCAAAGCCTGCCCGCCCTGCCCGTGCCGCTGGCGCCCACCTTCCGTTCCACCACCGAGATCGCCGCCCCCGCTTTGGGCGAGGCGAGCGATCCCGCGCAGCTTCTCTGAAAGGACCGCGCCATGCGCAGCTACCGCGTCTGGGAGCATGGCGCTCCCCACACCATGCGGATCGACGATCTGCCGGATCTGACCCCCGGCCCGGGCGAGATCGCCGTGGACGTGAAGGCCGCCGGCATCAATTTCCCCGACGTGCTGGTGATCGGCGGGCAATACCAGATCCTGCCCGAGCGCCCCTTCACGCCGGGCAAGGACTTTTCCGGCGTGGTGCGCGCGGTGGGCGAGGGCGTCACCGGCTTCAAGCCCGGCGACCGCATCATGTCCCAGGTGGAGAACGGCGCCTTCGCCGAGCAGGCCATCACCACCCCCTCGCAGAGCTTCAAGATCCCCGACGGGTTGAGCTTCCCCGCCGCCGCCGCCATGGGCCTCGTCTACCAGACCGCCTATTTCGCGCTGGTGGACCGGGGCCTCTACAAGAAAGGCGAGACCGTTCTGGTGGGCGGAGCGGCCGGCGGCGTCGGCCTCGCCGCGGTGCAGATCGCCAAGGGCCTCGGCGCCCGCGTGCTCGCCGCCGTGCGCTCGGAGGACGAAGCCAAGGTCGCCCGCGAGGGCGGGGCCGATGCCATCATCGACGTCTCCGTGCCGAACCTGCGCGATGAGCTGCGCGCCCAGGTCCACAAGGCCACCGACGGCCACGGCGCCGACGTGGTGCTGGACCCGCTGGGCGGCGACTTCTTCGCCGCCGCACTCAGGGGCATGGCCTGGTGCGGACGGCTCGTGGTGATCGGCTTCGCAGCGGGGGACATCCCGAGCGTGAAGGTGAACTACCTGCTGGTGAAGAACATCTCCGTCTCCGGCCTGCAATGGAGCGACTATCGCGACCGCACGCCGGAGCGGGTGCGCGCGGTGCAGGACGATTTGTTCCGCCTCTGGCACGAGGGCGCGGTGCGCCCGCGCGTCATGCGCGCCTTCCCCTTCGAGGAGGCGCCCGAGGCGCTCACCCTCGTCCACCAGGGCAAGGTGCAGGGCAAGGCCGTGATCTCCATGGAAAAGGCCGGCGCGTGAGCGCTCTGCCCTCCTCCTCCATCATCGGCGTGGTGGGCGCCGGGGCCATGGGCGCCGGCATCGCCCAGGTGGCCGCCCGCGCAGGCCACACCGTGCTCCTCTACGACACACGCCCCGACGCCGCCGAGAAGGGCCGCGCCGGCATCCTCTCGGACTTCGCGAAGCTGGTGGCCAAGGGCCGCCTCTCCGCCGAGGATGCGGAAGCAGCCGGCGGGCGCGTCCGGCCGGCGGCGGCGCTGGCCGACTTCGCGCAGGCGGGCCTCGTGATCGAGGCCATCGTGGAGGACCTCAGCGTCAAGCGCGGCCTGTTCCGCGACCTGGAGGCCATCGTCTCCGCGGACGCCATCCTCGCCACCAACACCTCCTCCCTCTCCATCACCGCCATCGCCGCCGGCTTGACGCGGCCGGAGCGGGTGGCGGGAATGCACTTCTTCAATCCCGCGCCCATCATGGCCCTGGTGGAGGTGATCTCCGGCATCGCCACGGCGCCGGGGGTGGCGGCGACGCTCGTGGACACCGCCCGCGCCTGGGGCAAGCAGCCGGTGCGGGCCAAGTCCACGCCCGGCTTCATCGTCAACCGCGTCGCCCGCCCCTTCTATGCGGAGGGCCTGCGGCTGCTGGAGGAAGGCGCCGGAGACGTCGCCACCCTGGACGCGGTGATGCGCGAGGCGGGTGGCTTCCGCATGGGGCCGTTCGAGCTCATGGACCTGATCGGCCATGACGTGAATTTCGCGGTCACCCGCTCGGTGTTCGACGCCTATTTCGGCGACCCGCGCTTCCGCCCCTCCCTCACCCAGCAGGAGCTGGTGGCGGCAGGCTGGCTGGGCCGCAAGACCAAGCGCGGCTTCTACGATTACGGGCCGGATGCGACGCCGCCGGCGCCCGCCGCCCTGCCGGTGGGCCCCGTTCCCCGCGCGCTGCGAATCGAAGGCGACCTGGGGCCTGCCGAGGCCTTGGTGAAGCCGTTCGGTGAAGCCGGCATTGCCATCGAACGCACTGATGGCACGGGTCTGATCCGCCTCGACGGCGCGACCCTCGCGCTGACGGACGGCCGCAGTGCCACCCGCCGCGCCGCCGAGGACGGCATCGCCGACCTCGTCCTGTTCGACCTCGCTTTGGATTATGGCGCCGCCACCCGCATCGCCCTCGCCAAGGCGGACCAGGCGTCGCCCGAAACTCTGGCGAAGGCCGCCAGCCTGTTCCAGGCGCTGGGCAAGACGGTGAGCGCGCTCGACGACGTGCCGGGCCTTCTCGTCATGCGCACCCTCGCCATGCTGGCGAACGAGGCGGCCGACACCGTGCTCCAGGGGGTCGCCTCCCCGCCGGACATCGACCGGGCCATGACCGCCGGCGTCAATTATCCCAAGGGGCCGCTCGCCTGGGCGGACCATGTGGGGCCGGCGCGCATCCTCGCCGTGCTGGAAGCCCTCCAGGCAAACTATGGCGACGATCGCTACCGCCCCTCTTCCCTCCTGCGCCGGCGCGTCGCCGCTGGGCGCGCGCTTTCATCCTGACGGGTTCGCCCTCCGCGGCGGGTTGTACCTGTTGTCGGGGCAAACGGCATAGTGGTTGTGCAGACAACATATGTATTCGTTGCGGACATTGCTGCGGCGCAACAATAACGTTTCTTCAAAGAGATCATCTGGCATGGCACTTGCCGTAACTGGAGGCAGCGGGTGACGGGCGCGACGACGCGGCCAGCCTTGCCCAAAACAAAGACGTGATCTTTGGAGGAACTGCCGTGACGTCCTTGAAAAGGTATCGCTCCTGGTGCGCCGCCGCTGCCGGCTTCGCCCTCATTGCCGGCGCCGCGCCGGCCTCCACCCAGGGCATGAGCGGCGACAAGGTCGCCATCGGCGCCATCGTCGACATGACCGGCGTCTATTCCCGCCATGGCGGGCCGGGCGTCATCACCGCGGTGCAGATGGCGGTGGAGGATTTCGGCTCCCAGGTGAACGGCAAGCCCATCACCGTTGTCTCAGCCGACTATCAGGCGAAGGTGGACGTGACCTCCGGCATCGCCCGGCGCTGGATGGACACGGAAGGGGTCGACATGATCGTCGAATCCACCGATTCGGCCTCCGCCCTCGCTCTGTTCCGCCTGGGGGCGGAGAAGAAGCGGGTGATCATCGGTGCGGGCTCCGCCACCACCGCCCTCACCAATGACGGCTGCATGCCCTACGGCATCCACTATGTCTACGACACCTACGCGCTGGCCACCGGCACCGGCGCCGCCATCGTGCAGGAAGGCGGCAAGAACTGGTACTTCATCACCGCCGATTATGCCTTCGGCCACGCGCTGGAAGCGGACACGAGCCGGGTCGTCGAATCCCTCGGCGGCAAGGTGCTGGGCCGCGCGCGGGCGCCGCTCGCCACCACCGACTTTTCCTCCTATCTGCTCCAGGCGCAGTCCTCAAAGGCGCAGGTGATCGGCCTTGCCAATGCGGGCCTCGACTTCGTCAATTCGGTAAAGCAGGCGTCCGAGTTCGGCATCACCCAAGGCGGGCAGAGCCTCGCCGCCATGCTGGTTTTCATCACCGACGTGAAGGCCCTCGGCCTGAAGGTGGCGCAGGGCCTGAAATTCACCACCGGCTATTATTGGGATCGTGACGATGCGAGCCGGGCCTTCGCGAAGAAATACTTCGCCAAGACCAATGCCCAGCCCTCCATGGTCCAGGCCGGCGCCTATTCCGCCACCATGCACTATCTCAACGCCATCAAGGCCACCGGCACCGACGATGCGGAGGCGGTGTCCAACTGGATGAAGGCGAACCCCATCAACGACTTCTTCGCCCAGAACGGCAAGATCCGCCCCGATGGGCGCATGGTGCACGACATGTATCTGGCCGAGGCCAAGAAGCCGGCGGAATCCAAGGGCGAATGGGACCTCATGAAGATCCTGCGCACCATTCCCGGCGACGAGGCCTACAAGCCCCTCGCCCAGTCCACCTGCCCGCATGTGAAGAAGAGCTGAGCCTAAGCGGCGTTTGCCGCCGGCCACAGCCGCACTATGCTGCTCCCGCGCCGGTCACCGGCGCGGGAGTGCGTATCATGACCGTCACCGCCGAGATGCTGGGCGCGTTCGCGCAGGACCCCCAGTCCCTCCCCGGCCTTCCCGCCGATTTCTGGACCCGCTTCGAAAGCCGCCGCGTGCCTGTGGGCGATGTGGCGCTCCACGCCATCGTCGGCGGGAAGGGGCCGCCTCTGCTCCTCATCAGCGGCTGGCCGCAGACCTGGTATGTCTGGCGCTTCCTGATGCCGGTTCTCGCCGAGCGCTACAGCCTCGTGGTGGCCGAGCCACGCGGCCTCGGCCTCTCGGACAAGCCCGCGACGGGCTACGACACGCGCATCCTCGCCAATGATTTCGTGGCGCTCATGGCGACGCTGGGGCATCAGCGCTTCGCCGTGGTCGGCCATGACATCGGCATGTGGGTGGGCTATGCGCTCGCCGCCGATCATCCCGAGCGAGTCGAGCGGCTGGCCGTGATGGACGCCAACGTTCCCGGCGTCCTGCCCTCCCCGCCTTTGTTCAGCGAAGCCGGCCTCAACAAAAGGCTCTGGCACTTCGCCTTCAACCGGCTCGACGACCTGAACGAGCGCATGGTGGAAGGCCGGGAAGAAATCTATTTCGGCGACCAGCTCGCCTCCAAGGGCGCGACGCGCGACGCCATCTCCCCGGAGACGGCGGCCATCTACATCGCCCCCATCAAGGCGAGCCGGGACGCGCTGCACGCCTGCTTCGAATTCTATCGCTGCATCGAGACCAACCTCGCGCTCAATGCGGAACGCAAGGCGCGGATGCTGGAGATGCCGGTGCTCGCCATCGGCGGCGCACTCGGCCTCGGCGACCGGGTGGGCGACCAGATGAAGCTGGTGGCGCAGGACGTGACGACGGTGACCATTCCCGGCTGCGGCCACTATGTGCCGGAGGAAGCGCCCGAGGCGACGCTGGAGGTGCTGCTGCCGTTTCTGGCGCCTTACGCCTGACGAACGTCATCCCCGGGCTTGACCCGGGGATCTCTATCCGACGTCCCGCTCACCGGCGGTGCGCGACGGATGAGGGGCCGCCCCCACAAGCCCCAGAAACGCCGAGAACAGCGCCTCCACCACGTCCCGCCCGAGCCCGCGCGTGATGAACACCAGCCGCGTGCGGCGGTCCTCGGTGGGCCAGAGCGTCAGCTCCTCCGGCTGGGCGGCGAGGTGCTGGACATAGTGCACCACCACCGGCCCGGCGCAGCCGGTGACGTTCACGAACCCCTTCACCCGCAGAAGATCGTCGCCGCGCAGCATGGTCAGCGCGTCCATCACCCGCGAGAAGACCGGCCAGTCGAACGGCGCATCGAAGGTAAGCGTGAAAGTCTCATATCCTGCGCTCGCGCCCGCCGGCCGGGGGGCGCAGAGAAAGGCGGAGCGCTCCCGCGTGGCGCCGCCGAATAGGAAGGCAGGGTCGCGCCGCACCTCGGCCGCGTGGGCCAAAGGCGCCTCGGGATTGAGCGCGGCGAGGCGGGCGGTCACCTCGGACGCAATTTCGGGGGAGACCATGTCGGTCTTGGACAGGACCAGCCGATCGGCCAGAACCACCTGCTCGGTCCAGGTCTCGGCGGTGTCCTGCGTCTGGGCCGCCAGCGCCGCGTCCACCACGGTCACCAGCCCTTCCAGGGCGTAATGGCTGGAGACGGTGCGGTCATTGGCGAAGCTCTGGAGGATCTGCCCCGGCTCCGAAACCCCCGACGTCTCCACCAGCACCCGCTCGAAGGGCGGCACCGCGCCGGTCTCCCGCTCGGCGGCGAGGTTGCGCAGCGCGCGGTGGAGGTCGTTCTTGGCGGCGCAGCAGATGCAGCCATTGCCGATCAGCGCCACCTGCTCGGTGGAGGTGCGCAGCAGCACATCATCGATGCCCGCTTCGCCGAACTCGTTGACGATGACCGCGGTGCGCGCCGCGCCGGGATGGGCCAGCGCCGCGCGAACCAAAGTGGTCTTGCCGGAGCCCAGGAACCCCGTGACCACCGTCACGGGGATCCGCCCGGCACCCGGCCGGCTGAGGCGCCGGCCGAACGGGCCGGCACCGAACAGCGTGGCCGGGTTGCGCATCATCCTCAGAAGTCCATTTCGAGGATGTAGAGGCCGCCCGTGTGGCGATCCACCGTGTAGACGATGCCGCGCTCGTCCACGAACACGTCGTTGATCTGCACCGCGCCCACGGGGGAAAGCTTCGGCGCCGGCGGCACGAAATGCCCGATCTCCACCGGCTGGTAGGGATTGGAGATGTCGTAGGCGCGCAGGCCGCCATTGAAGAAGGTGCCGATGATCACCTCTTCGGAATACCAGGAGGTGGGCAGCGGCACGTTCTCGTGCAGGTTATGGGCGCCCACGCGCCCGCCCCGGCCGGCATAGACGTCGCGCTGGAGCGGCGGGCAGGTGGCGATGGGAACGGGGTTCTTCTCGTCGCGCCCGTCGAGGATCCAGATGAGCTTCGGCCAGTCCTCGCCGCCGTCGATGACGGATTCGTCGGTGACCACATAGAGCTCGCGGTTGAACAGCGGCAGGATGGTGTGCGTGAAGCCCCAGTAAGGCGGGGAATTGTCCCAGCGCGACACCGGCTTCGGACGGCTCTTGTCGGAGATGTCCATGATGATCATCCCGGCGTCGAGATAGCCGAGATAGCAGCGGTCCGGGCGCTGGGGGTAGACGTTGGTGTTGTGGGCGCGGAAGCCGTAATCCTTGCCCGCCTCGTGGCGCACCGGCGGGGCGTCCGTGTCGCCCTCGCGGGTGCCGGGCAGCCACCAGCGCCCGACTTCCGTGGGCTTGGAGGGGTTCTTCACGTCGATGATGCGGTAGAACTGGTCGTCCTTAGGATTGCGCGCAGCGAAGTCCGGCGCGCCGGCGGCCATGTGGACATACTCGCCGTCGCAGAACCAGAGCTGGTGCACGCCGCGCGAGGTGGGGCCGGAACAGTCGAGGAAGGAGATGGAGCGGGGATTCTCGGGCACCGAGATATCGAACAGCTCCAGGCCCGCCGGCTGCTGGCCGGCCTTCTGGGTCTGGTAGGCCACCGCCATGATGTCGCCGGTCACTTCCAGCGAGTTGGAGCGCATGTGCGGCTGGGGCAGGTCGGTCTGCACCACCATCTTGGGGTTCTTGGGGTCGGTGACGTCGAGGCCGGTGAAGTTCTTGGGTGCGCTCTCGTGGGCCAGCCACAGGATGCGCCGGCCGTCCTTGGCGATCTGGATGGACATGCCCTCGCCCATGCCGCCGAAGCCGCCCATGTCGTGCTGGGTGATGAGCTTGAAGTTGCGGATGGTCCCCTGCTCGTCGGCGCGGTCCTTGGTCTCCAGCATGATCGATCCTCGCTGTTGGGACGGCCCTCATGGCCACCCGTAGAACTACCGTTACGTAAAAACAGCGGGTTGATCCCGCGCTCCGAGTGGAGTTCTCTCAAGTCGCGGGCGTTCTATCAAGATAGGTTTGTAAGAAATTTTTGACGTGCGCGACGAAACTCGTACATTTGCGGGTAATGTATCAATCAGCCCGTGCGTTTCCCCGCCCGGCATCTCGAACGGAGCCCCCATGGAGAAAGCGAAGGCGAAGGCTACCGGCACCCGCAAGGCGCCCGCTTCCGCCATGGTGCTCGTCGACACGCCCAAGGATGCGGACGTCAAGACCATCGGCGAGGGGGCCTATGCCAAGCTCCGCTCGGACCTGATCGCCGGGCGCATCGCACCGGGCACGCGCCTGCCCTTCCGCCAGCTCTCGGCACGCTACAAGGTGGGCATCGGCCCCCTGCGCGAAGCCCTGGTGCGCCTGTCTTCCGAGCATCTGGTGGCATTCGAGGGCCAGCGCGGCTTCATGGCCGCGCCCCTCTCCATGGACGATCTCAACGATCTCTGCGGCCTGCGCATCGACCTATCCTGCCGCGCCTTGCGCGATTCCATCGAGCGGGGCGGCGAGGACTGGGAGGACGAGATTCTCGTGGCGCTGCACCGCATGGAGCGCAGCCCCCTGCCCACCTCATTCGACGACGACGATTCCATCGACGAATGGGAGCGGCGCCACGACCGCTTCCACACCAGCCTCATCGCGGCCTGCGGGTCGCGCTGGCTGTTGCATTTCTGCGCCACGCTCTCGGACCAGTTCCAGCGCTATCGCCGCTTCACCGTGCTGCGCATGGCCCAGTCCTATTCGCTGTTCGATGCCGTGCGCAGCCAGCACCGCGCCATGGCCGAGGCCGCGCTGGAACGGCGCGCGGACGATGCGGTGGCCATGCTGAAGACCCATTACGAGGGGAGCCTGACCAACGTGACGGAGCAGATGGAAAGCTTCGTCAATCGTAGGCGTGCGTAGGAGCCGGTTCGGCTGGAAAAGCCGTCATGGCCGGGCTTGTCCCGGCCATCCACGGGGTTCCGCTGGGTACAGCTTAAGGGAGAGACGTGGATGCCCGGGACAAGCCCGGGCATGACGGTTTTCCTGGCTGGAGCCAGCCGCATCGGCCTTTGATGCTCACTTAATGATCAGTCGCTCACTTAGCAGTTGACAGCGGAAATTCAGAACGAGAAGATCATAGCCGAACGAACCGCAAAATTTCTAACATCCTAACCAAGCGCGAACGCCAGCGCGCCAAGACCCAAGATCGACGGACCGGCTGAAGCGGCGTCGCCTCCGGTCCGCCTAACGTTTCGACCGCCGATCCACGGCGGCGAAAAGCATAAGGGAGGACAATATGAGGGCGCTTCTCGGGCGGATGGCCCGCTTTGGTGTTATTGCTGCCGGCGTGGTCGCCGCGACCTCCGCCTTCGCCGCGGACCCGGTCAAGATCCGCATCGGCTGGTCCACCATGCCGGGGCACATGATCCCGGTGCTCTATGCAAATCCTTCGATCCTGAAGCATTACGGCAAGAGCTACACGGTCGAGCCGATCCTGTTCCGCGGCTCCACCCCGCAGATCACCGCCATGGCGGCGGGCGAGATCGACATGGCGGCTTTCTCGGCGACTGCCCTCGCGCTCGCCGTCACCAATGCCGGCCTCGACGTGAAGGTGGTGGCGGACATCATCCAGGACGGCGTGGACGACTGGCATTCCGACACCTTCCTGGTGCGCACCGACAGCGGCATCAACAAGCCCGAGGACCTGAAGGGCAAGCGCATCGCCACCAATGCCATCGGCTCGGCCTCCGACACCGGCATGCGGGTGCTGCTGCTCAATAAGGGCCTGATCGACAAGCGCGACTACACCTCCATCGAGGTGGCCTTCCCCAACATCCCGGCCATGATCGAGGAGGGCAAGGTGGACATGGGCATGGTGGTGCAGCCCATGTCGGACCAGCTGGTGAAGTCGGGCAAGTTCAAGGTGCTCTACACCATCAAGGATTCGGTCGGCCCGTCCGAGCTGGTCTTCCTCGCCGCCCGCGCCGACTTCCTCGCCAAGAACAAGCAGGCGCTCGCCGACTTCTTCGAGGACCACGTGACGGCCATGCGCTGGTTCATGGACCCCAAGAACAAGCAGGAAGCCAACGCGATCCTCTCGAAGTTCATGAAGCAGCCGCCGGAGAACTTCAATTACATGTTCACCAAGGCGGACTACTTCCGCGATCCGTATCTCGTCCCCAACGTGAAGAACATCCAGACCATGCTGGATGCCTCGGTGAAGGCGGGCGCGCTGCCGGCGCCGTTCACCGTGGCGCCGAAATATGTGGACCTGACCTTCATCGAAGACGCCAAGAAGCGCGTCCAGGCCAACGAGGGCAAGAGCCAATGAGCGGCGTTCACCAGCCGGCCGCCGGCGGCATCGGGATCGAAATCCGCGATGTCAGCCACCATTATGGCGGCCGCAATGGCCAGGGCGGCGTCACCGCCCTGGACCATATCAACCTCGATATCCGCCCCAACGAGTTCCACTGCCTCCTCGGCCCCTCGGGCTGCGGCAAGAGCACCCTGCTCTATCTCATCGGCGGCTTCATCCCCGTGCAGTCCGGCGTCATCGAGACGTCGCGCGGCAAGGTGACGGGGCCGAGCCCGGAGCGGGGGATCGTGTTCCAGAACTTCGCCCTCTTCCCCTGGAAGACGGTGCTCCAGAACACGCTCTACGGGCTGGAGAAACTGGGTCTTCCCAAGAAGGAGCGGGAGGAGAAGGCCAAGCACTTCATCGACCTCGTCCATCTCTCTGGCTTCGAGAACGCCTATCCCTCCCAGCTCTCCGGCGGCATGCAGCAGCGCGCCGCCATCGCCCGCACGCTGGCGGTGGATCCGGAGATCCTGCTCATGGACGAGCCCTTCGGCGCGCTGGACGCGCAGACGCGGCGCGTGATGCAGGAGGAATTGCGCTCCATCTTCGAGCGCACCCGCAAGACCGTGGTGTTCGTGACCCACGACGTGCAGGAGGCGGTGTTCCTCGCCGACCGCATCTCCATCATGAGCGCCCGCCCAGGCCGCATGCAGCATGTGCTGGACGTGTCCGTGGACCGCTCCGGCGGCGAAGAGGTGATGAAGCGGCCGGAATTCGTGGAGATCGGCGAGCACATCTGGGGCCTCGTGCGCGACCAGGCCATCGCCGCAACACGGGGGGCGCACTGATGGGCGCCACCCTCAACGTTCTCTGGCGCTATTCGCCGCTCCTCATCTGCCTTGTCCTGTGGGAAATCGTGGCAACGGCCGGCCCCTTCGCCAACCAGCTTTTACCCGATGTGAAGCAGGTGGCCGTGGCCTTCTGGGGCCTGATCCAGGATGGCGAGATCATCCAGCATGGCGCACGCTCGCTCTATCGCGCGGCGGTGGGCTTCGGCCTCGCCGTGGTGGTGGGGTCGGCGGCGGGCCTGCTCATGGCGAGCTTCCGCCCCGTGCGGCTCCTCGTGAACCCCATCGTCCAGATCTTCTACCCCATGCCGAAATCGGCGCTCATCCCAGTCATGATGATCTGGTTCGGCCTCGGCGACATGTCGAAGATCGTGCTGATCTTCATCGGCTGCCTGCTGCCGGTGATCATTTCCTCCTATAACGGCGCGCGGGGCGTGAACCCGTTCCTCCTCTGGTCAGCCCGGAGCCTCGGCGCCTCGGCGGCATCGACCCTTGTCCAGGTGACGCTGCCCGCGGCCATGCCGGAGATCCTGAACGGCATCCGCACGGCGCTCGCCTTCGCCTTCATCCTCATGGTCTCGTCCGAATTCGTGATCGCCAAGGATGGCTTCGGCTACCTCATCAGCCAGCTGGGCGACGGTGGGGCCTATGCCGCCATGTTCGCCGTCATCTTCGTGGTGGCTGCCGTGGGGTTCACCGCCGACCGCCTCTACGGCGCATTCGTCCGCCACCAGCTGCGCTGGAGAGAGCCATGAACCGCACCGCCTCTCCCACCATTCCCGCACCGCGCACGGCGGGGCGCGCCTCCCCCGGCCCCGGCTCGCCTTTGGCGGGCGCCTGGCGCGCGGTCTATCGCCGCCTCACCAGCGACACCGCGATCCAGTTCCTCGTCATCGCGGTGCTGCTGATCGCCTGGGAGACGGTGACGCGGCTCGGCCTCGTCCATCCGTTCCTGCTGCCGCGCTTCTCGGCCATCATCGAGCGCATCTTCAACAATGTGGTGGCCGGCAAGGTCTTCATGGACCTCGGCCTCACCCTCTACCGGGCGGCGACGGGCTTCTTCATCGGCGTCATCATCGCCATCCCGCTGGGCGTGCTCATGGCGCGCAACGCGACGGTGCGCTGGTTCTTCGACCCACTGATCTCCATCGGCTTTCCCATGCCGAAGATCTCGTTCCTGCCCATCTTCATCCTGTGGTTCGGCATCTTCGACACCTCGAAGATCGTGATGATCGCCTTCTCCTGCTTCTTCCCTGTCGTCACCGCCACCTATGCGGCGACGCTGGGGGTGGACAAATGGGTCATCTGGTCCGCCCGCTCCTTCGGCGCCACGGAGAACCAGGTGCTGCGGGAAGTGGTGTTGCCCATGGCGCTGCCGCAGATCATGACCGGCATCCAGATCGCCGTGCCCGTGGGCCTCATCACCACGGTGGTGACCGAGATGCTCATGGGCGGGCCGGGCATTGGCGGCAGCATGATGGCGGCGGGGCGCTTCGCGGATTCCGTGGGCGTGTTCGCCGGCATCGTGGAGATCGCGCTGCTGGGCGCCGTGGTGGTGAAGGGCGTCGAGCGGCTCCGGGCCTACCTGCTGCGCTGGCACACTGAGGCGCGGCACTGAGGGGCCATCCTCACGAGCCGTCATCCCCGGGCTCGACCCGGGGATCTCCCGCGGAAGAAGGCGGCACGAGATGGCCGGGTCAAGCCCGGCCATGACGCCTGACAGAGGCTCAAGCCGCCTTGCGGCCCTTCAGCTGCGCGATGGCATCGAGGATCACAGCGCTCACATGCGCGCGTTCCTCGCCTTCCAGCGGCAGGCGCGGGGCGCGGCACCATTCGGGCGCGCCATAGACGTGGTGCTCCGCCAGCTTGATGTACTGAACCAGCTTCACATGGGTATCGAGGTGGAAGGCCGGGGTCAGCAGCCGGTAGAGCGGGCGCGCCTCCTCGAAGCGGCCGGCGAAGCAGAGATTGAAGAGCTGCACGCATTCCGCCGGCCACGCATTGGTCATGCCTGATACCCAGCCGGTGACGCCGAGGGCCGCGCTCTCCAGGATCAGGTCATCCACGCCGCAGAAGACGGCGAAGCGGTCGCCGCAGGCATTGTAGATGTCGGTGACCCGGCGGATGTCGCCACTCTCCTCCTTGATGCAGACAATCTCCGGCGTATCCGCCAGCTGTTCCAGGATGTCCGGCGTCGCGTCCACCCCGTACGCGATGGGGTTGTTGTAGATCATGATGGGCAGGCCGGAGGCCGCCGCCAGATCCTTGTACCATTGGACGGTTTCGCGCTTGTCGCTCTTATAGGCGATGGACGGGAAGGCCATGAGCCCCTCGGCGCCCAGCTTCTCATAGGCCCGCGCAGAGTCCGCCGCCGCCTTGGACGAGACCTCAGCAAGTCCGCTCAGCATGGGAACGCGGCCGTTCACCGCTTCCTTCGCTGCGGTCAGCACCTGCGCACGCTCGTCCATGGAGAGGGAGGCGTTCTCGCCCAGCATGGGCAGCAGGATGACCCCGGACACGCCGTTGACGATCAGCCGGTCCACGCTGTGCTGAAGCGCGGGGAGGTCGAGCGACCCGTCCTGCTTCAGCTTCGTCGTCACCGCCGGAAATACGCCGCGCCAGATGGTCATGGGGCCTTGCCTCGGTTTAAAATTGAATACAATATTCGATCTAACATCGCACAGACGGAGCGACAAGGCTCCAAACTGCGCATTTTAACGCCAGGGAAGATCCAAAATCTGTGCTTGTAAGCCCGGCATCCGGCATGCACTGAATATCGTATTCAATTCTGGAGTATGCCGTGACGAAGGTGGGCAGACAGTCCCTCACCGACCAGATCGTGAGCCAAGTGCGCCAGCGGATCATTTCCGGCGAGCTCGCCGAAGGCACCCCGCTGCGCCAGGAGAAGCTGGCGGCCGAGCTGGGCGTCTCCCGCGTGCCGCTGCGCGAAGCCATCCGGCAGCTGGAGGCCGAGGGGCTGGTGGTCTCGGAGGTGCACAAGGGCACCGTGGTCTCTTCCCTCTCGCTCGCCGAGCTGGAGGAGATGTTCGAGATCCGCGTGCAGCTTGAGACCTGGCTGTTCGCCCTCGCCATCCCGAAGATGACCGAGGCGGATTTCGCTTTGGCGGACAGCATCATCACCGAGAGCGCCGCCAGCGATGTGGGCATGTGGGGCGAGTTCAACTGGCGCTTCCACTCGGCGCTCTACGCCGCGAGCGGCCGGACAATCGCGCTGAAGCTGCTGAAGACCGTCCACGACAACGCCAACCGCTACATCAACCTCCAGCTCGCCGTGGTGGCGGACGTGGAGCACGAGCTCGTGGACCACCGCAACCTCCTCGCCTTCGCCCGCCTGCGCGACGTGGAAGGCGGCGTGAAGCTGCTGCGCAAGCACATCGAGACCGTGGCCGAGAACCTCGTTGTGTCCATCGGCGAAAGCCGGAAATCACCCTCGAACGTGGCATGAGAAGAGGCGCGATGTGAGGACGCTGTTCAGGATCATAGACGGGATGAATCTCGTCCTGCGCCACGTGGTGGGGGCCATGCTGGGCGTGATGGTGATCACCGTCGCCATCCAGATCTGCGTCCGCTTCGTCCTCCCCCATCTCGGCATCATCGTCGCGGCCCCCTGGACCGAGGAGATGGCGCGCTATCTCATGGTGTGGGCCATCTTCCTCGGCGCCGCCGTGGCGACGCGCTCGGGCGCGCTCATCTGCATGGATTCAGTGCCGGACGCGCTCCCGGCGGGGCTCGGCCACGCCATCCGCACCCTCGCCCTTTTGATCACCATCGCCTTCTTCGGCCTGCTCATCTGGCTGGGCATCAAGTGGACGCAGTTCGGCCTCGCCGAGACCTCCACCGTCATGTCGCTCAAGATGGCCTGGGTCTATGCCTCCATGCCGCTGGGCGCGGCCTTCTCCATCATCAACCTCGTCGCGCTCCTCATCGAGCGCCGCCACGAGCGCCGCTCGGCGCAGGCGGCCCTCGCTGCGGAAGCCGCCGCCTCCATCGTCTGACCGGGGAACGAAGACATGGCCCTCCTCTTCGGCACCATGGCCCTCACCCTTGCTTTGTCGGTGCCGATCTTCGCCGTGATGGGAATCTCGGCGGTGGTGGCGCTCATGGAGCGCGGCATCAACCTTATCGCCGTGCCGCAGAACGTGTTCGAATCGCTGGATTCCTTCGCGCTCCTTGCCATCCCCTTCTATGTGCTCGCCGGCAACATCATGAAGGCGGGCGGCATCTCCAACCGGCTCATCGGGCTCGCCAGCGCGCTTCTGGGCTGGATCCGGGGCGGGGTGGGCGCGGCCGCCATCCTCACCTGCATGTTCTTCTCCACCATTTCCGGCTCCTCCTCCGCCACCACGGCGGCGGTAGGCTCCACCATGATCCCGGCCATGGTGCGCAAGGGCTATCCCAAGCGCTTCGCCGCCGCGACGGTGGCCGTGGGCGGGGAGCTTGGCGCCATCATCCCGCCCTCGCTGCCCATGGTGATCTACGGGCTCGTGGCGAACGTCTCCATCGGCGGCCTGTTCATCGCCGGCATCCTGCCGGGCATCTTCATCGGCCTCTCCCTCATCGCCACCATCTGCGTGGTGGCGAAGGTGCAGGATTTCGACAGCACCAAGCCGATCTCGCTGCGCGAGTGGGCGCGCGATGTCTGGGTGACGGGCAAAGAATCCCTGCTTGCTCTGCTCATGCCGGTGATCATTCTCGGCGGCATCTATACGGGCGCCTTCACCGCCACCGAGGCCTCCGTGGTGGCGGTGATCTACGGCTTCATCGTCGGGGTCTTCGTCTACCGGGAGATCACGCTCGGGGACATCGTCAAGATCCTCAACGACAGTGCTGTCATGACCGGCATGGTCATGCTCATCGTCGCCTTCGCGGCCCTGTTCGGCCACGCCATGACCATCAACCGCATCCCGCATTATTTCGGCGAGCTGGTGGCGCAGATCGCCAACGGACCGATCATGTTCATGCTGCTGGTGAACGTACTGCTGTTCGTTGTGGGCACCTTCATGGAGGCACTCGCCACCATCCTCATCCTCGGCCCCATCCTCGCGCCCATCGCGCTCAAGTATGGCATCGACCCCATACATTTCGGGTTGGTGATGATCGTCAACATCGCCATCGGCATGGTGACGCCGCCGGTGGCGGTGAACCTCAACATCGCCTCGGAAATCTCCGGCGTGACCATGGACGAGATGACGAAGCCCGTCCTCATCTTCCTCGCCGTCCTCACCATCGACGTCCTGATCATCAGCTACGTGCCGGCGCTCTCGCTGGCGCTGCTGTGACGGTCCGGACCGGAAGGAAAAGTTCAAATCCCCAATAAGAACCGACCAGAGAAGGAATGAACCTCATGTTGCGAAGCGCGCGAACCCTGATCTCCTCTGCCCTGCTGCTCGCCAGCACGGCCTTCGCCTCGGCCCAGACCATCGAACTGAATGCCGGCCACGTGCTCACCACCGCGAGCCACTATCACGCGGCGGCCGCCAAGCTCGCCGAGCTGGTGGCGGAGAAGTCCAAGGGCCAGATCAAGATCAACCTCTTCCCGGCCGCCCAGCTCGGCGGCGAGGTGAAGATGATCCAGTCCGTGCGCACGGGCACGCAGGACATCGTGGTCACCGGCGAGGCGCCGCTGGAGAATACGGTGAAGGACTACACCGTCTTCTCCTTCCCCTATCTGTTCTCGTCCGTGGACGACGCCAACAAGACCCTCCAGGGCCCCATCGGCAAGGAGATGCTGGAGCTGCTGCCGCAATACGGCATGGTGGGCCTCGGCTTCATCTCCGCGCTTGAGCGCAACGTGTTCACCAACGGCCGCGTCGTGAAGACCGCCGCCGACATGAAGGGCCTGAAGATCCGCGTCATCCCCGGCCCGGGTTACGTGACCGCCTATACGGCGCTGGGCGCGCAGCCCACCCCCATGGCCTATACCGAGCTTTACATGGCGCTCCAGAACGGCGCGGTGGATGCGGGCGAGAACTCGCCGGACCTGTTCCTGCAGGACCGCTTCATCGAAGTGTCGAAGACCTTCTCCTTCACCAAGATCATGTACATGCCGGCGCTGATCATCATCTCGAAGGCGAAGTTCGACTCGTTCACGCCAGAGCAGCAGAAGATCTTCCGCGAGGCGGCGGCGGAGGCCGTGAAGTTCGCCATCGACCATTACAAGAAGGATTATGCGGCGGCCATCGAGACCATGAAGGCGGGCGGCAAGGTGCAGATCATCGAGCCCGACCTCGCGAGCTTCCGCGCCACCGCGCCCGAGGTCTATGCGGCGCTGCTGAAGGAGTTCCCCCAGGCGAAGCCGTGGCTGGACAAGATCAAGGGCAGCCAGTGAGGCCCAATTGGAAAGACGTCATGCCAGGGCTCGACCCGGGCATCACGCGGGACGAAGAGAGATCCCCGGATCAAGTCCGGGGATGACGATCGTCGGGAAGACGTTTCCCGTTCCCCGCAAGACGGAACACTGTTGTATCCGGGTTCGAGCCTGGGTTGACGAAGCACTGGGAGGGAGCCTGTCGCGCCTGGCAAGGGCCCTGACATCCTTGCCAGTGCGACCTGCCCCCTCCCTCCCTTCCCCCGCAAGCGGGAGAGGGAATGGCGTGGCGCTCCCGCGCCTCACTCCGCCGTCCAGCCGCCGTCCACCACCAGGGACGAGCCCGTCATGAGCGCCGAGGCATCGCTCGCCAAAAAGACGACGGCGCCCATCAGATCCTCCACCTCGCCGATGCGCCCCAGCTTGATCATGTTGATCACGCTAGCGCGGAACTTCTCGTCCTCGAAGAAGGGCTTGGTCATGGGGGTCTGGATGAAGGTGGGCGCAAGCGTGTTCACCCGCACCTTGTGTGGCGCAAGCTCGATGGCCATGGCCTTCGAGAAGCCCTCCATGGCCCATTTGGACGCGCAATAGATGGAGCGGCGCGCGCTGCCCACATGGCCCATCTGGGACGAGATGTGGATGATGGAGCCGCCCTTCCCCGCCTTCACCATGCCCCGCGCGACCGTCTGGGCGACGAAATAGGCCGCGCGCACATTGATGCCCATGACGAGGTCGAAATCCTCGATCTTCACGTCGAGGAACGCGCTCGGCCGGTTGGTGCCGGCATTGTTGACGAGGATGTCGAAGGGCTCGACGGCGTCCAGCGCTGCCTGCATGCGCGGCAGGTCCGTGACGTCCAGTGAGAGCGCGCTTGCCTTGCCGCCTTCGGCGCGCAGCGCTGCGGCGGCGGCTTCCACCTCATCGAGGGTGCGGGCGGCGAGCGTCACGTCGGCGCCGGCCTGGGCGAGCGCCGCCGCCGCGCCAAGGCCGATGCCCCGGCCCGCGCCGGTGACGAGGGCGCGCTTTCCGGAAAGGTTGAAGCTTGGCGTCTTCGGCAGGTCCATGCCGCTCTCCTCTTCGCTCTTATGCGACTCGTTTTCGTTTAAGGCGCCTCCCCCTGAAAGGCCGTCATGGCCGGGCTTGTCCCGGCCATGACAGTGGCTCTCGTGGTTGCCGCCGACTGACTGCCCCGGCTCGGGCCGTGAAAAAGAAAAAGGGGCTCGCAGGCGCGAGCCCCAGGAGGTCACCCGTGATGCGAGGCCCGGCTCATTCGGCCGCGGTCGCGTAAGGGATGTTGCGCCCGCCATAGCGGCGCACGCGGATGTTGGCTTGCTCCGCATGGCCGGCGAAGCCTTCCAGCATGCACAGGCGCGAGCAATATTCCCCGATCATGGCCGAGGCCTCGTCGGTGAGCACCCGCTGGTAGGTGCAGGTCTTCAGGAATTTGCCCACCCACAGGCCGCCGGTATAGCGCGCCGACTTCAGGGTCGGGAGCGTGTGGTTGGTGCCGATCACCTTGTCGCCGAAGGAGACGTTGGTGCGCGGCCCCAGGAACAGGGCGCCGTAATTGGTCATGTTGTTGAGGAAATAGTCCGGGTCGCGGGTCATGACCTGGACATGCTCGGAGGCGATGCGGTCGGCCTCCTGCACCATCTCCTCATAGCTGTCGCAGACGATCACCTCGCCATAATCCTCCCACGCCTTGCGGGCGATCTCGGCGGTGGGAAGGATGGTGAGGAGGCGCTCCACCTCCGCCATGGTCTCCTTCGCCAGCTTCTCCGAATTGGTGAGGAGGATGGCGGGGGAGTTGGGGCCATGCTCGGCCTGGCCGAGGAGGTCGGTGGCGCAGAGCTCGCCGTCCACGCTGTCGTCGGCGATCACCAGGGTCTCGGTTGGACCGGCGAACAGGTCGATGCCCACGCGGCCGTAAAGCTGGCGCTTGGCCTCCGCCACGAAGGCGTTGCCGGGGCCCACCAGCATGTCCACCGGCTCGATGCTCTCAGTGCCGAGCGCCATGGCCCCCACCGCCTGGATGCCGCCGAGGCAGTAGATCACGTCGGCGCCGGCCAGATGCTGGGCGGCGACGATGGCGGGGGCCGGCTCGCCATGGAATGGCGGGGCGCAGGTGATGATGCGCTTTACCCCGGCCACCTTCGCCGTGATGACCGACATGTGGGCCGAGGCCAGCAACGGATACTTGCCGCCGGGCACGTAGCAGCCCACCGAGTTCACCGGGATGTTCTTGTGCCCGAGCACGATGCCGGGCAGCGTCTCCACCTCGATGTCCTTAAGGGCATTCTTCTGGTGCTGGGCGAAGTTACGAACCTGCTCCTGCGCAAAGCGGATGTCGTCCAGATCGCGCTTCTTGAGCTTGGACAGGCAGGACTCGATCTCCTGCTCGGAGAGGCGGTAATCCGCCCGGTCCCAGCCGTCGAACTTCACGGACAATTCGCGCACGGCGGCATCGCCCCGCGCCTCGATGTCGGCAAGGATGCCTTCCACCGTGGCGCGGACCTTCGCCTGGTCCTCGGCGCGCAAGGCGGCATCGCGGCCGCGCTTCAAAAACTTAGGCATCGGCGTGCCCTCCCGCTTACTTGATGGCCTGGGGATTGATGGGCGAACCCGCCGCCCCCGGCAGGTGCAAAGGCGGAGCGGTGAAGAAGAACTCATACACCTTGTCGGCGGCGCAGTCCTCCGCGAGCTCCTTCAGGTAGAAGATCTCGCCCATGGAGATGCCGATGGCGGGGATGACCACCCAGTGCCAGGGCTGGTTCGCCTCGTCGGTCTCGTTGGGGCGCACCTCGCAGCCCCAGGTGTCCGAGCAGATGGCCGCGATGTCGGTCTCGCGGATCCAGTAGGCGGTCTCGAAGGCGAAGCCGGGGGCGTTGCCGCCCGCATAGCCGCTCCAGTCCTTCTTCGCGAGGCAGCGCTCCTGGTGGCCGGTGCGCACAATGACGAAATCGCCCTTGCGGATCTCCACCTTCTGCGCGGCGGCAGTGTCCTTCAGGTCGGCAATGGTGATGGCATAGCCGTCGTCGAGGGAATCCACGCCCTTGAAGCGGGCGACATCCAGCAGCACGCCACGGCCCACCATCTTGTTGCGCACATGCTCGATGCCGAGCTTCTTCGCACCCTTCACGTCCACGAGCTTGGCGTCGTAGCCGTTGTACATCTTGTCATCGAGGAAGATGTGGCAGAGCGCATCCCACTGGGTGGAGGCCTGGCAGGGCATGTTGATGGCGTCGTCCGCATAGCGCAGATACGGCGCGGGGGTGTCCTGCACGCCGGCGGCGGCATCGGTGCCGGTGGCCAGCATGGTGTGGATGGGGTTCCAGCGGCCGCCGAACAGGCCGGACTGGATCGGCTCCTTCAGCGAGAGGCCCAGCGCGAAGGTCTTGCCCTTCTTGATGAGCTTGCCGGCATTGATCACGTCTTCCGGGGTGACGTTGTTGAGCGTGCCGATCTGGTCGTCGGCACCCCAGCGGCCCCAGTTGGAGAGCTTCTCCGCAGCTTCATAGATCGCGGCGCGGTTCACTTTCATTGGGCAGTCTCCCGGATTTTTATCGATCGATAAATACAGCATGGAGCAGGGCGCGCAAGAGGGCTTACGTGCGGTGCGCCATAGGTGCCGCTGTGCAGCATGGAAAGCTGATGGAGCGCAAACATTAGGGTCGCCGGGGGGCGTATGGTCGCTTATGAAGGAAGACTGACAGATGACATGAGGCAGGTATGACCCGCGCGGCGGAAAGCCGGAAAGCGGCGCCGGAGACCCCGGCGGAACGGACACCGCGCAAGACCGCAACGACCCAACCGGCCCACAAGCCGGCGCCCAAGCGGCGCCTTTCGGCGGCCGACCGGCGGCGCGAGATCCTTGCGAAGTCCATCGAATATTTCGCCCGCGTCGGCTTCGACGGCGGCACGCGGGAACTGGCGCGCCATCTCGGCACCACGCAGCCTTTGCTCTATCGCTACTTCCCCAACAAGGAAGCCCTGATCCAGGAGATCTACAAGGTCGTCTACCTGGACCAGTGGAAGCCGAGCTGGGACACGCTGCTCACCGACCGGACCCGGCCGCTGCGCGAGCGGCTGCAGACCTTCTACGAGGAATATACCGACGCCATCCTGAACCCCCAATGGATGCGCATCTATTTCTTCGCCGGCCTGAAGGGGGTCTCCATCAACGAGCGCTACCTGGCGCTGGTGGAGGAGCGCATCCTGTCGCGCATCGTGCGCGAGTTCCAGAGCGAATGCGGGATCGAGCCGCCGGAGGTGCTGGACCCGCACGATCTGGAAGTGGCGTGGGACCTTCAGGGCGGCATCTTCTATTACGGCGTGCGGCGCTACGTGTACCGAACCCCGGTCCATCTGGCGAAGAACGACATGATCACCCGGGTGCTCGATGTGTTCTTCGCCGGATACAAGGCGGTGCTGGAGAAGCGGCTCAGAGGTTAGACGCGGCGCTTATACACTGCCGCCTCAAGGAACAGCCGTCATGGCCGGGATTGTCCCGGCCATCCACGGGGTGCCGCTGGGTGTTGCTTAAGGGAGAGGCGTGGATGCCCGGGACAAGCCCGGGCATGACGGTGTGTAAGGCGGGCGCGGGCCTCTGAAACTGCCGCCTCCCATTCCTCACTTCTTCTGCGTCATTTCCTTCAGCACGGCATAGAGCGCCGCCGTGTCATCGGCGTCGCGGCCAGCGGCGAGCGCGGCCACATAGAAGGGCACGCTCGCGGCCATCAGCGGGGTCGGCGTGCGGATGTCTCGGGCGAACTCGGTGATGAGGGTGAGGTCCTTCATGTAGACGTCCATCTTCATGGTCGCCGGCTGGTAGCGCTCCTCGATCATCATGGGCCCGCGCACCTCGAACATACGGGAATTGCCCGCGCCGTCACGGATGGCATCGAACACCATGTTGAGGTCGAGGCCGGATTGCTCGGCCATGAGCAGCGCCTCGGCGGTGGCGAGGTTGTGGATGGTCACGAGGAGGTTCGCCACGAACTTCAGCTTGATGCCCGCGCCGAACGCGCCGACATAGCGGGTGTTGCGGGCAAAGCCGTCGAACACCGGGCGAATGCGGGTGGCGGCCGCCTCATCGCCCGAGGCATAGACCACGAGGTCGCGCACCGCCGCCTGGGCACCCGTGCCGGAAACCGGGCAGTCGAGCACCGGCACGCCCTTCGGCTCGAACAGCTTCAGTACATAGTCCTTGGCGTACATGGGCAGGGTGCCCATCTCGCACACCACCGTCCCGGAGCGGATGGAGTGGATCATCCCGCTCTCGCCGCCGCAGGCGGACTTCAGCGCATCCACGGAGGCGAGCGCGATGAGGATAACGTCGGCCTTGGCCGCCAGCTCCTTGGGCGAGGCCGCGATTTCGCCGCCCTGTTCCTTCAGCGCCTTCAGCGGCGCCTCCGCCACGTCGAAGCCGATGACCGGGAAGCCCGCCTCGCGCAGGTTGCGCGCATAGGACGAACCCATGATGCCGAGGCCGACAACGCCGACGGTGGGGCGTTCGGAAGTGCCGCTCATGATTGTCTCCTCCGCGCCCCGGGCCGTCGTGCGGCACCTTATGAAGGCGCACCTTGATTAGCTGTGGCGGGGGCTGAGCCCTCGTGAATGGGCCATAATTGACAAGCCGAGGCCGAGCAAGAATTATCGAGCGATAAACAGAAAAAATGCCGCCGTCCCACGGGGCAGTGATAAGGGTTTTGGCGCACACCGCACCCGCCCGCCGCCTGGCGGTTCACCCCCATGCCGACGACGCATCTTCGGGAAGGAATTCCGCGTGACCAAGCGCTTCAGGGAACTGGAACCGGCCGAACTCAGCCCGGCCCAGAAGGCGGTCTTCGATGCCATCGCCTCCGGCCCCCGCAAGACCGTGCCCTATATCTACCACCTGCTTCTTGGCAGCGCGGAGCTGGCGGAGAAATCGCAGGCGCTGGGCGTGTTCTGCCGCTATGGCACCGAATTCACGCCGCGCCTCTCCGAGCTTGCGATCCTGGTGGTGGCCCGGCACTGGGACGCCACCTATGAGTGGTCGGTGCATGTGCACGAAGCGCGCAGGGCCGGCCTGCCGGAGAGCGTGATCGCCGCGCTGGAGACGGACGAAGTGCCGGTGTTCGAGGATGCGGACGATGAACTCGTCTATGCCTTCGCCAGCACCTATTTCGCCAAGAACGACGTGCCCGACGACCTCTTCGCGGCGGCCGAGGCGCGCTTCGGCAAGAAGGCGGTGGTCGAGCTGGCAGGGCTGCTCGGCTATTATTCCATGCTGGCCATCTGCCTGCGCATCTACCGCGTCCCGCCGCAGGGCGAGGCGTGATCATTCACGACATCTTGCGGGGGTGCCGCCACCAGCCGTCATACCCGGGCTTGACCCGGGCATCTCTGTCCGTAAAGGCGGAGCAGGATCCCCGGTCAAGCCGGGGTGACGGCGATAGGGTCTAGGAGTTTCCATGGCGCTTGAGATCGCGTTACGCGTGAACGGCGAGGCGAGGTCGGTGACGGCGGACGAGGCCGCGCCGCTCATCCACGTGCTGCGCAATGTCCTCGGCATGAAGGCGACCCGCTTCGGCTGCGGCGCGGAGCAGTGCGGCGCCTGCATGGTGCTGATGGACGGCAAGCCCACCTATTCCTGCTCCCACCTCGCCATCGACACCGCCGGCAAGAATGTGGAGACGGCGGAATGCATCGGCACCCACCCGCTCTATGACGCGTTCCTCGCCGAGCAGGCGGGCCAGTGCGGCTATTGCCTCTCCGGCATCCTCATGTCCGCCAAGGCGCTGCTGGACAGGAGCACGTCGCCGTCGCGCGATGACATCGTCTCCGCCCTCGATCCCCATCTGTGCCGCTGCGGCGCCCATGAGCGCATCATCCGCGCCGTGGAGCGGGCCGCCGCCACCCTTCGGGGAGAGGCCGCATGATCCCCAATGCCCTTCCCCTCAGCCTCACGGACAATCCCCGGCTCAACCAGTGGGTCGCCTTCCCGGAAGTCGGGACGGTGGCGGTGCGCACCGGCAAGGTGGAGCTGGGCCAGGGCCTGCTCACGGCCCTGATGCAGATCGCCGCCGAAGAGCTGGACGTGGATATCTCCCGCATCCGCCTCACCTCCGGCGACACCGACGTCAGCCCCGACGAGGGCTACACCGCCGGCAGCCGCTCCGTGGAGCTGTCGGGCGGCGCGATCCGCCTCGTCTGCGCCGAGGTGCGCGCCCTGATCCTGGAGGCGGCGGCGGAGCAGCTCGGCTGCGACGTTGCCGACCTCGCCATGGAGGACGGCCGGGTGACGCGGGAGGGTGCACCCACCAATCTCGACTATTGGATGCTCGCTCCCCACGTGGATCTCGGCCGGCAGGCCACGGGCGCGGCGCCCGCCAAGGCCCCCACGCGCTTCCGCGTGGTGGGGTCCGACGTGCCGCGGCGCGACCTTCCGGAAAAGGTGGGTGGCGCGCCCTTCATCCAGGACCTCGCGCCGGCAGACCTGCTCCACGCCCGCGTGCTCCACCGGCCCCGCATCGGCGCGCGCCTCGTGGAGATCGATGAGGCGGCGGCGCTCAAGGCCGGCGGCGGCGTGGTGACGTTCCATCGCTCCGGCGACGTGGTGGCGGTGATCGGCGAGGACGAGGCGCAGGTTCTCGCCGCCTTCCAGCGCCTGCGTGAGCGCGCCCGCTGGGAAGGCGGCATCGACCTCGCGCCGGGTGATGCGGAGGCCATCTCGCTGCTGGACCGGCCGACCGCGCCGGACCGCGTGGTAGAGCGCGGCACCCTCGCCGGGACCGCCGCCGCGCGGCGCGTGGAGGCGACCTATTCCAAACCCTATATCGCCCACGGCTCCATCGCCCCCTCCTGCGGCCTCGCCCGCTTCGAGGATGGCCGGCTGACGGTGTGGACCCATTCCCAGGGCGTGTTCTTCCTGCGCGCCTCCATTTCCAAGGCGCTGTCCCTGGACATTCAGGCGGTGCACCTCCTCCACCACCAGGGCGCCGGCTGCTACGGCCATAACGGGGCGGACGATGCCGCCTTCGACGCGGCCTTCGTCGCCATGGCCCGGCCCGGCCGCACCGTGCGCGTGCTCTGGACCCGCGAGGACGAACTGGGCGTCGCGCCATTCGGCGCCGCCATGGTGGTGCGCGTCTCCGCCGGGCTCGATGCGGACGCGCGGCCGGTGGACTGGACCATCGACATCTGGAGCCCCACCCATGGCAGCCGCCCCGGCATGAACGGGGCGGTGCATCTGCTCACCGCCAATGCGCTGGAGCATCCGCCCGTCGATCCCCCGCCGGCCGACGTGCCGGACGGGGCCGGCGGCGGCGCCTCGCGCAACGCCTTCCTGCTCTACGACCTGCCGCACCAGAAGATGGTGCACCACTTCATCTCGGCACCACCGGTGCGAACCTCCTCCATGCGCGGCCTCGGGGCCATCACCAACGTGTTCGCGCTGGAGAGCTTCATGGACGAGCTGGCGGAGGAAGCGGGCATGGACCCGGTGGCCTACCGCCTCTCGCTCATGAGCGATCCCCGCGCCCGCGCGGTCATCGAGGCGGCGGCGGAGATGTCCGGCTGGAACGAGGAACCGCCGGAAGGCTTTGCACGCGGCTTCGCCTTCAGCCGCTACAAGAATATCGCCGCCTACATGGCCATGGTGGTGGAGCTGTCGGTGGAAGAGGAGGTTCGCGTCTCGCGCGTCTGGTGCGCGGTGGATGGCGGCCTCGTCATCAATCCGGACGGGGCGCGCAACCAGATCGAGGGCGGCGTCATCCAGGCCATCTCCTGGGCGCTCAAGGAGCAGGTGATGTTCGCGGACGGAGCGGTCTCCTCCAACACCTGGGAGACCTATCCGATCCTGCGCTTCTCCGAAGTGCCCCGCATCGAGACGCGGCTGATCGGCAATCCAAACCATCCCTCGCTCGGCATCGGCGAGGTCTCGCAGGGGCCGACGATCGCCGCCATCGGCAATGGCGTGGCCCGTGCCTTGGGAGCCCGCCTGCGCCACCTGCCGCTGACGCGCGAGCGCATCATGGCGGCGCTGCTGGAAGGCTGACGCAAAAAACCCCGCCGCCAATCAAGGCGGCGGGACTCATGCAACACGAGCCTGCTCTCAGGCGAGGCTCACTCTTCTTCCTCGAAGATCCAGAGCTCGCTCGAGGGCTGGCCCACCCCCGGCTTCTCCATCATGCCGAGGAAAGCCGGAATACGGCGCTTCTGCACCGGCGTGAGCGAGGCCACGAACGGCTTTGCGGCCGCAACGAACCGCTTCAGGTCCGCCGCGCGCGCCGCCTCGTCGTCGGCAACCACCTCGAGGATATCAAGGAAGTCCTTCGGATCGGCCTTTTCGCGATTCTGGCGGCGCCGGGCGGCATTCTTGGAGATGTCGCGGATGGCGGTCTCCAGTGCCGGCCACAGCTTCTCCTGGTCCGGGGTCAGCTCGATGACCGTCTTGAGCGCCGCGAGGCGGGCATTCAGCACGGCGCGCGCGTCGGTCTCGCTATAGTTCGAGGTCGCGGGGGCCGACGCGGCCGGCTGCGCCGGCGCGGGGGTCTGCTGGGCAAAGGTAGGCGAAGTCGCGCCAAGCATGGCGGCCACCGCCAAAGCGGGGATGAAAGGCTTCATGGGGCTACCGGATCTAGAGGAAAGCGCAATTGGTGAAACAGGCAGCTTCCTGCGCGGGATCACTGGTATCCGCCACCGGGAAGCCGGCCGTGATAGGGCGTATCCCGGCAATTCCCCCAGGGACCGCGCCAATAGCCGGCCGGGCAGCCGGTATCGTGGGTGGCGAACCCGCCGTTGGGCAGATGACCGTAATAAGGGGTATTGCGGCAGTGACCCCACGGCCCGGGCCAATAGCCGGCGGGGCAACCCTGGGCCACGGGCGTCACCAGCTCGGCAACCGGGGTCTGGGGCTGAAGCGGGAAAGCATTTGCAGAGGCAACGGAAATGGCCGCAAAGGCCACGCCTGCCACCATGGTCAAAAAGGGTCGCATGTGAAATCCCTCGATGCTGAGAGCGTGGCGACCGTAAAGCCTTCTCCTGACAGATAAAAGAACGAAAGTTCCAAAAGTGGAGGTAATATCCACCTCACCCTAGGGCGGCGGGGAAGGGCCGCCAGGGTGCGGACTTCCGCGCTGGGCCGGCGCGCCGCCTAATGCGGGGCGGCTCCTTCCTGCTTCAGGGCGTGGGCGTCGGCGAATTCCGGCAGGGAGAACAGGCGGCCCGACAGGGCCTTGAAATTGGGATACGCGGCAAGGTCCAGCCCGAACATCTGCGCGCTCATGGCATGGCCGGCGATGCAGATGTCGGCGATTCCAGGGGTCGCACCCAGCGCGAAGGGCGCGGGCGGGCGACGGGTGAAAAGGCGCTCATAGGTGCCGAGGCCCTTGCCGATCCAGTGGCCCACCCAGGTCTTGATGGCCTCCTCGTCCGCGCCGAAGGTCTCGGCGAGATGCTTGCGGATGCGCGGCACCATGAGCGGGTGTGTATCGGCCACCGTGGCCAGCGCCAGCGCCCGGGCATAGGCCCGCTCGTGGGGATCGCGCGGCATCAAAGCGGGCTCGGGATGGGTCTCCTCGAGATATTCGAGGATGGCGAGGGACTGGAACAGCACGTGCCCGTCATCCTCGATCAGCGCCGGCACGGCATGGGCGGCGTTGACCTTGTCGAAATCGGGCGTGAACTGGCGGCCCTGGAGGATGTCGATGGACATCTCCTCATAGGCCAGGCCCTTGAGGTTCAGCGCCACGCGCACCCGGAAGGACGCGATGGAGCGCCAGAAGCCGTACATGCGAAGCGTCATGTCACTCTTCCTCCCAGAAGGCCGTCATGCCCGGGCACAAAGCACCCTCCCCCGCGAGCGGGGGAGGGGCAAGAGAGCTCAGAGGCCCAGCAGCTTCTTGGCATTCCCGCCGCAGATGGCCGCCTTCGCGGCGTCGTCCAGCGCCGCGCCCATGACGTGGCCGACAGGGTCGCTGTCCGCCATGTCGTAGGGATAGTCGGTGCCCATCACCACATGATCGACACCGGCGAACTTCACGAGGGCCTCAAGCTGCTCGTTGGAGAACACCACCGTGTCGAAATACATGCGCTTCAGGTAGGTGGTCGGCGCGTGGGGGATCACCTTCACGTCCGAGCGCGCGCCCCAGGCATGGTCCATGCGGGCCCAATAGGAGCCAGCGAACCCGCCGCCGTGCACGAGCAGGATCTTCAGGTTCGGATGGCGCTCCATCACCCCGTCGAAGATCAGGTAATGAACGGCAATGGCGGTCTCGAGCGGATTGCCGATGACGTTGTTGAAGTAGAAGCGCGAGAGGCGCGAGGCTTCGGTGAAGCCGTTGGGATGCAGCAGCACCACGGCGCCCAGCTCTTCCGCCTTCGCCCAGAAGGGGGCGAATTCGGGATCGGACAATTCCTTGCCGTGCACGTTGGTGAGAACCTGCACGCCCTTGTGGCCGAGCTTCATCACATATTCCAGCTCCGCCGCAGCCATGTGGCCGTCCTGGAGCGGCACGGTGCCCAGCGCGACGAAGCGGTCGGGACGGCCGGCGACATATTCGGCGAGGCCGTCATTCACCACGCGCGCGGCCTTGCCGGCGATGTCCGCCTTGACCGTGGTGTAGCACTGGCCCGGCGTGGGCATGATGAGCTGCTTGTCGATGCCGGCGGCATCGAGGTCCGCAAGGCGCTCGTCATACTGCGTCATGCGCGAGGTGCGGTCCTTGTCCTGCTTCTGGTTCAGCGCCTTGGTCTCCGCCGTGCCGTACTTGGCGAGCGGGATGGTGGAGATGTCGAGATGGCCCTCGACCACCTTGGCCGCCGCCGGCACCGCGACATGGGAATGGATGTCGAAGGTGAGGCTCTGAGGGCGGGTCGTCTTGCCGTGACGGCGTCCGGCGGTGGGGCCGTAAGTGTTCCAAACATCAGTCATGTGAAGTGTCCTGAGGAGGTGAAAACTAAAACACGCCAAGGTGCTGGGAAATGAGGCGCTGGTCCGCGGCGGCGTCCGCGGCGGGGCCGGAGAACACCACCTGCCCGGTATTGATGATCACGATGTGATCCGCAAGATTGAGCGTCATCTTGATGTTCTGTTCGACAAGGACGATGGACAGCCCCTCCGCCTTCAGCATGGCGATGGTGCGGCCCACATCGGCGACGATCTGCGGGGCGAGGCCCTCGGAGGGCTCGTCCATCAGGAGCACGCGCGGATTGCCCATCAGCGCCCGCCCGATGGCCAGCATCTGCTGCTCGCCGCCGGAGAGGGAGCCGGCGAATTGTCCCTGCCGCTCCTTCAGCCGCGGGAAGATGTCGAACACGCGGGACAGCGACCAGGTGTTCGACTTCCCCTCGCCCCGCTGGGCCGCCACCTGAAGGTTCTCCTTCACGGTGAGCGAGCGGAAGATGCGCCGGCCCTGCGGCACCAGGCACACGCCCTTGCGGGCGATGGCCTCCGGGCTGCAATTGCTGATCTTCTCGCCATTGAGCGCGATGGAACCGCGCTTTGGCGAGAGAAAGCCCATGATGGTGCTCATGGAGGTGGTCTTGCCCGCGCCGTTGCGGCCGAGCAGTCCCAGAAGGCTTCCCTCCTTCAGCGAGAAGCTGATGCCGTGCAGGACGTGGCTGTCGCCGTAATAGGCATGCACGTCGGAGAGCTGGAGGATCTCATTCGCCAAGATAGATCTCCCTCGTGCGCGGATCGGCGACCACTTCGGCTCTGGTGCCCTCGACGATCACCTCGCCGAAATGCAGCACGGTGATCTGCTCGGCGAAAGCGAGCGCCACGTCCATGTCGTGCTCGATCATGACGATCGTCACATCCCGCGGAATGGTGGTGAGGAGCGTACTCACCGCATTGCGCTCGTCCTGCGAGAGGCCGGCGAGCGGCTCGTCCAGAAGCAGCACCTTGGGCTTCTGGGCGAGCGCCATGGCCAGCTCCAGCCGCCGCCGCTCGCCATAGGATGTCTCCGCCACGAGGCGGTTGCCGCTTTCCCCGAGGCCCACCTGGGTGAGGGCCTCCTGGGCGAGGTCGAACAGATCGGACCGGCCCTTCAGCATGCGCCAGAAGTCCCAGCGCTCCGGCCGCAGCCCGAGCAGCGACAGGACCACATTGTGCAGCAGCGTGTCCTGCGGGAAGAGCGTGAGGATCTGGTAGGTGCGCGCAAGGCCCTTGGCCACGCGGTCCTTGGTCCTCAGCTTCAGCAGTTCCTCGCCGAACAGGCGGATGGAGCCTGAGTCCGGCCGAAGGTCGCCGGTGATCTGGTTGAACAGCGTGGTCTTGCCCGCGCCGTTCGGCCCGATGATGAGGCGCCGCTCGCCGGGGGCGACGCGCATGGAGATGTCGCGGGTGACCACGAGGCCGCCGAACCGTTTCGCGAGGCCGGTGATTTCGAGAGCCGCCGTGCTCATGACGCATGCTCCGACGCGGGGGTGGCGGCGTGGCCGTGGCCATGGGCGGGAGGCGGCGCCTCCTCCGCCGGGGCGGAGGGCTTCTTCTTTCGGCTCAGGAGCTTCTGGAAGCCGGGCACGAGGCCGGTGGGCATGAACACCACGGACAGCACGAAGATGAGCCCGAGCAGCGCGTTCCAGCGCTCCACGTAAGTCGAGGCCAGGTTCTTCACCAGCGTGACGATGACGGCGCCCACCATGGGCCCGGTGAGCGTCGTGGCGCCGCCGAGGATGGTCATCAGCAGCACCTCGGCGGACTGCTGGAGCGACACCGCATAGGGGCTGACGAACTTCTGGTAGTAGACGAACAGCAGCCCGGCGATGGCGGCCCAGAAGCCGGACATCACGAACGCCGCCCACCGGATCATCCACACGTCGTGCCCCAGCATCCGCATGCGCCGGGGCTGGTCCCGGGCGCCGCGCAGCGAGGCGCCGAAGGGCGAATTCACCACCCGCCAGATGAAGTAGACCGAGACCGCGAACACGATGAGCGAGAAGTAATAGAAGCTCGTCGCGCTGTTGATGGAGATGCCGAACGGCTCCGGCCGCACCGGGAAGCGCATACCGTTGTCGCCCTGGGTGAGGCCCACCCAGCGATAGGCCATGCCCCACACGATCTGCCCCAGAGCCAGCGTGATCATGAGGAAGGACAGCCCGCTCGCCCGCAGCGCCAGCACGCCGAAGAAGGCGGCGGAGAGGGTGGCCACCGCCACGGCGCCGATGGCCGAAGTGAGCTGGTCCCAGCCGGCCACCGTGTGCAGCCAGGTGACGCCATAGGCGGCGATGCCGAAATAGGCCGCGTGGCCGAGCGAGGTCATGCCGCCATAGCCCACGAGGAGGTTGAGGCTCACCGCGAACAGGGCGTAGCAGAGGACCTGGCTCGACAGGTTGATGAAGAAGTCGCCCATCATGAAGGGGACGAACGCCAGCGCGATGAGCGCCAGGATGGAGGCGATGCCGGACCTGCTCATTGGCGCGCCCCTGCGAACAGGCCTTCGGGCATCAGAACCAGCACCGCGACCATGGGAAGGAAGAGGATGACGTAGGCGAAGTCGGGGAACAGCGCGGTGCCGAAATTGTAGATGAAGCCCACCGCGAAGCTGCCCACCAGCGCGCCCATGAGGCTGCCCACGCCGCCGAGGATGACCACCACGAGGGCAAGGGGCAGCATGTCCGCGTCGAGGCCCGGATAGGCCTGCATGATGGGCCCACCGATGGTGCCGCCGAGCCCGGCGAGGGCCGCGCCCAACATGAACACCATCATGAACAGCATGGAGACGCGGATGCCGACGCCGCGCGCCATCTCCATGTCATCCACGCCGGCGCGGATCATGGCACCGAGGCGGGTGCGCTCCATCAGCAGATAGAGCAGCACCGCCGCCACCACTGCGATGGCCAGCACCACGAGGCGATAGGTGGGGAAGGCATAGCCCATGAAGAAGATCGGCGGCCGCGCCCACTGCGGGGCCGGCACCGGCACGGGATCGCCGGTCCACACCATGAGGCAGACATCGGCGATGATGAAGGAGACGCCCAGAGTCACCAGGACCTGGCCTTGCGAGTTGCCCGCGAGCTTCCGCAGCAGGCCGCGCTCCAGGACGATGCCGAGCACACCCACGACGAGGCCGGAGAGGATCGCCGCGATCCAGAAATTCACGCCCCAGTTTATGAAGGTTGCGCCGAAATAGGCGCCCAGCATGAAGAAGGCGCCGTGGGCAAGGTTCGGCATCCGCATCAGGCCGAAGATCAGCGAGAAGCCGGAGGACAACAGGAACAGCAGGCCACCGAAGGCGACGCTGTTGAGGGTCTGGATCAGCCAGAACTGCATGGTTCAGCCCCGCTTGGCGTGGGTGGGCAGGGCGCCAGCGTCAGCCATTCCAGGCTCCGGCGCGGCAGGCTTGCGATCCAGTTTCATGTACTCTCCTTGTCGTTCCCTACCGGATCTTTTGATCTCGATTTTTATGACCTTCACATAAAGCATCTGAAAGCAGACTTCCAAATATTTCCCTTACGAGAAGTACTTATATACATTCTACATCATTTTCTGTGCGCTAACTGACAATAGGTCTACGCTCCAGAACCTTCAGGATCTGGTCCCGCGACTTACCCACGTGCCGGCGCACCACCCGCGCGGCAGCATTCCCGTTGCGCGCCTGGAGTGCATCGATGATCTCCACATGGTCCTTCAGAGGACCATCGAAGCCTCGATCCGCGATCACCGACAGGCTGACGAGGCAGAGCCTCGCATAATAATCCATGGCCCGGACCATCTCCTCCGCCATGCGCCTGTTTCCCGACAGCACCCCCAGATGGTGGTGGAAGTCGCGGTTGTAGGCGGCGAAAGCCTCCGCCGAGCTCTTGTCCGCCGTCCGGTAGCGATCGAGGCCTGCGAGTTCTTCCTCGCTCGCCACCAGCGCCACTTTTTTCACGCACGCGGCCTCCAGGACCTGCCGCAGTTCCAGAATATCCTCAGCGTCACGTACTGATATGGCACGAACTCGGTGGCCGCGCCGTGGCTCGATATCGACCAAGCCTTCCAATTCCAGCTTCTGAAGCGCGTCCCGCACCGGCGATTTGCTCACACCAAACCGTTGGGCGAGATCGGCTTCACGGATCTCCGCTCCTGGCATGATGATGCATTTGAGAATGTCGTGACGCATCATCTCGTAGATTTTGTTACGTGCCAGGGTCATTCAGATTCTGCTTTCCTGAGATATCAGGAACCGCAAACAGCAGCAGGTGTCAAGGCCGCATTCCCTTTCTGAAACTGTTGTCCGCGCGGGCTTCAGCGCCCTGCTTCGGCAACGTTCGCCGACGCCGCCAAGCGCGGCGGAACGGGCCGGAAAGCCCGATCGCCGGCTTCAAAATTGCGCCGCTCCCGCGTGCGGAAGACGGGGAAGTGGAGGAAGGCGACGCCTGCCTCCGCCTTGCGGCACCCCCGCCCCTCCGCCGCGAACGGGCCAGAGGGCGGGGATGTCATGGGTGAACGCGCCTCAGTTCTCCAGGTTCTTCGCCGGGGGATAATCGCGCGAATAGACCGGGCTCTTGAGGAACTCTTCTGGGTTGTACTTCCAGAACTGGCTGACATTGTCGTAGGTCTTGATGACCGCGTTCACGAGCCGCCCGTCCTGCTTCGCCACCTTGCGGATATAGATGTTGCCGACCGCGTTCCCGTACTTGTCGAAGGAGAGCGGGCCGCGGCAGGTGTCTTCCACCTTGTTGGTGCGCAGGGCGTTCATGAGCGCCTCCTTGTCGGCATTGCCGCCGACGCTCTTCAGTCCCGCTTCCAGCACCGCGCAGGCCACGTAGGAGGCGCCGGCATAATAGCCAGGGTCCACCTTGTAGTCGCGCCGCATGCCCTCGACGAGCCTCTTGTTGGAAGGGTTGTCGAGGGTCGCCGAATAGTAGTTCACCGACAGCAGGCCAATGGCATCATCGCCCATCTGCTGAAGCAGGCTCTCGTCGAATGCGGTCATGCCGCCCATCAGCGTGATCTTCCCCTTCAGCCCATACTCGTTGAACTGGCGGAAGAAGCGGAAGCCGTTCGACCCCGCGAAGGCCGCGAACATGCCGTCCACATTGGTTTTGATCTGGGCGATGTAGGTGCCGTAGTCGGGCACGGCCAAAGGCGGCCACAGCTTCTGGACGATCTTGCCGCCCTCCTCCTCGAACACCCGCTGGAAGCCGGCATTCTGCTCGTGGCCATAGGCGATGTCGTCGGCGATGGTGGAGCAGCGCTTGAACTTCAGGTCCTTCGCCGCATAGTCGCCCATGACATGGGCGCATTGCGAAGAGGTGGAGGCCACACGGACGAACCAGGGGTTCGTGCGGCGCTGGGTCATGTCGTCGGCCGCGGCGATGGAGATGGTGGGGGTCTTGGTCTCGCGGATATAGTCGTCGAGCGCCAGCGCCTCCTGGGTGGAGAGCGGGCCGATCATGGCGGAGATCTGGTTGCGCTCCACCAGCTCCTGCATCTTGGTGCGCGCCACCGACGGGGCGCCGCCCGTATCCACCGTGATGATCTCCACCGGCACGCCGGCGAGAATGTTGTTCCGCTCCTTCATATAGAGAGTGAGCGCCTGCTCCATCTGGATGCCGCCGGAGGCCAGAGGGCCGGTCTTCACGGTCATAAAGCCGATACGGACCGGCTTGGCTTGCGCGCGCACCACGGCAGGGGCGCCGAGCGCCGCCACGCCGACGCCGGCCCCTATACCTTTGATAACGTTTCTGCGATCCACGATCATTGCGATCTCCCTTGGTGTTTCCTCGACATACGGACGGACTTTTCCGTCTCTTCCGTCTTCCGGGCGGGGCTTCCCCGCCGGTTCCCCCACGGCTGCCGGCTGTACCGGTCAGGTCGGCCCCGCATTGGCGTTGGGGCCGGCCGCGAATGGTGCGAAGCGCCGCGCTGGCGCGGCGCCGTCCTCCCTTATTTGGAAGGGATGATGGGCAGCAGGACGTACGACTCGCGCTCCGGCGAGAAATGCAGCGTCGTGGTGCCCCCGAAGACTTCGGGCGGCCGGTCCAGCGGGTCGTTGTGCAGGAACGGCCCGCAGCCGGTCAGCTCGTTCTTGAAGTTGGAGAGCTTGCCGCCGGAACCGCCCGGCCACTCATAATCCTTGCCGCGCACCGTGAGGGCGAAGCGATAGCCCTTAGGGATGACGATGGAGGTCGGCCAGATCTCGATGTCCAGCTCCACCATCTCGCCCGGCTTCAGCGGCTGCTTCTCATCGTGCGTGTGATAGGGCCGGTAGGGCTCGGAGAGCTTGGGATCCAGCTTGCGGTGCGAGGCGCGCAGCCACCCCTGCGCCACCGGCGTATTCGGGTCGATGGCGCCCTGGAAGGTCACTTCCTTCAGGTCCGGCGTGAACACCCGCAGCACGAGGAAGAGGTCGGCATCCTTGGTGGAGGACGACACGAAGATCTTCGCGGCGATGGGGCCGGTGATCTCCGTCTCCTCGGCCACCGGCGCGGAGAGGAAGGTCAGCCCCTCGCCCATGGCGTCGAAGGACCGTTCGCTCACGTTCTTCACCGGCTCCGTATCCAGCCGGCCATTCTTGGGATGCAGCTGGAACTTGGTCCATTTGGTCCGGGCGAGCGGCCATTCATGCTCCTCCCGCTCCACGAACTTCTCGCCGGGATGGCGGACCTGCAGGAGGACGCGGGGCTGCTTGTCCCAGCCATTGTCCGCGCCTTTGAGGAAATGGTCGAAGAAGCGCAGCTGCAGCTCGCGGCCGTAGTCCGTGTAGAAATGCGTCCAGTGCTCGATGCCGTGGACTTCCAGCCACTTGTCCTTCGAGGCAGCCCGTACGAACGACTCGAAATTGCCGCGCGGATGCAGCCCCTGCCCGCCCCAGTTGGCAGCGGAGAGGAAGGGCACCTCGATATCGTCCCAGACCGGCGAGCGGTCCTTGTGATACTTGTCGTCGAGGGGATGGGAGCGGATCTCCGCGCCGAAATCGCAGCGGTTCGCCTCAAGCTCGGCCTCCGACAGCAGCTCGGGCCCGCACACGAGCTGGCCATGCGCCTTGCTGCGCCGCCCGGCCTCGCCGATGCCGTACTGCACGGTCTTCACCTGCATGTCGTACCAGTTGGCCCAGAAGGTGGACAGGATTCCACCGTGATGGGTCATGTCACGATACCAGTCGGCCGAGCCTTCCCAGATGCACATGGCCGCGAGGTGGGGCGGCTTGTGCTTGGCCACATGCCACTGGTTGGATCCAAAATAGGAAATGCCGTTGAGGCCGATCTTGCCGGTGCTCCAGGGCTGGGCGGCCGCCCACTCGATGCAGTCGTAGAAGTCCTTCTGCTCGCGCGGGCCGAAGGGATCCACATAGCCCGGCGAGGTGCCGCAGCCGCGGCTGTCCACACGCACGCAGGCATAGCCGTGGGGCACCCACTTCTCCGGGTCCACCACTTCCCACGCCTGGTAGAGATTGGAGGAGCCGGCGGTCACGTCCGGATGCTTCTGCGCCATCCGGTTCCAGGCGGAGGGATAGCCCTCCTGGAAGGACAGGCCCTTGGCATACGGCCCATAAGTGAGGAGGACGGGATAGCGGCCTTCCTCCATGGGCAGGAAAACGTCTGCCCGAATCACGAGGCCGTCGTCCATCTCGATGGGCACATCCCAGAGGACGCGCATGCCGGAGCGGGTCTCGGTGAACGCAGGGTAAGGCCGGCGGGACTTTGAGCCGGCTTCTTTCAGCCGTTCTTCCATCGTGCCCATTTTGTCTCCTCCAAGAGCTTTTGCTTCTTGTTCTTGGCGCTTGTTTATGCGCTTCTTTCCCAATCATGCTAGTGATCGGTTGATAATTAGCAAGCCAAAAACGCACGGTGCAGTGCGAAGGCAGCGAGGGAGGCGGTTCCATGAAGATCGGCTTTGCGGGAATGGGGCGCATGGGCGCGGCGATGGCGCTGCACCTTCTGGAGCTCGGGCACGACGTCACCGTCTGGAACCGCAGCACGGACAAGCTCAAGCCACTCGTGGATGCCGGCGCGAAGACCGCGCCGACCCCCGCGGCCCTCGTGCCCGGCAATGAAGTGATCATTTCCAGCCTGCTGGACGGCGACGCGCTCCACTCCGTCTATGAGGGCGATGGCGGCCTTCTCTCCACCGCGCTGAAGGGCCTGCTCGTCATCGAGATGAGCACGGTACTCTCCAAGGAAGAGGAGGCCCTGGCCGAGAAGGTGCGCGCCGCCGGCGCCGCCTTCATCGAATGCCCCGTGGGCGGCACGACAGGCCCTGCCCGCACCGGCAAGCTGCTGGGCCTCGTGGGCGGCGAGAAAGCCGATTTCGAGCGCGCCAAGCCGCTGCTCGACCAGCTGTGCCGCCGGGTGGAGCATGTGGGGCCGGTGGGTGCGGGCTCCAGCATGAAGCTCGCCATCAACCTGCCGCTGCTGGTCTATTATCAGGCCCTGGGCGAAGCCTACACGCTGTGCAGCAAGGTGGGCCTCGACACCAAGTGGCTGGTGGAATTCTTCTCCGACACCTCCGGCGGCATGAACGTGCTCAAAGCGCGCCCGGACCCCATCGCCGCCTCGCTGGCGGGTAAGGACACGGGGGCGGCCACCTTCTCCGTGGACGGCATCCGCAAGGACCTGCGCACCATGATCGCTGAGGCCCAGGAGCTGGGCGCGGAACTGCCCGTGACGGCCGCCACCCTCAAGGTCTATGACGAGGCGGCGGACAAGGGCCTGGGCAACAAGGACGGCTCCATGCTCGTGGGCTATTGGCCGAACAAGGCCAAGGGCTGAGGCTCAACCGGACCCGATGGAGAGACACGTGAGCGTATCGCTGGCGAAGGCCGATCAGATCGTCGATGCCGCCCTGGCAAAGGGGCGGGAGCTGAATTTCGAACCCCTGACCGTGGCCGTGCTGGATGCCGGCGGACACCTCGTGGCCCTGAAGCGCGAGGACCACTCCGGCATCCTCCGTCCGGACGTCGCCATCGGCAAGGCGTGGGGCGCGCTCGGCATGGGCTTCGGCTCGCGCGAACTGGGCGAGCGGGCGGTGAAGGTGCCGCATTTCATGAATGCGCTGATGGCCGCCAGCGGCGGGCGCGTCGTGCCGGTGCCAGGCGGCGTGCTCATCCTCGACGGCGGCAACGTGATCGGCTCCGTGGGCATTTCCGGCGATACGTCGGACAATGACGAGGTCTGCTGCCTCGCCGGCATCCAGGCGGCCGGCTATGTGGGCCAGACCGGCTTCCGCCCACCGCAGGGTTGATCGACCCGCGCAGAAACGAAAGCGCCCCGGAGAGCCAGGCTCTCCGGGGCGCTTTTTTGTCAGCCGGCGTCTGGAGCCGGGCTCACCAGCCGGCGCGGCAGACGCGCTCCACCCAATAGGGGCTCCACCAGCAGTTCAGGAACGTGCCGGTCGCCTCCAGGGGGCGATAGACGACGGGTGCAACCACAAGGTTCACCGGGCCGCCGCTGGAGGGGATGTCGCCATCCAGGAGCGAGGCGTTGTAGGTGAGCGTGGTGCCGTTCTGCGTCACGCTGCCCAATTCGATGATCACCTGGGTGGGCACCGGGCCGAGGATGGTGAGGGCGGCGTTCGGCGGGTCGTTCTTGAACACCTGAACCGTGGCGTTCCACAGCTTCACATACTGCTCGGTGGTCATGGTGCCGCCGATGCGCTCAGGCCGGTCCACCCGGAAGGTGGTGATGGGCGGCACGCCGGTCAGCGTCAGCGTCTTGCCGTCGAACGTCATGCCAGCCGCCTGCTGGCTGAGGATCATCTCGATGGGGCGGGAGATCTGAACCTCGGGGCGGGCGGGGGTGCCGGCCTGGGTCATGCGCGGCTGCGCGGGCGCGGAGGCGGAGGCGGCCGGAGGCGCCGCCGGGGCCGCGGGCGCCGGAGGGGTCTGCGCGAGCGCCGCGAAGCCGGAGGCGGCCAGAATGAGGCCCGCCAGAGGTGCAATCAATCTCATGGACCCGTCTTCCTTCGTGAAAAGCTTATCCAGCGGGGGCGAACCTATAGCTGATCCTGGCCACAAACCAACCGTGCCGTCGCGGCACGGCTAATATTGCCCCCCAGAGAAATTGCGGGGCGCGGGGCTCACCACCTGCGTCGCCCCGCCTCTGATCTCCATGACCGCGAGGCCACGTTCATTGGTACCATCGGCGCGGAAGCGGAATATGCCATCCACACCATTGAAGCCTGCGGGTTTTGTGAGCGAGGCGCTCGTGAGGCTGTCCGGCCCCTCGGTGAGCACCACCTTGGCCACCATCGACACCGCATCATAGGCGAGCGTCGCGGTGCGCACGGGGTCGGTGTTGTACCGGGCACGGTAGCGCTGGGAGAAGGCTTGCCAGCCAGCGGCGTCAGGCCCTGCGAACTGCGCTCCGTCCAACTGCGCGTCGGAGAACAGGCGCTGATCGTCCCACAGTCCCGTCCCCAGCGGGCGCACCCGCTTGAGATCGACGCCGGCGGCGGCGAGCGCCTGCACCACGGCGGGCACATTGTCCGCGGCATCGGGGATGAAGACGGCATCCGCCTGTGCGGCCACGCCCGCCACCCGCTGCACCGCATTCTGCAGGCGCGTCTTGTCCTGGGTGAAACGCTCGATGCCCATGACGCGCCCACCGGACGCGCTCACCGCCTGCTGGAACGCCCCCTCGGCCACCGAGCCGTAGGCATTCTCGGGGATCAGCGCCACGAAGGAGCGGCGCCCCTGGGCCGCGCTGAAGGAGACGACGCGCGAGACATCGCTCTGCGGCAGGAAGCTCAGGAGATAGACGCCCTCGGAGGCCACATTGGTGTCGGTGGAGAAGGCAATGACAGGGATGCCGCGTGCCCGCGCCACTTGCGCCACCGCGCCCACCGAATGGGAGAAGAGCGGGCCGAGGATGATGCGCGCGCCCTCCTTCACGGCCGCTTCCGCCGCCGCACGGGCGCCCTGGGAGGTGCCCCCGTCATCCTTCACGATCAGCGTGATGGCGGGCGAGCCAAGCTCCGAGAGCGCCAGCTCCGCCGCATTGCGCAGCGACTGGCCGACGGCGCCGGCATTGCCCTGCGCGCCCAAAGGCAGGATCAGCGCCACCACGGGCCCAGTTGCCAAAGGCTGCGCGGTGGGGGCGGGGGCCGCCTGGGGCGCCGGCTCGCGGCTATAGTCTCCGCCGGCGCAGGCCGCGAGGGTGGCGGTGACGGCTGACAGGCCGGCGAAGCGGAACGCACCGACCACGATCTCCCGGCGCGTCGTGACCTTCCGGGTCCTGTTCATGTCCGCCGGGAAAGGCGCGCCCTCGTCCACCCGATTCTCCTCGCCAAACGCGCAAAACTCGCCGGTTCAAGGCATATCGTCTCAAACGATGTTTGGCGAGGGCGCCGCGCAGGTGTCGCACAGGTGTGAGAGGCATTAAGGTGCGGGCATGACACGCGATCCCGACCGCCCCCGTTCCTATACCCTTGCCGGCAGCCGGCAGTTCGCCGCGCGGCCCGCGCCCGGCCTGCATGTGGTGGCAACCCCCATCGGCAACCTGTCCGACATCAGCGTGCGGGCGCTGGAGACGCTGGCGGGGGCTGACGTGATCGCGTGCGAGGACACGCGCATGACCCACCGCCTCACCGACCGCTACGGCATCGAGACCGCGCTGATCCCCTATCATGACCACAATGGCGCCAGCATGCGCCCGAAGATCCTCGCCCGCCTTGCCGCTGGGGAAGCGGTGGCCCTGGTCTCGGATGCTGGCACGCCCCTCATCTCAGACCCTGGCTACAAGCTGGTGGTGGAAGCGGCAGAGGCCGGGTTCAAGATCCACCCCATTCCCGGCCCCTCCGCCTTGCTGGCGGCCCTGGTGGCCGCGGGCCTGCCCACGGACCGCTTCCTGTTCGACGGCTTCCTGCCGCCGAAGGATGGGCAGCGCAGGAACCGCATCACCGAATTGAAGCCGTTCCCCGCGACCCTGGTGCTTTACGAGACCGGCCCGCGCCTGCCCGAAAGCCTCGCCGACCTTGCTGACATCCTCGGCCCCCGCCCCGCCGCCGTCTGCCGGGAACTCACCAAGGCATTCGAGGAGGTGCGGCGCGGCGATCTTTCCGCCCTCGCCGCGCATTATGCCGAGGCCGGCGCGCCCAAAGGCGAGATCGTACTTGTGATCGGCCCGCCCGCCGAGGAAGCCGCCGAAGACGACGACGTGGACGCCGCGCTTACCCGCGCGCTCGCCGACCATTCCCTGAAGGATGCGGTGGCCGCCGTCACCGCCCTCACCGGCCGCCCCAAGCGCGAAGTCTATGCCCGCGCCTTGGCTCTGACCCGGACCGACGCGGATGGATGAAGCCGCGGCCCGCCTCGTCCGGCAGGCGGCTCACGAGCGCGGGCTAAAGGCGGAGGCGCGGGCCGCACGTCTCCTGGAAGCGCTCGGCTTTTCCATCCTCGCCAGCCGCGTGCGCACCAAGGCGGGCGAGATCGACCTCGTGGCGCGTCTCGGCGATCTCCTCGTCTTCTGCGAGGTGAAGGTGCGCGCGGACCTCGACAGCGCCGCCTATTCCATCCTTCCCCGCCAGCAGCGGCGCATTGCGGCGGCGGCGGAAGCGTGGCTCGCGGAACATCCGGAGCTGGCAGACCTCAATGCCCGCTTCGACGCCATCCTCGTCTCCACGCGCGGTGCCGTGGAACACCTGCCCGGCGCGTTCGAGATGGAGACATAAAGCGCGATTATGCTACCTCCTTGCGCGACGGCCTCCACCCGCTACGAGCTGCCGGCACACCCCGCAAGAGAACCCTCCTCCCATGGCTGAGCAAGTGTCCTCGATAGAAGAGCGCGGCATCGGGAATGTCATAGCCCCGCCGAGATTCCTGCTGTTCGCATGCGTGCTTGTCGTCGCGAGCACGGTCGCCGTTTGGCTGTTTGGCTGGCGGCTCGGCATCATGATCGGGTTCGATATCGCGGCCTTTGTCTTCCTCGTCTCCTGCTGGGCGCTTCTCGGCAGAAAGCCCGACGACATGCGCGAGGCCGCCCGAAGGAACGACGCCAACCGGGTCTGGCTGCTGGCGCTCACCTTCCTTGTTTCGCTGGAAATCCTGGTGGTGATCGCCAATGAACTCCGGGAAACGGGAGGCGCCGACACCTCACTCATTCTCCTCATCATCCTCACGCTGGCCCTCACATGGGCATTCAGCAATGCAGTTTTCACGCTTCATTATGCTTACCTGTATTATTCCGAAGACGAAGAGGAAGACAACGATGATGTGGGCGGTCTCGATTTTCCGGAATGTGAAGAACCCGGATACTGGGATTTCATCTATTTCTCTTTTTGCCTCGGAATGACCTTCCAAACCTCGGATGTGAACGTCACAAACCCGCTCTTCCGCCGCGTGGTGACGCTGCACTGCCTGGCCGCGTTCGTGTTCAACATCGGCGTCCTCGCCTTCACCATCAATGTCCTGAGCGGATGATGGGTTCTGGGCAAGCCGCACCCGCCACTCTGGCGGGCGCCGCAGCGCGTCTATAGATAGGGGCTGATCCTCATCCAGCCGCCGCCCGGCGGTCTCCGGAGACTTTCATGGCCCTTCAGGTCGCGGTCCAGATGGACCACATCTCCCGCATCAACATTGCCGGGGATTCCACCTTCGCGCTCCTCTTGGAGGCGCAGCGGCGCGGGCACAGCCTGGTGCATTACGTGCCCGACCAGCTCGCCATGCGCGACGGCGAGATCTTCGCCACCGTGGAAGCGCTCACCGTGAAGGACGAAGCGGGCGCCCATTTTACCCTCGGCGAGAAGCGGCGGGTGCGGCTCGCCGACTATGACGTGGTGCTGCTCCGCCAGGACCCGCCCTTCGACATGGCCTATGTCACCTCGACGCACCTTCTGGAGCGCATCCATCCCAAGACTCTGGTGGTGAACGACCCCGGCCATGTGCGCAACGCGCCGGAGAAGATCTTCGTCACCCATTTCCCCGACCTGATGCCGCCGACCCTGATCTCCCGGGATCTCGGGGAGATCAAGGCCTTCCGTGCCGAGTATGGCGACGTGGTGATGAAGCCGCTCTACGGGCATGGGGGCGGCGCCGTGTTCCGCCTCACCGCCGACGACCTCAATTTCGGCTCGCTCTATGATTTCTTCGCCGCCACCTTCCGCGAGCCCTGGGTGATCCAGCGCTTCCTCCCCGAGGTGAAGCACGGCGACAAGCGCATCATTCTGGTGAATGGCGAAGCGGCCGGCGCGGTGAACCGGGTGCCCAGCGAGGGGGACCTGCGCTCCAACATGGTGCGCGGCGGGGCGGCAAAGCCCACCGACCTCACGGACCGGGAAAAGGAAATCTGCACCCGCATCGGCCCGGCTCTGCGCGAGCGGGGACTGCTCTTCGTGGGCATCGACGTGATCGACGGCAACCTCACCGAGATCAACGTCACCTCCCCCACGGGCCTGCGCGCCATCAAGCGGCTCGGCGGCCCTGATATCGCCGAACAGATCTGGGACCGGATCGAGGAGAAGCGCGGCTTTTGAACCTTAAGCGCCCAGCGCCGTTCCTGTCCGGCAGATAACGGGACCATTCATGCCGCAGCCCCTCGCCGTTTCCATCCCCCACCGCCTCGGCAAGGCGGAGGCCACGCGACGCCTCCAGACCGGCCTGTCCTCCGTGCGCTCCCGCTTCGGCGACAAGCTCTCGGTGATGGAGGAGACCTGGACCGGCGAGCACCTGGATTTCCGCGTGGCGGTCATGGGCCAGGAGGCCTCGGGCCAGATCGACGTGGCCGAGGACGCGGTCCACCTTCAGGTGGTCCTGCCCTGGCTGCTCCATGTGGTGGCGGAGAAGGCCAAGGCGCTCATCGACCGCCAGGGGCGGATCATGCTGGAGAAGAAATAGGCCTGGGGCCGCGCGACACCGCCGCCTTAATCCCCTCTCCCGCTTGCGGGGGAGGGTTAGGGAGGGGGAAAGGTGCCGGCCACAGATTCTGATACGATGTTCTGCTTGAAGGCCCCCTCCCCAGCCCTCCCTCGCAAGCGAGAGAGGGAGCCTGCCTGCGAATATCGGAGAGGCCTTCCGCTCACGCCGGCGCCAGCATGAGCGTCATGGTGTCGATGGTGAAGGTGCCGTCCTCTTCGATGTCGAAGTGCCGGCGCACCTCTTCGGACGCCTTCTCCTGCAGGGAGCGGATGGCGGCCACGTGCAGTTCCGGCGTCGCGATGCGCGTGACCCAGGACACGAATTCGAGCCGCAGCCTGCGCTCCACCACACTCTGCACTTGAAAGCCCTCCGCCTGCACCGCGCGTGTCCATTCAGCGACCGAATAATCGCGCACATGGGAGGGGTCGCGCAGCAGCTCGACGCTCTGCAGGAACGTGTCGAAGAGCGGATTGGCGGGCGCCACCACATCCATGAAGATGGCGCGCCCGCCGCGCTTCAGCACGCTGCGGGCATGGGCGAGGCCCGAGGGCAGATGGCGCCAGTGATGGGCGCTGTAGCGCGAGACCACGAAGTCGAAGCTCGCCTCCGGGAACGGCAGGTCTTCCGCGACGCCCTGCACGGGAATGATATTGCGCAGCCCCCGCCCGTCGGCCTCCTTCACCACCGCCTTCAGCATGTCGGGGGAGAGGTCATAGGCGACCACCTCCGCCACATGGGGCGCGACGGTGAAGCTCACATGCCCGCCGCCGCACCCGAGATCGAGCACACGGGCTGCGCCGCGCCCGGCGATCAGCTTCGCCAGATCCTCCAGGTCCTCGCCCTTCGCATGGACCGCGCTCGTGACATAAGCCTCGGCCTGGGGGCCGAACTGGCTCGCCACCAGATCCTGGATGGTGGCGGCGCGCGCCTGGGAACTCTGCATGGGGGCCTCCGGGGCAAAAACGCGGAACCGGTCCGCTGTCATGGATCCGGCCCCGCTCTAAGCTTACATCGCTGCGATGGCGTAGCGCAGCACAATCACGGCAAGAATAAGGGGAGAAAACCACAAAGCCTGGGTGGCGGCATACTTCAGGCTGTGCACCGGGTGGCGATGCCCTCCGTCTTTCGTTACGTCATGCGATGCTTCATTCCTGGCGAGCATGGGGTGTCTCCTTTCACCCCTTTCTTCCTCCCGCCCCGCATAATGGCGCCATCGGCATTCCGCCCGGCGTCCATAAAGGGGCCATAAGCCTCACGCGGTCTCCTTGTCCGCATCGGGGTGGTGAAACGCCAACACCAGCACCACGGATGAAAGGGCGAGAACCGCCATCAGAAGGAAGCAGTCGGCGAACGAACCGCGCAGGCCCAGCACCCAGCCCGTGAGCGCCGGCGCCAGGAAACCGGAAATGGCGAAGCCGAAATCCATGATGCCCAAAGCGGTTGCCGCCCGCGCCGGCACGATGTCCACGTTCACCGCATAATAAGCCGCATTCGCCCCCATGGAGGCGGCCACCGCCACCGTGATGCAGGCGATGGCGACACCGAGACTGGGGCCGAATGCCACCGGGATCACGGCGAGCGCGGCGATGAGCTGGGTGCCGGCGATGAGATAGGTGCGCGAGATCCGCAGCCGCCCCGTGGTCTTCAGCAGATGGTCAGACCAGCGCCCGAGCGCCCATAGCGCCACGGCGGCGGTGAGCCAGGGCAGCACGGTGAAGAGCCCCACGGTGGCGAGGTTCAGCTTGTAGACCTGCTCCAGATAGCTGGGCAGCCACGTCATGAAGAAGAACAGGAAATAGCCGAAGACGAAGAAAGCCCAATAGTTCACCACCAGCGTGCGGTTGGTGAGCAGCTTCCGGATGACCGCGCCCTCCGGCAGCTTCAGCAACGCATGGGACGGCGCCGCAGGCCCGCTTTCGCGGATATGGCTGAGCTCGGCGGCGTTCACGTGCGGCGACTGCGCCGGATCGTCCCGGAACAGGAGGAACCAGAGCGGCACCCAGACGATGGAGAGTGCGAACAGCACGCCGAAGGTCCAGCGCCAGTCCAGTGCGCCGAGAAGCTGGGTGACGATGGGCCCGCCGATGGCGAGCGCGATGGGCACCGCCACCAGCGCATTGCCGAGCGCGGTGGCCCGCTCTTCCGGGGCGAGCCAGCGACTCACCGCGCCGGTGAGGGCGGGAAAATTCGGTCCTTCCGAGACGCCCAGCAGTACCCGCGCTGCATAAAGTGCGAAAAAGCCGGTGGCCGCCGCGGTGAGGCCGATGGAGATGCTCCAGAGCACGGCGGCCAGGGTGAGGACGAGGCGGGCGCCATAGCGGTCCACCGCGAAGCCGCCCAGGAGCGTCGTCACCGCATAGCCGAGCCCGAAGGCGCCGAGGATTGTGCCGGCATCAGCCTTCGAGAGGCCGAGATCCCGCTCCATCAGCGGAATAGCGTAGGAGATGGCGGCGCGGTCCACATAGTTCACCACGGTTATGGCGAACAGCAGGAAGATCACCACCCAGCGGAACCGCGTCGCGCCCATCTGCCCCTCCCGGCTTTCCCGCCAGCCTAGAACGGCCGGACGCCGATGGGAATCACTGTTCGCCGCCTAATGTTCTTAATATGTTCTTGCTCCCCTTGCGGCACTCGGGTAGCCTTACATACTCAGGGTTGAGGGAGGCTGGCGTGATCCAGAGGGTGGCGACGGTCGCGTTCGAGGGGGTCGAGGCGCGCCCGGTGGACGTGCAGGTGCATGTCGCCCCGGGCTTGCCTGCCTTCACGATCGTCGGCCTGCCTGACAAGGCGGTGACCGAGGCGAAAGAACGGGTGCGGGCGGCGCTGATTGCCTCCGGGCTCGCGCTGCCGGCCCGGCGCATCACCATCAACCTCGCACCCGCCGATCTGCCCAAGGAAGGCTCCCATTACGATCTGCCCATCGCGCTCGGGCTCATGGCCGCCATCGGCGCCATTCCCGCCGACTGCCTCAACGGCTTCACCGTGGTGGGGGAATTGGGGCTCGACGGGTCCATCGCGGCGGTGGCGGGGGTACTGCCAGCGGCTATCGGCGCCAATGCGCGCGGCCACGGCCTCATCTGCCCCGCCGCCTGCGGGGCGGAAGCCGCCTGGGCGAGCCCGGACATGGACATCCTAGCCCCGCTCTCGCTGATCCAGCTGGCGAACCACGTCACCGGCCGGCAGGTGCTGGCGCGGCCCGACCCACGCATGCGCAAGGGGCCTGACATGCTGCCGGACCTGCGCGACGTGAAAGGCCAGGAGACCGCCAAGCGTGCATTGGAAGTCGCCGCCGCAGGAGGGCACAATCTCTTGTACGTGGGGCCTCCGGGCGCGGGAAAATCCATGCTGGCCCAGCGCCTGCCCTCCATCCTGCCGCCGCTCGCGCCGGCGGAAATGCTGGACGTCTCCATGATCGCCTCGGTGGCCGGGGCCATCGAGGACGGTGCGCTGGTGGACCGCCGCCCCTTTCGCGCGCCGCACCACTCCGCCTCCATGGCCGCCATGGTGGGCGGCGGCATGAAGGCGAAGCCGGGCGAGGTCTCCCTCGCCCATCACGGCGTGCTATTCTTGGATGAACTGCCGGAATTCTCGCCCCAGGTGCTGGATTCCCTGCGCCAGCCTTTGGAGACGGGCGAGGTGCTGATCGCCCGCGCCAACCACCGCGTCACCTATCCCGCCCGCTTCCAGCTCATCGCCGCCATGAATCCGTGCCGCTGCGGGAAGGCAGGGGAGCCGGGCTTCACCTGCAAGCGCGGGCCGCGCTGCGCCGAGGACTATCAGGCGCGCCTCTCCGGGCCCTTCCTCGACCGCATCGACATCCACCTGGAAGTGCCGGCGGTGACCGCCGCCGACCTCGTCCTTCCTGCGCCTGCGGAGGGCTCGCGGGACGTGGCGGCGCGCGTCGCCGCCGCCCGCACCCTCCAGGTGGAGCGCTATGCCGCTTTGGACCGGCCGGACGTGCGCACCAATTCCGTCGCCTCCGGCCCCTTGCTGGAAGCGGTTGCGAGCCCCGACGCCGCCGGCGCGGCCCTGCTGCGCGACGCGGCGGAGGCCATGCGCCTCTCGGCCCGCGGCTATCACCGGGTGCTGAAGGTGGCGCGCACGCTGGCGGACCTGGATGGGGCGGAGAGCGTGGGGCGCCGGCATCTGGCGGAGGCGCTGGCGTATCGGGCGTTGACGGATCGGACGCGGATGGCGGCTTGAGGGGCTGGGCTTTCGGCGCCGCGCCGGAGCGATCGAAAGGCTCCAGGCCGATGCGGTTGCCCGGCCGATGCTCCGGGCCGCATGACATTTGTGGTCCATCGATCCCAGGGACTGGGCGAACCGCGCTTTTCGGTCCAATGAAAGGCGATGCGCACCATCGGCCAACGAGTTGCCCCGTGATTCCCTGGATCCTGCTCGATACCGCGAAAGTGCCCGATGGGCTCGGCGAGCTCCGCTTGATGAAGCGGGGAGACGAATTCTCCATCATGTCCGGCGCCACGGAGCTGATGAACAGCCGCCTCAGCGGATCCGAGAAAGCGCTGGCCGCCCTCGTCTGCGAGCGGCTTGGACAGCGCCCGAAGCCGCGGCTGCTCATCGGCGGGCTTGGCATGGGCTTCACCCTGCGCGCGGCGCTCGCCGAACTCGGGGCCGATGCCGAGATCGTGGTCGCGGAACTGGTGCCGGCCGTCATCAGCTGGGCGCGCGGGCCCATGGCGGGGATTTTCGGGACCAGCCTGACCGATCCGCGCGTCAGCCTGTTCGAAGGCGATGTCGGCAGCCTGATACGCTCAGGGCAGACAGCCTATGACGCGATCCTTCTGGATGTGGACAATGGTCCCGGCGGGCTGACGCGCGCGGCCAATGACGGCCTCTACGACACGCGGGGCCTGGACGCCGCCCGCACGGCGCTGCGCCCCGGCGGCATGCTGGCCGTGTGGTCGTCGGCACCGGACCGGGATTTCACGCTCCGCCTTCGCAAAGCGGGGTTCGGCGTGGATGAGGTCAAGGTCCGCGCGAACGGAAAGGCGGGCGGGGCGCGGCATCTCATCTGGATCGCCACCAAGGCCGTCACCGGCGCCAAGGCCTCGCCGGTACGCGCCCCACGTTAGAGCGGTCACGAGGACGACCGTTAGATCAACGGTCCTGAACCATCGGCCAGCCCCGCTTTTCCCTCGGTAAAAGAAAAGCGAGCCCGCCGCACACCAGCGCCGTGAGCGCGAGATAGAGGCCGGGGGCCGCGGACCAGCCGGTGCCCTGCACCAGCAGCGTCGCCACCAGGGGCGCGGTGCCGCCGAAGATCGCCAGCGCCATGTTGTAGCCGAGCGACAAGGCGGTGCAGCGCATGGCGACGTCGTGCAGCGAGACGAACACCGCCGGCAACGTGCCGAGGAAGATCGCCACCAGGAGGGCGAGGCCGAACTGGGCGAGCGTGGCGGCGAGCAGCGTGCCGGTGGACGCCAGCGCCAGAAGGGGCACGGAGAGGGCAGCCGTCACCACCGACCCGTAAATGAGCATGGGCCTGGGGCCGACGCGGTCAGACAGATGGCCCATAACGAGCGTGGCAGTGAGGCCGGCGATGAGGCCGAGCGTGCCGATGGCGAGCGACGTGCTGTAGGCGATGCCATTCGCCGTCATGTCGCTCACGAACCAGACGAACACGATGTAATAGCCGGCCGAGGCCACCCAGTTGAGGCCGGCGGAGAGCGCCATGGGGCGCCACTGGGTGCGCAATGCGGCACGGATCGGCTGGCGCTCCAGGGCTTCGGCCGCCGCCAGTTCGGCGAAGGCCGGCGGCTCGGGCAGGCCCATGCGCATCCACAACCCGAAGAAGCCCACGAGGATCCCGCTGAGGAACGGGAGGCGCCAGCCCCACTCCTGCATCGCCTCCGGGGTGAGGGACGCCGCCACCAGCCAGCCGCAGCCGGCGCCCAGAAGCCCGCCCACCATGGCGCCGAAATTGGCGACGCTGCCATAGAGCCCGCGCCGGTGCGGCCGCGCATGCTCCACGAGGAAGATGATGGAGCCCGAAAACTCCCCTCCGGCGGAAATCCCCTGGATGAGGCGAAGGGCGGCAAGCAGGATGGGCGCGGCAATGCCGATGCTCTCATAGGTGGGCAGAAGGCCCATGAGGAAGGTGGGAAGCGCGATCAGCGCCACGGAAAGGGTCAGGAGATGGCGGCGCCCGAAGCGGTCGCCGATATGGCCGAAGATCAGGCCGCCCAGCGGCCGGGCCAAAAGGCCGAGGGCGAAGACCGCATAGCTCTCCACCAGCGAGGCCATGGGATCGCTGGAGGGGAAGAAATGGGCCGCGGTAATGGGCGCGAGATAGCCGTAGAGCGCGAAATCGTACCATTCCAGCACGTTGCCCGCGACGCCCGCCGCCAGCACGCGGCGGCGCGTCCTCGGGGCATCATTCACGGCCGTGTCCGCTTCCGCCCCGCTTACGTCCAACGCTCGCCTCCTCCGCCATCCGCCCGCGTGGGAAAGCGCGACGGGGCCTGAGGAACCAGTGCCTCAGTCCCGTCCCCGGATCCGGCAGAACGCGCCCCGATGATAGACCAAAGGCGGGTGCCCGCGATCCTGCAGCGCCACCACTTCGCCGAGATAGATTTCATGGTCGCCGCCGGGATAGCGGGCATAGACGCGGCATTCCAGATGGGCGGCCGTATCCTTCAGCAGCGGGGCGCCGGTGAGGCCGGTCTCGAAATCCACGCCCGCAAACTTGTCCAGGGAGGGCGTCGCAAAGCGCCGGCCGAGATCCTCCTGGTGCTCCGCCAGAATATTGATGACGAAGCTGTCCGCCGCCCGGAAGGCCGGAAGGCTCGGCGCCGTCAAGGCGAGGCTCCACAGGATCAAGGGCGGGTCGAGGGAGACCGAGTTGAAGGAATTGATGGTGAGCCCCATGGGCCGCCGCCCCGGACCAAGCGTCGTCACCACCACCACGCCCGTGGTGAACGAGCCCAGCACGTCGCGCAGGTGGCGCGGCAGGATGGGCGCGATGGTGTCGATGTCGGGCGGCGGGTGGCTCACGCGGAAAATCCTCGGTCAACCGGGCTTCCCGCAACATGGGGAGCGTGCCGCATAAACTCAAATTATGATGCCTAATCCACCCGATCATATCCACTAATTGCCTCTCGGTCCGGTGGTGCGGGCCCGCCTGGCGAAGCCGCCGAACGCGTCCAGCAGCCTCTCGCGCCAGGCATGGACCGCATCGGAGGGCTCCAGGGCTTCCACGGGGCTTATGCAGCGTATCCACATGAACATGCCGAAGGCGCAATAGTCCGCGTAGGCCGGGGCGTCGCCGCAGATGAAGGGCTGGTGCTGCAGCATGTGGCGCAGGGGGGTCAGCGCCTGGCACAGGTCCGCGAGCCGCTTCTCCCTATCCGCGACCACCTCTTCCAGCGCCATGCCGAAGCGCTTCTCGCGGGAGGCGCGGAAATAGTCCCGGTCCTTCTCATGCACCCGGTCGTGGATGTCGAGGACGATGATCCTGGCAATGGCCGGCATAACGGTGGTGTCGGCCCAGCCATTGATGAAGCGCGACATGGCGCGCCCCATCTCGCCGCCGAACAGCGAGGGCCGCTCGGGATAGTGCGCCTCCAGATATTCGGCGATGCGCCAGGAATCGAACACCACGTCGCCCCGGTCCACCATCACCGGAACAAGGCCCTGGCCGGAAAAGGCGATCTCCGCCTTCTCCGTGAAACGCCAGGGGATGCCCTCGGCCTCGAGCCCCTTATGGGCAAGCGCCATGCGGGCCTTCCAGCAATGGGGGCTGAAGCGCACCTCCGGGTCGGCGCCGGCGAGTTCATAGATGCGGATGGGGGCTTGAGCGGTCATGGCGGCGCCTCAGCCGAGCGAGGGGAGCTTGGCCGTCTGGCCGAACAGCAAGGCGCGGGAGTCCTCGCTCACGCTCGGCGCCGTGTTGAGGGCATCGGCGATCTCGTAAGCCTTCTTCACCGCGGGCCGCGCCCCGAGGCGCTCATACCAGCGCTTCACTGCCGGGAAGTCGTCGAGATTCTGCTTGTGCCGCTCGTGGCGGAAGATCCAGGGATAGATGGCGATGTCGGCGATGGAATAGTCGGCGCCCCCCACATGCTCGGAGACGGCGAGGCGCCGGTCGAGCACGCCGTAAAGGCGGTTCGCCTCGTTTACATAGCGCTCGGTGGCGTAGACGTGGCGCTCGGCGGCGTACTGGACAAAATGGTGCGCCTGCCCCGCCATGGGGCCAAGGCCCCCCATCTGCCAATAGAGCCATTGCAGCACCTCGAAGCGCGAGCGCGGTGCCTTGGGCAGGAGCTTGCCGGTCTTGTCGGCGAGATATTCCAGCACGGCGCCGGATTCGAACACGCCGAGCGGGCCGGCGCCATCCTCCGGGTCGTGGTCCACCATGGCGGGGATGCGGTTGTTGGGGCTCACCTTCAGGAAATCGGGCTTGAACTGCTCACCCTTGGAGATGTTCACCGGCGTGATGGTGTAGGGGAGGCCCAGCTCCTCCACGGCGATGAGGACCTTCTGGCCGTTGGGCGTCGTCCAGTAGAGCAGCTCGATCATGCCTCGCCTCCCGCAATGCGCCTCGTGCTGATGCCCTGGACAGGGCCGGCGCAGCTTGTATCCTTGACAAGGGTGTCAAATTTGACGCCGCTGTCAAGGATCAGATGGTCGATGGCCGGAGTGCGCAGGTTCGACGAGGAGGAGGTTCTGGCGAAGGCGGAAGCCGTCTTCCGGCAGAAGGGCTATGAGGCCACCTCCATGCTGGATCTCGCCTCCGCCACCGGGGTCCAGCGCGGCAGCCTCTATCACGCCTATGGCGACAAGGAAGAGCTGTTCCTGCGCACTTTCGGCCGCTACGAGGCCCGCTTCCTCACCGCCACGGCGCAGGTGCTGGAAGGGGCTGACATCCGCGCCGCGCTCACCGCTTTCTTCGACATTGCCATCGCCAACATGACCGCCGGGCCGGCACGGGGCTGCCTCACCACAAAGACCGCCGCCGAGGGCGAGCAGACCAGCGCGCGCATCCGGGCCGAGGTGCGCGGGCTGCTGGACGAGCTGGATGCGCTTTTGGCCGCCGCCTTCGCCCGTGCGGGGGCGCAGGGCGCGCTCGCCTTGCCGGCGGACGAGGCGAGCCGCATGGTCGTCACATTCACGCGAGGCCTCGCGGTGATGGAACGGGTCTATGGCGATGCCGGTGCTTTGCGCGATACTGCCCGCACCCTCATCGATCTTCTCGTTCCCACCCGCCCCTCCGTCTGAACCCCTTTCATCCGCGTTAAGAAGCAGCGCCCTCAGGGCGCCATTGGGAGGCCATATGCGTACGCAGCTCGTCACCATCCCCACCCCCACCACGCCCCTCGACGGGGCTTTCCACGAGCCGGATTCCGGCCCGGTGCGCGGCGGGGTGCTGCTGTTCCACGGCAACACCATGAACTTCTACACGGGCGCGTTGCGCTTCCTGCCCCCGGCGCTCACCGCCATGGGCTATGCCTGCTTCGCCTTCAACCGGCGCGGCCACGACATCCTCGCGCTGCGCAACAGCCGCGCCGCCGAGGGCGCCGCCTTCCAGACCACAGCCGAGGGCATCGAGGACAACACCATCGCCGCCGCCTGGATGGCGGAGCAGGGCTTCAAGGCGCCCATCATCATGGGCCATTCCAATGGCGGTTTCCTTGCCGTGAAGCATGTGCACGACCATCCCGACACGCCGGCCCTGGTGCTGCTCTCGGCCCATCGCGGCGGCTCGGGCCCGGCGGTGCTGGAGAGCCAGAAGACCGCCGGCCATCTCGCGAAGGAGCGCAGCGCCGAGGTGCTGGAAGAGGCGAAAGCCCTGGTGGCCGCCGGCAAGGGCGACCAGCTCATGCTGGTGCCCGGCTGGTGGTACGTGATCTCGGCGGCAAGCTTTGTGGACCGCATGACCACCATGCACGCCATCCTCGATCTCGCGCCCCTCATCAAGGTGCCGACGCTCTACATCAGGGGCGACGATGAATCCCCCGTGGGCTATCCGGCCGAGGTCTATGCCGAGAAGGCCGGCGGTCCCTGCGAGGCCCAGGTGCTGCCCGGCTGCGACCATTTCTACAACGGCGTCGAGGACATGGTCTGCGACCGCGTGACAGACTGGCTGAAGCGCACGCTGGGATGAGCGAGCTCTAGCTCACTCCCCCGGAACCATCCCCGGCGGGCGTGGCACGTAGCCGAAGCCACCGGTGGCCGGCGCCCTGTAGGGCGGCGGCTCGGAGTCCGGGCGCGCCGCGCGGGGGCGGACACTGGGAGCGATCTCCTGGGGCGGCGCCAGAGGCGGTGCCTGTCGCGCCTCCACAGGGCGCGTCTCCACCGGGCGTGGTTCGCTCTGGCGGGGCTCGCTCTGGCGCGGTTCGCTTTGGCGCGCGGGCGCGGAGGGTGTCGAGGCGCGGGCAGGTTCGGTGGGCGCGGGCGCTGCCGGGCGTACCGCTGCGGGTTGCACGGGGGCCGGCTGCACCGCCGGGGCGGCGGCCGTGCCGGCGGGCGGGGCTCCGGCGCCGCCAGTGTCCGTGCCGAAGCCTTGCCGCTCCTCCAGGCGCCGGGTCTCGCGCTCGATGGCCCGCATGGCGATCACCGAGGCCAAGGGCGCCGCCGTCACCCGGCGCTCGGGATTGGCGGCCGGGCCGCGCCAGGTAATGGTGCCGCCGGCCTCCGCCCCACTCGTCTCGGCGGCTTCCAGCTCGAGGCTCGTGTCCAGCAGCAGGCGCACGGGGTCGAAGCTGCCATTGAAGGTGGCCCGCACCGCCCCCGCCTGTCCCCGGGCCGGAGAAAGCCGCGCGACGCCGTTGATCATGCCGAAGGCGGTCTCCACCTGATCCAGCTTCAGCTGGCCGCGCAGCAAGGCGCGGTCGAACATCTCGGCGGTGCGCCGCTCGTCGGGCGGGGTACCGGCGGTGGTGTCCGCCAGCACAAGCTGGATGGCGCTGGGGTCGGCGCCGGGGATTTCCAGCCCCTGGACGCCGATGGTGCCCTGGCCGGACAGGCTCTGCGCCAGCAATTGCGGGCTTCGCCCGGCGCCCACGAGATCCAAGGAGAGACTGATGTGCCCGGCGGGCGGGGTGCGCGCGCCGAGCGGTGCCAGCAGCGCCGCGGCATCCACATTATCGAGGGCGATCCGGCCCTCCGCGGCTAGCGCATCCGGCCGCCGGCGCAGCGTCATGGCGCCGGTGAGGTGCCCACCCCCGATGGCGCCGGTAAGGTCGCGCACCTCGAGGCTTTGGGCCTCCGAGACCAGCCGCAGCCGGCCGTCGGTAAGCCCATAGGCGCCGGACAGCTCGATCCGCCGCGCGGTGAGGTCGAGCGCCACGCTCGCGGGGGGCGGCGCATTCAGGGCGAACCGGGCGGCGGACCAGGCGCCATTACCCACGTCCGGCCCCGTGCTGCGCGCACCCCACAGCCCCACGAGGCGGGGAAGGGACAGCGTCTCCACCCCGAGCGTGCCCGTGAGGCGCGGCTGGGGGCCTGGCTCCAGGGCAACCGAGCCCGTAACTGGCCCGCCCGCGAGAGATCCCTTCAGGTCATCGAGGCGCCAGCGGCTGTCCTCGCGCGAGAGATCGAAGGTGAGGGCGGCGGGCACCGCGCCCGCATCCATGGCCGCCACCGCCACCAGTACGCGAGAGAGGTCCGCGCTCTGCACCTCGCCCTTGATGCGCGGCGAAAGGCTGCCGTCCGCACCGAAGCGCACCGCGCCATTGCCGCTGGCAGCGCCATCCGCAAGGGCGAGCCGCCCTTCGAAGGCGGCACCGCCGCCCGGTGCCGGCTGGAGGGTCAGATCGAGCCGCCCCGCCCCCTGGCCCGGCTTGAAGCCGGGCAGGCCCACCGCTTCCAGGACGCGCGCGGCGTCGGTGGCGGAAACGGCGATCTGCACCTTCTCCGGCGTGCCCGCTTTGGTTCGGGCAACCGTAATACGGCCCGAGAGCAGGCCGAGCACGCCGTCGGCGGAAAAGCTGCCGCCGCCGCCTTCCGCCCAGGTGGCGGTGCTGGAGAGCTTGACCGGGGAGGCCACGGGCTGGAGGCGCAAAAGGGTGTCGGCGGCCTCGGCCCCCGCCACGAGGCGCGCGAGGGGAACAAGGCCATCGGCCTTCGCACCGGCAATGCTGAGGGCGAGCTGGCCCTGGATCGGATCCGACAGACGTTCGAAACGGCCGGTCCCGTCGAGCTTCAGGCCGGCAAGGTCGGTGACGGACAGGCGGGAGAGCGTCCACACGCCCGCGCTGCCCGTGGCCTGGAGGGAAAGGGTGCCCAGCGGCAGGCCGGAAAGGCGCAGGTTGCGCCCGTCCAGCGTCACGCCCCCCTCCACCACGCCCCCAGAGGCGGCAAGCGCCATGCGCGCCGCCGCGATCACCGGGTCGAGGTCGAAGCCCTCCGCATTCAGCGCAACATCGAGCCGCGCCGGCACGCCGGGGTGCAAGGCGGCGGAGCCGGTCGCCCGCGCGGCACCGAAGGAGGCCTTGATATTATCGGCGGCGAAGCGGTCGTCGCGGGTGCTGATCCGCGCCGAGAACCGCACCGGCCCATTCACCGCCGACGCATAGTCCGAGGGCGCCTTGGGGGCGGCCCAGCGCAGGAAGGTCGCCGGCTCCTCGGAGCTGAAGGCGATATCGCCCTCGAAGGCGGAACCGCCGTTCGCGCGGGCGGGCGCGCCGGAAAGGCGCACCGCGGACTGGCCCGGCAGCTTCGCCTCCGCCGTGTCGATGCGCCAGCCGGAAGGCCCGCCGGTGAAATCGAGCCGCGCGTCGCGCACCACGGTGCCGCCCACCGTGAGCTGATCGACCGCGACCCCGATGCGGGAGGCGATATCAGGCACAGGCAGGGAGGCGAAGACGCCCGCAAGCCCCGCCACGGCATCGGCCGGGGTGCGCGCGCCGGCGGTGGAGGAAAACAGCGTATCGGCATCGAGCGCCCGTGCATTCAGGACGGCATCGAGCCCGAGCGCGCGGCCGAGGGACAAACGGGCGGCGCCTCCCAGTTGGACCGGGCGCGCCTCATCGCCGATGGAGAGGTCGACGCCCTCCGCCACCAGGGCCTCGGGGCTGAGGCGGACCGTGGCGGAGAGGCGCCAGGCGGCGTCGGCCCCCTTCGTGGCGGCCGCCTGGCGCACGAGGCTGCCTTTGCCTTCAAAGCGGGGCGTCCCCCGGTCGGTGCGGTAGAGGCCGTCCAGATCCACCACGAGAGAGCGCCCGCGCGCTTCGGCGGTGAGACGCAGCCGCGCGCCCTCTTCGGCGATCTTGCCCAGGGACAAGCGCACATTGTAGCGCTGGCCGCCCGCCTCGCCCTCGCCTTCCAGGCGGAAAGGGCCGGTGAGCGAGCGCGCCTCGCCGCGCAGGTCCAGGCCCGAGACGCGCACGGTGCGGTCCGCGCCGCGGTCCACGAGGTCCAACTGCCCGCCCGCGATTGCGAGGCGCTCGACGGTGAGGCCGTAGCCGACGGCCGTGCCGGTGGGCGCGGCGACGCGCCCTGCGCTGTCCACCACCACCCGCAGATGCGGGCGTACCAGGGTGACGGCGTGGGCTTCAAGGTTGCCGCGCAGCAGAGCGCCGAGGGCGAACTCTGCCCTCAGTTCGTCCACGGTGCCGCCGGTGGACACGTTGTCCGCGCCGACCGTGACGGCACGCAGCGTCACGCGGGGCACGGGCAGCAGCTCGGCCTCGATGGGCCCCCGGATCAGCACCGGCACGCCGAGGGTGCGGCTCGCCTCGCTTTCGAAGGTCGAGCGCCACATGGTCCAGTCCACCACGAACGGCGCAGCGAATGCCGCGACGATCGCGACAATCACCGCCGTTGCGACCGTGATGAGGATGCCCTGCACCGATGGTCCTCGCTTGAGGTTGCGCGTACCGCCCCGGACCGCGTCCGGCGCGCCTGCTTCAGACGGCGACGATTTTGCCGGGATTCATGATGTTTTGAGGGTCAAACGCACGCTTCAGAGTGCGCATGGCTTCCAACGTGGCTTCGCCGTGCTCGGCGGCGAGATATTTCATCTTCCCCTGGCCGACGCCGTGCTCGCCGGTGCAGGTGCCGTCCATGGCGAGGGCCCGGTCCACCATGCGCGACATGAAGAGCTTGGCCTTCGCCATGTCGGCCGGGTCGTCCACATCCACCATCAAAGTGGTGTGGAAATTGCCGTCGCCCACATGGCCGACAATGGGGGCGAGAAGTCCCATCTCCTCGATGTCCCGCTTCGTCTCCATGACGCAGTCGGCGAGGCGGGAGAGGGGCACGCACACGTCGGTGGCCACCGCCTTCGCGCCGGGCTTCAGGGGCAGGACGGACCAATAGGCATCGTGCCGCGCCTGCCAGAGCCGGGTGCGGTCCTCGGGCTGCTCGGCCCAGGTGAAGGGGCCGCCGGAATTGTCGGCGGCGATCTCCGCGAACCGCTCCGCCTGCTCGCGGGCGCCCATGGCCGTGCCATGGAATTCCAGGAACAGATGCGGTGTCTCCGGAAGGCCGAGCTTGGCGTAGGCGTTGGAGGCGCGCACCTGCATCTCGTCCAGAAGCTCGATGCGCGCGACAGGAATGCCGGACTGGATGGTGGCGATCACCGCATTGCAGGCATCGCCAATGGTGGGAAAGGGGCAGACGCCGGCTGTGATGGCCTCGGGGATCCCGTAAAGCTTGAGCGTGATCTCGGTGATGACCCCGAGCGTGCCCTCCGCGCCGATGAACAGGCGGGTGAGGTCATAGCCGGCGGAGGTCTTGCGGGAGCGCCGGGAGGTGGTGATGAGCTCGCCATTGGGCAGCACCACCTTCAAGGCGAACACATTGTCTTTCATGGTGCCGTAGCGCACCGCATTGGTGCCCGAGGCCCTGGTGGAGACCATGCCGCCCAGTGAAGCGTCGGCGCCGGGATCGATGGGAAAGAACAACCCCTGGTCGCGCAAGTCTTCATTAAGTCTTTTACGGGTAACGCCGGGCTCGATGATGCAGTCCAGATCGTCGGCATGGATGGCGAGGATGCGGTTCATGCGGGACAGATCGAGGCAGACCCCGCCGCGCGGCGCATTCACGTGGCCTTCCAGCGATGTGCCCGTGCCATAGGGAATGACCGGCATGCCGTGGGCGCGGCAGACGGCGAGTGTCGCCTGCACGTCTTCTGTGCACTCCGCGAAAACCACCGCATCTGCCGGCTCATTGGGCAAATACGTTGTGATGTTGGCATGTTGCTCGCGCACAGCCCTGGACATCACGACCTTGTTACCCAACACCTCAAGCAGAGCGTCAAGCGCCGGCGAAAAATCGTTCGCCGGCTGGGGCTCTACCTTTGCACCCGCAACAACCATTTAAGAATCCTTTAAAAAGCCCGTGGCTCTCAGGTGCGCTCTCGGCAGCTTAATCGCTGAAGCGCCGGCCGCAAACCGCCTTACGCCCTGCCCCAATTACACCTTTTGTGCCTTATCCCTCCGCACGAGCGACATTTTTACGCCAAATGGTCAGTGACCAATGTCTTTCAGCGCGGCACACTGCGCTTTCATCGTGCATTTCTCTGAACGGCGAGGTTGCCATGTGGAACCGACCCGAGTTCGAACCCGTGTTCTTTGCGCCCTTCGTCTCATCCGCCATGGCGGTTGAACGGGAGTGGGTGGACTATAACGGCCATCTCAACATGGCCTACTACAATGTATTGTTCGACCGCGCCGTGGACGAGGCGCTGACCCTGCTCGGGCTCGGTCCGCATTATGCCGTCACGCAACGCGCCTCCTTCTTCACCGCCGAAACCCATGTCCGCTACCTGCAGGAACTCTCCCCCGGCTCGCCCGTGCGCGGAACCGTTCAGCTCGTGGACTATGACGAGAAGCGGCTGCACCTCTACCAGCACCTGCACCATGCCTCGGAAGGCTGGGTATCGGCCACTTGCGAGCAGGTGGCGCTCCATGTGGACCTCGACACCCGCCGGGTCGTGCCGTTTCCCGATGACGTGCTTGAGCGCGTGGCCGGCATGAAGTCGGTTCATGCCGCACTGCCCACGCCCGACGGGCTGGGGCGCAGCATCGGGCTCAGCGCCCGGAGCTGAGCCGCGCAAATCCAGCTGCCGGCTAAGGTGCCGTTGCCTTACGGACAAGCCTGCGCCTCATGCAGGTCAGCCATGCTGACCTACGCGTTCTGCCGCGACGCATCATGAATTATCTTGCGCTGCATCATGGATCGCATCATGCGACCCCGGATGCAGTGGAGGATGTCCTCATGAGCGCTGTAACGCTTTCTCCTTCCAAGGGTTATGCCGCCGAAGCGGCAGCGCCGAAGAAGGGTTTTCTCGGCCGTCTGTATGCCGCCATCCTCGCTGCCCAGGCGGCGCGCGCCGAGCGCGAGCTGGCTTTCTACATCCAGCGCACCGGTGACGATCCGCGCAAGTGACAGCCTGCGCAGCGTTTTCAGAAGAGCGGACGCGCGCTTGCGCCGCCGGCCGATAGGGTCAGCGTCGTCCAGCCCTCGATATTGCGCCGGCGCACCAGCTTGAGCCCCTGCGCGCGATAGGCCGCCAGCGCGGCGTTCGCGTGGGATTCCAAGAGGCCGGAGAGCACGACGCGCCCGCCGGGCGCCAGAAGCGGGCGCAACGGTTTGGCGAGCCGCTTCAAGGGCGGCAGCAGGATGTTGGCGAGGATCAGGTCGTAAGGACCTTCCCGCTGCAGGGCCGGGGCATCGACGCCGGGCGCCAGCACCATCCGCACGAAAGGCGCGCTGGCATTGGCGCGCGCATTCTCTTTCCCCGTGCGCACAGCCACCACATCGATATCACCGGCCATCACCAGGGTCCGGAAGCGCCGGGCGGCGGCGATGGCCAGAACCCCCGTGCCCGTGCCCACGTCCAGCACCCGCCGGGGCGTGCCGCGGCGGGCCTCATCCACGATGGCCGCGAGGCAGCCCTGGGTGGTGCCGTGATGCCCGGTACCGAAGGCGAGCGCCGCCTCGATCTCGATGCCGATGCCATTGGGCGGGACGCGCGCGCGGTCGTGGGAGCCGTGGACATGGAACGGCCCGACGCGCACCGGCGCCAGTCCTTCCAGCGAGGCGGCGATCCAGTCCTTCTCCTGCAGCTCCCCGAATTCCACGCGCGCGGCGAAGTCCTCGCCGGCGGCCACCACCACCAGATCGCGCAACATGTCGGGGTCGAACGCGCTGCCCGCATAGGCTTCCACCGCCCAGACGCCGTCCGGCTGCTCGAAGTTCGCCACTGCGACCTCTGCCGGATCGAAGGTCTCGGCGATCAGGTCCGCAATGCGCCGTGCGTCCCCCTCGGGCGCGGAGACGCGCATGTAGTGGGTGGCGTCATTGGGCAGCAGGCCTTCCAGCATCGCATCTAGGTCCATGGAACGGGGTGGCGGCCACGCCCGGGCGGTCCGCCCAGGCGAGGATCTCACGCCTCGAATGCGCCGACCACGCGGCCGCGCTCAAGGGTCTTGGCGGCATAGACCCTGTTGTCCGCCGCCGACAAGAGGCTGGCGACGCTTTCTCCATCCATGGGCGTGGTGGCGATGCCGATGGCCACGTCCGGCGGAGCGATGCCGTCGGGCAGTTCGCTGATGCCCTCGATCCTCTGCCGCATCATGGAGGCAACCTGGACAGCGGCCTGGTGCGGCAGGCCCGGTGCCAGCACCGCCAGGGCGTTGCCGTCGAACCGGACCACATAATCTCCGGCCCGCAGCCCTTCGCTGATGGCCTGAGCCACCAGACGAAGGACCTGCCCGGCCCGGTCCGCCTGGGACCCGCAGGCGGACGGTGGATCCACATCCACCAGCATCAGGGTCAAGGGCCGGCCCGTGGAGACGCTGACGCTCACGAGGTCCAGCGCCAGCTGGTCAAAGCGCGCCCTGTGGAACGCCCCCGTCACCGGATCGTGCCGCAGGCTCACCTCGGAGAAGCGCATGGCGGCGCGGCCGGGACGCATGGGCACGCCCTCCACATGGCGGAGATAGAAGACGAGGAGCGCCGCGTAGAAACCCGTGGCGAGCACCTTGCCGATCCAGCCGCCGAGGCCCACCGCGAGCGGCACGCCGAAAGCGAAATGCAAAGCCGGGAAGAAAAGGAGCTGGTCGAAGGTGCAGGTGATCGCCAGCGTCAGCCACGCGGACAGCCAGAGCCGGCGGCCGGACCGGCGCATGAACCATTCAAACAACCGGAAGATGAAGGCGCATTCGATGAAGAGCAGCAGCGTGCCCCACAGCATGAGCGCGCTCATCTGGTTGAGGAAGGAAATGTCTGCCGGCCGTTGGAACGGAAACCGCGCATGCTCGAAGCCGAGCAGCGCGGCGATGATGGTCAACAGGAAGCTGCCCAGCAGCAGGCCGTAGACGGGCTGGCGCGCCGCAAACAACCCTTCGCGGATGTAGACCAGCAGAAGCATGCTCATGCAGCCCGCATAGAGCACGAGCGAGCCGGGAGAGAGCCCGAGCCCGAAGGGCATGACGAAGAAGAAGGAAGAAGAAAGATAAACGGTGGTGAGATGCATCACCCCGAGGGCGCAGAACAGCCCGCCGATGCCGATGACCGTCCGGGCCCGGAACAGCGCCAGCATCAGGCCGAAATAAACCGCCATGTCGGCGAACAGCAGGAGAAAGTTGGACAAGTGCATGGGTGATGGCACAAAAATCGAGCGGCTGCGGTCCGGCAGCGGCTTTCCGCATTATAATACCGTTCTATAGCAGTTTTTTAAACGCGTCAGCCGCTGGGGAGGCTAAAGCCGCTAGGTGCCGTAGGGAAGCGGACATGACGCCCCGGCACCAAAAAATCCCCCCGGCGCCCAATCCTCACGCTTTGTCGAGGAAGCTTTCCAGTACCCGCTTCTCGCCGGCCTTCTCGAACTGGACGGTGAGCTTATTGCCGTCGATCCCGGCCACCTGTCCGTAGCCGAACTTCAGATGGAACACGCGCTGGCCCAGGGAAAAGGCCGAGGGCGCGCCGGTCGAGGCGGCGATGAGCGTTCCCTCGATGACCGGGGCGCTTCCCCCCCGGCTGAAGGACCGTCCCCGCTCCGCAAAGCCGCCGCCTGATGCCCCGCCCCGCGCGGCCTGCGCCCGCTGCCAGCCGGGCGTCGCATAGGTGGAGGAGAAGGGCTCGGCACGCGCGGCCTTGTCGAACCGGCTCTCGCCGTAGGAGCCCCCGCCATAGGAGGAGCCGCCCCAGCCGAAGCCGCCCTTCGATTCCTCCACCTGCACATGCGCATCGGGCAGTTCGTCGAGGAAGCGGCTCGGCACGGTGGAATTCCACAGGCCGTGGATTCGCCGGTTGGAGGCAAAATAGACCCGGGCGCTGAGACGAGCACGGGTGATGCCCACATAAGCGAGGCGCCGCTCCTCTTCGAGGCCGGCCTTACCCTGCTCGTCCAGGGCGCGCTGGTGGGGGAACAGGCCCTCCTCCCAGCCCGGCAGATAGACCGTGTCGAACTCCAGCCCCTTGGCGGAGTGCAGGGTCATGATCTGCACGGCGTCCTCGCCGGCGCCGTTGTCGGTGTCCATGACCAGGGAGATGTGCTCGAGAAACCCCTGCAGGTTCTCGAACTGCTCCATGGAGCGGACCAGCTCCTTGAGATTTTCAAGCCGGCCCGCCGCCTCCGCGGAGCGGTCCTTCTGCCACATCTCGGTATAGCCGCTCTCGTCCAGCACGATCTCGGCCAGCTCGGTATGGCTCATGTGGCGGGACTGCTCGCGCCAGCGGTCGAACGACTGGATGAGGCCGCGCATGGTGGCGCGCACCTTCGGCTTCAGCTCCTCGCTGTCGCCCAGGGCGCGGGCGGCCTCCTGGAGCGGAATGCCGGTGGCCCGGGCCACGTCGTGCACCTGCTTCACGGTCGCATCGCCGATGCCGCGCTTCGGCACGTTGACGATGCGCTCGAAGGCGAGATCATCCGCTGCCGAGTTGACGCACCGCAGATAGGCCAGCGCATCGCGGATTTCCGCCCGCTCATAAAACCGCGGCCCGCCGATGACCCTGTAGGGCATGCCCACCGTGACGAAGCGGTCCTCGAACTCGCGCATCTGGAACGAGGCCCGCACCAGGATGGCGATCTGCGACAAGGGATGGCCGGAGCGCTGGAACGCCTCGATCTCGTCGCCGATGGCCCGCGCCTCCTCGCCTGAATCCCAGGAGCCGGTGACGGAGACCTTCTCGCCCGCCTCGCCTTCGGAGAACAGGGTCTTACCGAGCCGGCCCTCATTGTTGGCGATAAGGTGGGAGGCAGCGGCAAGGATATGGCCCGTGGAGCGGTAATTGCGCTCCAGGCGGATCACCTTGGCGCCGGGAAAATCGCTCTCGAAGCGGAGGATGTTGTCCACTTCCGCGCCACGCCAGCCATAGATGGACTGGTCGTCGTCGCCGACGCAGCACACGTTCTTCGAGCCCTGCGCCAGGAGCCGCAACCAGAGATACTGGGCGACGTTGGTGTCCTGATACTCGTCCACCAGCAGGTATTTGAACCGGCGGTGATAATCCGCGAGCACTTCAGGATTTTCCCGGAACAGGCGGATGCCCTCCAGGAGGAGATCGCCGAAATCCACCGCGTTCAGCGCCTTCAGCCGCGCCTGATAGGCGGCATAGAGCATCTGCCCGCGCCCATTGGCGAAGGCCGAGCCCTCGCCGGGGGGCACGTTATCGGGCGAGAGGGCCCGGTTCTTCCAGCCGTCGATGGTGGAGGCCAGAAGCCGGGCGGGCCAGCGCTTGTCGTCGATATTTTCCGCCGCCAACAATTGCTTCAGCAGGCGGACCTGGTCGTCCGTGTCGAGGATGGTGAAGCCGCTTCTCAGCCCCACCAGCTCGTAATGCCGCCGCAGGATGCGCACGCCGATGGAGTGGAAGGTACCGAGCCAGGGCATGCCCTCCACGGCGTCGCCAACCATGGAATGGATGCGCTCCTTCATCTCCCGCGCGGCCTTGTTGGTGAAGGTCACCACCAGGATCTGCGAGGGGAAGGCACGGCCTTGTGAGAGGATATGGGCGACGCGGGCGGTGAGCACGCGGGTCTTGCCCGTGCCCGCCCCGGCCAGCACAAGGAGCGGCCCGTCCAGGGTCTCCACCGCCTCGCGCTGCTCGGGGTTGAGGCCGGAAAGATAGGAGCGGGAGGGCGCGCCGCCGGCGCGCGCACGCTCGGCGATGCCGCCCGGCTTGAGGGCCGGCGGGTTCGCCGCTTCGCTTGTCAGGTGTTTTCTCTGTTCCAGGGGACTAGCCAACCGCGCGTCTCGCCTCGCCGCTGATTCTCGTGCGAGAACAAAATGGCACCGGCAGGGCCGGATTGCGAGGGGCGGGAGCCCAGAAGCGGATTCTTGTGTGCAAAACGGCCCTTTGGCCTGTGCGCCTTTATGCGCTGACGGGCGGATATGTGCTGGCACGGCAGAGTTCCGATGCGTCAATCCGGCCCCACACAAGAGGGCCGGGTTGAGCCTGCCATGACGGCTTCGGGCGCCGAGAACACCCTTGGCAGGCGGCCGGCTCCGGCCTTACCAAGGCTATGAAGCGGGACGACGATCCCGCAGCCGCCCTGAAGGCGGCGGGGAGACACGGCCATGACATCATCAGACACTCTGAAAGCGGCGGTCTTCGGCCTTGGCTCCATGGGCGGCGGCATGGCCCGCTCGCTGCTGCGGGCCGGCCTCGATGTCACCGGCTTCGATCCCTCGGCGGACGCGGTCGGCCAGTTTGTGACGGACGGGGGCAAGGGCGCTCCGAGCGCGGCCAAGGCGGCGGAGGGCGCCGACATCGCCGTGAGCGTGGTGGTAAATGCCGCCCAGACGGAAAGCGTGCTGTTCGGGCCGGAAGGTGTGGCCGAGGCGCTGCCCGAGGGCGCGGTCTTCATCTCCTGCGCCACCATGGACCCGGAGAAAGCCCGTGCGCTCGCCGGCCGGCTGGAGGCCACCGGCCGGCTCTATCTCGACGCCCCCATTTCCGGCGGCGCGGCGCGGGCGGCCACCGGAGCCCTCACCGTGCTGGCCTCAGGGAGCCACGCCGCGTTCCAGAAGGCCCGGCCGGCGCTCGATGCCATGGCCGCCAAGGTCTATGAGTTGGGCGATGCGCCGGGCACGGGCGCGGCCTTCAAGATGATCAACCAGCTCCTCGCCGGCGTGCATATCGCCGCCGCCTGCGAGGCGTTCACCTTTGCGGCCAAGCAGGGGCTGGACCTTGCGAAGGTGTACGAGGTCATTACGGCCTCCGCCGGCAATTCCTGGATGTTCGAGAACCGCATGCCCCACGTGCTCGCGGGCGACTACAAGCCGCTCAGCGCCGTGGAGATCTTCGTGAAGGATCTCGGCATCATCCACGACATGGCGCGGGACGCGCGCTATCCCGTCCCGCTCGCCGCCGCCGCGCTCCAGATGTACCTCGCCGCTGCGGGGTCGGGCATGGGGCGGGACGATGATTCCTCGCTCGCGCGCATCTATGCCCAGCTCTCCGGTACATCCCTTCCGCCGCCGCAGGGATGAAATCGGCGGGCTTAGTGTCTAGATAACGCCCATGGCCTTCTCATCCGAAGAAATCGAACGCTATGCCCGGCACATCGTCCTGCGGGACGTGGGCGGACCGGGTCAGCAGAAGCTGAAAGCCGCCAGCGTGCTGGTGGTGGGCGCCGGCGGGCTCGGCGCGCCTGTGCTCCTCTACCTTGCGGCTGCGGGCGTGGGGCGGCTGGTACTGGTGGATGACGACGAGGTCTCCCTCTCCAATCTCCAGCGCCAGGTGATCCACCGCACGCCGGATATCGGCCGGCCCAAGGTGGAGAGCGCCCGCAACTTCGTTAAAGCCCTGAACCCGCACGTGGAGATGGAGCTTCACCGCACCCGCCTCGATGCCTCCAACGCCATGGCGCTGGTCTCCTCCGTGGACGTGGTGGTGGACGGCTCCGACAATTTCTCGACGCGCTATCTCGTCTCCGACGCCTGCGCCCTGGCGAAGCGCCCGCTCGTGACCGCCGCTCTGGGCACCTTCGACGCCACCCTCACCACCCTGCGCCCGCACGAAGTGGGGCCGGACGGCACGCCCAACCCCTCTTATCGCTGCCTGTTCCCCGAGCCGCCCCCGCCCGGCACCGTGGCGCCCTGCGCGGAAGCGGGCATTCTCGGCGCGCTCGCGGGCGTCGCCGGCTCGCTCGCCGCCCTGGAGGTCATCCGCGCCATTGTCGGGTTCGGCGAGGGGCTGGTGGGCAAGCTGCTGATGATCGACGCGCTCTCCATGCGCTTCGAGACGCTGAGCTATGCCTACGATCCGGAGAACCCGCTCACGGGCACGGTGCCGACCATCTCCGACCTTTCGGAGCACGCGCGGGATGCCGAGACGGCGCACTGAAGGCTACCCAGATCAAGCCGGCCATGGTGACATCTTCGTCCCCACCCCATCGCGACAAATCCCGCAGCGTGCCTTATCTAAGCCGTTCGCGTTCAAGGGTGTCCCAGATTCCATGACCTCCGCTCCGTCCTCCCTCACCGACAAGGTCCAGACGTTCGCCTTCGAGAGCGGGCTTGCCGCCGCGCGCTTCGTGGGCGGCATTTGCGCATTCGTGGAGGATGAGGGCCGCGCCACCCTGGTGGGCGAGACGTCGCAGGCGGTTACGCTGCATGACGGAGTGGTGCTGGAGACCGCGGGGGACGGAAAGCGGCTGCTCACCGCCGGCGATGACGGCACGGTGAAGCAGCTCCTCGCCACCGGCGAGGTGCGCACGCTCGCCGAGCACAAGGGCCGCTGGATCGACCATGTGGCCCTCGGCCCCGACGACAGCTTCGCCTATTCCACCGGCAAGACGGCCTATTTCATGCCGGCGAAAGGCAATGAGCGGCGCAGCCTCGATGCGCCCTCCACCGTGGGCGGGCTCGCCTTCGCGCCCAAGGGGCTGCGGCTCGGCATCGCCCATTATGGCGGCGTGACGCTGTGGTTCCCCAACGCCCTGGGCGTGAAGCCGGAGGGCTTCGCGTGGAAGGGCTCGCATCTCGGCGTCGTCTTCAGCCCGGACGCGCGCTTCGTCATCACCACCATGCAGGAGCCGGCGCTGCACGGCTGGCGGCTGGCGGACGGCAACCATATGCGCATGACCGGCTACCCCGCCCGCGTGAAGTCCTTCGCCTTCACCAGCGACGGAAAATGGCTCGCCTCCTCGGGGTCGAGCGAGGCGATCCTCTGGCCATTCCAGGCCAAGGACGGCCCCATGGGCAAGCAGCCGAGCATGATCGCTCCCTCCTCCACCGGCCGCGTGACCATGGTGGCCTGCCACCCCAAGGACCCGGTGGTGGCGGTGGGCTATGAGGACGGCATGGTGCTCATGGTGCGCATCCCCGACGCCGCCGAGATCCTGCTGCGCGCGCCGGACGGGGCGGCGGTCTCCTGCGGCGCATGGCGGGCCGATGGCGGGGCGGTGGCCTTCGGCACCGCGAAAGGCTCCGGCGGATTGTTGGCGTTCTAGGCTCCGGCCTGCGTCACACTTGGTGCGTCGCAGGGCTGTCACGGCGAAAAGCTATGGGCTAACCTGATCTTATCTCGCAGCCGCGAGAAGACCTGCCCGGCCGGATCAGGGGAGCATCCCATGAAGATCGAAGACGTGCGCCGCACAGCTTATTCCATGCCGCTGACCAACCCCGCTTATCCCCGCGGGCCGTACCGGTTCTTCGATCGCGAATTCATGATCATCACCTATCGCACCGACATCGAGGCCCTGCGCCGCGTGGTGCCGGAGCCGCTCGAAGTGTTCGAGCCGCTGGTGAAGTACGAATTCATCCGCATGCCCGACAGCACCGGCTTCGGCGACTATACCGAGACCGGACAGGTGATCCCGGTGAAGTATAACGGGGTCGAGGGCGGCTACGTCCACTCCATGTATCTCGACGACGAGGCGCCCATTGCCGGCGGCCGCGAGCTATGGGGCTTCCCGAAGAAGTATGCCCACCCGAAGATGGAAGTGGAGAAGGACGTTCTCGTCGGCCGCCTCCATTACGGCAAGACGCTCTGCGCCGAAGCCTCCATGGGCTACAAGCACATAGCGGCGGACAAGGACACGGTCATGAAGGCGCTCCTGGCACCCAACTTCATGATCAAGATCATCCCGCACGTGGACGCGACCCCGCGCATCTGCGAGCTGGTGCGCTATTATCTCGAGGACGTCCAGCTGAAGGAAGCCTGGGTCGGCCCGGGCGCGCTCGGCCTCTACCCCCACGTCATCTGCGACGTGGCCCGCCTGCCCGTGCTCGAAGTGGTCTCGGCCCTGCACCTGCGCGCCGACCTCACCCTGGGCATGGGCGAGGTGATGTTCGACTATCTCGCCGACGGCAAGTGATCCGGGATCGGCCACGAAACGAACCACCGCAGGGCGCGCCGCGTTCCGCGCATTGCATGACGCCGGCCGAGGCGCCATGCTTCGGCGGCAAACCGGTTGAGGGGAAATAATGAGCACGCTGCTAAGCGAGGTTCCCAGCGACATCCGCAATATCGTGTCCGACTATGACCGGGTTGCCCTCGTCTTCCAGGGCGGCGGGGCGCTCGGCGCGTATCAGGCGGGCGTCTACGAGGCGCTGTCCATTGCGGGCGCGGAGCCGAACTGGGTGTCCGGCGTCTCCATTGGCGCCATCAATTGCGCCATCATCGCCGGCAACACGCCGGAGAACCGGGTGCCGCGCCTGCGGGAATTCTGGAACACCATCTCGGGCCGCAAGATCTGGGCCTATACGCCCGACGGCGACCATTTCCGCACCATGCGCAACCAGATGAGCGCCTTCGCCACCATCAATCTTGGCCAGCCCGGCTTCTTCAAGCCGCGCTTCCCCAACCCCTGGCTTTTGCCCCGCGGCGCGGAGGGCGCGACCTCCTTCTACGACACCTCGCCCTTGCGCGACACGTTGCTGCGGCTCGTGGACTTCGACCTGATCAATAGCGGCCAGAAGCGCTTCTCCGTGGGCGCGGTGAACATCCGCACCGGCAATTTCGTCTATTTCGATAACACCACCCACCGCATCGGCCCCGAGCATGTGATGGCGTCGGGCGCCCTGCCGCCGGCCTTCCCCGGGGTGCGCATCGACGGCGAATATTACTGGGACGGCGGCGTGGTCTCGAACACCCCGCTCCAATGGCTGCTGGACCAGCCGGACCATCCGAGCGCGCTGGTGTTTCAGGTGGACCTGTTCTCCTCGCGCGGCGAGCTGCCGCGGGACATGCTGGACGTGGTCGAGCGGCAGAAGGACATCGGCTATTCCAGCCGCACAAGGTCCATCACCGACTTCTTCCGCCGGGTCCAGATGCTGCGCTCCAAGCACGCGGATGCGCTCCAGCGCATCCCCGAGCAGCTGCGTAGCGAGGAGGACAACCAGATCCTCTCCGAGTACGAGGCATCCGGGCCGGTGAACATCTGCCACCTGATCTATCAGGAGAAATCCTACGAGCGGGATTTCAAGGATTACGAATTCTCCGGCACCTCCATGCGGGACCATTGGCAGTCCGGCTACGAGGACACGTTGAAGACCTTGCGTCGGCCCGACTGGCTGAAGAAGCCCGCGAAGAACACCGCCATCGTGGTGCACGACATCCACCGCCTCGACGACTGACAGCTCTTAGAAACGGGTCCGGAAGGGGGCGGCGCCAGGGCTCTTGGCACCGCCCGCCTTCCGCCCTTTCCCCGTGGGGGGAAAGACGGGGCGCGCTTCAGATGACCGCGCGCAGCAGCGTGTTGGCGCCCAGCAGGGCCAGCCCCGCGAAGAAGCAGGTGCGAAAAGCCTTCTGCGAAATCTTCTGGCGCACCCGCCGGCCCAGCTCCATGCCGGCGAAGGCAGGGATGAGCGCCGCCAGCGTGCCGAGCGCCACGCTCCCCTCGGTCAAGGGCGCGCCCTTGGTGGAAAGTGCCGCCGCGAGCCCGAACGTGCCCAGCGAGAAGGCAAAGCCCATGGCCTGGACCAGATCCTCCCGCTCGAGGTGAAGGGATTGCAGATAGGGCGCCACCGGCATGACCGTGACGCCCGTGGTGCCGGTGAGGAGGCCCGATGCCACGCCCATGATCGGGGACAGATAGGGCTCCAAGGCCGGCGGCGTGCGGAAGTTCACCTGGCTGAGGCCCATTAGCCCGTAGAGAAGGAGCGTCCCGCCCAGGATGGCCGGCGCGAGATGGGAATCGAGCCCCTCGAACCACAGCCCGCCCGCCAGCGTGCCGGCGAACACCATGAGCCCCATCAGCCAGAAGCGCCGGAGAACCGGCCAAAGGCGCGGCCCGGTGACGAACTGCACCACATTGGTGACGATGGTGGGGGCAATCAGGATGGCCGCCGCGTCGGACGGCGCCATGAGGAGGCTCAGCAGCCCCATGCCGAGGGTCGGCAGGCCCATGGCCGTGACGCCCTTGACCAGCCCGGCCAGAACCAGGATCGCGGCGATGATGATGAGCGTGACAGTGTCCATGAGCGGCACGCTGGCCCACCGCCCCGCTTGCAGCAATGTGGATTATCCGGCTTCATCCTTCGTCTGAGACGAAGGATTGCCGGCCATGCGGTTCGATCTGGTGGATCTGAAGCTGTTCCTCGCCATTCTGGAGGCGGGCAGCATCACCGCGGGCGCGGCGCGGGTGAACCTGGCGCTCGCCTCGGCCAGCGCGCGGGTGCGCGGCATGGAGGAGACGGTGGGCACGCCGCTCTTGGTGCGCAGCCGCTCCGGCGCCGGCGCCACGCCGGCGGGGGAGGCGCTGGCGCACCATGCCCGCCTCGTGCTCCAGCAGACCGAGCGCATGCGCGGCGAGCTCTCCCGCTACGGCAAGGGGCTGAAGGGCCATGTGCGCATGTGGAGCAACACCGCCGCCCTCTCCACGCGCCTGCCGGGCGACCTCGCACGGTTCCTGGCGCAGCACCCCGACGTGGACGTGGACCTTGAGGAGCGGCCCAGCCGGGAGATCGCTCCCGCCTTGCGGCAGGGCCTGATCCATATGGGGGTGCTGTCCGACGTGGGCGACACGGCGGGGCTGGAGACCCGCCCCTATGGCGAGGATCGCCTCATGGCCATGACGCCGGCCGGCCACCCGCTGGCGCAGAAGGCTGGCGCCGATTTTGCTGATGTGGCCGCCTTGCCCTTCGTCGGCCTCACCTCCGGCAATGCCATCCAGCATTTGATCGAGCGGCAGGCGGCGCAGCTCGGGCTGCCGCTGAAATACCGTGTGCGGGTGAACCGGATCGAGGCGGTGGGGGAGATGGTTCAGGCCGGCGTCGGCGTCACCGTCCTGCCCGCCGCCGATGCGCACCGGGTGGCGGAGCGCATGGATGTGGCGACATTCCCGTTGCCCGATGCCTGGGCGCGGCGGACGCTGGTGGTGGCGGTGCGAAGCCGAGAGGCGCTGCCGGAATTCGCCCGGCAGGCGCTGGACGCCCTCTGCTGGGAATGGTGAGGGACGTCAGAACTCGACGTCCAGTTCCTCAAGCTCCTCCGGCTCCGCGAGCGCGCCGGCGATCCATTCCTGCATGAGCGGGTGCGACATGATGAGCGCCCGGTAGGCCTCGCAGGCAGGGTCCAGCGGCACGCTGTAGGTGGTGAAGCGCGAGCAGACCGGCGCGTACATGGCGTCCGCCAGAGTGAAGGTCTGCCCCATCAGATAGGGTCCGCCATGGGCCGCGAAGCTGCCGCGCCAGATGGCGACGATGCGGTCGATATCCGCCTGCGCGCCCGCCCACACCCGGAAGCCGGGATACTTCCCCTTGATGTTCATGGGGAGCGCCGAGCGCATGTTGGCAAAGCCGGAATGCATTTCGCCCGAGATGGAGCGGCAATGGGCGCGGGCGGCCCGATCCTGCGGGTGCAGCCCGGCGTCGGGGAACACTTCGTTGAGATAGGAGGCGATAGCCAGCGTGTCCCACACCGTCACGCCTTCATGCACGAGGCGCGGCACGAGGAAGGAAGGGGAGAGGAGCAGCAGCTCCGCCTTCGCCGCCGGATCGTCCACCGGCACCCGCTCCTCCTCGAACTCCAGGCCGACCATCTTGCACAGCAGCCAGCCGCGCAGGGACCAGGAGGAATAGTTCTTGCTGGAAATGGTCAGCGTGGTCATGGACATCACCGGTTTTTCGGAGCGGCGTCGGGCAATCTTAGCTGTTGCGTGTTGCAATGCACCACCCCCCGTTCCAATATCTCGCCAAGGGGCATGACCGAGCGGGCGCGGGAAACGGTGCAAAAACCTCGCAGCACCAAGACCTTAGCACGTTTGGGCCGGGGTTGCAGCCGGATCTCCTTTTTTAACGGGACGTCGCGGGAAGGGGCTAAAAAGGCCCCTGTGCGGACCAGCGGGCGCCTTTCGAGGGGGGAAGGATGCACGAACGACGCGGCCTCAGGACCCTAGCGATGACCATTCGGCGCTCTGCTGCCTTCAAGACCAGGCCCACCATCCGGCGCAGGACCTCATGATGTACCTCGCCTATCAGACCCAGGCCGACCTGATGGAGCCGATGCGCTTCGGTGCGCATCTGGCGCGGCGCATGCTGAACAGCCCGCTCATGGCGGCGTTCAACGGCACCGGCACGCGGCATCTCGCCGCCGCCTATGAGATGGTGGAGCGCGCCGGGCTGAGCCACGGCCGCCCGCCGTTCGAGATCAACACCACCACGGTCGGGAACCGGGAGGTGGAGGTGACCGAGGAGGCCGCCTACCGCCTGCCCTTTGGCACCCTGCTGCATTTCAAGAAGGACGTGGACGTGCCCCAGCCGCGCGTCCTCGTGGTGGCGCCCCTGTCCGGCCATTTCGCGACCCTGCTGGCGGGCACGGTGCGCACGCTGCTGCCGGACCACGATGTCTTCATCACCGACTGGCACAATGCCCGGAACGTGAGCCTGGAGCACGGTCCGTTCGCTTTCGACGATTATGTCGAGCACGTCATCAAGTTCCTGGAATGGCTGGGGCCGGGCGCGCACCTGATCGCCGTGTGCCAGCCCTGCGTCCAGGCGCTGGTGGCGGCCGCCGTCATGGCGCAGGAAGGCAACGTCGCCACGCCGCGCTCCATGACGCTGATGGCGGGGCCCATCGACTGCCGCATCAACCCCACCAAGGTGAACCAGCTCGCCCAGTCGAAGCCCATCGAATGGTTTGAGCGCAACCTCATCTCCACCGTGCCCATGGGGTTCGAGGGGAGCGGGCGGCGGGTCTATCCCGGCTTCATCCAGCTCTCGGCCTTCGTGAGCATGAATCTCAGCCGCCACATGAAGGCGCATTTCGAGCTCTACGAGAACCTCGCCAATGGCGAGGACGACAAGGCCAAGACCGCCAAGACCTTCTATGACGAGTATTTCGCGGTGCTCGACCTTGCGGCGGAATTCTACCTGGAGACCGTCCAGTACGTGTTCCAGGAATATCGCCTGCCCAAGGGTGAGCTGACCTATCGCGGCAATCCCATCGATTTCGGCGCCATCCGCCGCACCGCTTTGCTCACCGTGGAAGGCGAGCGCGACGACATCTGCTCGCTCGGCCAGACGGTGGCGGCGCAGGAGATCTGCTCCAGCCTGCGGCCGCACCGCAAGCGCCACCACATGCAGGCGGGCGTCGGCCATTACGGCGTGTTCAGCGGCAAGAAGTGGGCGGGACAAGTCTATCCGTTGGTGAAGAACCACATCCTCGCCAGCGATTGACGCCTGTCAGAGCTGAAGGGGTCGCCTCCTCAAGGCCCACCGGGACGCGATGCCAGGTCCCGCTTGATGTTGTAGAAGATGGCGGCATCCACCTTCAGCCAGCCGTTCTCGAACGGCGCATTGTTCGCCACCACGCCGCACAGAACGAGCGCAACCACCAGGGTCGCGCTGACGGTCATGACGCACAGCAGCCTCAGCTCCGCAGAGTGCATGACCGCCACGAGCAGGATCAGCATCAGCCCGAGGAAAAGGGGCAGATAGAGCTTGATAAAGCCCACATGGTTCATCGCGATGACCAGCCGGTGGGTGTGGTGGGAGAATGCCTGTCCCACCAGCTCTTCAATCCGCAAAGCGGCGCTGCCGGCAAAGGCGCCTTCGGCCCGAGGCCGGGTGGCCTGAAAGATGATGTCGTGAAGCATGCCGCGCGCTTGCTGGCTCACCGGATTGTAAGGGTCGCTCATCTGGCGCAGGAGCGGCCACTCCTTATTGACGATATGGTCCGCATAGGCTGAGACGCCTGCCTGCACCTTCCCTGCCGTGGCTGGATCCAGGGCTTCAGCGGCCGTCCAGATCCGGGACAGAACCTGTGCTTCATCGCTCACCGCCTGCAACGCGGCGGACTGGTTGCTCCACACATCCGCGCAAAGGAACGCGGCGGTCAGGCCGAAAATGGTGCCCAGAGGCCCGATGATGATGGGGGAAACACCGGCAAAGGCCGTGGGAAACCGCTTGCGGATGCTGCGGACGCCGATGATGACGAGGCAGGCATAGAAAGCCAGCATGCCTGCGAGCGCGAACACCTCCTGCAGTGGCGGAAGCGTGCGGACCCAGTTGACGAAAAGAAACATGGGATGTCACCACCATAATACCTCAATCCTCTAGGATCGGCAGGATGGATGACAAGGTTTTGTCAGTTACGTCCGCATGACAGATTGATGTCGCAAATGCCTTCTGCTGCTTTGCTTTTTGCAGCACTGCGCGGTTGACTGAGCCTGCTCTCATCCGCATGGTGCCCTCGCCCGCGCCAGCGGTGACTTTTTGTCGAGGAGCATCCCCAATCATGAGCGAATGGCCGGTTCACGCGACCATCGATGGCCCCATCGTTATGATCGGCTTCGGGTCGATCGGACGGGGCACCCTTCCCCTCATCGAGCGCCATTTCGACTTCGATCTCTCCCGCTTCGTGGTCATCGACCCCGTGGACGAGCACCGCAAGCTGCTGGACGCGCGCGGCATCCGCTACATCCAGTCCGATGTGACTGCGGAGAATTACCGCGACCTCCTCACGCCGCTGCTCACCAACGGCAAGGGCCAGGGCTTCTGCGTCAACCTCTCCGTGGACGTGTCCTCCGTGGCGGTGATGGAGCTGTGCCGCGAGCTCGGCTGCCTCTATATCGACACCGTCATCGAGCCCTGGAAGGGCTTCTATTTCGACGACAGCAAGGGCCCCGAGGCGCGCTCCAACTATGCGCTGCGCGAGGGCCTGCTGGATGCCCGCCGCCGTTCGCCGGGCGGCCCCACCGCCGTCTCCACCTGCGGCGCCAATCCGGGCATGGTGTCCTGGTTCGTGAAGCAGGCGCTGCTCAACATCGCCGCCGACACCGGCCTCGACCGGCCCGAGCCCAAGAGCCGCGAGGAATGGGCGCAGTTCGCCCGCGCCTTGGGCGTGAAGGGCATCCATATCGCCGAGCGCGACACCCAGCGTGCCCGCAACCCCAAGCCCCGCGACGTGTTCGTGAACACGTGGTCGGTGGAAGGCTTCGTCTCCGAAGGCCTCCAGCCGGCGGAACTGGGCTGGGGCACCCACGAGAAGCAGCTTCCCCCTGATGGCCGCACCCATGCCTCCGGCTGCGGCGCCGCCATCTATCTGATGCGCCCCGGCGCGGACACCCGCGTGCGGAGCTGGACGCCCACCCCCGGGCCGCAGTTCGGCTTCCTCGTGACCCATAACGAGGCCATCTCCATCTCCGACTACCTGACGGTGCGGGATGGCGACAAGGTGATCTACCGACCCACCTGCCACTACGCCTACCACCCGGCAGGCGACGCCGTGCTCTCGCTGCACGAGATGTTCGGCTCCGGCGGGCGCATGCAGAGCAGCTGGAAGATCCTGGACGAGCACGAGATCGTCGACGGCATCGACGAGCTGGGCGTGCTGATCTACGGCCACGCCAAGAATGCCTATTGGTTCGGCTCGCAGCTCTCCATCGAGGAGACTCGGGAGCTCGCGCCCTACCAGAACGCCACCGGCATGCAGGTGACCTCCGCGGTGCTCGCCGGCATGGTGTGGGCGCTGGAGAATCCGCAGGCGGGCATCGTCGAGGCGGACGAGATGGACTTCCACCGCTGCCTCCAGATCCAGACCCCCTATCTCGGCCCGGTGATCGGCACCTATACGGACTGGACGCCGCTGACCGAGCGGGTGCGGCTGTTCCCCGAGGATTTGGACCTGGAAGACCCCTGGCAGTTCAAGAACATCATCGTGCGGTGATCCACCGCCCCGAACAATTCCCTCTCCCGCTTGCGGGGGAGGGTTAGGGAGGGGGCCGAGGCCGATCCACACGGAGCAGTCCTCTCACCTCTCAGACAGCACCCTTTCCCCCTCCCCTGCCCTCCCCCGCAAGCGGGAGAGGGAGTCGCAGCGGGACGCCAAGCCCTACCCCACCCGGTCCAGCACCGTATCCAGCCAGTCGAACATCTCGCGGTTGAACAGCGAGCGGGCGCCGCCCTCGCAATGGCTGGCGGCGCCTTCGGTGGCGGTGAAGACGTGGAAGCGCTTCTCGCAGGTGAGCGCGTCGAACAGGTGCCGGGCCGTCTGGCCGACGCCATTGCCCTCCGTGGTGCAGATCATCGTGGGGCAGGCAATGTCCGGCGCGTGGCCCTCCATGGTGTAGGCCGCCGTCAGCTTCAGATACTCGAGAGGCGTCTTGCAGCCGTGGACCAGAAGGCCGCGCCGCAGCGCCCAGCCCTCTGAGACATCCGCCATGCGCTTGTTCAGCATCCGCCCCAGCCAGGCGAGGATGAGCCGGTTGCCGTTGGGAAGCTGCCGGCCGATCCAGGGCGGCAGGTGCACCCGGCCCTCGTCCAGGACCGAATACTGGCCGGGATCGGCCACGAGCGCCGCGAGGCGCGGCTCCCCGCTCGCCCCGCGCGGGGCGAGGAAACCGCCCAGGCTGACGCCCAGCATGGCGACGCGCTGCGGGTCCACCTCCGGCCGGGCGAGGATATAGTCCATCACGGGGCGCACCACCGCCTCCCAGTCCGGGCGCAGCCTCACCCCGTCCTTGATCAAAGCATGGCCCTGGCCCGGCCCGTCATAGACCAGCACGTTATAGTCCCGCGCGAGGGCTGCGGCGCCGCTATAGAAGAAGGTTTCTTCCGCTGTGCCGTCATAGCCGTTGGTGATGATGAGGGTGCGGCGCGGCCCGCCCGTGGCGTGGGGCTGGAAGAAATGGCCCCGCAGCGTCGTGCCCTCGAAGGGGATGCGCACGGTCTCGGCGGGCGTGTCCATGAGCGCCATGGCGCGGGCGAAGGCTTCCGCCTGCCGCTCATAGGCGCGCACCGCGCGGGGATCGAGTGGCGCCTCGAACAGGAAGGTGTAGGACGCGCGGAAATAATTGGAGGCGCGGAGGAAGGCGCCGCGGGCGCTCACCCGGTGGCCTGCAACCAGGCTCGCCTGCCCGCCGTCATAGATGCGCTCGGCGAGCGCGGTCCATTCCGCATACCAGCGCTCCGCATCCCGGTCCGGAATGCGGCTGGCGAGGGCAAGGCATTCGCCGATATCCGCCGCGCCATAATAGGTGAGGCCCAACGCCCGGAAGAACTGGGCGTCGAACATCTCGTCCTTGAAGAATTGGCCCACAGCCCGTCTCCTCAGCGCCACCGCGGCCATAGAAGCAGAAAGGCGGCCGGCGCGCACGCTGTCCATACGTGCATGGCAGCGCTGCATGCCGCGCACTTGCTGCAGCGCAACAAAGACTGCACTCTTCATCACCCCAGCCTATCCAAGGTCCACGATGCCGCTTTCGCTGCTTTCCCTCGCCGCTGCCGCCTTCGGCATCGGCACCACGGAATTCGTGGTGATGGGCCTGCTGCCCGACGTGGCGCGGGACCTCGGCGTGTCGATCCCATCGGCCGGGCTGCTGGTGACGGGCTACGCGCTCGGCGTGGTGGTGGGTGCGCCGCTGCTCGCCATCCTCACCGCTAAGCTGCCGCGCAAGGCGACGCTCGTGGGCCTCATGGCCCTGTTCATCGCCGGCAACATCCTGTGCGCCCTCTCGCCCTCCTATTGGCTGCTCATGGGCGCGCGCATCGTCACCGCCTTCTGCCACGCGGCCTTTTTCGGCATCGGCTCGGTGGTGGCGGCGGACCTCGTGCCGAAGAACCGGCGGGCACAGGCCATCGCCCTCATGTTCGCCGGGCTGACGCTCGCCAACGTGCTGGGCGTGCCGGCAGGCACCGCCTTCGGCCAGTGGCTTGGCTGGCGCGCCACCTTCTGGGGCGTGGCGGTCATCGGCCTCGGCGCCCTGGCGGCCCTCATCGTGCTCCTGCCCTCGCGCCTGCCCATGACGGGAAGCGGCATCCTGGCGGAGTTCAGGGTGATGGGCGATGTGCAGGTCCTGCTCGCCATGGTCATCAGCGTCCTGTGCTCGGCCAGCCTGTTCAGCGTCTTCACCTATATTTCCCCGCTGCTCGCGGCCTCGGCCGGCCTTTCGCCGGAGATCATCACCGGAGCGCTGCTTCTGTTCGGCGTCGGCCTCACCGCCGGCAACATGCTGGGCGGGCGGCTGGCGGACTGGAAGCTCATGCCCTCGCTGCTGGTGACCCTGGTGGTGCTCATCGCCGTGCTGCTCGTGTTCGTGCCGGCCAGCGGCGCCATGGTGCCGGCGCTGGCCACCCTCGGCGTCTGGGGCGTGCTCGCCTTCGCGCTGGTGCCGCTGCTGCAATTGCGCGTGGTGGACACGGCCGCTGCCGCGCCGAACCTCGCCTCCACCCTCAACCAGGGCGCCTTCAATCTCGGCAATGCGGCCGGCGCCTGGATCGGCGCCGTCGCCATCACCCACGGCATGGCCTACCAGCACCTACCGTTCGTGGGCGCGGCGCTGGCGGCCGCGGCGCTCGGCCTGAGCGCGCTCTCCGCCAGCCTCGACGGGACGGCCCGCCGCGCTGCCTTGCAGGCGGGCGAGTGAGCCGCCCGCGTTAACGTTTTGGGCACGCTGAATCGCGGCGCCCATCCTCCGCCCGCCAATCTTTACCAGTGCGCAAGGGGCTCGCCCCTAGCGTCTCCTCGTCCAAGGCCCGCGGGGGGCCGGACATGGCCGAAAGACAGCCACCCGGCCGAGGAATGGGCGATGAAGGTTCTGCTGACCCGCTTCGTGAAGGAAGAGCAAGGCTCCACCGCCTTGGAATACGGGCTTATTGCGGCGGGCCTGTCCATCGCTATCGTCACCGTGATCACCCAGATCGGCTTCACTTTGGCCCGGCTGAAGGCGGCCGGCGCCGTCGCCGGCAATTGAGCGGCGCCTGAGGCCGGCATGGGCACGATCCTCGGCGATATCCTGGTTCTGGGTCTCTTCCCCGCGGCGCTGTCCATCGCCATCGCCACGGACCTCACCCGCCGCATCATCCCCAATCTTGTCATCCTCATCCTCGTCGTGGGCTTCGGCCTCCTCGCGACGTTCGGCGCGGTGCCGGAGCTCGGTGCGCGGCTGGTGCTGGCGGGCGGCGCGCTCGCGGCCGGCTTCGCGCTGTTCGCCCATGACATCATCGGCGCCGGCGATGCCAAGCTCGCGGCAGCCTTGGCGCTGTGGCTCGATCCCGGCCAGCTTCCCTTGTTCGCCGTGGTCTGCGGGGCCCTCGGCGTCCTCCTCGTGCTCATCGCCACCTTGCGCGCCCGGCACGCCGCCGCCCTCCTGCCCAACCTGCCCTATGGCGTCGCGCTGGCGGGGGCGGGGCTCCTGCTGTTTCCCCAGTCCATGCTGATGTCGGCCCTCGCCTGAAGAGTTTCCGCTTCGCGGCGCGCGTGCTACCTCGCGACGCGAGGAGACCATGATGCCGGATAGCTTTGCCCCCGCCTCAGAGACCAGCCTGCCCATCTGGTGTGTCACGCCTTCCACCCTTGAGGGGCCTGATGTGCCCGACGCCGCCCGCGCCTTCGCCGCGGCCGCCGGCTTCAAGGGCGAGCCGGGCAAGCTCCTTCCCGTGCCGGGCGCGGGCGGCACACTGGCGGGCTTTCTGTTCGGCGTGCCGGCCAATGGCGGCGATGCCTTCGCCGCTGGCGTCCTGCCCGGCCTCCTTCCGGAAGGCACCTTCCACCTGGAAGGCAATTTCCATCCCCTCTCGGCCCTCGCCTTCGGCCTCGGCACCTACCGCTTCGACCGCTACCGCACCAAGAAGGCCAATGGCAGCGCGCAGCTCCAGCTCGGCCAAAGCGAGGACGCAGAGCATCTGGCCCGCACCGTCGCGGCCGTGACGCTGGTGCGCGACCTCGTCAACACTCCGGCCAACGACATGGGCCCGGCGGAGCTGGAAGAGGCCGCGCAGGCGCTGGCCGCCCACCATGGCGCCGCCTTCCGCACCGTGGAAGGCGAGGCGCTGATCGCGCAGAATTTCCCGCTCATCCACGCGGTGGGCCGCGCCGCCACGCGCGCGCCGCGGCTTCTCGACTTCACCTGGGGCGATCCCTCCCATCCCAAGGTGACGCTGGTGGGCAAGGGCGTGTGCTTCGATACCGGCGGGCTCGACATCAAGCCCTCCTCCGGCATGCTGCTGATGAAGAAGGACATGGGCGGCGCCGCCAATGCCCTGGGCCTCGCCCACATGGTCATGGCGCGAAAGCTGAAGGTGCGCCTGCGGGTGCTGATCCCGGCGGTGGAGAATGCCATTGCCGGCGATGCCTTCCGGCCCAGCGACATCCTCCAGAGCCGCAAGGGCGTCTCCGTGGAGATCGGCAATACGGACGCCGAGGGCCGCCTCGTGCTCGCCGACGCTTTGGCGCTGGCGGACGAGGAAGCGCCCGACCTCATGATCGACTTCGCGACGCTGACCGGCGCCGCCCGCGTGGCCCTCGGCCCGCAGCTCCCGCCCGCTTATACCGACGACGACGCCCTCGCCGCCGACCTCGCCCGCCACGCGCTGGAGCAAAACGACCCGCTCTGGCGCATGCCGCTCTGGAAGCCCTACGCCTCCATGCTGGAGTCCAAGATGGCGGACATCAACAATGCCGGCGCGGGCGGCTTCGCCGGCTCCATCACGGCGGCCCTGTTCCTCGCGCGCTTCGTGGAAGCGGCGAAATCCTGGCTGCATCTCGACATCTATGCCTGGAACCCCTCCTCCCGGCCCGGCCGTCCCGAGGGCGGCGAGGCGCAGACCATCCGCGCCCTCGACGCGCTGCTGGCGGAGCGCTACGGCGCATGACGCGAGACAAGCGCCTCACAGCCGCTCGCCCGGACCTCGCGGCCGAAAGCCTGCGCGGCATCATCGAGGCGCCGCGCTATGCACTGGGCGAGCGCCGCGTGGTGCGCGAGCCGGTGGCCCCCGTGCGCCGCGCCCCTTCGCCCGGCGCCAGCCTCGACACCGAGGCGCTGCTGGGCGAGACGGTCACCGTCTATGACGAGGACATGGAAGGCTGGGCCTGGGGCCAGCTCGATACGGACGGCTATGTGGGCTACCTGCCAGTCAACGCGCTGGCTTTGCCGGATGCGGCACCGACCCATCGCGTGAGCGTGCCGCGCACCTTCCTGTTCCCCCAGCTCGACATCAAGCTTCCGCCTCTGGCGACCTTGTCCTTCGGCGCCCGGGTCGCGGTGCGTTCCGAGCGCGACGGCTTCGCCATCACTGCCGGCGGAGCCATCTTCGCGCGGCATGTGGTGCCGCTGGAGATGAAAGAACCGGATTTCGTGACGGTGGCGGCACAGTTCCTCGGCACGCCCTACCTCTGGGGCGGGCGCTCCGCCTTCGGTTTCGACTGCTCCGGCCTTGTCCAGACGGCGCTTGCCGCGTGCGGCATCGCCGCGCCTCGGGACAGCGACATGCAGGAGGCGGCGCTGGGCGCGCCTCTCGATCCCTCGGGGCCGTTCCGGCGCGGGGATCTGCTGTTCTGGCCGGGGCATGTGGCCATCGTGGAAGCGCCGGACCTGCTGCTCCACGCCAACGCCTTCCACATGATGGTGGCGCGCGAGCCCCTGGAGCCAGCCTTGGCGCGCATCGCCGCCACAAGCCCGCTGCGGGCGGCCAAACGGCTCTGACATCAAAGCATAGACGGATCCCCAAAGAGCACGCGTCATGCCCGGGCTTGTCCCGGGCATCCACGTCCATCCCTCAAGTGCCGGCCAAGCGGAACCGCGTGGATGGCCGGGACAAGCCCGGCCACGACGGATGTGCCTGGGAGGGAAGGCGCCTCAGTTCACCCTTCCGCCAGCCGGAGCGCTTCCTCCGCCACTTCGTCCACGCACAGGCTGAGTTCGTTGCGCCGTGCGGCGATCTCCGCCATGGAGAACCACGCGGCCTCCAGCGCATCGTCCGCCGCAACGCCCTCCCCACTGACCCAGCGGCAGAGCACGGCCACGAGCACATAATGATGCAGCAGCGTGCCGTCCGCCGCCCGGTCGAGCGCATCCAGCGCCCGAAAGGCGGGGCCTGGCGCGGCGGAAACGCTCGTCTCTTCCATAAGCTCCCGTACCGCCGCCTCGGCGGCCGTCTCGCCCCATTCAATGCGCCCGCCGGGAAAGCCCCACAGGCCGGCATCGGGGGGATTGGCGCGGCGCACCAGGAGAACCCTCCCCTCCCGCACCACCACGGCGAGCGCCGCGCAGCCGGGCCGGCGGGGCGGATCTCCGCTCACGCGCTCCGCGCCTCGCCGTCACTGGCCCGGGCACCCACCACCCGGTTCCGGCCAAGGCGCTTGGCCTCATAGAGTGCGGCATCCGCGGAGGCGAGCAGCGCGTCGGGCGAATCGCCCGGCCCGGGAATGATGGAGGCGGCGCCGAAGCTCGCCGTGAGCCGCCCCATGGGCGCCTTGGGATGGTCGATGCCCAGCGCCGCCACAAGCCGGCGCACGTCCTCGGCGAACTCCACCGCGCCGGCCACATCCGTATTGGGCAGCAGGACCACGAACTCTTCCCCGCCATACCGCGCGGCGAGGTTCGGCGTTCCCGCCACCGAGGCGGCCAGCATGCGCGCGACGCTGCGCAGGGCCTCGTCGCCGGCCAGATGCCCCATGGTGTCGTTGAACAGCTTGAAGCTGTCCACGTCCGTCATCACGAGGGCGAGCGGGCGGCGCGCATCGGCGCTCTGCACCCATTCATCGGAGAATTGCACGTCGAAGGTGCGCCGGTTGGCGAGGCCCGTCAGCCCGTCCGTGCTGGCAAGCGCGGTCAAGCGGCCATTGAGATTGCGCAGCTCGGACGTGCGCTCATTGAGCCGGCGGTTCATCTCGTCGAACGCCTGCACCACCGGCTGGAATTCCTCCACATCCGCTTCGCCGATGTTCGGCGCCTCGTCGCGGCCCACCGCGAGGATGTCGCGCGCCAGCTGGTTGACCGGCCCCACGATCATCCGGTCCGCGGCATAGAGCGCAATGCAGGTGAGAAGGATGATCCCGACCAGGAGCCCGCCGAGGACGGTGAGGATCCTGCGATCGATGGCGGCCACCGCATCCGCCCGCTCGATGCCTACCAGGACGCGCACATCCGTGCCCGGCATGCGCACGAATGCGTAGTACCGTTCCACGCCGTCGAAGCCGGCCGTCTCCACGGATCCCTCGTCCGTGCCCATGATCTGGCGCACCAGCGGGTGCCCGGGATAGGAGCGACCGACCACATTGGCCAATGCGGGGTGGCGCGCCAGGATGGTACCGCCGCCATCCACCACCAGGACAGTCACCCCCGCCTGCATGCCCGCCTGTCCCGCCAGACGCGACATCCATTGCAGATCGAGCCCCACGGCGACCACGGCGACGGGATCGCCGGCCATGTTCCGCTCGGCCTCGGCGACCACCAGCACGCTCCGGGCGGTGTTCCGCGCGACGATGAAGTTGGATAAGATCGGCTGGGTGGAGCGTAGCGCATCGCGCACATAATCCCGGTCGGAGAGGTCCGCCTCCAGGAGCCCGCGCGTGCTCGCGCACCGCACCCGGCCCTGCACCGTGCCGATCCAGGCGCCCTGGATGCCGAGCACATCGCCGCTCAGGCGCCGCAGCAGCGCGTCGCAGGCGGTGGTGTCGGCCATGAGGGCGCTCGCCTGGCGGGCCAGCGTCTGGGTGATGGCGACGGCGGTGGCGATATTCTCCCGCTGCGCGAGACCCACCACCTGAGCCGTCTCATGGAGCTGGGCGATGGTTGCCTGGATCAGTTGCTCGCGCTCGGTGAAGAGGGCGATGACCCGCTCGATGAAGATCGGCACGGCGACGAGGATGATCAGCCAGGCGATGCGTCGGCGGATGCTCACCCGCCGTCGCCTGCCGCCGTCCGCGCCGGGGTGCAGCTGATCCGCCATTTCGCCCGAAGACATCCCTTGATGGCTCGCACCGGTCGGCACGCGCTCAGCTCTTCCTTCTTACGCGATCACAAGGCAAAAGGGAGCACCCTGGGCGGGAGCCGGACCCCATGGCCGGAAGCGCGGCATGAAGCTCGCCAAGCGGTAAACCGTCTCCGGTCAATATGTTAGAGGACGATTCCGTCTTGGATGGAGCCATGCATGTATCCATCCAAGACGATCGCGCAGCAAGTGGCAACCGTTTTGGAACGACGCGGAAGGAAGTGGCCGGCATGGCGCACGAAATGATGCCCGAGACGGCCGCCGGCCGTCTCCTCGAGGTGCGGCGCCTGCTCGCCGATGCCTGCCAGGACGCCGGGCGCCGGGCGGAGGAGGTGGAGCTGGTCTGCGTCTCCAAGACCTTCGGCATCGAAGACATCCGCCCGGTGATCGCCGCGGGCCAGCGGGTTTTCGGCGAAAACCGGGTGCAGGAGACGCAGCAGAAATGGCCGGTTCTGCGCGCCGAGACGGACGGCATCGCGCTCCACCTCATCGGCCCGCTCCAGTCCAACAAGGCACGCGAAGCCGTGGAGCTGTTCGACGTGATCCACACGGTGGACCGGCCGAAGATTGCCGGCGCTCTCGCCGATGAGATGGCCCGCCAGGGCCGCATGCTGCCGGTCTTCATCCAGGTCAATACCGGCGCGGAGCCGCAGAAGGCCGGCGTGCTGCCGGAGGCGGCGGACGATTTCGTCGCCGCGTGCCGCGGCACGTTCGGCCTCCACGTGGTCGGCCTCATGTGCATTCCCCCGGCCGAGGACGTGCCCGCGCCGCACTTCGCCCTTCTCGCCAAGATCGCGGCACGCAACGGATTGAAGGGCCTTTCCATGGGCATGAGCGCGGATTACGGCACCGCCATCAGTCAGGGCGCCACACATGTGCGGGTGGGCAGCGCCATCTTCGGCTCCCGCCCGCCAGCCGCGCCTTAAGACAAAGCCTTCAGAGAAGGGCTTGAAGCCGCCCCGGTTCGCGGATATACGGAGCCCCTTCCGCTTGAGGCTCCCATCGTCTAGCGGTCTAGGACGTCGCCCTCTCACGGCGAAAACAGGGGTTCGATTCCCCTTGGGAGCGCCAGCGGTTTCAATCACTTAGCTGAGATACATACAAACGCGCCACCCGAAATGGCGCGTTATCCTGGCGCGCGTCGGGTGATCTCGCCCGTCCGCCGGAGGTGCACAGTTACGCGTTGCCGCGCAGATCGGCCCCGAGGTCGGGCCAGCGGGCAGCCAGCCGCGCCTTCACGTCGGGCCGGGCGACGAATATGAAATTATTGATGTAGATGTGACCTTGCCGCACCCTGTTGTCAGCGGCGTTGATCGCATCCGGCTGCTGGTGCCGCGCCGGATCGAAAGAGGACAGGGGGCGGGCCTTGCCGTCCTCGATATACAAGCCGGTATAGCCGAGGGGCGCGAGGTAGGATTTCACCAGGGCCACCGCGCCCGGCCGGTGGCGCTCTTCGGCCTCCACCAGAAGGGTCGGATGGGACGCGCGCAGCAGCTGCTCGGCGCCCCGCAGCACCCGCGCCTCATGCCCCTCCACGTCCAGCTTGATGAACGACACCGTCTCGCGCACGGCGGCGTCGAGGCGGCGCACCGGCACCGCGATGTTCTCAGTCTCGCTGCCCCCCTCTCCCACAAGCGCACCGTCGAGGGTGCCGAGCGGGGAGAAGCCCTTGGGCACATGGAGGATCGACTGCCGCTCCTCGTCGCTGAGCGCGCAATCGAAGAGCTGCAGATCACCGCGGCCGATGGCGGCGGCAAAACGGTATTTCAGGATCCGCACCATGCGCGGATTGGGCTCGAAGGCGAGAACCCGAACATTCCGCCGCAGCAGGAAGAAGGTGAACAGGCCGTGGTTCGCGCCGATGTCGCAAGCGGTCTCGCCGGGCTGAACGAAAAGCGGCAACAGGTTGATCTCGCTGCCGGGATCTCGCGCCGCCTTGAGGTCGAACACGCGGCAGGCCAGCGCATAGAGATAGGGCAGGCGCGCCTCACCCATGGCTTTCAATGCTTCGAGCACGCCACCTCCCGATCACGCCGGTTTCACGAAAATCTGCATCGAAGCACCACCAACCGTACAGCACCCGCAAGCGGCATCTCAAGGGCGGCACACCACGCCGGGCCAGGTGGCATTCTTGTAAAATGGCTTCAATTCAAGGCGTTGGATGCCATTCCAAACTGTGCTATCCGCCTGCGGGCAGATCTGCATCAGCGCCGAGGTTGGGTTGCCGCGCCAGTTCACCGGAACATGGATCGTCACGGAAAACACCCCGAGTCCATATTCCGGCTCGTTCGCCCACCAGAGGCTCGGCAGATGGTTCCGCAGATAGGTGCGAATCTCCAGACGCGGATCATAGGGGAAGGGGTCGATCTCCGGATCGACAGTGCCCTGCCCCGGAACATTGCTGGAGGATTGCGCCCTTGCAACCTCAGGGCGCAGCGCCACCACGGCCAGTCCCAGCAGCGCCAGCAGTGCCGCAGACCGACACGCACGTCGCGCGGCTTTGGCGAGGGCATGGCATACCGCGATCATGGCCTGAATACGCTCCCTTTTTGCCGCCGCGCCCTTTGCCATCTCATCCCCGGCGGACGATCCGCATCTTGTCCCGGCCCGCGCCACATTGAGCCTCAAATCGCGGGCGCCACAAGAGCATGAAGTCCCTTAGCGCCCTTCTTCAGCCCAAGCTCATCGCGACCTATTGGGCCTATGCCGCAGGGCTGATGGTCCGCGGCATGGAGCTGGTGGGCAAGCTCGGCCTCTACATGATCTCGGCGCGCATCCTCGGGGCGCACGAGGCCGGCCTGTTCTTCCTGTGCATCACCTGGATCGGGCTCATTTCCACCGCGGCGCGGGCCGGGTTCGAGAAGGCCATCATCCGCCATATGGCGGCCGAGCTCGCGCTCGGCAAGGAAAAGCAGGCCAGGCTCGCTCTGCTCACGGGGGTCGGCTGGTCGAGCCTCGGCGGCGCGCTTGCCACCGCGGCGACGGTGCTGTTCGCGCAGGTCCTGTCCACCCATGTCTTCGGCGAGCCGGACCTCGGCGTGCCGCTAGCGGTCTCGGCGGCGGTCATCCTGCCGCAGACCCTGTGCATCGTCATCGGCCATGCCTTGTCCGGGCTTAACCGCGGCGTTGCCGCGCAATTCATCCAGAACGGGTTGTGGCCGGTGCTCACCCTCGCGGCGGTCGCCGCGGGCGTCACCTCGCTCAACGGCATGCTGCTCGCTTTGGGCGGGGCCAATCTCGCCGCCGCGCTCGCCGGGCTGTATTTGATCCTGCGCCACAAGGGGCCGCTCCATACCCCGCCGTCACGGGAGACGCTGGCAGAGGTGCTGCCGCCTTTGTGGCGCACCGCCTTCCCGCTGGGCGTGGTGGAAGTGGTGCAGGTGTCGCTCAATTCCATCCCCGTCCTCGTGCTCGGCGTGTTCGCCAGCGCGTCGGACGTGGGCGCGTTCAGCGTCGCCAGCCGGATTTCCATGCTGATCTGGGTGGTGATCATCTCCATCGGCACCATCGCCGCGCCGTCCTTTGCCGCCTTTCACCGGCGCATGGAATGGGACGCGCTGCGCGCGCTGAACCGGCGCGTGCGCGCGGTGGTTGCGCTGTGTGGTGTCCCGGTGATCGCGGCAATGATGATCTTTCCGGTGCAGCTGCTGCATCTCATCGGCCCCGGGTTCGAGGCCGCCTCCACCGCGCTCATCATCATGGGCATTGGGCAATTGGTGAACTGCCTGCTGCCCTGCCAGGACATCGTGCTCGCCATGACGGGCCACGGCAGCGTGCTGCGCTGGCTCAACACCGCCCAGCTTGTCACCTGCTGCCTGCTCGGGGCGGTGCTCATTCCGATGTTCGGCATGATGGGAGCGGCGGTGCTGACGGCCATCGTCATCGCTCAGGGCGCCATCGGCACCACATGGGCCCTGCGGCGCCTGTTGCCCCGGGCGTTCTAGCGGCGCCTGCCCCAGCTGCAAGCTGCAACACATACCGCCATGTTAAGCATTCTGTGGTTCTCTTCGGGCAGAGGTGGCAATAGACGGCTGGGCGGGCCGATGCGTGTGGACTTAACCCCGCCCGACGCTCGCCGTAAACGTCGCGAAGAACAACGTTGCGAAGAACAATGAGGTCGCGCGCCTCATTTGGCCCGGGGATGTCGATGAACGGTTCTCAAGCTGGCGAATTGGAGAGCACGGCGCCAATGGTCTGGGGTGAAAACAGGCCGACCGCCTTCACCATTCGCGACTTCCTCATCGCCACTTTCTTTCATGTCCGCGTGGTGATGCTGGCGGCATTGCTGCCGATCCTCATCGGCCTCGCCGCCGCCATGACCACCAAGACCGAGTACACCTCCAGCGGCCTGCTCATGGTGCTGGTGAACCGCGAGGTCTCGAACTCGCAGAACATCACCGATTCCGGGCCCGCCGTGCTCTCCATCGAGGGCCTGAAGACGGTGGAGTCCGAGGTCCAGATCATCGAGAGCGCGGATGTCATCCGCACCACCATTGAGGAGATCGGCCTCGAGCGCCTGTTCCCGCCGAGCCGGCTGTCGGCCATCACCGACATGCTGCGCTTCGGCCCCCCGGTCAACGCCATGGACAAGGCGATTGAGCGGTTCCGCAAGAATCTGCGGACCGCGGTTCAGGCCGGCTCCAACATCATTTTGGTGTCGTTCTCCAATGCGGACCGTGCCCTGTCCATCGAAGTGACCGACACGCTGATCAAGACCTATCTGGAGCGCCGCCGCAAAATCTTCGACAATCCCACCTCCGCCATCCTCTCGGTGGAAGTGGAGCGCTTCAAGCGCGACCTGCGCACCGTGGACCTGGAAATCCAGGCCCTGAAGGACAAGAGCGAAGTCATCGACTTTACCCAGGACGCGATCCTTGCCGCCAACCAGGTGGACAGCATCATCCAGCGCCGCCGGCAGGTGGCCGAGCGTCATGCGGCCGTGGGCGCTCAGCTCATCGAAGCCGAAAAGCAGATGCAGGCCTTGCCGCAGTCGGTGTTCGACTTCACCGAGAAAAGCGACGCCACGGCCAATGACGACACGCGCAACACCCTGACGCGCCTGCTGGTGGAGCGCGACCGCATCGCCCTGCAGTATCAGCCCAACAGCCCGCAGATGCGCGAGGTGGAGCGCAAGATCGCCACCGTCCGCCAGACCCTCTCCGAACCGGACCAGCGCCTCGCTTCCACCAATCGCAACGTGCGCAATCCCTCCATCAGCTACGTCAACAACATCATCCTCAGCCTGCGGGTGGAGGTGGACGCGCTCGCGCGCCAGACCGACGAGCTGGACCAGCAGCAGCGCGTCGCCGAAGAGCGGCTCAACGTGCTGCGCAACACCGAGACCCGCCTCGTCGAGCTGAACCGCCAGCGCGATTCCCTGAGCGACGGCTATCGCGAGTATCTGCGCCGCGCCGTCGCCGCCACCATCGAGGAGACCGCTGCCAAAGTCCGCGCCTCCAACGTGCGCGTTGTGCAGGATGCGGGCGCCGCCGTGACCAGCCGCTCCATGGCGCTGCCGTTCCTGGCGGCCGGGATTTTCGGCGGCCTGCTGTTCGGCGCCGCGGCCGGAGCCCTCGCCTCTGCGGTGCGCACCGTATTCATTCAACCGGGAGAAGGCGAACGGGCGCTGAACCTGCCCTGCCTCGCCGACTTCGCCGACGCCCCCAATCCCTTCGCCTCGCCGGCCGCAGAACAGGCCATCAGCGGCCTTGCGACCCTGCTGCTGGACACGGAACTGGACGGCAAGCCCTTGCGCACCATCCATTTCATCGCCCCGGAGCGGGAGGACGACACCGCCACGCTGTGTGCGCGTCTCGCCGAGGAGATGAGCAACCAGCGGGGCCGGCGCACCCTGCTGGTGGATCTGTGCTCCGTCACGCCAAGCCCGCTTGAGCCCGCCGACGCGGAGGTGAAGGGCGGGCTCATGATGGCACCCACGCCGGTTCCGGTCCTCTGGTCGGTGACCGATAGTGCAAAATCGCCGCTGCTGAGCGTTCGCCTGTCGCTCGCGGACAGCCGCAGGATGATGGAAGAGCTGGAAGGCATGTTCGATTCCATCATCGTGTGCTCCACGCCACAAGATGTCACGCCGGTCTTTCAGCGCCTCAACCTCTTGATGGATGCCAATATCCTGGTGATCCGCGCCGAGAACACCCGCAGCCTTTCGGCCCTCCGGCTGCGCTCGAATATTATAAAGAATGGCGGCTTCATCATTGGCTTCGTGTTCACCGGGCGCAAATATTATCTTCCTGGGTGGATTTACCGACAGATATGAACTGGAAATGATTCATTAACCATAGAGCTTTAGGTTCGCTTTACCACGTTGATTGGTTCAGCGATTCTATTTCGGCCTCCAGTTTCGACGGGCGCCCCTGCCTTTTGGCGCGCGCGGGACACGAGGCAGGGTCCTGGACCGGGTCGCCCACTAGGAGCCTGCCAGATGCCCTCCCTCGCATGCGAAGCGACATGTCACCGTCGCAGCTCGGTGCCGGGTGTGCCTTTCGGCCGAGCTTCTGGGCCGTGGGCGGCCCTTCGGCTGTCCCTGCTGCTCCTCCTCGGCGGCACCATGCTGGCCGGCTGCACGACCACGTCTTCGGGCCGCACGCCGCTGCTCACGGGGCAGGAGTTGAGCTTCACCCAGGTCAATCCCGAGGGCTTCCGCCCCTGGACCCCGAAGCCCCCGGTCTATCGGGTCGGCCCGGGCGACAAGCTGAAGGTGAAATTCTCCGTCACCCAGGAGATGGATGAGAACCTCGTGGTGTCTCCCGACGGCACCATCGGCGTGCGCGCCGTGGGCCAGATGAAGGTGGAGGGCATGACCCTCTCCGCCCTGCAGGAGACGATCCGCGCTTCCGCCCGCCGCGAGCTCACCGACCAGCGCGTGGTGGTCTCGCTGGAGGAATCCGCCTCCTCCAAGATCTATGTGGGCGGCATGGTGGCCCATCCGGGCCTGTACAAGATTTCGGAAATGCGCGTGTCCTCGCTGGAGGCGGTGATGCTTGCAGGCGGCTTCACGGACGAGGCCCGCATCGGCGAGGTGGCGCTCATCCGCCGCGATCCCTCGAACCGGCCCATGCTGAAAATCATCAACGTCCGCGACATGATCCAGACCGGCTCGGACGAAGCCGACGTGCCGCTGATGGCCGGCGACATCCTCTATATCCCGCGCAGCGATATCGCCGAGCTGAACCTGTGGATCGACCAGTTCATCAACAAGGTCGTGCCGTTCCAGCGCTCGTTCAACTACACGCTGGGTGCCTATTCCACCACATCCGCCGTGACCCCCTCCGCACTCCTTCCTTGATCGCCCTCCTCACCGGGGTGCTATATCCCAACGGGGCGGCAGCTTGCCGGACAGGTAATGGTGGAGACGATGCCAGCACAGGCGGACCCGCCGATCAGGGAAATCACCTATCTCGGCGTGCGGATCTCGTGCCTTGACGTTCCCGCGGCGGCAGCGCGCATCGCCGCGCGCGGGGCCACGGCACCCTTCGCCTATGTGGTGACACCCAATGCGCAGCATTTCGTGCGGCTCGGGCGGCTCAAGGATGCCCGCTTCGCCGATGCCTACGATCATGCCTGGCTTCGCCTGCTGGACGGCAAGACCCCGCGCGCGCTCGCCCGCCGGGTGTTCGGCCTCGACATTCCCCATGCCGCCGGCAGCGACCTGACCGCCCATCTGTTCGCGCACCACATGGCGCCGAGCGACGCCGTCACCGTGATCGGCGGCAGCGACGAGATGCGCCGGCGCCTGACGGACCAGTTCGGGCTCACGGCGGTGAAACTTTTCAACCCCTCCATGGGCTTCATCAACAAGCCGGACGAGGTGACCGCCTGCGTGGACTTCGTGCTCGCCCATCCCGCGCGCTACGTGTTCTTCGCCGTCGGGGCCCCGGCGTCGGAATATCTGGCGCGGCTGGTTGAGATGCGCGGCGGGGCGGTGGGCACCGGGCTGTGCGTCGGCTCCTCGCTGAACTTCGTCACCGGGATCGTGCAGCGCGCGCCTGAATTCTACCGCCGGCACGGGCTGGAATGGCTTCACCGCCTGCTGCTGAACCCGAAGGGGCACGGCCGGCGGGTGTTCGTGGACTCCATGCCGCTGCTGCTCATGGTGGCCGATGCCCGCCGCAACCCCGCGGCCTATGGCATGGCCGCCGCACAGCGCGGGCCGCTGGAAGGCAAGGCGGAGCCATGAGCGCGCCGGTGGCGCGCAGCTATCGCGGGGTGGTCATTTCGCGCGCCGGCCGTTTCGCCCCACCGCCCCAGACCGGCGAGAGCGAACGCCTGTCGCCGGCCATGACCTTCGTGGTGCTGCTCGGCGTGCTGCCGATGTTCGCGCAATGCTTCCACTATCTGAACGAGCTGCCGCCCCCCTATCTGCTCTCCAAGGCGTGGCCGATGCTGGCGCTGCCGCTGACGGTCTATGGCATGGCGCGCATGAAGCTGCCGGCCAAGGCCATCTACCTGGTGTTCCTTGCCTATGCGATCGGGTTCACGCCGCTGATCTCGATGATCCAGCTGGGCAACGGCTTCTTCGATGCGCTGACCACCACCATCAAGATCTGGCCGGTGACCTATTATTTCGCCCTGTCGGCGCTGCTGCTGTGGCTGTCGCCGGCGGTGCCGCGCCTCAAGGGCGCCATGCTCACGCTCGGCTACGCCACTTATGTGATCATGCTCCTGCTGTGGCTGGTGGCGCCCGCCTCCTGGTACAACAGCGACCCTTCAGGCGGAAAGCTCATGCTGTTCGAGCAGGAGCGCGGCTACCGCATCTACATGCCCATGTTCTTCGGCATGATCCTGATCTTCTACCTGACCCGCAGCTTCATGCAGAAACCGCACTGGCTGAAGGTCGCCGCGGTGGCGGTCGCGGTGGTGCTGATGCTGGTGATCTTCAAGCAGCGGGCCTCCATCGGCGCTGCGGTAGCGGTCGTGGGCTTCGGCGTCCTGGCCTCGGCGCCGCAGCGGTTGCGCCGCCTGTTCATCGGCGCCCTTTGCGTGCTGGCGCCGCTCGCCATCGGCGTGCTGGTGATGAGGGCTTCGGGCAATTTCGTGGAATCGCTGGGCGGCTCGCTGTCGGTGCGACAGCATTCCTTTGCCTTAGCCACCGATTTCCTCGGCGTGAACGTGTGGAACTGGCTGTTCGGGGTCGGTGCCACGACCCGCTTCAGCACCATCACGCTGGCGGAGATTTTCGGCAGCGCGCAGTTCTTCATCGCCGATCTCGGCTGGGTCGGCGTGGTGTTCGAATATGGCGCGGTGGGCGCGCTGCTGATCGCCGTGCTCTATGGCTGGGGCTATGTGGCGGTGAGCAAGGCCGCACAGCGCAGCCGCGACCCATTCGCGCAAGCCCTGGCCGACTATATTCTCTTCCTCATCGTGACATCCGCAGTGTATTCCCTGGTCCTGACCCCCGGCGAGCTCGGCGTCGTCATGGCGCTGGCCGTCTATCTCGACCAGAAGCGAGCGCGAGAACCGCTTTCGGACAGCAGAACGCCTACACCCGCAGGACCCATCATTTATAGACCCACCCGTAGACGGATGACGGTGACCTCCCATGCTGCGACGGCTAAAAAAACTGTTCGGTGAGCCCGCCTTCCAGGCTGCGCCCGTGACGGTCCTGATGCGCGCCTTGACCTGGGCGGTCAGCGTCCCGCTTGGGCGCCAGCCTGTGTTCGCTCTGGTAAGCGGCGGCGCGAAGCTGACGGTGCCGTCCGACTTTCGCTACACCTCGGTCTCCGCCTTCCTGCTGCGCGACGCAGTGGAGCCGGAACTGCGCTACCTTCAGAACTTCGTCCGCAAGGGCGACGTGTTCGTGGACGTGGGCGCGAATATCGGCCTGTTCACCCTCAAGGTCGCGCCTTATGCCGGCCGCGTGGTGGCGGTGGAGCCGGGCAAGGACGCCGGCGACCTCTTGGCCAAGAACATCGCCCTCAACGGCTTCGCCAATGTGAGCATCGTGCGCAAGGCGCTCTCCGATGCCCCGGGCGAGGCGGTGCTGCACCACAATCCGCTCGGCGACGACCCGCAGGCCTTCTCCCTCATCAGCGACGGCACTGATGTGGAGAGCGAGATGGTGGTGATCACCACCCTCGACCTGATGGTGCGCGACCTGAACCTGCCGCGCGTGGACTGCATCAAGATGGATGTGGAAGGCGCAGAGAGCATGGTGATCGCCGGCGGCGGCGAGACCCTGCGCACCTGGCGGCCGGACGTGATCTTCGAGATCAATTGCCCGACCCTGTACAAGTCCGGCGGCGATCCCGAAGCCTCCTGGAACGGCCTTGCCGCCCACGGCTATGCCTTCTTCCGCCTTCAGTCGGACGGCGCCCTGCGCCCGCTCGCCAGCCGGCCGACGGAATTCTGCAACGTCATCGCCCGCCACCCCCTGGGCCGGGCGCCTTAAGATCTGTTCTTCTGCGTGGGATCGCGGAGTGATCCCACGCAGAAGGGTTCCGGCTCTAAGGCACAGGCGCGGAACACTTGGCGAGGTTGAGGGCCATGCAGATGGCGGGGGCGAGATAGCGGTCGTCCGGATTGTCCGGGCCGATGTCGCCCGGCGGCTTCAGCCGGAGCGCGTAAAGCATCGCCCCTGCGCCCGGATCGCTGGTGACGGAATCCAGCATGCGCCGGGTATAATCCACCGTGAAGCGGGGGCCGCCCGAGGTTCCCGGCTCTACCTGCACCCCCAGCATCAGCGGCCCCTTCCACACCCTCCGATAGGCGCGGAACGCCTCCTGCGGGCGATAGTGCGGGCCGGCGTCATAGGACATGATCGAGACCAGATCGAGCTGCGCCGCCGTGGGCGAATTCAGCAGCGCGAGCATGACCCCCGTCCACGGGCTGCGGGGCGCGGCGGTGCGGAATTCGCCCGCGCCATAGGCCCCGACGCTCCAGCCCGCCACTCCCACCACGAACGGGCGCGGCAGCACCGCCCGCACCTGCTCCACCACCGAGATGGACATGGGATCGCCGGGGCAGCTCATGGTTTCGCCTTGCGGCGCGCATTGCCCGTCGGGGGTCTCGTAATCCACGTCCACCCCGTCCGCTCCGAGATCGCGCACGAGGCGCGCGACGGCCGGCGCGTCCAGCTTGTCCCAGGCGAAATACCCCCAGCCGCCCACGGAGATCAGCACCTTGATGTGCGGCTGGCGGGCTTTCAGCAGCGCGACCGCTTCCTTCAGGACCGTCCCGGGAAAGGGATAGAGCAGGCCCGTGCCCTTCAGGTCGAGATCACCGGCATAGGTCAGGTCCGGCTTCACGAAGCTGAGGACGATGTGGGTGAAATAGCCGGGCAGGCGGGCAAGGCTGGTGTCGGCTGCAACGGAGGTCTGCACCTCGTACCAGCTTGCATGATAGGCGAGGAACGGCCGGCCGGGCTCCGCCGCGCCTGCAGGCGTCACCCCGGCTGCGCCCGCGAGGATGGCGCACGCGGTGGCTGCGCGCGCCAGCCAGCCCCGCGCGCGCCTCAGAAGACGTCGCGCCCCGCCATGCCCTTGGTGATGGTGAGAAGCATGATCCTGATGTCGAACCATATTGACCAGTTTTCTATGTAGAAGAGATCGAGCTTAACGCCGCGCTCGGCCTTCTCCACGGTGTTGATGCCGCCGCGCATGCCGTTGATCTGCGCCCAGCCGGTGATGCCCGGCTTCATCCGATATCGTGACACATACTCGCGGATGGCCTCATAGCGGATGTCGTCGCCCACCTGCATGTTCGGCACGTGCGGGCGCGGCCCCACCACCGACATGTCGCCCTGGAGCACGTTCAGCAATTGCGGCAGCTCGTCGATGGACAGGCGCCGCAGCAGGTTGCCGACGCCGGTGATGCGCGGATTGAACTCGGTGGTGCCCAGGGAGCCGTCGTCGGTGGGATCCACCGTCATGGTGCGCAACTTGTAGACGGTGAACACCTTGTTGTTCAGCCCGACGCGCGGCTGGCGGAAGAAAATCGGCCCCGGCGAATCCAGCTTGATGGCGATGGCCGAGATCAGGAGGATGGGCGAGACCAGGATCAGGCCGATGATCGCCACCGAATAATCCTGCAGCGCCTTCATGAGGCCGAGCGAGCCCTTCAGCGGGCGCTGCTGCACCTGCAGGACCCGCTCACCGGCGATGCTGGTGACGCGGGCGAAGCGCAGGTTGAAGCCGTCCGGGTCCAATTCCACCAGCACGTCGGCGGCGACACGGTGCAATTGCTCGGCGATGGCGGTGATATTGAGCGGGTTCTCCCAGCTTTCCACGATGGTCACCACATCGACCTGATGGCTCTGGCAGAACGGCAGCAAGTCCGGCAGGCCGCCGAGCACCGGGATGCTGGCGGTGTCCGCCGCATCGGGCACGCAAGGCTTGTTGTCGAAGATGCCGAGGAAAACGAATAGGCCCTCGTCGTCATCCTCAGCGCAGCGCTGTGCAAACGCCCGGGCGCGCTCCACATCGCCCACCAGCACCACGTGGCGGCGCAGAACCTCGTGGCTGCGGACAAGCCTCATGCCGAAGCGCACGATCACCAGGCGTCCGAAGATCAAGGCGATGGCGGTCACCGCAGCCCAGCCGAGCAGACCCGGCAGGCTGGTGGTGCGGACTGGCTCTAGCGCGAAGTAGAACACCCCCACCAGTATGCCCGCCGGCACGCCGCCGACGATGAGATGGCCGATCTGGCGCAGCGAACGTCTATAGTGCTCGACCCGGTAGGCGCGCCCAAGCTGAAGTATTTGCGTGTAGACCGTCGCACCGAAGGCACACAATATGGCCACGCTGCTCCAACTTGCAAAATGCCATAATGAATATGATACCACTCCCGCGAGCAAGATCATGATGACATCGCAGAGTATAACCAGCCGATTAATCAGCCCGTGGGTCCAACGCGTCATCGCCCCCAACCCCAACACTTCAGCAAATAACGGTGCCCGTCGGGCCGCCGATGCTTCTGCGCAAGAAGGCCATCAGGGTCAAGCAGGACTTTCGATCCTGCAATTCTATTTGCTTAGCCGGCACGCGGGCTCCGGCGCGATGGCAGTTGGACCGAGGCCTGCCGCGCGTTGAGGGTTTCGTGCGCCTTGATCATGCCCGCCGCTTTCGATAGAGCATTTGTATTGAGTGCGACGGGGACCGTTAAGGGATGCTTGACTCGCTTCAGTATTTGCGAGCGATCGCAAGCATCATGGTTGTCTGCTATCACCTGAACGTTCAGCTGGAGCGAATGGGCTATAACGGGTGGTGGCCCGGCTCGCTCGCGAGCGGTGTTGATCTTTTCTTCATCATCAGCGGCTTCCTGATGCTGGTGACCACCGACCAGAAGGCTGGGTACACGCTCTCATTCTACAGAAAACGTCTTGTCCGCATTGTCCCGCTTTACTGGATCATCACCAGCCTATTTGTGTTCCTGATGATTTTTGCGCCCGCGACGGTGCAGAGCGGGCGACCGGAGACGTGGCACATCATCGCCTCCTACCTGTTCCTGCCGGCGCAGCACCCCGTTTTCCCCACCATCGAGCCGGTGGTGATTCCCGGATGGACGCTCAACTACGAAATGTTCTTCTATTTCGTATGGGGGTTCATTCTTCTCTTGCCGAACGGCCTGCGCGCTTCGGCCATCAGCGTGCTTTTTGCGGGCCTCGTCTTGCTGGGCGCGCTTTTCCCGCCATCGAACGTGATGATGACCTTCTATACGTCCACGATCATCATCGAATTCATCTTCGGCGTCATGGTGGGAGTCTGGTACATAAAGGGCCGCCCGGTCCCCACCTTCGCCGGCTGGGGCCTGCTGATCGCGGGCTTCGCGGCCATGCTCAGCCTCAATGAGGTGACGTCGCAGTCGCGGTTCCTGCTGTGGGGCATTCCCGCCGCGCTCATCGTGATCGGCGCGCTGATCCTCGAAAAGGCGGGCGCGGTGAGGAAATATCCGTTCTTCACCCTGCTCGGCGATGCATCCTATTCGATCTATATCGTCCACGGCATCGCGCTGTCGGCGGCCGGGCAGATCTGGCGCCGCCTCGGCCTCGTGGATCTCCCCGGCGGCCTTTTGCTGTTCGCCGTCTGTGCCACCGTTGCGTCAGTGGCGGCGGGCGTGGTGGTGCATTTCACCATCGAGCGCCCGCTTCTGCGCCTCATGACGCGCAAAACGCCGCGCGTCGCGGCAAGCCTCCCCTAGCCCACGGGCCAAGCACCCACATGCGAGGTGCAAACATCACCAATGCGCCTCTTGACTGCACAAGCTTAGCCAAGATCTCCTGATCCGGATCACAGCAGCTTGTCGAGCGTGATCGGCAGATCGCGCACCCGCTTTCCGGTCGCATGGTAGATCGCATTCGCTATGGCCGCCGGAACCCCGACGATGCCGATCTCGCCGAGCCCCTTGATGCCGAGCGGGTTCACCCTGTCGTCCTGCTCGTCCACGAAGATCACTTCGATGTCGTGCACGTCGGCGTTCACCGGGACATGATATTCCGCGATGTTCGCGTTCATGACGCGGCCGAACGTGTGATCGACAAGCGTCTCCTCGTGCAGCGCGGCACCGATGCCCCAGACGACGCCGCCAATCACCTGGTTGCGTCCGGTCTTGGGGTTGAGAATTCGCCCCGCGGCAACGGCGGACACGATGCGCGTGACACGGACCACGCCGAGTTGCTCATCCACCTTCACTTCAGCAAAGATCGCCGAATGCGTGTTGTGCGCATGTGAGCCGTCATTCTTGAAGCGGGTGGTCTTCTCCTGCTGGATCCGGTCCACGCCGCCGTGCCGCATGGCCTCCGCGATGGAGACCGCACGGGCCGCATCGTGCCGGCTGGCGATCGTGCCATTCGCAAGGACGACCTCCTCCGGGCCGGCGTCGGCGAGGGGCGAGTTGGGCACTGTCTTCGCTAGGCGCAGAAGCTCTTCGCGGATCGCATCGCAAGTGGTGACGATGCCGTTCGACACCGAGGCCGCGATCCAGGAGCCGCCCTCCACCGGCGACTGGGGCAGGGTCGAGTCCCCCAACTTGATGTCGATGCTTTCAAGCGGCAGGCCGAGCATGTCGGCCGCAACCTGCGTCATGATCGTGTAGGTGCCGGTGCCGATGTCCGACGTCGCGCAGGAGACCTGCGCGTGCCCGTTGGCAGTCAATGCGACGCGCACCGTGATCGGCACCTGCAGGGCTTCCCAGATGCCGGTCGCCATGCCCCATCCGACCAGCTCGCTGCCGTCGCGCATGGCGCGGGGCTCCGGGTTCCGCTTGCTCCAGCCGAACGCCTCCGCGCCCTGCCGGTAGCACTCCCGCAGGCTCTTGCTGCTGTAGGGCAGGCCGCTGTTCTGATCGTGCTCGGAATAGCTGCGCATCCGCAGCTCGAGCGGATCGATCTTGAGCGCGACCGCCAGCTCGTCCATGGCGGATTCCAGCGCATAGACCCCCGTGGTGGCGCTCGGCGCGCGCATATCGCACGAGGTGGGCAGATCGAGACGCACCAGCTTGTGTGCGTACTTCGCGCTGGCGCTCTTGTAGAGCAGGCCGGACCACGTGGTTTCGTGGCGATGGAAGTCCTCGTATTGCGACGTCACCGTGATCGCGTCGTGGGTCAGCGCCTCCAGCGTTCCATCGGCCTTCGCCCCCAGTTCGATCCGCTGGATCATGGCCGGCCGATAGCCGAGGCCATACATCTGCTGGCGGGTGAGCACGACCCGCACGGAGCGCTCCAGCGCGCGCGCCGCCAGCACGGCCAGCACCACCTGGTATTGCGGCCGCAGCCCCGAGCCGAAAGCGCCGCCGACGAACGGCGACATGACACGCACATCCGCCGGCTTCAGCCCGAAAATGCCGCACACATAGCGCTGCACGTTCTGAACGCCCTGGGTCTTGTCGTAGATGGTGAGCTTGCCGTCGCCCTCCCACATCACCGTCGAGGCGAACAGCTCCATGGGATTGTGGTGCTCCATGGGGACGGAATATTCGCCCTGGTGGCGCACCTCCGCTGCCGCGAGCGCGGCCGCCGCATCGCCTCTCGGCTTGGCCGGCTCGTCCAGGGCAAAGGCGTCGCCGCGCTTTGCATGGAAATCGGTGACGTGCGGTTCTGCCTCGTAGTCCACGCGCACGTGTGTCGCCGCAAAGCGTGCCGTCTCGGAATCCTCGGCCAGCACCAGTGCAATCGGCTGCCCGCTGAACAGGATCTTCCCGTCGTAGAGAGGGCGGAACGGCGAACCTTGCTCGGGCGCCACGTCGTCCTTGTAGGCGTCGTCGGTGTCGGCCATGGGCGGCCGGTTCTCATGGGTGAGCACGGCGATCACGCCGCCGATCTTCAGGGCTTCGCTGGCGTCGATGCGGGCGATGCGCCCCTTCGCTATGGTGGATCCGACGATGCTGGCATGGACGAGGCCGGGCGCATTGAACTCGCCGGCATATTTCGCCGCGCCCGTGACCTTGTCCCGGCCCTCGACGCGGGACGTGGGGCTGCCGATGTGCGCTGTCATGAGCTCACTCCCTTGAAACGTCAGCGGCAATTGCCGAGATGGCATAGAGCTTCGCCCGCGGCCGCCGAACACACGGCGACGCGGCCGTGTGGTCTCAGGCGACCTTCTTGTTCGACTGCGACTGCGGCGTTGCGCGTGCCGCCTGCGTCAGGGCGCGGACCATGGCGCGGCGGGCAAGCTCGATCTTGAAGGCGTTGTGCGCGAAGCCCTTGGCCTCGCGCAGCACGATGTCCGCGGCGCGCATGAAGGTGTCCGGCCTCGCGACCTGTCCGTTCAGAACCGCTTCTGCCTCCGGATTTCGCCACGGCTTGTGGGCGACGCCGCCCAGGGCGAACCGCGCCTTGCGGATGGTCTCACCGTCCATCTCAAGGCCCACCGCCACCGACACCAGCGCGAAGGCATAGGACAGACGGTCACGGATCTTCAGGTAGGTGTAGTTCTTGGAAAAGCCCTGGGCCGGCAGCTCCACTGCGGTGATGATCTCGTCCGCATTGAGGAGAGTGTCGCGCTGCGGCGTATCGCCGGGCAGGCGGTGAAAGTCCGCAAGCGGGATGACGCGCTCGCCCGCAGGGCCGGTCACATGAATCTTCGCCTCAAGCACGGCCAATGCCACGCACATGTCGGACGGGTGGGTGGCAATGCAGGCCTCGCTCGTGCCGAGGATGGCGCTGATGCGGTTGATGCCGTTGATCGCGGAGCAGCCGCTGCCGGGCGCGCGTTTGTTGCAGGGCGTCGTGGTGTCGTAGAAATAGAAGCACCGCGTGCGCTGCATGAGGTTGCCGCCGGTGGATGCCATGTTGCGCAACTGCGCCGAGGCGCCCGCCAGGATGGCGCTTCCGAGCATGGGATAGCGCTCAACCACCAGCGGATGCCAGGCGAGGTCGGAATTCGGCACCAGAGCGCCGATCCGCAGGCCGCCTTCCGCCGTCTCCTCGACCTTTGTCAGCGGCAGCCGCGTGATGTCGACCAGCCGGGTGGGGCGCTCCACATCCTCTTTCATGAGATCGAGGAGGTTGGTGCCGCCGGCGATGAATTTCGCCATGGGGTCGGACGCGATCAGCCTGATAGCGTCGGCCACATCGCTGGCCCGCGTGTATTGGAAGTTGATCATGATGCCCCCATCGCCTGCTGGATCGCCGCAACGATGTTGGGATAGGCCGCACAGCGACAGATGTTGCCGCTCATCAGCTCGCGGATTTCGTCGGGGCTTTTGGCCTTGCCTTCGGCGATCAGCCCCGCCGCCGAGAGAATCTGGCCGGGGGTACAGTAGCCGCACTGGAACGCGTCATGGTCGATGAAGGCCTGCTGCAACGGGTGCAATACGCCGTCCCTCGCGAGCCCCTCGATGGTGGTCACCACCGCGCCGTCCTTCATGACCGCGAGGGTGAGGCAGGAATTGACCCTGCGCCCATCAAGCAGAACGGTGCATGCCCCGCACTGCCCGTGGTCGCACCCTTTCTTTGTTCCGGTGAGGTCGAGGTGCTCGCGCAGCGCGTCGAGCAGGGTGGTCCACGGAGCGACGTCGAGCCGAACCTTCGTGCCGTTCACCAGCAGTTCGACTGAGAGCTTTATCGGGGGCGCAAGGGGATCGTGGGGCATGGTTGTCGTGGACGCCATTTGCATTCTCCGCAGCTCGAAGAAGGGGTGGCAGCGACACAAACTCACAGGGCTGGAAAACTGTCCGATATCCGCATTGGTATAATTCCATCCTACACGAGATTGCTCGCACTGGACAGGAACCGGCCACCCCATGCGGTGGCCACGGACCTCCTGCATAGGCCCCCTCAACCATCACGCAACGGAATGCCACGCGGCGGGCCCCGAAGCCTATGCCGTGAGATAACGCAGCAGCACCCCGGCTGCGGCGCACGCGCCCAAGGTCGGGACCATGCCCATTCTGAAGCGCAGCATGGCGATCATGGCGACGGCCGCGAGCACGGCTGCCCGCCAATCGACGGACGCGAGCACCGGCACGTCGGGACCGGCGCCGAAGAGATCGATGGTGCGAACCTCCCGGAACACCACGTGCAGCGCGAACCACACGGCGAGGTTCATGATCACGCCCACAACGGCGGCGGTGATGGCTGACAGCGCGGCCGAGATCGCCTGATTGCCGCGCAGCGCCTCCACATAGGGCGCGCCGAGAAAGATCCAGAGGAAGCACGGTGCGAACGTGACCCAGGTGGTGAGGAGCGCGCCAAGGCATCCGGCGAAAAGCGGATCGAGAATGCCGGGCGCGCGGTAGGCGGCGAGGAAGCCGACGAACTGGAGCACCATGATCAGCGGCCCGGGGGTGGTCTCGGCGAGGCCGAGCCCGTCCACCATTTCTCCCGGCGCAAGCCACCCGAAGGTGTCGACCGCAGCCTGCGCCACATAGGCGAGCACCGCATAGGCGCCGCCGAAGGTGACGACGGCCATGGTGCTGAAGAAGGCGCCCAACTGCGTCCACACGCTGGAAGAGCCGGTCAGGAGCCAGAGCAGCACCACCGGCCCGAGCCAGATGGGCAGCCACAGGGCGAGCACTCGGCCGGCCCGCGCCCAGGACGGGTCGGCATGGCCGAGTTCGCCGCGCTCGAACATCAGGTCGACCACGCCCTTGACGTCGGGCGCAGCGCCCTTTGCGGCGTGCCCGCCACTGATGAAGAGCCGGGGTGCATGGCGGCTGCCGACCCAGCCGACGAGGCCCGCCGCCAGGATGATGAGTGGGAACGGAATGCGGAAGACGTAGATGCCGATGAACGCCGCGCCGGCAATCGCCACCATGGCGCGGTTCTTCAGCGCCCGCTTTCCGATCCGCAGCACGGCTTCGACCACAACCGCCAGCACCGCCGCCTTCACGCCGAAGAACACCGCATCGATCAGCGGCACGTTCCGGTAGAGCACGTAGAGAATGCTGAGCCCCAGCATGACCACGGCGCCGGGCAGCACGAACAGCAGGCCGGCGACGAGGCCGCCCGCCGTGCGGTGCATCAGCCACCCGATATAGGTGGCAAGCTGCTGGGCCTCGGGGCCGGGCAGCAGCATGCAATAGTTCAGCGCATGCAGGAAACGCTGCTCGCCGATCCAGCGCCGCTCCTCCACCAATTCCCGGTGCATGAGCGCGATCTGGCCGGCCGGGCCGCCGAAGCTGAGCAGCCCGATCCGCGCCCAGACCTTAGTCGCCTCGGCGAAGGTGGGGGCGGCCGGGGTCTCGGTGGGAGCGTCTGTCGCCGCGGTGATGGTCATGACAGCTTCCCTCACGTCGGCTTCTGGCCGGACGGCCAGTTGTGCGTCTCCTCTGTGGCGTCCCGGCACCAGCGGTAGAAGGCGTCATAGAGCAGCATGCCCGCTTCAAGCTGTTCGAGATCATCCCGGAACATCCGGGAGAGGCCGAGCGAGGCGGCCAGGAAGCCGGAGGCCTGGGGAACGAGATCGAGCCGCGCGGTATCGGCCGCCCGGACGATGGTGGCGAGACGATCGAGCGGTTCGGACAGGAGGCCGAACTCCGCGATCATGGTGTCGAAGGTGCAGTGCGCGCCGCGATGGCTCCAGAAGACGTCATCGATGTCGAAGGCGGTCGCCTGGAAGCGCTCGGCAACCGCCGACACCTCGGCGGCAGCGACGAAGAGGAACACGGCGTCCGGATCGATGAAGCGGCGGATCAGCCAGGGACAGGCGATCCGGTCGACCTTGGGGCGGGCGCGCGTGACCCAGACGGTGCGACCGGCCTCATCCCGTGGCGGGAGCTCGCCGGTTTTGACCAAGAGCCCCCCGGCGCCGCGCCAGGCCTCGAAGCCTCCCTCGAGGGTCTCGGCCCTGATCCCTTCGTGGCGGAGCCAGGCGGCGGCGCCCTGGCTGAGCTTCAGGCCCTTCTGGCAGACCACGACCACGTCGCGCCCGGCGAACTCCGCCGCCCAGGCAGCGGCTGCCTGCGCATCGCGGCGCACCGCAGCCGGCAGAAGCCGGGGGTCGGCATCGAAATCCTCCGGCGTGCGCACATCGATAATCGCCGGCGCAGTGGGCAGGCCCACGAGGCGGGTCAGTTGAGATGTGGTGATTTCAGTGTTCGACGGCATGTGCGTCCATCCCTTTATGGGGGTTCATGGACGCGATCTTTAGGCTGCCGCCTCACGGGGTAATCGCGAATAACCCCTTAGCCTCAATTTACGCTCACCAGCTTGTGGCTTGCAAGGGTTGTAGATGCTGCTGCAGCGCAGCGCTGCTTTGCCGACTTGAGAACAACTGTCAATCAAATGTCGCCGAGGGGATGCACGCTGGAGGCGCATTAGGACGCGACAGGGGGCTGAAGCGATGTCCGATATCGACCAGATCAACACGCTTTTGGCCGCCGCCCAAAGCCTCGCGGCGCGTGCCGAGCAGGACCCGGCCCTGGCCGAGCGCCTGCTTGCGGCGCCGCATGATGTGATCTCCCAGGAGGCGGGCTGCCCCTTCCCCGATGGCATCGATATCCAGGCCGCCCGCGACGAGACCGGCGCGCTGCAGATCACGGCCTCCATCGACAGCAAGTTCGAGGGAGAACTCAACGACGCGCTTCTCGATCATGTCTCCGGTGGAAAATCCATGAATCCGGAACTCCTGAAGACCGGTGGCGACGAAAAGATGATGAAGGCGAAGATGCCGAACTATCTCGGATCCATAAAGAAGTGAAATACGGAAAGCAAAGTCGGTAAGGCTCTTCGCTTTCCTCAAGCACACTCATCTTCCCAGCGATTACCGACGACTGTATTCGCGCCCAGCGGATGCTGGACCTCGTAGACAGGCATGACAATGACGATGCTCAGTGGCATGCACGGCACCTTGGCGCGGCCTCCAAGCCACGACCGGCTCGACGAGATGCTCCGCGTCAGCAACCCGCTGAGCTGGGTCGCGCTTGTGGCATTGAGCACCGCCCTTGTGGCGGCGCTGGTGTGGAGCTGCCTCGGCACCGCGGCGGTGAAGGTCGAAGGACAGGGCATCCTGCTGTCGACCGCGGGTGTCGTCGACATCGGTGCGCCGGCGGATGGCCGGCTGGTCAACTGGCGGGTCGGGGTCGGCGATGTCGTGCGGGCCGGCGATACCATTGCCGAAGTCGCACAGCCCGAGCAATCCGAGCGGCTTCAGGCCAAGCTTCTCGAGCTCGACGGCCTGCGTGCGGAACGCCAGCAGCTGGCGAGCTTCCAGACCCACGTCACCGACATCCAGACGAAGCTGACCCTTGAGCGGAAGGAAGGATTGGAATCCCGCATCGCCAGCCTCAACAATCGCCTCGCATCGCTGCATCTCCTGCAGGACAACACCCAGATGCTGGTGGAGCGCGGCATCGCGACCCGCACGCGCATCCTGGAAGTGACGAACGAGCGCATCCGCACAGAGAACGATCTGGCCGAAGCCCGCAGCATGCTGGTGCAGCTCGCCGCAGAGACGGAAGGGCGCACGAGCCAGAACGCCCGCGAGCTTTTGAACATCGCCATGCGGATCGATGGCACCCAGCGTGAAATCGCCGTGCTGCGCAGCACCTTGACGCGCTCCACCTCCGTCGTGGCGGAGGTGGGGGGCCGGGTCATCGAAGTGATCGAGGCACCCGGCGAGATGGTCCGGGCGGGCGCCCCCCTGCTGCGGATGCTGCCGGCGCGCGACGGCGTGCAGGACAGCCTCTCGGCCCGCCTGTATGTGCCGGGCGGCGACGGCAAGCGCGTCAAGATCGGCATGGAGGTTCAATTGGTGCCGGCGACCGCGCGGCTGCAGCGCGACGGCTTCATCAATGGTCGGGTCATCCACGTGGCAGACTTGCCGACCACCCGCGAGAGCATGGTCAACACCCTCAAGAACAGCGCGCTGGTCGAAACCCTCACCAGCAAAGGCGCGCCGTATGAGATCCTGGTGGAGCTTGAGCGCGACCCGACCTCGCCGAGCGGCTTTCTGTGGTCCACCGGCCGCGGCATGTCCCTGCCGCCCGAGGGCGGGACCATCGCGGAGGCCAAGTTCGTCGTCGACCGAATCCCGCTCATCGCGCTTGTGATCCCCCGGGCGGAGACGGTTCTGGGCTGGATGCGGCTTTAGACGCCATGTCCGATTGGGCCATTCAGCCGAAAGCCGTCCCGCGCAAGCCGACACCGACGGTTCTACAGGTCGAGGCCGTCGAATGCGGCGCGGCGGCGCTGGCGATGGTGCTCGCGGCCTATGGGGCGTGGCTGCCGCTCATGGAGCTGCGGCGCCTGTGCGGCGTGACGCGCGACGGCAGCAAGGCGACGAGCATCCTGCGCGCGGCGCGCAGCCTCGGCCTTGAGGCGAAGGGGCTGCGCGTGAGCACCGACAGCCTGGCGCGCATCGCAGTGCCGGCGATCGTGTTCGTGAACATGAACCATTTCATGGTCCTAGAGGGCGTGGCCCAGGGGCGCGTGTATCTCAATGATCCGGCCGGCGGCAGGCAGTCCCTTTCGCGGGACGATTTCGACCGGATCTATTCCGGCATCGCGCTCGTCTTCCGCCCGACGCCGGACTTCCGCGCCACCGGCACGCCGCCCCGGCTGATCCAGCCGCTGCTCGAATGGCTCGCCGGCGCGCAGCCGGCCTTCGCCTTCATCATCCTGTGCGGCCTCACCCTTGTCATACCGGGGATCGTGCTGCCGAGCTTCAGCCGGATCTTCGTCGATCAATACATCGTCGAGCGGCAGGCCGACTGGTTCGAATGGCTGCTGGCCGCGCTGGTCGCCGTGGTGCTGGCGCAGACCATTCTTCAATGGGCCCGCGGCTGGTGCGAGCTTGCACTGAAGAACCGGATCTCGATCCGGGCGGCGACGGGCTTCTTCCGCCGGCTCCTGCGGGTGCCGCTGCCCTTCTTTGCCCAGCGCGCCGCCGGCAGCATCGCCAGCCGCGCCACCATCAGCGAATATCTCGCCGACAGCGCCAGCGTCGATCTCACCGGCGTCCTGATCGGTGCGGGCTCGCTGCTGTTCTTCGCCGCCATCATGATGATCTACAGCCCCGTGCTGACCTTCATCTCGGTCGGGATCGTCCTCGCCGTCACCGGCCTCAACATCCTGCTGCTCGGGCCCCTGCGCGAAGGCGAACGCCGCGCGGCGATGGAGAGCGTGAAGCTCAGCGAGCGGACCATTCAGGGCCTCGCGCAGATCGAAAGCCTGAAGGCAAGCGGAACAGAAGACGCTTTCTTCGAGCGCTGGTCGGGCCAGCAGGCGCGGGTCGCCAACCAGCAGCAGATGCTCGGCCGCGTGGAGGCGGTGCTGACCACGGTGCCGGACTTCCTGCGCATGATCGGGAGCGGGGGAACGCTGCTGGCCGGCGGCCTGCTGATCATGGAAGGGTCGGTGACCATCGGCATCCTCGTCGCCTTCCAGCAGCTCTATCTGAACTTCGAGATGATCTCCCGCGACCTGTTTGAATCCATCCTGGAGCTGCAGAAGGCGCGCGGCACCCTGGACCAGATCGAGGATGTCCTCGACCAGCCCGAGGCGAGCGAATTCTCCACGAAGGATGCCGTGTCTCCCGCGCCGCCCCAGGCCACCGCGCTGGGGCGGCTGTGGAAGCTGGAGGGGCGCATCGCCGTGCGCGACCTGACCTTCGGCTACAACATGCTCGAGCCGCCGCTGATCAAGGACTTCTCCTTCTCCGCGCCGCCCGGCAGCCGGATCGCCCTGGTGGGCGGCTCCGGCAGCGGCAAATCCACGGTCGGCAAGCTGCTGGCGGGATTGGCGGAGCCCTGGTCGGGCGACATCCTCATCGACGGGCGCCCTCTGCGCGACATTCCGCGCGAGCTGCTGCGCAACTCCATGGCCGCGGTCGATCAGGACGTCATCATCTTCGACGGCACCGTGCGCGAGAACATCGCTCTGTGGGATACGACGATGCCGGAGGAGCGCATCGCCCAGGCTGCCAAGGATGCGATGATCCACGACGACATCGTGCGCCGGCCCGGCGGCTATGGCGCACAGGTCGGCGAGCGCGGCCGCAATTTCAGCGGCGGCCAGCGCCAGCGCCTGGAGATCGCCCGCGCCTTGCTGGGAGAGCCGAGCCTCCTCATCCTCGACGAGGCCACCAGCGCGCTGGACCCGCTGGTGGAAAAGGAGGTGACGGACAATATCCGCCGCCGCGGCTGCACCTGCATCATCATCGCGCACCGGCTCAGCACCATCCGCGATTGCGACGAGATCATCGTGATGCATCGCGGCGCCATCCTGCAACGCGGCACCCACGACAGCATGATCGCCGTCGACGGCCCCTACCGGCGCCTGATCGAGAACTGAGATGGCGCTGTCGGCCGATATCATCCCCGATCAGGTGCCCGGGCACGCAGACGCGGCGGGGCCGTCCATCCTCCCTTCGGCGCTCGGCCTGGAGCGGCTCGGACACCCGCGAGGGGTCTCGGGCACGACGCCGTTCCTGCTGAACGATCCGGACCTTGCCACTTATATCGCAGTCGGCGAGGTCAATCTCTTCCTCGTCGAATTGCGCGACGGCGTTCCCGCTGGGGCACGAGCCTATCTGTGCACGCTCAAAGCCGGCCAGCTCGCATTCGGCTTCAACGCCCAGGACATGCTCGTACCCATCGGGGTGCTCGCCGTGGGCACCGTGGGCACGACCATCGTGGAGATCTCCATCGCCACCTTGCGGCGGCTGTCCGGCACGCCGGAGCAGCATGCCACGCTTGCCGGCAAGATCGATGCGTGGGTGGAGGCGGTTTCCAGCGCGAGCGCGCGTGCGCTGCGGCCCCATCCGCGCATGGATGCCATCTGCGTGCCGGGAGAGACCCTATCGGCCGGCGCGAACCAGCGCATCGGCGTCACGCGCGGGGTCGGCTGGGTGTCGGCGCAGCAGGGGCTGCCGCTCCTGCTCGACACCCAGGATCTGCCCGCTCTGGGGCGGGATCGCCCGTTCCCGCTCTGCGCCGCCACATGGGTGAGCTTCAGTGAGGATGCGCAGGTCACGTGCGAAGCAACCCGCTCCGCCCTGGAAGACGGCTCCGTCTGGTCCGGCCTCATCGTGCTGCACGACGCTTTGATCGAAGCCGTGCCGCTGACGCTCCGCCTTGCCGCCGTCGACGAGGTGAACAGGCTTCGGGCGCGCGCCGAGGCCGATGCGCAGACCGAAGAGGCCGGCACGGCCGCGCTCGCGGCCACCGCCCGTTCCAGCAATGACGATCCGTCGGGAGCGGCCAGCGCCCTGTTCAGCGCCTGCCAGGCGGTGGCGGGCGCTGCGGGGGTGCGCCTCCGTCCTCCGCCACGGCGGCCGTCCGACCAGGAGTCGTTGACCCTCGATGCGATCCTCCGCGCCAACCATCTGCGCAAGCGGCAGGTCGCGCTCGACGGCGACTGGTGGGAGTACGACGTCGGCGCCTTCCTGTTCCTGGACCCGCAGGGCAAGCCGTTCGCCATCCTGCGGCGCGGCCGGTCCTACTGGATCAAGGATCCGGCCGCGGGCTCGGCGACGCGCCTGAGCGCACAAGCCGCCCGGGGCCTGCGCGGGACGGGGTTCCTCCTCTATGAGCCTTTTCCCGACCAGCCCCTGTCACTGGGCGACATCCTGCGGCGCGCGGTGCGCAACGGGAGAGCCAACCTCCTCTCGGTCCTGGGCTTCGGGGTCGTCAGCGGCCTGCTGGCGATGATCCTTCCGGTCGCCTCCGGATACATGGTGGATACGGTCATCCCCGACAACGACGCCTTCGGGCTCGTCGAAATAAGCGTGGTGCTCGCGGCCGTTGCCGCCGTGCAGTTCGTGTCGGAACTCGCCATTCAGCGGTCCATGCTGCGGTTCATGGGCCTGTCCGGCACGCGGCTGCAGACCGCGCTGCTCGATCGTCTGCTCCGGCTGCCGGTGGGGTTCTTCCGCGATTTCACCACCGGCGATCTCATGACGCGCGTCCTGAGCGTGCAGACCATCGAGAACCAGCTCACCGGCGCGATGATCGGATCCATGCTGTCCGGCCTGTTCGCGTTCGTCTCGCTGGGACTGATGTTCTATTATTCGCCCTTGCTGGCCTTGGTCGCGCTCGGCCTGGTGCTCGCCCTCGCGGGGGCGGTCTTCATGCTCGGCCTGGTCCGGCTGCAGTATGAGCGGGACACGGTGCGCCTGCGCGGGCAGCTCTCGCACGTGCTGTACGAATCCGCGGGCGGGGTCGCGAAGATCCGCCTTGCCGCCGCCGAAGCGCGCGCCTTCAGCCGCTGGGCCTTCACCCAGGCGAACTTGGCCAAGGCCCTCAACAATTCCAGGCGGATCGACCTCATCAGCGAGACCCTGGCCGACGCCGCATCGCCCCTCATGCAGGGCATCGTGTTCGCGGTCATTGTCTATGCGGGCCTCGCCGACGAAGGCTTCGGCCTCGGATCTCTGGTGGCTTTCCTTGCGGCGTTCACCCAGGTCATGATCGGCATGATCGCGATCGCCGAAAGCGGCCAGGACATCATGGCGCTTGGGCCGGTCTTTGAATATTCCAAGCCGATCCTCACCGCGGTGCCGGAATCCCCCGTGGCTCAGATCGATCCGGGCGAGCTCAGCGGCGGCATCGAGATCAACCAGGTATCGTTCCGCTATGGCGCGGATTCCCCGCCTGTTCTGTCCGATTTTTCCTTGCAGATTGAACCGGGTGAATATGTTGCGGTGGTCGGGCCCTCGGGAAGCGGGAAGTCGACCATCCTGCGGCTCGTGCTGGGCTTCGAGAACCCGGCGAGCGGCGCCATCCTGTTCGACGGCAAGGACCAGCGCGGGCTCGATGTGCACGCCATCCGCCGCCAGATGGGCGTCGTGCTTCAGAACGAGCGCCTGTTCGCCGGTTCGCTGCTCGACAACATCCTTGGCGGCCACGTGTATCTCACCGAGGAGGATGCCTGGCGCGCGGCGGAGCAGGCCGGGCTGGCGGAGGATATCCGCGCCATGCCCATGGGCATGTACACGGTCTGCTCGGGCGGCGGCGGGCTCTCCGGCGGGCAAGTCCAGCGCACCATGATCGCGCGCGCCCTGGTCCACCGCCCGAGGATCGTGCTGTTCGATGAAGCGACCAGCGCATTGGACAACCAGACCCAGGCGATCGTGACGGAGAGCCTCGGCCGCATGCGCGCGACGCGGATCGTCATTGCCCATCGGCTCAGCACGGTCATGGGCGCGGACCGCATCGTCGTCGTCCGCGAGGGCCACGTCGTGGAAAGCGGGGCATATGACGACCTGCTCGCGCGCGGCGGCCTCTTCGCCGACCTTGCGGCGCGCCAGCTGAGCTGAAGCGGAGCGCTCGGCGGCGGGGCGGACATCAATCCCCTGACGGTCGGAACGGGAGACGGACGATGGCACTGAGAGACTTCGAGCCGTTGATCTTGGCGGCCAATCAGCTCCTGCAGGCCGCCAATGGCGACCCGGCCGTCGCGGAGCGTCTGCTGGAGGACGCGAAGGGGGAGATCGAAAGGGCCGCGGGGAAGCCGGTCCCCGAGGGGGTGGTTCTCAGCGTGCGGCAGGGCTCGGACCAGCGCTTTTATTTGTCGGTCGCGATCGATCCCGGCTTCGAAGGCGAGATCGACGACTGGGTCCTCGAAGCGGTCAGCGGCGGCACGGCCTAAGGCCGCTTGCGCGGGAGAGAGAGAGAAGAGCAAGGCATGATGCACGAGGACTGAAACGGCAGAGCCGGCCGGTCTCTACACCAGCGATTTTCTCGCCGCCGGCTGCAGGATGCGCCCGGTGGAGCCGCGCACCACCAGCTCCGGAGTGAGGACGATGCGGGTGCGGGTGTCCGCCCCGGTGGCGATCTCGTCCAGCAGCAGGCGCGCCGCTTTGCGGCCCATGTCGCGATGGCCGATGCGCACGGTGGTGAGGGCCGGCGAGACGAGGTCCACCATGGGCATGTCGTTATGGCCGATCACCGACACGTCCCTTGGGCAGGAGCGGCCGAGGCTCTGGAGCGCGTCGTAGACGCCCAGCGCCAAAAGATCGTTGGCGGCGATGATGGCGGTGAGGCCTGGCACTCGCTCCAGAAGGCGCAAGGCGGGCGCGACGCCGGCCTCGCGGATATAGGCCGCCGCCTCCTCGATATGGGGCGTGAGGCCGTGGCGGCGCATGGCGTCGGTGTAGCCGCGCTGGCGCAGATCGCCGGTGGAGAGGTGCCGGGGGCCGCCCACATGGCCGATGACCCGGTGGCCGAGGCCCACCATGTGGTCCACCGCAAGGCACATGCCCTGCGCATCGTCCGACACCACCGCCGACACCCGGCCGCGCTGCTCGAAGCGGTTCACCAGCACCACGGGAACGCCGCGCGCGAGGCAGTGGCTCACCACATTGTCCTGCCGCGTGACGGTGGCGAGGATCAGCCCGTCCACCCGGTGATTGGTGAGATTGTCCACGAACGAAGTCTGCACCGAGGAATCGTTCCCCGCGTCCGCCACCACGGGGGAATAGCCCTCCTCCGACAGCACCTCGGTGATGCCACTCAAGATGGGCGAGAAGACCGGGTTCGCGATGTCCGGCAGGATCACCCCGATCAGCCGCGACTGCCCGGTGCGCAGGCTCGCCGCCACCCGGTTCGGCCGATAGCCCATGGCGCCGGCGGCCGCGATGATCCGCTCGGCCACGTCGGAGGCCACCAGGTGCCGCGTCTTCTCGTTGAGCGCGCGCGAGACGGTGGAGGGGTGGACGCCGGTGGCGTCCGCAAGGCGCTTGAGCGTGACGGGCGGAGAAGGAGCCATTGCTGAAAGTCTGTCCCGTTCCGCCTCGCCATGTGCGCGTCGGCCGCGCCAGCCGTTGGGAACCCTGGGCCGCAATTTGGAGATTGACAAGATGCAATCGATTGTAGAGCCTGTCTGCAATCGATTGTAATAACCATATTCAGGGGAACGCTATCATGGACGCCGCCCGCCGCCCTGCGGTCGCCGCGCCGCGATCGAGCATTATCGAAACCGAGGAAGAGGTGACCGACATCGTGGTCGCCGCCATGTCGGACGCGGCCTCGCCGCGCCTGCGCACGGTCATGGAATCCCTGGTGCGCCACCTCCACGCCTTCGCCCGCGAGGTGAAGCTCACGGAGGAAGAGTACGACCTCGGCATCTCCATGCTGAACCGCATCGGCCAGGCGACGAACGACAGCCACAACGAGGGCATCCTGTTCGCCGACATCCTCGGCTTCTCCACCCTCGTCTGCCTGCTGAACAACGGCAATACGGGCGCCACCGAGACCTCCGCCGCTCTGCTTGGCCCGTTCTGGCGCATGCATTCGCCGGAGATGGCGAATGGCGGATCGCTGGTGCGCTCGCCCACCCCGGGGCCCGCGCTGTTCGTGAACTGCAAGATTGAGGACGCCGCCGGAGCGCCCATCTCAGGCGCCGAGGTGGACGTGTGGCACGCCTCCCCCGTGGGCTTCTACGAGAACCAGGACGAGAACCAAGCGGACATGAACTTGCGCGGCAAGTTCCACACGGACGCGGAAGGGCGCTTCTCCTTCCGCTCCGTGAAGCCCGCCGGCTATCCCGTGCCCACGGACGGACCTGCCGGCGACGTGCTGCGCGCGCAGAGCCGCCATCCCTACAGGCCCGCGCATCTGCACTTCCTGTGCTTCAAGGAGGGGTTCAAGACCCTCATCACCCAGGTGTTCGTGGACAATGACGAGCGGCTGGACAGCGACGTGGTGTTCGGCGTCACGCAGCACCTCGTGGGCGATTATCAGCGCCACGATGAGGGCGCGCCGCCGGCGCCTGATGTGACCGCGCCCTGGTACACGCTCGACTACACTTTCGTGATGGAGCCGGGCGTCGCCAAGCTCCCCATGCCGCCCATCAAGTGACGCGTAGAGGAACCACAGTGATGGCAGCGCTCTCAGCCGCCCCCGAGACCCTTGCGAGCGTGACGGCCCGTTGCCTGCGCCTCACCGCCAAGGCGACAGACCCGCAATCCATCGCACCCACCATCGAGCGCCAGACCCTGGCGCGGGGCGCGGCGGACGAGGTGCTTGTCGAAGTGAAGGCGGCGGCGGTGAACCCGTCGGACGTGAAGGCCGCTATCGGCATGATGCCCTATGCGGTGTTCCCCCGCACGCCGGGCCGGGACTATGCCGGCATCGTCATCGAGGGGCCGGCCGAATGGGTGGGGCGCGAGGTGTTCGGCTCCTCCGGCGACCTCGGCATCCGCCGCGACGGCACCCACGCCACGCACCTCGTGGTGGAGGCGGCAGCGCTGGTGGAGAAGCCCGCCAATATCTCCATGCAGGAGGCCGCCGGCATCGGCGTGCCCTTCATGACCGCCATCGAGGGCTTCCGCCGCGCCGGCCTGCCGAAGGCGGGTGACGTGGTGCTGATCATGGGCCTCAACGGCAAGGTGGGCCAGGCGGCGGCGCAGATCGCCACCTGGATGGGCGCCCGGGTCATCGGCGTGGTGCGGAAAGACGAGCCCTATGCGGGCTATGCCTCCGGCCCGGTGGAAGTGGTGAATGCGGGAGCCGTGGACGTCGCCCCCGAAGTGCGCCGCCTCACGGACGGCCATGGCGCGGACATCGTGTTCAACACGGTGGGCGATCCCTACTTCCAGCAGGCCCACAAGTCGCTCGCCTTGGCCGGGCGGCAGATCCTCATCGCCGCCATCGAGAAGGTGGTCGAGTTCAACATCTTCGAGTTCTATCGCGGCCGGCACACCTATGTGGGCGTGGACACTTTGGCCATGTCCTCCATCGCCGCCGGCACCGTGCTGCGCGATCTGGTGCCCGGCTTTGCCGGCGGGCACCTGCGCCCCTTCCCCATCGCCCCCCATGCGGTGTTCCCGCTGGAGGCGGCGAAGGAGGCCTATGTGGCGGTCATGGGCTCGGCCCGCGACCGCGTCATCCTGAGACCTGCGGAATAGCGCGGCCTTCAGGAGCCGCGTCACGAACGTTCGACGAAGACGAAGTGACACCAGAACCTTTCGGGAGAAACGCCAATGTTCAAACTCTTTAAGCGGGCCATTCCTGCCGCGCTCGTCCTTGCCATTGCGAGCCCCGCGCTCGCCCAGACGCCGACGCCGGTGAAGATCGGCATCGGCTTCGGCATCGGCTTCCTGCCCATGTTCGTCGCCGACGACCAGAAGCTGGTGGAGAAGCAGGCCAAGGCCGCGGGCCTCGATGTCACCGCCACCTATCAGCGCTTCTCCGGCTCCTCGGCCATGCAGGATGCGATCCTCTCCGGCTCGGTGGACATGGGCGTCTACGGCGTCGCCGCCATGCTGATTGCCTGGGACAAGGCGAAGAACACGCCCCAGCAGATCTTCGGCATTGCCGGCGTGAATTCGACCCCGCTGGTGCTGGTCACCAATAAGCCCGAAGTGAAGACGCTGGCCGACTTCGCCCCCACCGACAAGATCTCCATGCCGGCGCTGGTCTCGCCGCAGATGTATGCGCTGCAGATGATCTCGGAGAAGGTGTTCGGCCCCGGCCAGCAGGACAAGCTGAAGCCGCAGGTGGTGGCGCTGCCCCACCCTGAATCCATCAATGCCATCCTCTCCGGCTCCACCGAGGTCAAGGCCTATTTCTCCACCCCGCCCTTCACCCAGATCGCCCTCGACAGCGGCAAGGCGCACACCGTCATCACCTCTGAGGCGGCCTTCGGCGGGCGCTCCTCCTTCCTCGTGCTGGGCGCCACCAAGCGCTACATCGACGCCAACCCGAAGATGCCGGCCGTGATGGTGGCGGCGCTGAAGGAAGCTGCCGACTTCATCCGCGCCAATCCCCGCAAGGCGGCCGAGATCTACCTGAAGATCGAGCCCAACAAGGTGCTCGACGTGAACAAGGTGGAAGCCATGCTGAAGGCCATGCCGGATGATTTCGGCGTCGCGGTCTATGGCGTCAAAGCCACCGCCGACTTCATGAGCCGCATCGGCGTGCTGAAGACCGTGCCGGCGAGCTTCAAGGACGTGTTCCTGGAGCCGATCCAGCAGACCGCCAGCAACTGACCCCCGCGCGCCCCGCGCACAGGAGGACGATATGGCCATGGCCCAACGCGAGGCGCCTTTTCCCGCAAGCACCGACGCGGCCTCCGCGCCGGTGCTCACCGTCGATGGTGTGACGCTGCAGTACAAGACGCCGGACCATCTGGTGACCGCCACCTATCGGGTGGGCTTCGATATCCATCTGGGCGACCGGCTGGTGCTGCTCGGCCCGTCCGGCTGCGGCAAGTCCACCTTGCTGAAAGCCATCGCCGGCTTCCTGAAGCCGGTGGAAGGCGCGATCCATTTGAAAGGCAAGCCGGTCACCGGGCCGGGGCCGGACCGCATGATGGTGTTCCAGGAGTTCGACCAGCTCCTGCCCTGGAAGAGCGTGAAGGACAATGTGGCCTTCCCCATGCTGGAGAACGGCGTGGCGCGGAATGAGGCCAACCAGCGGGCGATGGAGGCCATCGACAAGGTGAACCTCACGAGGTTCGCCGACGTCTATCCCCACATGCTCTCCGGCGGCATGAAGCAGCGCGTCGCCATCGCCCGCGCCATGGCCATGCGCCCCGACGTGCTGCTGATGGACGAGCCCTATGCCGCGCTCGATGCCCTCACCCGCCGCAAGATGCAGGAAGAGCTGCTCCAGCTCTGGGACGATATCCGCTTCACCTTGATCTTCGTCACCCATTCCATCGAGGAGGCGGTGCTGATCGGCTCGCGCGTGGTGGTGCTCTCGCCTCATCCCGGGCAGGTGCGGGCGGAGCTGAACTGCCACCATCTCGACGTCACGCACCAGGACGGGCCTGAATTCCAGATGCTCACCCGCCGCATCTCCCGGATGCTGTTCGAAGACAAGTCCGTGGGCCATTGAGGGAGAGCTTGAGATGATCGACGCCACCATCACCAAGCTGACCGTGAAGCTCACCCCGCCCATCCGCGCGGAGGGCGAATACACGGTCACCGCGCCCGTGGGCCTCGGGGACGTGGCGAAGCCGCTCTCCGCCCTCGAACGGCTTGCCAATAACGGCGCGGTGCGGCGCGGGCTGATCCTGGTGGCGCTCGCCGTCATCTGGGAGCTCTATGCCCGCTGGCTGAACAACCCCCTCTCCTTTCCCACCTTCTCGGCCACCGTCGAGGCGCTGTGGAGCGGCATCGCCTCGGGCATCATCCCAACGCGCCTGTGGGTGACGCTCCAGACGCTGCTTATCGGCTATGCCATCGGCCTCGTGCTCGCCGCCGTCTTCACCAGCCTTGCGGTGACCACGCGGCTGGGCACGGACCTGCTCTCCACCCTCACGGCCATGTTCAATCCCCTGCCCGCCATCGCGCTGCTGCCGCTGGCGCTTCTGTGGTTCGGCCTCGGGCGGCCCTCGCTGGTGTTCGTCATCATCCATTCGGTGCTGTGGGCGGTGGCGCTCAACATGCACACGGGCTTCCTCTCGGTCTCCGAGACGCTGCGCATGGCGGGGCGCACCTTCGGGCTCGGCGGCTTCCGCTTCGTGCGCAAGATCCTGATCCCCGCGGCCTTCCCGGCCATCCTGGCGGGCCTGAAGATCGGCTGGGCGTTTGCGTGGCGCACCCTGATCGCGGCGGAGCTGGTGTTCGGTGTCTCCTCCGGCCAGGGCGGGCTTGGCTGGTACATCTTCGAGAACCGCAACACCCTCGACACCGCCAACGTGTTCGCCGGCCTGCTCACCGTGATGGCGGTGGGCCTGTTCGTGGAAGGCGTGATCTTCCGCGCCATCGAGGCGCGCACCGTGCGTCGCTGGGGCATGCAGCGCGGCTGACCGGCCGCGCCAATAACAAGATGGAGGAGAGGATGACGCTCGACATCGACCGCCGCAGCGTGCTTGCAGGGGCGGGCCTGACGCTGCTGGCCTCCGGCGCCATCGCCCAGACCCAGGCACCCGCGCCGGCACAGCAGAAGGGCCGGCCGCTGCTGATCCGCGGCGCCAGCCTCGTCACCATGGACCCGGCGCTGGGTGTCCTGAAGACCGGTGACGTGCTGGTGCGCGACGGCCGGATCGCGGATGTCGCCGCCAGGATCGAGGCGCCCGATGCGGAGGTGATCGAAGCGGCCGGCTGCATCGTCTCGCCGGGCTTCATCAACAGCCACATCCACCTCGCCCAGGCCATCCTGCGCGGGCTCGCGGGCGACGCCACGCTGGACGAATATTTCAAGACCATCGTCGCCCGCTACACCCGCCACATCCGCCCCGAGGACCTTGCCGCCAGCGACTATGCCGGCGCGCTGGAGCAGCTCTCCGGCGGCACCACCGCCCTCTTCGACTGGAGCCGCGAGGCGCTGACGCCCGCGCATGCGGACGCCATCATCGACGCGCACCAGCGCTCGGGCATCCGCTCCTTCTTCGGCTACGGCCTCACGGGCGCCGCCCAGGGCGGCACCGCCATCCGCGCGGATATCGAGCGCCTGCGCAAGGGCCCGCTCTCATCCGACGATGCCCGCGTGCGCCTCGCGGTGGCGACCCGGGGACCGGACACCTCCACCCCAGAGGAGAGCGAGGACGATTTCCGCTTCGTGCGTGCCCTCGGCCTCCTCAACCAGTTCCATGTGGGGGTGATGCTCTATTCCGCCCGCCGCCGCCGCGGCGTCGCGGACCTCGCTGCCAAGGGGCTGATCGATCCCACCACCATCCTCGTCCACGCCAACGATCTCGATCCCGACGAATACGGCATCGTCGCCACGAGCGGCGGCTCCATCGCCGTCACGCCCGAGGTGGAGATGATGATGGGCCACGGCCAGCCCGCCACCGGCCGCGCGCGCGGCGCCGGCGGCAGGCCCGGCCTCGGGGTGGATGTGGTGACGGGCGTCGGCGGCGACATGTTCAGCCAGATGCGCACCATGGTGAGCGCCCAGCGCCTCGCCGACAATCTCGCCGCCGCGCGCGACGGCAAGCCCCTCGCCAAGGTCACCCTCACGGCGCAGCAGGCGCTGGAGGCCGCGACCATAGACGGGGCGCGGCTCCTCGGCATCGAGAAGGAGGTGGGCTCGCTCACGCAGGGCAAGAAGGCCGACCTCATCATCGTGCGCGGCGACCGCCTCGCCACCGCTCCCCTCAATGATCCCATCGGCACGTTGGTGTTCCAGGCGAGCGCGGCGGATGTGGACACGGTGCTGGTGGAGGGCGAGGTGGTGAAGCGCCAGGGGCAATTGGTGGGCCGCGACCCAGCCCGCGCCGTCTCCGAGCTCCAGGCCCGCGCCAGGGATCTCTACGCCCGCGCGGCAAACCCGCCGGGCTGAGCGGAACGAGATTTTAAAGAGGCGTGGGCGGCACCCCGCCGACCCGCGCCCGCTACGGGAGGACCACATGATCAGCAGGCGCGACATGATCGGGTATCTGGCTTTAGGCGCAGGGCTCCTCGCTATGGGCGGCACGGCCCTGGCGCAGCAGCCGGCCACGCCTTTCAAGGTAGTGGCCTTCGCCGGCGCCTCCAACCTGCCCTTCTGGGTGGGACAGGAGAAGGGCTTCTTCGCCAAGGAGGGCATCGCCCCCACGCTCGAGATCACCCCCAATTCGGTGGAGATGGCGAAGAACCTGCACGGCGGGCGCTACGACATGGCGCTCACCTCGGTGGACAATATCGTCGCCTATGACGAGGGCCAGGGCGAAGCGGACCTGCCCAGCAAGGCGGACTTCGTCGCCCTGTTCGGCGTCGACAACGGCATGCTCAGCGTCATGTCCGTGCCGGAGATCAAGACCTTCGCCGAGCTGAAGGGCAAGACCCTCTCGGTGGACGCCATGACCACCGGTTTCGCATTCGTGCTGCGCGCCGTGCTCGCCAAGGAGGGCATCGGCCCCAATGATGTAACCTATGTGAAGGTGGGCGGCGGCGCCCAGCGGCTGGAAGCGCTTTTGAAGCAGGAGCAGGCGGGCACCCTGCTCAACACGCCGCTCGACCTCGTGGCCGAGGGCAAGGGCTTCAACCGCCTCGCCCGCGGCGCCGACGTGCTCGGCGCCTATCAGGGCATTGTCGGTGCCGCCCGCCGCGACACCGCCGCCAAGATGAAGACCGAGATGGAGGCCTTTATCAGGGGCTTCCACGCCTCTGTGACCTGGCTCGCCGATCCCGCCCATAAGGACGAAGCAGCCGGAATGCTGGTGGCGCGCATGAAGGGCATGGAGCGGCCCCAGGCCGAGAAGGCCTATGATCGCCTGCTGGACCCGAAGGAGGGCATCTATCGCGACCTGCGCATCAGCCGCGAGGGCCTTGAGACGGTGCTACGGCTTCGCTCCGAATACGGCCCCGGCCAGGTGAAGCTCACCGACCCGGACCGCTATGTGGACCTCAGCTATCTGAAGGCGGCCCTCGGCGGCCGCTGATCTTCTTCCCGCGTTCTGCGCCGCGGGCTCACGTCCGCGGCGTTTCACCCACGGTCTCTGTTGACAGGATCGCGCCCGCATCGGCATCACTGCCGCAGCCGCCGCCAGAGACCCGTGCGTGACGATCCGACCGATCCTCAAATTCCCCGATCCCGCCTTGCGCAGGCCTGCTGAGCCGGTGCTTGCCTTCGACCGGGCGCTGCGCGATCTGGCAGCGGACCTGCTGGAGACCATGCGCGCCGCGCCCGGCATCGGCATGACCGCACCCCATATGGGCGTTCCCGCACGGCTGGTGGTGCTGGAGCTTTCGCCGGGGGACGTGCGCCTCTACGCCAACCCGAAGATCGTCTGGGCCTCCGAAGAGACCATGCGGCACACCGAAGGCAGCGTCTCCATGCCCGGCGTGACCGAGGAGATCGAGCGCCCTGCGCGTGTCCGGGTGGCGTATCAGGATCTCGACGGCACGGCGCAGACGGAGGAGGCGGACGGCCTGCTCGCGGTGTGCCACCAGCACGAGATCGACCAGCTCGACGGCATCTTCTGGATCCAGAGATTGTCCCGCCTGAAGCGGGAGCGCGTGATCAAGCGCTACGAGAAACTTCGCACGCCATAAAGGCGTCGCCCGAACCCACAGGACCGAAACATGCGCATCGCGGTGATCGACGACTATCAGGACGCTTTCCGCACCCTCGACTGCGCGGCACGGCTGAAGGGGCAGGACGTGACGGTCTTCCAGGCGCCCGCGACCAGCGAGGCGGCCCTGGTGAAGATGCTCAAGGGTTTTGAGGCCGTGATCCTGCTGCAGCAGCGCACCGCCATGCCACGCCGCGTGCTAGAGGCTCTGCCCGATCTCAAGCTCATCAGCCAGACCGGCCGCAGCACGGGCCATATCGATGTCGCCGCATGCACGGAGGTGGGCATCGCCGTCTCTTCCGGCGGGGGCGGCGGCCCCACCGCTACGGCGGAGCTGGCCTGGGGGTTGATCCTGTCGGTGGCCCGCCACATCCCGGCCGAGGTGGCGGCCCTCAAAGCCGGGCGGTGGCAGACCACGCTGGGCACCGGCCTTTCGGGCAAGACCCTGGGCATCTACGCCTTCGGGCGCATTGGCAGCATCATGGCGAATGTTGGCAAGGCGTTCGGCATGAAGGTGGTGTGCTGGGGCCGCGCGGGCTCGCTCAGCCGGGCGAAGGAGGCGGGCTTCGACGCGGCCCACAGCCGCGAGGCCTTCTTCTCCTTGAGCGATGTCGTATCGCTCCATCTCCCGCTCAACACGGAGACGCGGGGCATCGTCACGGCGTCGGACCTCGCCTTGATGAAGCCGGACGCCATCCTCATCAATACCAGCCGGGCTCCGATCATTGAAGATGGCGCGCTGGTGGCCGCCCTGCGCCAGGGCCGGCCGGGCCGGGCGGGCATCGATGTCTATGAGGCCGAGCCGGTCCTCGGCGGGGACCATCCGCTTCTCAGCATGAGCAATGTGGTCTGCACCCCACACCTCGGCTATGTGGAGCGGGCGACCTATGAAGCCCTCTATTCCACGGCCATCGACCAGATCGAGGCCTTCGCGGCCGGCGCGCCCATCAACCTCGTCACCGCGTAAGCCCGGGCCGACAAATGGCGGCCACGCCCGCCACGCGCGAGAGAAGCGCGGCGCCAAAGCGCCCGCTTCGCCTACACCTTCTGGCCAGCCGCTAAATTGGTAATTACTACCTCCTTATTGATTTGACTCGAACCTTTGGCATCTCGCACGGAGATTTGTTTACATTTATCTTTGCCTTCCTATCCGAAGGCAGCATGCGGTGACGCCCATGGGCGAGATCCTGAACCAGCTTCTCAGCGGGAGCTTATCGTTCAAACAGCTTCTCGCGGCCACTTCGCCCGAAGCCTTGACGACATTGGCCATCGTGCTCTGCCTCATCCTTTTGGCCATTGTCGCAGCCCTCATGAGGCAGGCCACGCTGGGTGCGGCGGCTCTGCTTCTGGGCGCCGTCCTGCTGGGCCTCCAGGTGCTGGACGCCGAGGGGCGGTGGCGCGCCGTCGGCTTTGCCGGCGTCACGGCCCTCATGGTGCTGATGATCTTTCTCAGCGAGCGGAACCGGCTGATCCGGGAGATGCGGCGCGAATTCCTCGACATGGACGCGCGGTTCGACAGCTTCCTCACCGCCCTTGAGCGGCGGCATGCGCTGCTGGAGGAACGCCACCATCGGCCGCAGGAAATTTCCGCATCATCATCGGCTCCGCTGCCAATCGCCGAGCCGCCCGGATAGACGTCCGGTCCCAGGCTCTGAGAGTGGCTGTGGGCGCGGCCGAGCCGTTTACAGGCGTATCAAGCAGGCATGCCCGTAAGGGGCGGCCACGGGGACGAGGACGGCAGGGGTGCCAGCACCCCTGCCGTCTTTCGGGGCAGTCTCAGGCCGCCCGGACGGTGCCGAGGAAGCGCAGCATCTGGTCGTTGAGGCGCCGGGCCTGCTCCGTGAGGGCGCTGGAGGCGACGAGCACGAGGCCGGCGGCATCGCCGGTCTCGTCGGCGGTTCGCGCGACATCGCTGATGTTCCCGGTCACCGAATTGGTGCCCTGGGCCGCATGGTCCACATTGCGCACGATTTCGCGGGTGGCGATGCCCTGCTCCTCCACGGCGGCGGAGATGCCGGTGGCCACATCGCTCATCTTGCGGATGAGCGTGCTCACCCCTTCGATCACCCGCACCGCATGCTCGGTGGTGGACTGGATCGAGGAGATCTGGGCCTCGATCTCCTCGGTCGCCTTCGCGGTCTGGGTGGCCAGTTCCTTCACTTCGGAAGCGACCACCGCAAACCCCTTGCCGGAATCACCTGCGCGAGCCGCCTCGATGGTGGCATTGAGCGCCAGGAGGTTGGTCTGGGACGCGATGTTGGAGATGAGGCCGACGAAATCGCCGATGCGGGCCGCGGCGACCGAAAGCTCGCGGATGACCTCGCCGGTCTTGGTGGCTTCGGTGACGGCATCAGCGGACATCTGGGCCGACCGCTCCACCTGGCGGGCGATTTCGTCCACGGAGGACCCCAGTTCCTCCGCCGAGGAGGCGACCATCACCACATTGGTGGAGGCTTCATTTGCCGCCGAGGCCACGGCGGTGGACTGGGACGAAGTCCGCTCGGCGGCGGCGGCCATGCGGCTCGCCGTCTTGTGGAGCTCTTCGGAAGACGTGGAGACGCTTCCAATGATCCCGCCCACCTCGCGCTCGAAATTGTCGGCGAGTTCCCGGATGGAGCGCTTGCGCTCTTCGTCCGCCTTCAGGCGGGCTTCGGTGGCCGCATGTTCCAGCTCGGCGTTGCGCGACATCTCCTCTTTGAACACCAGCACAGCCTTGGCCATGGAGCCGATCTCGTCTGTGCGGCTCGCACCTGGCACCTCGACCGAAAGATCGCCGCCGGCAAGACCTTCCATGGCACCGGTCAGGCGGGAGATCGGGTTCGTGACCCGACGCACCACCACGCTAAGGCTGATGATGGCGACGACGATCGCGATCCCCAGCAGGACGCTATAGAACACCACCCCGTTGCGCGCCGTGGTGGCGGCTTCTGCCGCCGTGATCGCCAACGCGTCCATGGCTGAGAAAGCCACATCGCCGACGGTGTCGAGCGCGGGAATGACCTTGGCGCGCCAGTCTTCAGCGGAGACGGTGGGCGTGGCGCCGGAGGAGAGCGCGGCCACGACGCTGTCGCGCATGGTCTTGAACGGCCCGCCGAAATAGCTGTCCTGCCCCTTGGCAAACGCGGCCTTCAGGTCCGCGGGCATGTCTGTCGGCGCAACGGCTTCGCGCACCGCATTCCACGCGAACGCCCCCTTGGCGTCCTCGGTCAGGAGCGTGATTTTCTCCTCCGCCGTGAAGGGGCGGGCCTGTCGCAGGACGCCGCTCATCATGACCGCGGAATTGCCCGTGGCATTGCGGGTCGCAGCGGCCATGGAGCGAACCGCGATGAAGCGCAGAAGCGTCGGATCGAGCAGGCGGATCTGCCTGTCCACGTCCTGGGAGATCTCGTCGATGCTCGCCAGGACCTTGCCGCCATCGACCATGGCCCGCGGCGGGAAGGCGGGGTCGCGGCTGGCCATCGGCAGCTGTACGGCGGCATCGGTTTCCGCCCGCAGGCTCTTGATCGCCTGGTAGGTGCTGCGGACACGCGCGGCCAGCTCCTTCATCACGGGGGCGTCGGCTTCCGCCATGCCTTCGGTGGCTTCCTTGATGGCCTGATCGACCTTGGCTCGCCGCGCCGCCAGGCTGGCGACCAGAGCTTGCGCCTTGTCCGGTGCCGTCGCCAATACGGAGGCGCCGTCGGACCGTTCCAGGCGATAGGTGACGAGCGCATCGAACAGGTCGCGGTCGATGGCCACATAGCTGGCCGCCGCCTGCGCGTCGCGGTAGCGGCCGACGACGGACGTGAGGGAGGCGATGCACACGCCGGCAAGCATGAGCACGATCAAACTTATGAGTGAGATCAATGTTGTCTTGATAGAAAGGCGCATGATATCCCCCCGCTTAATTAGAGATGTCTAGCGTTATGTATCCAACCTTGCGTCTGCCTTGCGGCCGGGAGGTATTTTGCGCGCGCCCTCTGGACTGGCCGAAGGCGTCCCCCCGAAGGGCCGCCGAGGCCCGTTCGCGGCGCGTTCGGCCCGTATCGATCCGTGGGCTTTGATGCGCGGATGCGGATGCATACCGTAAGCGGCGCAAACGAGGCGGCCTCGGCTTGGATACACCGTGCAGGAACACCCCTTGCCGGCCGATGAGGGTTGAATCGGGCTATCCGATATAAATGGAGGGCGAGTACCGGCGTTCAGCCGCGCGTGCGCCAGTTGCTCGGCCGGAACATCAGGATGGTCGCCTTGCGCCGGGCCGTGCCGCGCGGCGCCTTGAGCGGCTTTGCGCCATCGACCTGATCCCAATCCTCGAAGGACCGCCTGGCCCTCCACACATCCAACCCGATGATGGCGTGGGCGTTACGCTCCAGGTCCCTTCCCGGTTCCCACATCCGGCGCAGGCTGTGGAAGAAGGGGGCGCGCAGATCGCTGCGGTTGTCGCCGTCTCCCTTGGCATTGGGGCGACGCTTGCCGGAGGGCCGGCCTCTTCCGCTCGGTTTCAGCGTGCTGGTGATGAGGGCGCCAGGCGGAAAGAATGTGCCGCCGCCCATGATGAAGGACAACGCATTCATGGCGACCTGAGGCGCGGTGGTTGTCGGCACGAAGCCCTGCGCCCCGAGCCTCAGCGCGCCGACCGCCTCCTCGGGCTCCGTGCGGTCCGACACGATCACCAGAGGCGTATCGGGAAAGCGCCCCGTCAGCCGGGCGATCCAATCGGAAGACTTTCGATCGGTGACCGACAGGCTGCCCAGGCCGAGGACACATAAGGCGTATCTGCGCGCCTGCGCATCATCATGGTCCAGCTCATCGGGATTGCATTGGTGCAGGGCGACGCTATGCATCTCTGCCCAACCACGAAGAAGCCTCGTGATGCCTGCGCGTCTTAAGCAAAGGGCATCGACCAAAAGCACTGAAGATAGCTCCTCGGCATTCGGTTCAGACAAGGCAACACCTGAGCGTATCAGATCCTCACCGCTCCGATGGATTGTGTCTTGCGATGCGGATTCTCTCCTGAACATCGCAAGATCACATCTGCATTCCGTACCGGAAGGAGAGTTAGTTGTAATATATGCCAACGAGAAACAATAACAATTTGACCTGACGAATGAGGGCCATAACGATTATATGTACAGTGTCAGGAATTGAGCATCGCTTTACTAATCATATAAGCGAAAGAACAGGCTCGTATGGGTGGAAAGGTGCGGAAATGCGGAAGCATTAGGCAGGCATGAAAATACCTACCCACCTTTTGAAGGGCCGAAGCCGGAGATCAAAGCCCGAGCGTTGAGGCGCCCGGCTCCGCCACCACACTGGAGGGGGAACGGCGCGTGGTTTCGGTCGGCTCGCCATGCTCGATACCGCAAAGAGCCGCCTGCGTGCGATTTGAGGCCCCGAGCTTCCGCATGATCTGGCGCACATGGACCTTCACCGTGGACTCGCACATGGAGAGCTCCCGGGCGATGTGCTTGTTGGAGTACCCCTTCTGCAGCAGCCGCAGCACCGAATTCTGCCGGACTGTCAGGCTCGCGCAATAACCACTGTCCTTGGCGGCGCGCGACTTTCGCCAATCCTCGCCCCGCGCCATGTCCTTGGCCTGCAGAAGTGCATTCGCCGGAAAATAGACCCCGCCCCCCATGATGAAGCGAAGCGCCTGGAACACTACGGATGGGGAGATCTGCGCGCAGATGAAGCCGCTGGCGCCGGCCTTCAGAACCTCGATCACCTCGCCGACATCGTCGCTGTCCGAGATGATGACCAGGGGGACACTCGGCAAAAAGTGCCGCGCCGTGTCCACCCGCTCCCGCATTTCCGGCGTACCCATCGAGGCCCCGCCGATATTGAACACAATGAGCTGCACGTCCGTGTCCGTCAGCTTATCTCCGATGCTCTCCGGCTCTATCGCCTCGAGGCGAAGATGATCTTCCCGAGCCCAATCATCCAGAAGGCTCTTAATGCTTGCACGTCTGAGCGGAAGATCGTCGATCAAGACTAAACGCAAGCAGCCATGGGACTTTTCAATGTCCGTGTCCATGATGTCCTCCGTCTCGCGACCCGTAGCCAAAGGCGGTTGTCCGACATTCGATTTTTCATCCCTGTTTCCGCTACAGAAATTTACTTGAACACCAATTTTCACATTTAAATACAGTGATAAAATGCAAGGCTAAAGCTCATCCCGCAACAAGGTATAGTGTGGTCATTTTTAATATGACAACGTAAATCTAAAGCTTCACATACACGTCACAGTTCAAAATCGTATAAATTAAAATAAAAAAGGAAAGCTCGAATTATGACAGTTCGATAATAAAATAAGCTGCTGAAATACGCCATACCCTTGAGCGAACTAAAACAACAAGCCTATCCGCTACCATTGCGCACATTTCTATCCGAATCACAACCTGAATCTGAGACCGTCATGCAGCCTTAGTTACTGACTTATAAGATATATGGGAATCTTTTCTCTTGAGATTTTCACCCCTCTATACCTCCCTGAAACTGCGGCGCAGCGCATCCTTGAAAGGTTCTATTAAATAGTCTACAAAAGTTCTTTCTTGAGTGACGATTAAGACCTCAGCCGGCATGCCCGGAAGAAGCTCGATTACACTTTTGAGCCGCTGAAGTTCAGCACGATCTACTTCGACACGTGCAAGAAAATAGGCCTGGCCTGTGCCCGGATCGACGATCCGATCGGCCGAGACCGAACTCACAACCCCGTCAATGCGCGGCAGCGCCCGCTTGGAAAATGCCGTAAGGTGCACCTGCGCCGAGAGCCCGGCATGGACCACGTCGATGTCCACCGGCGACACGCGGGCCTCGATCAGCAAGGCTTCGCCATCCGGAACGATGTCGAGGATCGCCTCGCCGGCGCGGATCACGCCGCCCAGGGTCTTGAACTTGAGATTGACGATGGTTCCACTGACCGGCGCGATCACCACCGTCCGCGCCAGGATGTCCCGGCTGGATTGCAGTTTCTCCATAACGCCCGCCAGTTCCACCCGCACCTTGTCCAGCTGCTCGGAAACCTGGTCGCCCTTCTCCGCGTCCAGCGACAGCAATTGCACTTGTGTCTCGCCGATCTGCTGCTGCGCCCGCGCGATCATGCCGAGATACTCCCCGCGACGCCCTTCGATTTCGGCTTGGGCGCGCTCGAGGGCCAGCACCTCCGATTTGCGGATGAGTTCCTTGCGCAGCAGGGTGCGCTTGCCGACAAGCTCTTCCTCGATCAGCGCCAGCTGCACCACGGAACTCGACGCCTGCGCCTCGAGCGCCTTGATCTGCTGCTGAGACTGTTCGATGCGCTGCTGGAGGATCTCGCGCCGCCGCTGCATCGAAAGGCGCCGGGATTCGAACATGGCGCGCTGGCCCTGCACGATGGACCCCAGGTCGCGATGGGTCTGAGAACCGGTGAGCTCGGACGGGAACCGGATCGACGTCGCGTCCGCCTGCTCGGCGCGCAGCCGGGCCTGCATGGCCAGCAGCGTATAATATTGGTTGAGCTGCGCGTTCAGCACGGACTCCGCCTGCAGGCTTTCCAGCACCACAAGCGGCTGTCCGGCCTCCACCTTGTCTCCGTCGCGCACCTGAAGGCCGGCGATGATGCCGCCTTCCAGGTGCTGGATGGTGCGGCGGCTGCCGTCGGGACTGATGACCCCGGGCGCGACCGCGCCCCCCGCCAGCGGCGCCGTCAGGCCCCATGCCAGGAACCCGCCGAGGAAGGTAATGATGAGGAGGAGGCCAACGGCCTTGGGGCCGCTCAGCGACGACTTCAGGGCACCGGCGTCGCTTGGGGGGAGGATACGCGGCTCGGAGGGAGGACGGTCGAGGACGGCAAGGGAGTTGGACATAGCAAGCTCCGTGATCCAGATGCGGATTGGGCGCCGGATATCAGGACGCTGCGCCGGGGGGCCGGCCGTCGCGTAGCGCAACGCGCTCCACGGCACCTGAAGCCGCGACGCGCAGCCGTTTCAGAACTTCATCCCGCGGGCCGAACACTTCCACGCGGCCTTCCTTCAGCAGCAGGATCTTGTCCGCCTGGGCGATGGTGGAGGGCCGGTGCCCGACAATGAGGAGGGTCGAACCCTTGCGCTTCATCTCTTCCAGCGCGGCCGAGAGGGCCGCCTCTCCCGCCTGGTCGAGATTTGCGTTCGGCTCGTCCAATATGATCAGCGCGGGAATGCCATAGACGGCGCGGGCAAGCCCGATGCGCTGCCGCTGCCCGCCGGACAGGCGCAGTCCCCCGTCACCCACCGCAGTGTCGTATCCGTTGGGCAGCCGCTGGATCATGTCATGGGCATGGGCGAGCTGGGCGGCCTCGACGACGGCGGCTTCGTCGCCACCATTCATGCGGGAGATGTTGTCCCGCACGGTGCCGGGAAACAGTTCGGTATCCTGCGGCAGATAGCCGAGATGCTTGCCCAGCTGATCGGGATTCCAGTGGGAGAGGTCGGACCCGTCAAGGCGCACCTCGCCGCTGGTGGGGCGCGAAACACCCACCAGGAGCCGGCACAGGGTGCTCTTGCCGCTGGCCGAGGGCCCGATGATGGCGATGGCCTCGCCCGGCTTCGCCTGGAACGACACCTGGTGGAGTACGCCCGCCCGCATGCCCGGCGGCGTGTAGCTCACCTGATCCACCGAGACGAAGCCGACGGGGGTGGGCAGGCGCAAGCGGCGGCGTTCCTCGGGTAGGGACTGGAGGCGCGCCTTGAGGCGGCTATAGGCGATGCGGGTGACGGAGAAGTTCCGCCACGTCCCCATGGCCATCTCCACCGGCGCGAGCGCGCGGCCGAGCAGGATGGAAGAGGCTATCATGGCGCCGCCGGACACCTCGCCCTTCAGCACAAGGTACGCACCAAGGCCGAGGACCGCGGACTGCATGAACAGGCGAGCGAACTTGGTCAGGCCGAGAAGGAGCCCGCTGCGCTCATTGGCCTCCTGGGCGGCCATCACGCTGACATCGTTCGCGGCGCGCCACCGTTCCGTGAGGGCCGGCAGCATCCCCATGGCCCGCACCACTTCGGCATTGCGGATGGTGGTCTCCGCCTGGAGCGTCGCGCTGATCTGGGCCTGGCTGGCCGCCGCCGTGGACGCCCGGGTGACGGCCTCGTTGGCTAGGCCGAGCACGAAGAGGATGAGCGCGGAGCACACCGCCAGCAGCCCAAGGGCCGGATGAAGGGTCCAGATCAGCACCAGAAACACGGGGGCCCAGGGCGCATCGAAGAAAACGCTGAGGGCGGGCGAGGCGATGAAGGCCTGAATCTGCGAGAGATCCCGCATGGACTGCGCACCGGACCCGTCGCCCATCAGCCGGGCACGCACAGAGTGCGCCAGGTAGACCGGCCCGAGCCTGTCCGAGAGCCATGAACTCATGCGCACCGTGATGGCGGACCGCAGGCTGTCCAGTATGCCCAGCAAAAGCAGCGCCACCGCAGCGATGATGGTCAGCATCACCAGGGTATTCACGCTCCCCGTCACCATCACCCGGTCATAGACCTGCAGCATGTATAACGGAGACGTCAACATCAGCAGATTGATCGCAAGGCTGAATAGAAAAAGCGTTCCAGCCGACTGCCGGCATTGCTCCATGGCAATGTCCAGGTCAGTGCCCCGGTTGCGATTACCGGGCCCTCTCCGATCGCGCCTCGACATGACGTGTTCCCTTCCCCATCAGCATGGATGACCCCTTGTCTTTCCTCATGCGATGAGCCCCGGATCCACGAACAGATCTTGCTGGATGAAGACATTGGCGGCAGCTGTTGCCCCCGCCACGTCGCTGGGGGTGCCCACCACCACATAGGTGGTGTGGGCTCCGCCGATGAGGCGCACCGCCAGATAGGCCGTTCCGCCGCTGGTGACGGACACCAGCGAAGGCCCCTGGGTGAGGCTGTTGATGAAGACATCCTCGCCTGTCTGGTAGCCGAGGATGAGATTGGTGCCGCCGAGCACCCGGAACGTGTCCACCCCTGCCGCTCCGCCGTCGGCCACGCCGTCGCCGTAGAACGTCTTGGAGCCGGCCCCGTTGGCCACCAGCAGATCGTCTCCGCTGCCGCCGCGGATCGTGTCGTTACCCGCGCCGCTGACGATCTTGTTGTTCGCCGTGCTGCCCTGGAGCGTGTCGCTGAAGGCGGAGCCGATGAGATTCTCGATGGTGTTGAGCTGGTCGCCCTGGGCGTCGCCGCCGGAGCCCACGCTCGCTGCCGTCGGGTTCGCGGTCAGTCCCACGCCCACCGCGCTCGCGGAGGTGGAGTAGTCAGCCGTGTCGATCCCGTCGCCGCCGACGAGCACGTCCGCACCCGCTCCGCCGCGCAGCAGGTCGTCTCCCGCCCCGCCTTCCAGGCGGTTTGCGCCGGTGCTGCCTACGAGCGTGTCGGCGAACGCCGAACCCGTCAGGCTTTCGATGCCGCTGAGCTGGTCGCCCTGGGCATCGCCGCCCACGCCGACCGTGGTGGCGGCCGCATCGATGGTCACCGAGACGCCGGAGGCCGAAGTGGAGTAGCTCGCCGTGTCGGTATCGGCGCCGCCGATGAGCACGTCCGCTCCCGCTCCGCCGCGCAGCAGGTCGTTGCCTGCCCCGCCCTCCAGCCGGTTCGCCACGGTGCTGCCCTGCAGCGTATCGCCGAAGGCGGTGCCGATAATGTTCTCGATCTGGCTGATCAGATCGCCTTGGGCATCGCCACCGGTTCCGGTGGTGGCGAGGCTGGGATCGTCACTGGCGAACAGGCCCACGGAGATCCCCGTTGCGGATGCCGAATAGTCGATCGTATCGATGCCGGCGCCGCCGATCAGGCGGTCCGCCCCGGCTCCGCCGATCAGCATGTCGTCGCCGCCTCCGCCATCAAGGCGGTTGGCGCCTGCCCCGCCGATCAGCGTGTCGGCGAAGGCCGATCCGATGACGTTCTCGATGTTGGTGAGCTGGTCGCCCGCCGCATCGCCACCCACGCCGACGGTCGTCGCCGCCGGATTGAGCGTCACCGAGACCCCGGCCGAGGAGGTCGAATACTCGGCGGTGTCGGCGCCGCCATTGCCGTTCAGGATATCGGCGCCCAGGCCGCCCATGAAGGTGTCCGCGAGCTCACCGCCCGTGAGCGTGTCGGCGAAGGCGCTGCCGATGATGCGCTCGATGAGAAGCAGCGTGTCACCTTCCGCATCGCCGCCAAGGCCGGTGCCGGCGATGGCGGGATCAGCGACGGTGGAATTGAACTGGACCGAGACGGCCGAAGCCGATGCGGAATAGTCCGCGGTGTCGAAGCCGCTCTGGCCGACCAGGACGTCCGCTCCTCCTCCGCCGGTCAGGCGGTTGTCGGCGTTGTCGCCCGCGAGCACATCATTGGCCGCCGAGCCGACGAGATTCTCGATGGAGACAAAGGTGTCGCCGGCGGCAGCGCCGGAGGCGACATTCGCCAGCAGATCTATGCCGACCGCGCCGCCGGCGGAATAATCCGCCGTGTCGTTGCCCGCGCCACCATCCATGACGTCGGCCCCGGAGTCTCCCATGAGGCGATCGTCACCATCGCCGCCGAAGACCTGGTCGTCGCCGGCTCCCGACATCAGGGTGTCGTTGCCCGCGTCACCGAACAGCTGGTCGGCGCCGTCGCCGGCATTGAGCTCGTCGTCACCGTCGCCGCCCGAGAGATAGTCGTCGCCGATCGACGCATTCAGATAGTCGGCGCCCGCTCCGCCGCGCAGCGTGTCCTCCCCGAAGCCCGCCATGAGGTCGTCGTCACCGTCGCCGCCATCGAGGACATCGTCGCCGTCGCTGCCGGTGAGCAGGTCATCGCCCATGCCGCCATAGAGCTGGTCGTTGCCGAAGCCGCCGATCATGGTGTCGTTGCCGCCGCCGCCGAAGAGCCGGTCGTTGCCGAAGCCGCCATCCATGGTGTCGTTGCCGCCCGCGACCGTGGTGTTCACGCCGTCGGGAATGCCATCGCCGTCATCGTCGTCCGGGATGCCGTTGCCGTCGACGTCGACGATGCGGTCGCCGATCAACAGGTCGTCGCCGTCATTGCCGCGCAGCACGTCGTTGCCGAGCAGGCCGATGAGCTGGTTGTTCTCCCCATTGCCCGAAAGCACGTCGTTGAAGGCGGAGCCGGTGAGGTTCTCGATGCCCGAGAGCACATCGCTCATGGCATCGCCGCCGGCGCCCCGCGTGGTCTTGGACGGGTCCAGGTTGAGGGTGATGGTGACAAGGGACGCGGACGTGGAATAGTCGGCCGTGTCGATGCCCGCTCCGCCATTCAGCGTGTCGCCGCCGGCGCCGCCACGGAGCACGTCGTTCCCGTCTCCGCCATTCAGCGTGTCGGTTCCTGCGCCGCCGTCGAGGATGTCGTCGGTCTGGGCGCCGGTCAGTATGTCGTTGCCCGCGCCGCCATCGAGATAATCGCCACCGGTCGTTCCCGCCTGCACGGAAATGGTGTCGTTCCCGTTGAGCCCCTGGATCTTGTAGCTGCCGGAGGAGGTGAGCTGGAACGAGTCCGCGTTATTGGTCAGGCTCATCACCTGGTAGGACACGGGCGTGGCGGCCAGCGCAGATGCCTGGCTCGTCGCCGCGAAGGCGCTGACCGCAGCGGTCGCCGAGCCCGAGGAAGTGCTGGTGAACGACGTCACGCTCGAGGATCCGGACACCACGCTCGATGACCCAGACACCGACGATTTGGTGATTTTGATAGATGTCGCCATTGCCCACACTCCCCTTCGCACGACCTGACGTAGCTGGCCGGTGGGCATAAGTTAGTGGGCATCGAACTCGCCAAACAACGGCACACACGGGTAGCCACCTTTTGGCTTAGGGGTAGTAAATATAAATAAACCTGACGTTCCGACCCGCCAACCATTCCGCAGAGTTCTATTTAAAAATTTTAAATTGACTTAGGCGGCTTCTTAAATCGCGCCGGGCCGAAAACAAAAAAGGAGTTCCGGCGGCCATGCCGCCGGAACTCCCGGGTTCGATCGATGCTTAAATCAGCAAGACGGATCTTGCCGATCCGCCTCAATCACGCAACCGCAGAATAACCCGTCAGGGTGATGCTGGAATAGTCGTCGGTGGTCAGCGCAACGAGGTTCACCTCGGTGGCGCCGTCATCACCAACAGCCTGCACGTCGACGTTGAAGCCAGCGAAGTTGCCCTCGATGTCCACGCAGACATCGATGTTCACTTCCGGGTCGAAATTGCTCTCGTAGGAAGTCTCGGTGTCGAAGCTGAGATCGATAGAGACCTCGAACTCCTTCACGACGTCGATTTCGAACTCGAAGCTGTCGCCGCCATGACCGCCGTGACCGTAATCGTTGGACATAACTGCCTCCATTGCATGGACATCGGCGTGTTGCCGATAATCTTAGGCTAATATCGGAGTTCCTCAGGGTCAAAGGAGCAACGGTATGACTGAACGAATGGAGTATTAGATGTTACGAAATAAATGCGACTACTCATCGTGGAAAATTCGGTATATAAGTACGTGTATACTATAGATTTGCGCGACCACGGGCGCTGCGCGGATTCGATCCGAGCCCGGACGTCGATCTCAACCGATGGCGCCTGTCGCCACCACGGTCACGGTGGAGAGCTGGTCTTCGACGGTCAGGGCCGCGACCTCCACTTCGACAAGGCTGTTATCTCCGACGGCCTCTGCGAAGACATCGAAGATGGCAACGTTCCCGTCGACCCCTCCGCCCCAGTCATCGATGGGGTCGCACCCGCACCCGGCCCAGTCCGGATCGAACCCGGAGGGCTCCGGCTGCGGATCTTCGGGGGGCGGTTGCTGAGCGGCCGAATCCGACGCGTCGGAGGATTGGGTCGGGACACCGTCGATATCCAGCGCGAAAACCTCCGTGATGGAGGTGGATTCCCATTCGATGGTATCGCCGTTCTGGCTGCTGGATTCGGACGTGTAATTGAGGCTGAAGCCGTAATCGGCGTCGCCATAGACTGCGCCATAGCTCACCGCCGTGGCAAAGACCCCGGCATCCGCCGGTCCCGAGCCCCAGGCCGAGAAGGCGGCGCTGCCATAAGCGGATTGCACGTCCTCGTTCCCCGAGACGGTGGCGGTCACATTGGCCGTGGCTAGCGTGTTCTCCCCCACCGCCGTGGCATCGCCGCCGAGCTGCAGCGCCATGCTCTCCTCTTCGGAGGATGTCGGGCCGGTCGAAACCGCCAGCGCCTGCGAAGCCGTGTCCACCGAGAGATTCTCGCCCTCAACCTGCGAGATTGAGAGACCCTGGGTGAATGTCGAGGTATGTGTCGCCGGCATAGCATTCCTCGCGATCTCGCACTGCGCTCACTGTAGCGGAGTTGGTCTAAATTTAATGCGGCATTACGCTCTATTAGACGCAGGAATACGTTTTTTACTCAAAGGTGATAGGAGGTAAGGACTTAGTTTATACTTTCAAGTGCGGTGCAAACCTCTCCTAAGGAGAGTACGGCTTTGGGATACGCGCGACCCTTCGGCGCGTATCCCACCGGGTCAGGCGAGGAAAGACATGATTTCCCCGATCGGCGGGACGTCGGACTGTGCCGCCTCCGGCGCCGCCTCTTCCCCACCCTGCAGGATCGCCCGAAGGATGGGGACCGCCTCATCATCCGAGAGCACGTCATCGGCCGACACATTGTCGAACACGGGATTGAGCAGGAAGAAATCGTCCAAGCGGAGGCTGTGCCATTCGCCATCCTTCAGGAAGGTCATGATCAGGTCCTGCGCATCGCAATCGGAGCGCTCGAGAAACAGCGTCTCTCCGTTTGCCGCCCGCAGCGCCGCCTCCGACGACCAGCCTTCCAGGCCAATCAGCCGGTCGCCTTCCCGCGTCTTGAACTGCTGCAGGGTCTGGCATCCCCCGCTCTCGGCGATATCGTAGATATCCGCCGTGCCTTCCTTTTCCTGGGGCAGGAGCGCGGTGCAGACATTGCAGGCACCCTCCCCACCGCCGCCGTCGAGGTCCATGGCTTCATCGACGCTGTAATCATCCGGCAAAGGGCCGCCCCCGACGAGGCCGGTCTGATTGCCGGAGAACATCTCATAAAGGGTTGCAGGTGACGGGCGCGGCGTTCCGCCGACATCCACCTCATGGAACATGTTCCCCGGGCTGGAGGTGAACTCGGTGCCGAGGGGGCCCGTCACCGCACCCGCATCACCCGAACGGCTAGTAGCGTTCAGCGGGGGCACATCCGCAATATCGAAGCCATCGGGCCAGTAGCCGTCATCCACGATGACCACTCCGAAATCGTCGTCATCATCGGAGCCACCCCATGGACCATCATCTCCGGGAGGGACAATGACGATGCCGCCGCCTCCCCCGCCAGGGCCCCCTGTGCCGGGGCCTCCCGTGCCGGGCTCATCTGGATCATCCGGCGTCGTTGGGTTCGGGTTGGAGAAGTTGGCGTGCTCCACCGCGGCCAACAGCATGGCGGATACGCTGGAGAGCTGATCCTGGACGGTCAGGGCCTGGATATCGGAAGTGGCAAGGGTGTCGTCCCCCTTCACCAGGTTCGAAAGGTCGAAGCTCGCGAGATTGCCGTCGACGAGAGCGGGCGCCCCGAGGATCGGCCCAAAGGCGGAGGCTTCGATCACCAACGGGCCGCAGCTCAAGGTGAAGCCCGCCACGTCCACGGCGATGAAGGTGCTGTTGCTGAAATTGGCGGCCCAGGCGGTGTCGCCATAGAAGCCCCCGCCCATCCCCGAGCTATTCACCACCACCACGAAGTCCGCCCCGGCGATATCCAATGCGGAGCCGGCATTCGCGCTCACCGCATCGCCGCAGGCCCCGAACGCCATGGCGCCGGTCTGCGCGGAGCCCGCCGCCACCGCGCCCCACGAGAAGGCCTGCATGTCGATGGAGACATCGGCAAATGCCAGGGTGTCCTTCCCGACCGCATCGGCCCATGCAGACACCCCGACGGAGAGGCCGGAATCGTGCGCTTCCTTGGCCCATGGCAAATCGGCCATCAGCCGTCCGAGGGATGCGATCGAGATCGAGCCCCCGCTAAGCTCTGCGCCGATGAGGTCCAAGCCTTTCGGCGATGTAAAAGCGAAGTCGTCAGGACCGCCTGACACGAGATTTGTTGTCATCCCGCTCCCCATTTGCATTAGCCGCTTGGATATTCTTACGGCCTCTGCCGCCTGCGCAGAACGCAGCAAAGGTCTCTCGATCTCCTGGGGAGGGACTAAGCCAAATGCGGCTCATGCAAAGGGATGGAGCCCCCGGTAGGATTACGCCACCCGCGCCGCGGGATTTCTCGCCGCCGGGCGCTGTGCCTCGCGCCGGCCGCCGATGCGCCATGTGGTTCACGGCGCCTAAGCTCTCGGATATGGTCGCGGCGCAAGAAGAAGAAGGCCGAAGACACGCCGAATGACAAGATCCGAGCCCTTCAGCAGATTTCAGCATGAAGTGTCGCCAGCTTCGAAGCCCAAGGCCTCACGGCGCGAGGCCCATTCCCTGGCTCGGGCGAAGGAACTCGTCCAGCGCGTCGTCGGCGAGCGGCACGACCGGCCGTCTTTGGTGTCGGACATTGCCTGCGCCATCGGCGCCGAGATCATCGAGGGCCTTCTCGCACCGGGTGCAGACCTCAATTCGGTCGAGTTGTCGAAGCGCTACCAGACCAGCCGCACACCGGTGCGCGAGGCCCTGATGCTGCTGGAGAAGGAGGGCATGGTGGACATCCCGCCGCGCCGCCGTCCGCGCGTGATGGCGCTGAGCCTTCCGGAGATCCGCGAAATCTACCGCGCCCGCGCCGCCCTGTTCGAATTGATCGCGGAGGACGTCGTCCGCCATGTGGATGAAGCCGGCCTGACGGGGCTCGCCGCAGCGCTGCAGGAGATGGAGGGCGCCTACCGAAAAGGGGATTCCTCCGCCTTCGTCTGGGCGAACCTCGACTTCTACGACCGCAGCTGCCAGCTCTCCCGCAACCGGACGGTCAAGCGCATGATGGATTCGCTGCTGCTGCGCACTGCATGTCTGCGCAAGCTCAGCCTGTCGCAGCCGGGCCGGATGGCGAGTTCGTTCGACGATCACACGCGGTTGCTCCGGGCCTATCGCGAGCGTGACGCGCTGCTCGCCGCCGCGCTGATCCGCTCCAACCACATGAACGCCCTGCGGGCCCTGGAGACCCACTATCGGCGCCAACAGGACATCTGAGCCGGGCGGTACACGGAATTCTTCACCCGATGCGCGCCCCGTGGAGGCCATGCCTTTCATCCTGCGGGGTTTTCCGGAAATTTTTATTGCGTGCATCCAAGCGCGTGCACCACTGGAACTCGTGGGGATCTGCATTATAGTGTCGACACTGAGGGTGTGTAGGCGAGGGAAAAGCCGCTTCTAGATATGAATATTGTATTTTTGTCGACATTATAAAATCCGCGAAATCGTCGCAAATTGGTCTGCGACCTCGCGCTATCCTTATCGCTGCCACTTAAGGTGCAGTCGAACCTGACAGTCCAACATGTAAATCCGGCTGGCGACGCCCAAGGCGCGCCTGGAGAACTGGGGATGGAACGGTGACTGAAGACCTGTTGCGGCTATCCGCCATCGATCTGGTGGAGGGCTTCCGGGAGAAGCGGTTCTCGCCGGTGGACGTCTGCCGCGCCACCTTTGCCCATATCGCCGCGGTGAACCCGACGCTCAACGCGTTCCAGCATCTGGACGAAGAGGGCGCCATGGCGCAGGCCCGCCAGTCCGAGGCGCGCTGGCAGCACGGCGCGCCGCTCGGTGTGGTGGACGGGGTGCCGACCACCATCAAGGACAATATCCTCGCCATGGGGTGGCCCACCCTTTCGGGCTCGCGCACGATCAACCCGGACCAGGAGTGGGCCGAGGACGGCCCTGGCACGGCGCGGCTGCGGGAGAGCGGCGCCGTGCTGGTGGGCAAGACCACCATGCCGGAATTCGCCTGGAAGGTGATGACCGACAGCCCCCTCTTCGGCATCACCCGCAATCCCTGGGACACCGCCGTCACCCCCGGCGGGTCGAGCGGGGGTGCGGCGGCGGCCACCGCGGGCGGCATGGGCGTGCTCGCGCTCGCCACCGATGGCGGCGGCTCCATCCGGGTGCCGGCGAGCCGCTGCGGCCTCGTGGGCTTCAAGCCGACCCATGGGCGCGTGCCGGACTACCCGCCCTCGCGCTTCGGCACCAATTCAAATGTCGGGCCCATCACCCGCACGGTGCGCGACTGCGCCGTGATGATGAACATCATCAGCCGCCCCGACGCCCGCGACTGGTACGGCCTGCCGCCGCACGAGGGCGATTACCTCGCCGAACTCGAAGGCGGGGTGAAGGGCCTGCGCATGGCCTATTCGCCCAATCTCGGTTCCGGCGTGGAGATTGACCCTGAGGTGGAGGCCGCCACCCGGCGGGCCGCCGACACGTTCCGCAGCCTCGGGGCGGTGGTGGAGGAGATCGATTTCGATCCCGCGCTCTATGCGCTCGGCAGCGGCGCCTACTTCGTCATGCGCTGCGTGATGCAGGCCACCCTCATGCGCCAGATCCCGACCCAGAGACAGGCGCTCATGGATCCGGCGCTGGTGACCACCTCCAAGGCCCATGCCTTCGGCGTGTTCGCCTATTCGGAGGCCGAGCAGCAGCGGCGCGTTTTCGGCTCGCGGCTCAACCAAATGCTCACCACCTATGACGTCCTCATCTGCCCGACCATGCAATCCCTGCCGGAGCGGGTGGAGATGGAGACGCCCAGCCCGCATCTGACCGCCGTGTTCAACGCCTCCCGCCACCCGGCGATCTCGATCCCCTGCGGCCTGTCGAAAGCCGGCCTGCCCATCGGCCTCCAGCTTATCGGGGGCCATTACCGGGACGGGCTTCTCATGCAGGCTGCCGCAGCATTCGAAGCGGAATGCGGCTTTCCCGCCCTGCCCGTCCACGGCGTTCCAACGGTCGCCGCGGCGGTCGCCTGACCCGCCGCGTCCTTCAACCCAGCGCGCGGGCATAAGGTCACCGGAAGGAAAACCAGGCGCTTATATTGCGCTCCGGCCGCGCGCCGGCCACTTTGACGCGCCGGCGCGATGCGGCTTCCAAGACGGTGTTCCATGCAACGGGATCTCGAAGGCATCATGGTCGTCTCCGTGGAACAGGCGGTAGCGGCGCCTTATGCCTCCTCGCGCCTCGCGGATGCGGGTGCGCGGGTCATCAAGGTGGAGCGGCCGGAAGGCGATTTCGCGCGCGGCTACGATTCCCTCGTGCACGGGGAAAGCGCCTATTTCGTCTGGCTGAACCGGGGCAAGGAATCCATCTGCCTCGACCTGAAGTCGGCCGGTGACATCGCCATTCTCCACGCCATGGTGGAGAAGGCCGACATCTTCATCCAGAACCTGGCGCCGGGCGCCATAGACCGCCTTGGCTTCGCCCCTGAGGCGCTGAGGGCGCAGAACCCGCGCCTCATCACCTGCTCCATCTCGGGCTATGGCGAAGAGGGGCCGTATCGCGATCTGAAGGCCTACGATCTCCTGGTCCAGGCGGAAACGGGGCTCTCCTCCATCACGGGCAATGCGGCGGGGCCGGCGCGGGTTGGCGTTTCGGTATGCGATATCTCCGCCGGCATGACGGCCTTCTCCGCCATCCTCCAGGCGCTCTACGCCCGCGAACGCACGGGTGTGGGGCGCAGCATCGCCGTGTCGCTCTATCACGCGCTGGCCGATTGGATGAACGTGCCCTACCTCCAATATGCCTATGGCGGAAAGGTGCCGCCCCGCGCCGGCCTCAGCCACCCCACCATTGCGCCCTACGGCGCCTATGCCTGCGGGGATGGAAAGGCGGTCCTCTTCTCCATCCAGAATGAGCGGGAATGGGCGGTGTTCTGCGCCGAGGTTCTGGGCGATGCGGCGCTCGCGGGCGATCCCCGCTTCTCGAGCAACAACCAGCGCGTCGCCAACCGGTCGGCGCTCGATGCCATCATCGAGCGCGTGTTCGCGGCGGCGGCGCGCGAGGCCATGGTGGAGCGGCTCGAGGCGGCGCGCATCGCCTATGGCCGGGTCAGTGGCATGGACGACCTCCTCGCCCATCCGCAGAACCGCCATGTGGAGGTGGACACGCCCACCGGCCCCGTGCGCTGCCTCGCCCCCGGCGCGCTCATGGACGGGACGGTGCCGGACTTCGGCCCCGTGCCGGCGCTGGGCGAACATACCGACCGGCTGCGCGCAGAATTTTCGCCCGCACGCGCGACGGCGTGAGGTCGCCCGGCATTCTGGCAGAGACGCACCCAGCATAACTTCGCCGCATCGTCCGGCGGACGAATATTATTGGACCGGCATCGTGAGCACGCTTGATCCTGCGCCCCGTTCGCGCCTCGGCACGGACGGTGAGTGAAGAGATCAGGGCGTTTGGTAATGCGTAATCCAGAAGCGGTGCCGACCTATGACTATATCATCGTAGGCGCCGGCTCGGCCGGATGCGTATTGGCGGACCGGCTCACCGAAAGCGGAAAGCGGCGCGTGCTGCTGCTGGAGGCGGGGGGCTCCGACGCCCGGCTCAACATCCGCATCCCGCTGTTCGTCGCGAAGATACTGAACGACCCACAAGTCACCTGGCCGTTCCGCAGCGTGCCGCAGGCGCATCTCGGCGGGCGCGACCAGCTCCTCGTGCGGGGCAAGGTGCTGGGCGGCTCGAGCTCGGTCAACGGCAACGTCTTCGTGCGCGGCGACCCGGCCGAGTATGACGACTGGGAAGCGGCCGGCTGCCAGGGCTGGGGCTATCGCGACCTCGTCCCCTATTTCAAGCGCAGCGAGCATTTCCCGGAAGGCGACCCCGACGCGCGCGGCCGCGAGGGGCCCGTCTCCGTCACCAAGCTGCGCAAGTTCGACGATCTGGCGGAAGCCTATTTGCGCTCCTGCGAGGAGATCGGCGTGCCGGGCGTGGAGGATTATAATGACGGCACCTATGCCGGCGCCTCCTACCTGCAATATTCCACCAGGCGCGGCTTCCGGTGCAGCACCGCCGTCGCCTATCTCGGCCGCGCCCGCAAGCGCCACAACCTGAAAATCGCCACCGGCGCGCGGGCGACGCGGGTGCTGATGGAGGACAAGCGGGCGGTGGGCGTCGAATATGTCCGCGACGGGATGCGCCAGACCGCCCGCGCCCGGGCGGAGGTGATCCTCTCCGCCGGCCCCATGCAGTCGCCGCAGATCCTCGAACTGTCGGGCATCGGCAATCCGGAGGTGCTGGCGCGCCACGGCATCCCGGTGGTGCACGCGCTCCCCGCCGTGGGCGAGAACCTCCACGACCACCCGAACACCCGCGTCGCCTTCGAGTGCGCAAGGCCCCTCACCATCAACGACATCCTGCGCAGCCCGGTGCGGCAGGTGCAGGAGGGGCTGAAATTCGCCGTGTTCGGCGGGGGCATGCTCTCCATCTGCTCGGCCACTGCGCAGGCCATCCTGAAGAGTGGCGTGCATCCCTCAAAGGCCGACCTCAAGCTTCAGCTTCATCCTCTCTCGGGCAAGGACCGCTATGCCCGCACGCCGGAAGCGGGCCTCGACCCCTTCTCCGGCTTCACCATCGGCATCACCGCGCTCCAGGCGCGCTCGCGCGGCGCCGTGCATATCGGCTCGCCGGACCCGCTGGCGGATCCGGAGATCGACCCGAACTATCTTTCCGACCCGGCGGACCTCGCAACGCTGCTGGCGGGCCTGCGCATCTCCCGCCGCCTCGCCGCGGCGCCCACCCTGGGCGCGCTGGTGGTGCGGGAGGTGCGGCCCGGCCCGGACCTTCAGGACGAAGCGGGGCTCGTGGACTATGTCCGCGCGACCACGCAGACCACCTGGCATTTCGTGGGCAGCTGCCGCATGGGCGCGGATCCCGACGCGGTGGTGGACAGCGAACTGCGCGTGCGCGGCGTCGAGGGGCTGCGGGTGATCGATTCCTCCATCTTCCCCACCATCCCCTCCTCCAATACCAACGCCCCCACCATCGCGACAGGCGAGAAGGGCGCCGATCTCCTCATGCGCGGCGACAACCAGCTGCGCCACTGACCCAGCCTCCCATTGCGCGGCGGCGCGCCGCAAATCTATAAAGCGAGCGCCCGTTCGAATAATCGGCCCGCAGAGGCGCGGTCTGGGAGGCCCATCCATGAGCTTTCACGCGTCCCTCGACGGGCGCACCGTGCTCGTCACCGGCGCCTCCAAGGGGCTCGGGGCCTTTTTCGCCGAGCGGCTCGCTGCGTCCGGCGGGCGGGTGGCGGTGGCGGCCCGGCACAGGGGCGACTGCGAAGAGGTCTGTGCCCGCATCCGCGCGGCGGGCGGCACCACGATGGCCATCTCCCTGGATGTCACCAGCGCCGCCTCGGTGGAGGCGGCGGTCGCCACTGTTAAGGGCGCATGGGGCCGGCTCGACGTGCTGGTCAACAATGCCGGCGTCACGGCCACGACGCCTCTCCTGGATCAGGACGAGGCCGAGTGGGACCGCATCCTCGACACCAATCTGAAGGGCGCCTTCCTCGTGGGCCAGGCGGCCGCCCGCGCCATGGCGGCGGACGGGGCGGGCGGCGCCATCGTGAACGTGGCCTCCATTCTCGGCCACCGGGTGGCCGGCCAGGTGGCCGCCTATTCAGCCTCCAAAGCAGCCTTGGTCCAGCTCACGAAATCCATGGCGCTGGAATGGGCGCGCCACAAAATCCGGGCGAATGCCCTGTGCCCCGGCTATGTGGAGACCGACCTCAACCGGGACTTCTTCGAGAGCGAGGCGGGAGCGGCCCTTGTCCGCCGCATCCCCTATCGCCGGCTCGGCCGGCTCGCCGACCTCGAAGGGCCGCTTTTGTTCCTCTGCTCCGATGCTTCCGCCTATGTCACCGGCACGTCGCTGGTGGTGGATGGCGGCCATCTCGTTTCCTCCCTCTGAGGGCAAGCCATGGACTTCTCCATCTCCCCGGCCCTCGAAGACCTCAGGGCGCGCATCGCCGCCTTCGTGGAGCGGAAGATCATCCCGCTGGAGGCCGATCCCGCTGCCTATGACGCCCATGAGAACATCCGCACTGATTTGCTGTCGCAGATGCGGGCGAAGGCCCGCGCGGAAGGCCTCTGGTGTCTCCAGCTCCGTCCCGAGACCGGCGGACTCGGCGTCGGCCGGGTGGGCATGGCGGTGTGCTACGAGGAGATGAACCGTTCCATCTTCGGGCCGGTGATCTTCAACTCCGCCGCCCCCGACGACGGCAACATGATGGTGCTGGAAAAGGTGGCGACGCCGGACCAGAAGGCGCGCTGGCTCGCCCCCATCGTGCGCGGCGAGGTGCGCTCCGCCTTCGTCATGACCGAGCCCCATCCCGGCAGTGGCTCTGACCCTTCCATGATGCTCACAAGGGCGGAGAAGCAGGCGGACGGCTCCTATAAGATCCATGGCCGCAAATGGTTCATCACTGGCGCCGAGGAGGCCGCCCATTTCATCCTCATGGCGCGCACCTCGGACGATGCCCGCAAGGGCCTCACCGCCTTCCTCTTCCATAAGGACCAGCCCGGCTGGCGCATCGTGCGGCGCATCCCCATCATGGGGCCGGAAGAGCATGGCGGGCATTGCGAGCTTGAGTTCGACGGCCTCACCATCGCGCCCGAGGACGTGCTCATGGGCGAGGGCCAGGGGCTGAAGATGACGCAGATCCGCCTCGGCCCGGCGCGCCTCACCCATTGCATGCGCTGGCTCGGCCTTGCCAAGCGCTGCGTGGAGATCGCCCGCGCGTATGCCGGCGAGCGGCACGGCTTCGGCGTCGCCCTCAGCGATCGCGAAAGCGTGCAGCTCAAGCTCGGCCAGACCGCCATGGGCATCGAGGTGGGCCGCCTCCTGGTCATGAAAGCGGCGTGGGAGCTGGATCGCGGCGGCTTTGCGCGAAAAGAAGTGTCCATGGCCAAGATCCAGGCCGCCAACACGCTCCATCAGGCGGCCGACATGGCGATCCAGATCAATGGCGCGCGCGGCTATTCCAAGGATACCGTGCTGGAATGGATCTACCGCTATGCCCGGCAGGCCCGGCTGGTGGACGGCGCGGACGAGGTGCACCAGATGGTGCTCAACCGCTTCCTCTCGGAAGAGGAGACCGCCTTCTGGCGCTGGCCGGTGGCGGCATCGTGAACGGTTTCGGCACGGCGGCACTGGACGCCTTCCTGCGCGGCGCCCTGCCGGGCCTTGAGGGCTCGGTGCGCCTGGAGGCGATCGCCGGCGGCCAGTCGAACCCCACCTTCTTCGTCACTTATGACAATCGCCGCCTTGTGCTGCGCAAGCAGCCGGCGGGGGAGCTTCTGCCCTCCGCCCATGCGGTGGACCGCGAGCACCGCATCATCAGCGCGCTGGCCGCCACCGATGTGCCGGTGCCGCCCGCTTTGCTCTTCTGCGACGACCGCAGCGTGGTGGGCACGCCCTTTTATGTGATGGAGCGGGTGGACGGGCGGGTGTTCCACGATTGCACCCTGCCCGGAGTCGCCCCCGCGGATCGCGCCGCCATGTATGCCGCCATGGCGCGGATTCTGGCGGCGCTGCACAATGTCGACGTCGCCGCGGTGGGGCTCGCCGACTACGGCCGCCCCGGCAATTATTTCGCCCGGCAGGTGAGCCGGTGGAGCCGGCAGTGGGAGCAGTCCCGCACCCGCGAGGATGCGAACATCGAGCGCCTCATCGCCTGGCTGCCGGCGAACATTCCGGCGGACGACACCACCAGCCTCGTGCATGGCGACTATCGCATCGGCAACCTCATGTTCCACCCCACCGAGCCGCGCGTGGTGGCGCTGCTGGATTGGGAACTGTCCACCCTCGGCCATCCGCTGGCGGACCTTGCCCACAGCGCCATGGCGTGGCTTTCGCAGCCGGATGAGTATGGCGGCCTGAAGGGTCTCGACATCGACACCCTGGGCATCCCCGCGCTCGAACCCTATCTCGCCATCTATGACACCGAGGCGCGCCACGGGGTGCGGATGACCAATTTCCACATGGCCTTCGCGCTGTTCCGCTGGTCCATGATCTTCGAGGGCATCGCCGCACGGGCGAAGGCCGGCACCGCCGCCTCGGACAATGCAGCGGAGACGGGCCGGCTGGCCGCCGCGTTCTCCAGACGAGCCGTGGATCTGACGTAAGACGGATTTCCGGACCGGGCTCTCCCGAGCCCGCCTGCCCATCTCATGGCTTAGCTTCCAGACAAAAGACCAAGCAGAGAGTGGGGCGATCAAACGCCTTGGAAACGTTGCGTCATCGGGACAGCTCGGCGCTGAATCCCGCTTGCTATTTATCAAGTGATCATTAAGATGCGCATTCGACAGGGCATGCGACGCACGTCAGAATGCCCGCCAATAATAAGCCGCCGTTGAGCGGCCTGAGGAGACGTCCGTGAAGCCAGCCACTTTCGCTTACGCGAAAGCGCAGTCGGTCGCGGAAGCCGTGGCGACGCTCGCCACGCACGGCGACGATGCGCGCATCATCGCAGGAGGCCAGAGCCTCGTCGCGATGCTCAATATGCGCCTTTCGGCGCCGAGCGTGTTGATCGACATCAATGACATTCCCGGTCTTTCCGACATCGCCATCGAGGGCGACAGCCTGAAGATCGGCGCGCTGGTGCGCTACACGCAGGCGCTGCGCTCGCCGCTGGTGGCCGAGCATGCGCCGCTGCTCGCGCGCGCCATCCCCCACATCGCCCATGCGGCGATCCGCAATCGCGGCACCTTGGGCGGCTCCGTCGCCTTCGCCGATCCCGCCGCCGAGATGCCCGCCTGCATCCTCGCCTTGGGCGGGAGCATCACATTGTCCGGGCCGGACGGGGACCGCGAGGTGAGCGCGGACGACCTCTTCCTCGGCCTTTATGAGACCGCGCTGGGCCCGAGCGACATGCTCACCGGCCTGCGCCTGCCGCTCCACACGAAGGAGAGCCGCGTGGGCTTCGCCGAATTCGCCCGGCGCCATGGCGACTATGCCATGGTGGGCCTCGCGGCCACCGCCAGGGCGCGGGGCGACGGGATCGCGGACGTGCGGCTCGCTTATTTCAGCGTCGGCCAGTGCGCGACGCGCGCCACCGGCGCCGAGCAGGCGCTTGCGGTCGGCGACATCGAGGGCGCCGTCGCGGCCCTTGAGACCGATCTCGACCCCACCGGCGACATCCATGCCAGCCGGGACACCAAAATGCATCTCGCCGGCGTCCTTCTCAGGCGCGTCGCGGCCCAATTGTCGGAGGCGCCGAAATGAACGGGGACTTGGAAACCGTCTTCGACGTCACCCTCACCGTGAACGGCGTCGAGCACAGCGAGAGCGTGGAAGCGCGCCGGCATCTGGCCGACTTCCTGCGGGAAGACCTGGGCCTGACGGGCACCCATATCGGCTGCGAGCACGGCGTCTGCGGCGCCTGCACCGTGCGCATGGAGGGGGAGATCGTCCGCGCCTGCCTCACCCTCACCGTCCAGTGCGACGGCAAGCGCATCGAGACCATCGAGGGCCTCTCGGACAGCGGCGAGATCGCGGATCTGCAGGAAGCGTTCCGCACCCGCAACGCGCTCCAATGCGGCTACTGTACTCCCGGCATGCTGATCGCCGCGTCCGCCCTCATGGCGGTGGAGCCGATGCCGAGCCGCGAGGAGATCCGCGACCACATCTCCGGCAATTACTGTCGCTGCACCGGCTATCAGGCCATCGTCGATGCGGTGGAGACCACCCTGCGCGCCCGCGCGGAGGCCGCCCGATGACCCGCGATGTGCCTTCTCCGCTGACCGCCCTCGACCGGCCGAATTCCTATATCGGCCGCTCCGTCCCGCGCCCCAACCTCGCGCGCCTCACCGAAGGGCGCGGGGAATATGTGAGCGACCTCGTCCTGCCGCGCATGGTCCATGTGGTCTATGTGCGCTCGCCCCATGCCCATGCGGAGATCCGCGCCATCGATGTGAGCGCGGCGAAGAAAGCCAAGGGCGTTGTGGCGGTCGTCACTGGCGCCGAGATGGCGGAGGTCTGCACCCCCTGGGTGGGCGTCCTCACCCATATGGTGGGTCTCAAGTCCGCGCCCCAGCACCCCATGGCGGTGACGCGCGCCTGCTGGCAGGGGGAGGCAGTGGTGGCGGTGATCGCCCGCACCCGCGCGCTGGCCGAGGACGCGGCGGAACTGGTGGAGATCGATTACGCGCCCCTGCCGCCCGTGACCGACATGAGCACCGCGCTCGATCCCGAGACGCCCGTAATCCATGAGAGCCTCGGCGACAATCTCGCTTTCGAGCGCAATTATACCGGCGGCGACCCGGCGGCCGCCTTTGCCGCCTCCGACCATGTGATCGAGACCGACTTCTCCTTCGGCCGCCACACCGGCGTGACGCTGGAGCCCCGCGCCATGGTGGCGGACTTCAATCCCGGCACCGGCCGCCTGACCGCCTATCTCGGCACCCAGGCGCCGCACATGATCCAGAACATCCTCTCCATCCATCTCGGCATGCCGGAGAGCGACATCCGGGTGGTGTGCAAGGATGTGGGCGGCTCCTTCGGCATCAAGGTCCACGTCTATGCCGACGAGATGGCCACCGCCACGCTGTCGAAGATGCTGAAGCGGCCCGTGAAGTTCGTCGCCGACCGGCTGGAGAGTTTTCTTACCGACATTCACGCCCGCGACCACCGGGTGAAGGGGAAGATCGGCGTCATGAAGGACGGCACGATCACCGCTTTCGAGATCGACGACCTCACCGGCATCGGCCCCTATTCGGTCTATCCCCGCACCAGCGCGGTGGAGGCGAACCAGGTGGTGAACCTCACCGGCGGCCCCTACATCTGCATGAATTACAAGGCGCGGGCGCGCGTGGTCTTCCAGAACAAGAACGTCACCTGCCAGTACCGCGCCGTCGGCCATCCCATCGCCACCGCCGTCACCGAGGGGCTGGTGGACCTCGCGGCCCAGCGCATCGGCATGGACCCGGTGGAGATCCGCCGGAAGAACCTCATCAAGGACGACGCCTATCCCTGCAATTCTGCAACGGGGCTGAAGTTCGAATCCCTCTCCCATCACGCGGCGCTCAACAAGCTGCTGGGCATGATGGATTACGAGAAGCTGCGGGCCGAGCAGGCGGAGCTGCGCAAGAAGGGGATCCATCGCGGCATCGGCTTTGCGAGCTTCATCGAGATCACCAATCCCGGCGCCGCTTTCTATGGCGTGGGCGGCGCGCGCATCTCCTCGCAGGACGGCGCCGTCGTGCGCCTCGACGCCACCGGCGCCGTGACCTGCCAAACCAGTGCCACCGAGCAGGGCCAGGGCACGGAAGCGGTCATCGCGCAGGTGGTGGCCACCTCCGTCGGCGTCAGTCTCGACCGGGTGCGCATCATCAGCGGCGACACGGACCAGACGCCCTATGGCGGCGGCACCTGGGCCTCGCGCGCGGCCGGCATCGGCGGAGAAGCCGCGTGGCAGGCGGGCAAGGCGCTGCGCGAGAACATCGTCGCGGTGGCCGCCGCCATCCTCCAGGCGGACCCCAAAAGCCTCGACGTTCGCGAGGGCGCGGTGGTGGATGCGGACACGGGCCGGGAGCGCATCGCGCTGCCGGAATTGGGCCGCATCGTCTATTTCCGACCCGACACGCTGCCCACCGGCTTCCAGGCCGAACTGATGGCGGTGCGCCATTATGTGCCGCGCGGCTATCCCTTCGCCTTCACCAACGGCATCCAGGCCTCCTACCTGGAAGTGGAGGACGGCTTCGTGAAGCTGCTCGGCCATTGGGTGGTGGAGGATTGCGGCACCATCCTCAACCCGCAGCTCGTGGACGAGCAGGTGCGCGGTGGCGTGGTGCAGGGGCTCGGCGGCGCACTGTTCGAGCATTGCGTTTACGACGCCGACGGCCAGATGCAGAACGCCAACATGGCGGACTATCTGGTGCCCATGGCCTGCGAGATGCCGGACATCCAGGTGGGCCATGTGGTCTCCCCCACCGCCGACAGCGAACTGGGCGCCAAGGGCGCGGGCGAGGCCGGCACCGCCGGCGCGCCGGGCGCTGTGATGAACGCCATCAACGATGCGCTCTCGCCCTTCGGCGTGACGCTCACCCACATGCCCTTCACGCCGGACCGCATCCTCACCGCCATGCGGGAGGCCGAGCGGCGGCAGAAACGGCAGGCCGCCGAATGATCGGCGCCTGACCAGTCGCGTACCAAAAAGCACAACAAGTACAACGGGAAGAAAGCCATGAACCCCAAGGATGTGATGACGGTTTCCCGCCGCACCCTGCTGAAGGGCGCCGCCCTCGGCACCGTTGCCGGCCTCGCCGCCCCTGCCTTCCTGCGCACCGCGCAGGCCCAGGAAGCGGCGATCAAGATCGGCTTCCCGGTGCCCATCAGCGGCCCCTATTCCACGGAGGCGCAGGACCAGGTGCGCTGCGCCGAGATCGCCATCGCCATGTTCAACGATGCCGGCGGCCTGAAGGGGCGCAAGGCTGAGCTGCTGGTGCGCGACGACAAGCTCAATCCCGGCGAGGCGGCGACCCGCGCGCTGGAGCTGATCGAGAAGGACAAGGTGAACTTCCTGTGCGGCTCGCTCTCCGCCGCGGTCCAGCTCTCGGTGAACCAGGTCGCGAAGCAGCGCGGCGTCATCTACAATTCCATCAGCCAGTCGGATTCCATCAACGAGATCTCCGACTTCTCCAAATACACCTTCCACGAGGCGCTGAACCCGCACATGACGGCGGGCGCGGTGGGCCGCTACGTGTTCCCGAAATTCGGCAAGCGCGTCGCCTACCTGATCGCCGACTACGCCTATGGCCACGAAATGGCGCGCGGCTTCCGCCGGGTGGGCAAGGAGTTCGGCGTCGAGGAAGTGCTGGAGATCAAGCACCCGCTCGGGCAGACGGATTTCTCGACCCTCTTCCCCCGCATCCAGGCCGCCAAGCCCGACGTGCTCGTCGTCTGCAATTTCGGCCGCGACCAGCTGAACACGGTGAAGCAGGCCACCGATTTCGGCCTGAAGCAGCAGATGCGGATCGCCTGCCCCGTTTTGCTGTTCTCGCAGCGGCTCGCGGGCGGCGCGGGACCGTTCGAGGGGGTCATCGGCGGCGCCAATTATTATTGGGGCCTGGAGGACAAATTCCCCTCCGCCAAGCGCCTCAACGATGCCTACCGCGCCAAGAACAAGAATGCGGTGCCCACCGATTATGGGGCGCTGGGCTTTGCGGGCATCTACGCGCTGCTGGAAGGGGTGAAGAAGGCCGGCGGCACCGATCCTGATGCGGTGATCGCGGCGCTCGAGACGCTGAAATACGACGCCTACAAAGGCGAGGAATATTTCCGCAAGTGCGACCACCAGGCGGTGCAATCGGTGCTGGTGGTGGAATCCAAGCCGCAGGCGCAGGTCAAGTCCGAGTACGACGTGTTCAACATCGTCGATACCCAGCCGGGCGAGGACAAGTTCCTGCGCAGCTGCCAGGAGCTGGGGCATAGCTGAGGCCCAAAAGCGGTGACGCGGCTCCCTCTCCCGCTTGCGGGGGAGGGGGCAGACCTCTCCTGACGCGCGGCGCTATCCGGCCTACGGCCGGCCCCCTCCCTAACCCTCCCCCGCAAGCGGGAGAGGGAATTGCGGCGGCCCCATGGGGTGGCTGGCCCACACAGAACACCGGACACGCGATCCATATGACGCTCGACCTCATCCTGCTCCAGCTCTTCACGGGCGTCGCGCTCGGCACCATCTTCATCCTGGTCGCGGTCGGCCTGTCGCTGATCTTCGGGCTGCTCACTATCGTCAACTTCGCCCACAGCCAGTTCTTCATGCTGGGCGCCTATGTGGGCGTCGCGGTGCTGGCCTATACGGGGAATTTCTGGATCGCTCTGCTGGTGGTGCCGATCGCGGTCGGGCTCATCGGCATGGTGTGCGAGCGCTTCCTGATCCGCCCGCTTTACGGGCGCGGCATCGACTATCCCCTGCTGCTGACCTTCGGGCTCGGCCTCATCATCCTGGAGCTGGTGCGCATCTTCGCCGGCACCGAAGGCATTCCCTTCAACACGCCCGAAACACTGACCGGAGCCGTGAATCTCGGCGTGTTCTTCTTCCCGAAATACCGCCTGTTCCTGATCGGCGTGACGGTCCTGATCCTCATCGCGCTCTGGTTCTTCCTGGAGAAGACGCCCTACGGCCTCATCATCCGCGCCGGCGCGCGGGACCAGGAGATCGTCCAGGTTCTGGGCGTCGATGTCTCCAAGGTCTGGCTCATCGTGTTCGGCATCGGCACTGGCCTTGCGGCGCTCGCCGGCGTGCTGGCCGCGCCCATCCGGGGCGTGTTCCCGGAGATGGGCGTGCCGGTGCTGGTGGAGGCGTTCGTGGTCACCGTGGTGGGCGGCATGGGCTCACTTTTGGGCGCCGTGATCGCGGGCCTTGCGGTGGGCATCACGGTCTCGATGACCTCGCTGTTCTATCCCGAGATGACGACGCTCTCCATGTTCCTGCTCATGGCCGTCGTCCTGGTGTTCCGCCCCCGCGGCCTGTTCGGCCGCGCCGGCGTGATGGATTGAGGACTTCCATGGCTTCCAATTCCGTTGCCGCCGCGCCCAAGGCGGGCGCTTCCCCCGGGGCCTTCCGCGCGATCGTCGAGTTCATCGCGCGCCACCGCGTCCTCGCCGCCATCGCCGTGCTCGCGGTGCTGCCCTTCCTCACGCCCTACGAGGCGCTGGCGGTCAACATCCTGGTGTTCGGCCTCTATGCCATGGGGTTCAACCTCATCTTCGGCTATGCGGGCATGCTCTCGTTCGGCCATGCGGCTCTGTTCGGGCTCGGCGCCTATGGCTGCGGCATTCCCATCGCCAAGTTCGGCATCCCCTGGTTCGCCGCTCTGCCCATGGGGATCGCTGTCGCCGGCATCGCCTCTGTCGTCATCGGCTGGTTCGCCATCCGCTCGCGCGGCATCTACTTCGCCATGATCACTCTCGCTTTGTCGCAGGTGGTCTATTACTCGACCTATCAATGGGTCTCGCTCACCGGCGGGGAGGATGGCCTGCGCGGCGTGAACGTGCCGGTGATCAACATCTTCGGCCTGCACCTCAATATGCTGAACCCGCTGGTGAAATATTATGTGCTGTTCGCCCTCGGGGCGGTGGCCATCGCCCTCTTCTCGCGCATTCTGAACTCGCCGTTCGGCGGGGTGCTCGAAGCCATCCGCGAAAACGAGAAGCGCGCCATGGCCTGCGGCTACGACGTCGCCCGCACGCGCTGGCTGGCCTTCATCCTGTCGGGCCTGTTCTCGGGCTTCGCGGGGGCGCTCTACGCCATCCATTTGTCCGTCGTACCCATCGAGACGCTGAACTATTTCAATTCCGCCGAGGTGCTGATGATCACCCTGCTGGGCGGCATGGGCACGTTCTTCGGCGCCTTCGTGGGCGCCTATGTCTACATCATGCTCCAGGACGTGGTGACGGTGGTGACGGTGCATTGGCAATTGGTCATCGGCACTCTCTTCGTGGTGCTGATCCTGTTCTTTCCGCGCGGCATCTGGGGCTCGCTGCTCAAGTGGGTGCGGCCATGAATCCGGCGGCGCATGCGGCGGCCCAGATGAAGCCCCCCACCACCCCCATCATGGCCGTGGACGGCGTGACGAAGCGCTTCGGCGGCTTCACGGCGCTCAACAATGTCACCACCAGCTTCCATGCCGGGAGCCTCACCTCCATCATCGGCCCGAACGGCGCCGGCAAGAGCACCTTCTTCAATGTGCTCTCCGGCCAGTTCCCGCCCACAATGGGCAAGGTGTTCCTCGACGGCGCGGATATCACCGGCACGCCCCAGCACCGTCTGGCGCACATGGGCATCGCCAAGTCGTTCCAGATCACCAACCTCTTCCCCAAGCTCTCGGTGCACGAGAATGTCCGCATCGCCGCCCAGGCGCTGCGCTCGCGCTTCGGCCTCTGGCAGCCGCGGGCGACCCTCAAGCTGGACGAGACCGTGGAGGCGCTGCTCCTGCGCGTCGGCCTCCAGGACCGCCGCCACGAGAGTGTGGACACTCTCGCCCACGGCCAGCAGCGGTGCCTCGAGATCGCGGTGGCGCTCGCCTGCGAACCGCGCGTGCTGCTTCTCGACGAGCCCACCGCCGGCATGAGCCCGGAAGAGGCCAAAGACATGATGGACCTCATCCTCAAGCTCAATGCGGAGCGCACGGTGATCCTGGTGGAGCACCGCATGAAGCTGGTCATGGGCATTTCCGACCGCATCGTCGTGCTGCATCACGGCACGCTCCTGGCCGAAGGCACGGCCGACGACATCCGCGGCCACGACGAGGTGCGGCGCGTCTATCTCGGACAATCGGTGTGAGCATGCTTGAGGTCGCAAATCTCAATGCCTGGTACGGGCGCAGCCACATCCTCCAGGGCATCGGCTTCTCGGTGGCCAAGGGCGAAGCCGTGTGCCTCATCGGCCGTAACGGCGCCGGCAAGACGACGACGTTGCGCTCCATCATGGGGCTGGTTCCCAAGCGCACCGGCACGGTGAAATTCAAGGGCGAGGACATCCTCCCTGCCCCCACCCACAGGCGCCTCGGCATGGGCCTCGCTTATGTGCCCGAGGACCGGCGCATCGTGCGCGGGCTCACCGTGCTCGAGAACCTGCGCCTCGGCCTCGTGGCCTCGCCCAACCGCCATAGGGAAGGCGAGATCATCGACCGCATCGCGGAAACCTTCCCGCGCCTGCGCGAGCGCCTCAACCAGGCCGGCGATACCCTCTCCGGTGGCGAGCAGCAGATGCTCGCCATCGCTCGGGCGCTTGCCGCCGACCCGCAGCTCATCATGCTGGACGAGCCTTCGGAAGGCATCATGCCGGTGCTCGTGGACGAGATGTTCGAGCTGTTCGCGCGGCTGAAGCGCGAGGGGCTCACCATCCTCATCGTCGAGCAGAATGTGGAGCGCGCGCTGGCGCTGGCGGACCGCGCCTATATCGTGGACCAGGGCGAGATCGTCCATTCCGGTGGCGCGGCCGAGCTGCTCGCGAACCCAGAGATCCAGGAGAAATACTGCGCGGTGTGAGGCGGCGCCTCCAATCATTGTCATGGCCGGGCTTGACCTGGCCATCTCCCCGGCTTCCAGGCGCGGATGGAGATGCCCGGGTTAAGCCCGGGCATGACGGCCTTATGGGAATATGCGAGCCTTACGGCGTCAGCGCCCGCCAGCCACGTCGATGAAGCTGCCGGTCACGTAGGAGGAGGCGTCGCTGAGCAGCCAGATGACGGCCTCCGCCACCTCCTCGGCGGTGCCGGCGCGGCCGAGCGGCATTTTCGAACCCAGGTCCAAGGCCCGCGTGGCGTAGCCGCCGCTGGCGTGGATCTCGGTGTCGATCAGGCCGGGCCGCACCGCATTCACCCGCACGCCGTCGGGACCCAGTTCCTTCGAGAGGCCGAGGGCCAGGGAATCGGTCGCGCCCTTCGAGCCGGCATAGTCCACATATTCCCCGGGCGAGCCGAGGCGGGCGGCGACGGAAGAGACGATGACGATGGAGCCGCCCTTCGCGTTCTTCGTGAGGTGGCGCGCCGCCTCGCGGGCGCAGAGATAGGCGCCCAGCACGTTCACCTCGAACATTCGGCGCAGGCGCTCGACGCTCATGTCCTGGAGCTTGGAGGCGGGCGCGACGATGCCGGCATTCACCACCACGCCGTCCAGCGGACCCAGCGCCTCGGTGGCCTGCGCGAACATGCGGATCACATCCGCCTCCACCGCCACGTCGCCCTGGATGGCGACGGCTTTGACGCCAGCGCGCTCGGCCTCCCTCACCACCTCGGCGGCGGCATCGGCATCGCGGACATAATTCACCGCCACCGACCAGCCGAGCCGTGCGGCCTTCAGCGCGGTGGCGCGGCCGATGCCCCGGCTGCCGCCGGTCACGAGAATCGTCTTGCCCATCTCCCAGTCCTCCATGGCGTCTTGTTTCAAGATCCATGAAGCAAGGAAGAGGCGGCGGCAATCCTCGACCGGACCGTCGCCGCCCCGATCACATCACTGCTTCTCGATGCCGGCCTTGTCGATCACCGCCGACCATTTGGCGATGTCGGACGTCAGGCGCTCCTGAAGCTCCTGGGGGGTCGACGCCTTGGCCTCGATGCCCAGCTCCAGCAGGCGCTTCTTCACCTCGGGCATGGCGACGACCTCGCGGATCGCCTTGTTGAGGATCTCGATGATCTCCTTCGACGTGCCGGCGGGGGCGAAGATGGCGTTCCAGGAGGTGACGTCGAAGCCCTTCACGCCGCTTTCGTCCACCGAGACGAGGTCGGGCAGCACTTCCGTGCGATGGTTGCCCGAGGTGGCGATGGCGCGGATCTTCTTGTCGCCCAGCATGGCCTTCGCGGAGGCATAGCTGTCGATCATCAGGTCCACGTCGTTGCGGGTCGTCGCAATGATGAGATCCGGCGTGTTCTTGTAGGGCACGATGGTGAAGTCGATGCCCGCCATGGACTTGAACAGCTCGGCGGAGAGGTTCTGGGTGGAGCCTACATTCACCGTGCCCACATTGAGCGCGCCCGCATTGGCCTTGGCGAAGGCGACCAGGTCCTGCACGGACTTGTACTTGGACGAGGCGTTGGTGAGGAACAGGAAGTCGAAATAGCCGAGCGTCGAGACGGGCTCGAAATCCTTCACCGGGTCGAAGGGCAGCTTCTTGAACAGCGGCACGGAGATGGCCGTGCCGTTGCTGAACAGCGCCAGGGTGTAGCCGTCCGTCCCGCCCTGGAGCGCGGCGCGGGCCGCGGTGATGCCGCCGGCGCCGGGCTGGTTGTCGATGATGAACTGCTGGCCGAGTTTTTCGGACAGCTTCTCGGCCACCACGCGCACGGTGATGTCGGCGATGCCGCCCGGGCCGAAGGGGATGACGATGCGCACGGTGCGCGTCGGGTAGGTGGCCTGCGCCATGGCGGGGGCCGCTGCGCCTATGGCCAGGGCGAGCGCGCAGCCTGCGAGGAACTTCTTGAAGATGGTCATTGCTTTCCTCTCTCGGATGAAGGGCGGCGCCGGTTGCGCCGGCGTCCGGGTCGGTTCAAAGGGGTACGGCTCAGGCATCTTCACCGGGCAGGTCGTCCACATAGACGAGGCCGGCGGCGGCCAGCGGCTCACGCATCTTGTACATGTCGAGGCCGAGAATGCCGGAGGCGAGCTTCGCCCGCTTCTCGCCCTCGTTCGCCTCGCGCGCGGCGGCTTTCTCCGCCACCTCGGCGGCGCGGGCGCGGGGAACGACGACCACGCCATCATCGTCCGCCACCACCACGTCGCCGGCATTCACCAGCGCGCCGGCGCAGATCACGGGCACGTTCACCGAGCCGAGCGTCGCCTTCACCGTGCCCTTGGCGGATACCGCGCGGGGCCACACGGGGAAGCCCATCTCGGTGAGGGTCTTCACGTCCCGGCAGCCGGCATCGATGACGAGGCCCACAGCGCCGCGCGCCTTGAAGGAGGTGGCGAGGAGATCGCCGAACATGCCGTCCGTATTGTCGGCGGTGCAGGCCACCACCACGATATCGCCGGGCTTGATCTGCTCGGCGGCCACATGGAGCATCCAGTTGTCGCCGGGCTGGGCGAGCACGGTGATGGCGCTGCCCGCCACCTGCGCGCCCGCATAGATGGGCCGCATATAGGTCTTCATCAGGCCGAGCCGGCCCATGGCCTCATGGACGGTGGCGACGCCGAAGGAGGCGAGCGCATCGATGATGGCCTGATCGGCCCGGCGGACGTTGCGGACGACGAGGCCGGTCATGCCAGCTCCTCCACGATCATGGGGAAGACCCGCTGATAGGCTTCGCCATAGGTCATGGCGCGCCCGGAATTGCGCCCACCCTGGACGCCGCGGTTGAGCGCGACGCGGGTGTAGTAGTCCCAGAGGTGCTTCTGCGCCGCGAGCACCTCGAACGCCTTGTGCTTGGTTTCCCACACATCGGTGATGTTGAGGATGACGTTGGGCTTGAAATCGCACTGTTCGGGCTGGTGGGGCTCGAACAGGAAGACGGGAGGCGCGGAATAAGCGCGGGTCGGGTCCGGCTTGTGGCCCGCTGCCTGGGCGATGATGCGGGCGTCCTGCGCGAAGCGGGTCGCCTCGGGGTGGTCCATATTGTAGGGGTCGGCCAGCGCGTGGGTCAGCACGAAGGCCGGCTTCTCCTCGCGATAGATGTCCACCATGCGGTCGAACATGGCGTCGGTGAGCTTCAGCGGGTAGTCGCCGGCATCGAAGAACTCGATCTCGGCGCCGAGGATGGATGCCGCCTCCTGCGCCTCCGCCTTGCGCTGCGCCTTCACCTCTTCGAGCTTCACACCCGCCGTCTTCCAGGCGAACTGGCTCTCGCCGCGCTCGCCATAGGACAGGCACACGATCTTCACCCGGTAGCCCTTCTTCGCGTGCAGCGCGATGGCACCACCGGCGCGCCAGACGAAGTCGCCGGGATGGGCGGTGACCACGAGGGCCGTCTTCTTCTCGGACATGGAAGCCTCTTTCCTGAAATGATTACTCGGCCGCCAGCGGGCGGGCAGCTGCGCTCATGGCTTTCGCCGGAATCAGCACGCTGCCGTCGAACAAAGCGCGCGCCGTGCGCAGCAGGCCGGCGCGCTCCACCACGGGCTTTTCCACCGTGCCGCCCAGCTCGATGCGCACGGTGAACTCGCCGGTGGGATGTTCCACGGAGAGCGTCTTCACCGCGCCCTCCGGCAAGACCGCCACCCTGTGCGCGGGTGAGCCGGGCAGGGTCGCCGCGGTCGCCACCGTCACCGCCGCGAACACGCCGATGGAGGCGTGGCATTCGTGGGGGATGAAGGAGCGGGTGGAGAGGTGCCCGCCCTTGGAAGGCGCGGACACCAGGATCATCTTCGGCACCACCTTGGAGGTGACGTCGCCGAGATTCATCAGCGGGCCGGCCGCGAGGCGGATCTCCTCCAGCCGCGCTTTCAGCTCGGTGTCCTTGTCCAGAGCATCGCGGCTCTCATAGCCGGTGCGGCCGACCGAGGAGGCCGCGAGCACCACGCAGGGCATGCCATTGTCGATGAGAGTCACGTCCACGCCCGCGACAGTGTCCACCACGTTGCCCGTGGGCAGGAGCGAACCGCAGACCGAGCCGGCCGCGTCGAGGAAGTCGATGGGGATGGGCGCGGAGGTGCCAGGCACGCCGTCGATGCGCGCATCGCCGTCATATTCCACGAAGCCGTCCGGGGTCTGCACGGTCAATTCGGCGATGGTGCCGGTATTGACCGTGCGCACCTTCACGCGGGTCTCGGGCCCCGCCGCCTTCACCAGTCCCCGCTCGATGGCGAAGGGTGCGACGCCGGCGAGGATGTTGCCGCAATTGGGCGTGGTATCCACCAGCGGCTTGTCCACCACCACCTGGCAGAACAGGAAGTCGATGTCGCAGCCCTCAAGCGTCGAGCGCGAGACGAGCGCCACCTTGCTGGTGAGCGGGTGGGCGCCGCCCACGCCGTCCACCTGGCGCGGGTCCGGAGAGCCCATGGCGGCGAGCAGCGCCGCGTCGCGCGCGGACGGCTCGGACGGCAGGTCCGACGCCAGGAAATAGGCGCCCTTGGACGTGCCGCCGCGCATGAGCATGCAGGGGATCGAGACCTGGCGGGCCATGGGCGCCTCCTCTCTCTTAGCTGTCGAAGCCGAACAGGCGGGCCGGATTGTCCACCAGGATCTTCCGCTGAAGCTCGGGCTCCGGCGCGAACAGCGGGACGATGTCCACGAGGTCGCCGTCGTTCGGCATCACTTTCACATTGGGGTGTGGCCAATCGGTGCCCCAGATGATGCGGTCGGGCGCGGTTTCCGCCAGTTTGCGGGCGAACGGCACCGCATCGTGGAACGGCGCGCCGGCGGAGGAGACGCGCTCCGAGCCGCACACCTTCACCCAGCATTTCTCGTCGGACGCCAGCAGGTCCACCAGGATGCGGAACGGCTCCTGGTCGAGCCCGTCGGACGCCTTCACCCGGCCCATATGGTCGATGGTGTAGGGCACCGGCAGGCGCGAGAGCATGGGGGCGTATTCGGGCAGGTCGATCGCGTCGAAATGCAGGTCGATGTGCCAGCCGAGCGGCGCCACCATGGAAACGAGGCGGTCGAACACCTTCATGTCCGGCACGCCGCCGAGATGGCGCACGAAGTTGAACCGGCAGCCGCGGAAGCCGCCTTTGTCCAGCGCCTCCAGCCCCTTCTCGTCGATGGAGCCGTCGAGGTTGGCTACAGCGCGATAGGCGCCGTTGCTCTGGGCGATGGCGTCCAGCGCCACGCGATTGTCGGTGCCGTGGACGCTGGCATTCACGATCACCGCCCGCTCCACGCCGATCTTGGCGTGCAGCGCGCGAAACATCTCCAAAGGCGCGTCGGGGGGCGTGTAGGAACGGTTCGGATCGTAGGGGTAGAGGTGCCCCGGCCCGAAGATGTGGCAATGGGTGTCGCAGGAGAGCGGCGGCAGCTTGAACTTCGGGGTACGCGTATCCGGGTCCGGCCCCGGAATGGACTTGATGGTCATGCGCGAACGGCTTTCTTTTCCGGTTCGGGAATGGGTTGGGTGGCGCCGCGCTCCTGCGCTTCGGCAACCGCACGCACGAGCGCGTCGTTGAGGCCGAGATCGGCCACCATGTCGGCGGCCTCGCGCATCTCGGCGGCGCGGCGCACGCCGTGCTGGCGCACGCGCCCCGCCATGGTCTCGGCGAGCCTGGCGAAATCGACGCCCGGGAACGTGTCTTCGAGGGAGGCGTAGACCTCAGCCTCCACATCCCACGCCTTGGCGGAGCGGGCGCAATCGATGATCAGCGCCTCGATGCCCTTGATCATGATGGAGCGGCAGAGCTTCATGGCCGAGGCGCGACCATGGGTGTCGGACACCGGGCACACATTCATGCCGAGGGCGTTCAGCATGAGCGCCGCAGCCTTCGCCCGCGGCCCGCCGGCAAGGATCGGCACATTGAGGCGCGGCGCCGGCACAGGCGCCATGACGGCGCCTTCCACATAATGCGCGCCGGAGGCTTCCACGGCCCGGGCGGCCATGCGCTTGGTCTCCGGAGAGGCTGAATTCACGTCGAAGAAGAACTGGGCGGGCTTCAGATGCGCGGCGGCCGCTTCGGCGACAGCCAGCACCGAAGACGCAGTGACGGCCGAGATGACAATGTCGGCGCCCGCGATGGCGTCGGCGGCGCTCTCCGCGATCCGGACGCCGGATGCGGCTGCCTTCTCACGCAGAGCGGGCGCGAGGCTCGGATCGTCCAGCTTGATGTCATAGGTGGCGACGGTGGGTGCACCGGCCTTCTTCAGGTCGGCGGCAAAGATGCCGCCTACCTCGCCGAAGCCGATGAGGGCGATGCTGACAGCCATGCGACGTCCTCCCGCGATCCAGGTTCTTCGTTGGACCGGACCTTGGGCGGAGTTGACTCATGAATCAAATGACATGATTTCAGAGTTTTATGAATAATATGCATATATGGGCCTGGCGTCCCCTCTCCCGCTTGCGGGGAGAGAGCCGATCCAGCTTCCCGAAAGATGCTACCCCCGTAGCCGCGCCTTGATGAGCCTGAGCATGAACTTCGCCGGGTCCGACAGCGAATGCCCGCGCCGCGTGATCACCCCCAGCGAGCGTGTGACGGACGGATTGCGCAATTGCAGCGCCACCAGCCCCGGCGTGCCGCCGATATGCATGGCGAGCTTCGGCACCACGGTGAGCCCGATGCCCTCCGCCACCATGCTGGCCGCCGTCTGCACATGCTGCACCTCGTAGCGCCAGTTCAGCGTCTCGCGCCGGCTGCCCAAGGCATCGTCGATCAGCGCACGGTTGCCGGCCTGGGGGCTGATGCGGATGAGCGGCGTGCCTTCGAGCTGCGACCAGTTCACCGAGCCGAGGCTGGCGAAAGGATGGCTCTCGCGGCAGAGCAGCACGAACGGCTCCTTGCGGATGGGCGCGATGTCGAGGTCCCAGGCATGGACGGAGACGATGCCGATGCCGAACTCCGCCTCCCCCTTCTGCACCAGGAGGGCGATCTCGGAGGCGGAATTGTCGTAGATCTTCACCGCCACGTCGGGATAGCGCTCGCGGAAGGCGGAGAGCGCCTGGGGCAGATGGTAGGCCGCGATGGTGGGCAGGCAGCCGAACGCCACCCGTTCCTGCCGCTCATGAGCCTGCCCGCGCAGGGATTGAATCTCGCTCTCCAGCTCCGCCATCAGCCGCCGCGCCTTGGGCAGGAGGTCCTGCCCGGCGGAGGTGAGCGTGATCTGCCGCGTGGTGCGCGCCAGGAGCTGGACGCCCAGATCCTCCTCCAGCTTGCGCATGCGGTGGCTGAGCGCGGTCTGGGAGAGATTGAGATGGGCCGCCGCGCGCAGGAACGAGCCGCGCTCGGCGATGGCGACGAAGGCCTCCAACCCTAGGAAATCAACCCGCATGGGGTGTCGTCGGCGCTTTGAGTGTCACGACGCGAAATAATCATCCGCCGTCCCCGCATGCAAGCTGCGGGGGGCGTGCTCATTGACATCGCCCGCCGCGCACGGCCCACTCCGGCCGAAGCAGCGATTTGGGGGACCGGATGTCGGGTGGGCGTGCAGCGGGAGTCCTCATCGGCATCATCGCGGCCATCGCCATCTGCGCCGCGCTGTCTTTGGCCGAAACGCTGCTCGTGCCCATCGCCTTCGCCTTCTTCATCATGGCCATCGTCTGGCCGCTGCAGAAGGCGCTCCAGGCCCGCCTGCCCAAGATGGTCGCGGTGCTCCTCACCCTCATCATCACCTTGGCGGTGGTGGGCTCGATCCTGTCCACCATCGTGTGGGGGCTCGGCCATGTGGGGCAGTGGATCTTCAACAATGTGGCGCGTTTCCAGGCCATCTACGTGGAGGCCGCGGACTGGCTGGAAAGCCACGGCTTCGTCATGGCCGGCCTGTTCACCGAGCATTTCGACGTGCGCTGGATGCTGCGGGCAGTGCAGGAGGTCTCCACCCGCCTGAACAGCCTCGTGGCCTTCCTCATCTTCACCTTCATCTATGTGCTGCTGGGCCTGCTGGAACTGGACGCGCTGCGCAGCCAGGTGGCCCGGCTGGAGCGGCGCGACACCAGCGCCTTCCTCCTCGCCGCCGGTGCGGATGTGGCCGCCAGGCTCCAGAAATACATGCTGGTGCGCACCCTCATGAGCGCCGCCACCGGGCTCGTCGTCTGGGCCTTCACGCTGGCTGCGGGGCTGGAGCTCGCCACCGCCTGGGGCGCCATCGCCTTCGCCATGAACTACATTCCCTTCATCGGCCCGTTCGTCGCCACCATGCTGCCCACCACCTTCGCCTTGGCGCAGTCGGGATGGGAGCTGGCGCTCGTGGTGTTCGTGTGCCTGAACGTGATCCAGTTCCTCTCGGGCAGTTATCTGGAGCCGCGCATCGCCGGCAAGGCGCTCTCCGTCTCACCTTTCATGGTGCTGTTCGCCATATTCTTCTGGAGCTTCCTGTGGGGCCTGCCGGGCGCCTTCATCGGCGTGCCCATCCTCATCGCCGCGCTGACGGTCTGCGCCCACAGCGCCTCGGCGAAATGGGTGGCGGACCTGCTCTCCGGCCGGGAAGCGCCGGAAGCGGCTGTATACTGACACGTCCACTGGAAGGAAGCAGAGCGTGCGCGTCCCTTCTTACGCCGAGCAGACCCCCACCTTCGCCTCAGGGCATTCCTCCCCGGACGACATGCTGAAGCGCAGCCTTGCGCGGATCGATGAGCGCGAACCGGAGGTGAAGGCCTTTGTCCATCTCGCGCGGGAGAGAGCTTTACGCGAGGCGGAAGAGGCGACGCGGCGCTGGCACGAAGGAAAGCCACGCTCCCCCATCGACGGCCTTGTGGTCGCCGTGAAGGACATCATCGAGACCGAGGACATGCCCACCGGCCAGGGCTCGCCCATCTGGACCGGCTTTGAGACGCGGCGCGACGCCGCCTCCGTCCAGGCGCTGCGCGAGGCGGGGGCGATCATCCTCGGCAAGACGGCCACCACCGAGTTCGCCGCCACCGAGCAGAACGCGCCGACCGCCAATCCGCATGATCCCAGGCGCACGCCGGGCGGCTCCAGCAGCGGGTCCGCGGCGGCCGTGGGCGCGGGCATGGTGCCGGTGGCGCTGGGCAGCCAGGTGGTGGGTTCCACGCTCCGCCCCGCCAGCTATTGCGGCTGCATCGGCTTCAAGCCCAGCTACGGCACGCTGAACCGCAGCGGCACCTACGACCATCTCAGCCAGAGCTGCGTCGGCCTGTTCGGCCAGACGCTGGAGGACATCTGGGCGGTGGCGCAGGCCATCGCCACACGGGTGGGCGGAGACCCCGGCGAGCGCCCGCTCACGGGACCCGAAACCCTTCCGGCGGCCCGGGCGCCGAAGCGCGTCGCAGTGCTTGAGACGGCCGGATGGGCGAAGGCGACGCCGGGCGCCGTGGAAGCCTTCGAGGCGGAACTGGCCCGCCTTGCCGCCCATGGCGTGGAAGTGGTCCACCGCACCATGGATGGCGCGGTGGAGCGCCTGGAAGAAGCTCTCTCCGGCGCCTTTCCCCTCACCACGCGGATCAATGCCTGGGAGATGCGCTGGCCTCTCGCGGGCTATGTCCGAAGCCATCCGGAGGGCGTCAGCGCCGCCATGCGCCGGCGCCTCGTCGAGGCCGAAGCCATGACACCAGCGGACTATGCCGCCGCGCTCGAAGACCGCACCCACGTCCGCGAGATTTTCGCCGACACCCTGTCGCGATTCGACGGAGCGGTGGCGCTTGCGGCCACCGGTGCCGCGCCTCTGGGGCTCGGCTATACCGGCGACCCCGTCATGAACGTGCCGGCCTCCCTTCTCGGTGTCCCAGCCATTTCGCTGCCGCTTCTTGAGGACCAGGGCCTGCCGCTCGGTCTGCAGGTGATGGGCCTTGCCGGAGAAGATGCAGCCTTGATGGGGCTCGCCGCCTGGCGCTGGACGCTGTGAGACTGACGATCGGGGGGAGAAACCCGCTCTGCAAACGACGAGTGTCGCCCCATTATACTACCTTTGATATTCATCGTCGGACAGCCGGCCTCCTTCGACCGTTCAATTGTCGACAAAGACGATCATTTATGGGCGTGCAGCACCTTGGAGGGCTTCTCCCACGCCCGGCGTCGTGTCACGCTCCAGCATGAGCTGGCACGGCTCGGGGCAGGGCGGACAATCGGACATGCGTCGCGCGGTGATCGAAAACGAGGAAGCGCGGCTGAACGCCCTGCGGGACCTCCATCTTCTCGATACGCCCCCCAGCGAGAGCTTCGACCGCATCACCCGGCTCGCCAGCCGCCTCTTCAACTCTACCGTCTCCGCCGTTTCGCTCACCGATAGCGACCGGCAATGGTTCAAGTCCCGGGTGGGGGTCGAACTTGCGGAAATCCCGCGCTCGGAGGCCCCCTGCGCCTATGCGTTGACGAGCGACGAAGTGTTCGTCGTGTCCGACATGCGCGAGGATCCTCGCTTCAAGGACGGAATCCTGGCCCAGGCGGGGATCCGCTTCTATGCCGGCGCGCCCTTGATCACGCGCGAAGGCTATGGGCTCGGCACCCTGTGCGTGATCGACGACAAGCCGCGCGATTTCACGCGGGAAGACCGCGAAGCGCTCGCCGACCTCGCGGCCATGGTGATGTCGCAGGTCGAACTCCAGAACGCCCTCGGCTGCATCGATTCCACCAGCGGACAGGCGAACGAGAACCAGCTGTTCCAGGACCTGGAGGACCTCGCCAAGCGCGCGCCCGGCGAGACGCGCACCGCCCTTCTGGTGGAGTTCGCCTCCCTTTCGCAGGTGAACCACGGCCAGCGCGTGCTGGGCGCCACCTACACGGCCTTCATCCGCCAGGGAACCGAACGCATTCGCTGCCTGCTGGGTGACTTGCGGGTCTACCATGTCGGCCCCGCACGCTGCGTGGTCGTGCTTGGCGAGGTCGGGCCGGAGGAGTGGCGCAAGATCGTGGACGACCTCGTCAAGGGATTGCGGATCACCATCACCTGCGCCGCCATCCCTTTGACGCCCCAGCCGGTGTTCGGCGTCTATGCCTTCCAGGTCGATGCCGTCGCCCCCCGCGACGTGCTGCGCCGGCTCTTCAATGCCGCGGACGATGCCCGCGGCAGCGGCGAGCAGGCCGCCACCTACAATGTGGGGCAGGACCTCGCGCACCAGCGCCGGTTCCAGCTGCTGAACGAGATCGGGCCGGCGCTGGAACACCCCGACGAACTCCGGCTGGTCTATCAGCCGCGCGTCGAGCTTCGCCAGGGCCGCTGCGTCGGGGCCGAGGCCCTGCTGCGCTGGCGCCACCCGACGCTGGGCGACGTGCCCCCGGCGGAATTCATCCCCCTGGTGGACGACACGGCCTTCACCGGGCCCGTGACCGACTGGGTGCTCGATAACGCCATCCGGCAGCGCGCGCTCTGGAGCAAAGCCGCCAACCTCCGCCGGGTCTCCATCAATGTCTCCGCGCGGAACCTGGAGGACGCGCACTTCACGGAGCGGCTCGCCGCGGTCCTGGAGCGCCACGGCGTGACGCCCGGCGCCATCGAGCTGGAATTCACCGAGAGCGTCATGCTGACACGCAGCACGCGCATCCTGAACGAGGTTGCGGCCCTGCGGGAGCTGGGGGTCGTCATGTCCATTGACGATTTCGGCACCGGCTATAGCTGCCTGTCCTATTTGCAGCGCCTGCCCATCGACCTCATCAAGATCGACCGCTCCTTCGTCTCGCAGCTCGTCACCAACACCTATGACCAGAAGCTGGTGCGCGCGCTCATCACCATGGCTCACGACCTCGGCTACGATGTGGTCGCGGAAGGGGTCGAGACCCGGGAAACCTACGACATCCTGGTCTATTGGGGCTGCGATGAGGCCCAGGGCTATTTCATCTCCCATCCCCTGCCGCCCGGCGAGATGCAGCCGTGGGTATACCCGCAAAAAGTCGCGCCCTCTCAGGCCTCATAGGCGCAGCGGAAACCGACATAGACCGCATAGAAGTCGGCGGCTTTCCACTACATGGAGGCGGCCCGCGTCTGGTCCGCCCCGTACCACCAGGAACCGCCCGCCGTCAGGGCTTCCCCGCCGCGCCGGTCGGCAAGCCATTCCCAGACATTCCCGCCCATGTCGTATAGGCCGTTGACGCCTTGCCGCGTCACGCCCGCCGGGGCGTGCCTGGGCCACGCATCGCCCGTGGACAAGTTCATGCCGGCGGGGTCGTCCCCCACGGGAAAGGCATAGGTGCGCCCGCGCTCATAGCCACTGGGCGGGGTCTCGCGCATCTCCGTATAGGCCGCCTGCCGCCACTCGGCGGCGGTGGGCAGACGCCCGCCCACGAAGGCGCAATAGTCCCGCGCTTCCACCCAGGTGACATGGACCGCCGGATCGCCCGGCGCGCCGGGCGTGCCCGAGGGTGCGAGATAGGTCCAACCGGGCTGACGGACCCAGCCGCCCTCGAACTCGAAGCCCCCGCCCGATTCCTCCGCCGTGGTGCGCTGGCCGCGCGCGGCAAGGAAGCGGCCGAAAGCGGCGATGGTCACCTCGGTCCGGTCGATGGCCAAGGGGCCGAGCACCACGCGGTCCTGCGCCTGCCCGAACGCGGTGGGAACGAAGCCCATCACCCCCGCCATTGCCAATGCCAAGCGCATGACCGCCTCCTCCCGATGCCGCCTTCAGCTCAGGCGCTGCCGGAGCTGCCCCTGGGAGCGGCGGATGAGCCCCTGATACATCTGCGCCTTGCCAGGATACCAGGGCACGCTGGCGATGCGGTCGAAGCCGGGAAGGCCCTCCATGTGCCGAACCATGCGCTGGCGCATCTGCGCATCCGGCAGGGGACCGCGCAGGGCGCCCACATTCTCCGCCGCGTGGGCCGGGTCCGAGGTGGCCGCCAGCGTGCAGGTGACGGCGGGGTGCGAGATCACCCATTTCAGGAAGAATTCCGCCCATGTCTGTGCGCCGAACTCCCTGGCGAAATCCGGCAGCGGCCGGCCTTGCACCACCTGGAACAGGCGCGCCTTCTCGAACGGCATGTTGGTGAACACCGCAATCCCCTTGTCCCGCGCAGTCGGCAGGATGCGCTGCTCGGCGGCGCGGTTGAAGATGGAATAGTTCACCTGGACGATGTCGAGATTCCCCGCCTCCACGAGCTGCGCCAGGGGCTCGTGATAGGGATTCTCGAAATGGGAAACGGCGGTGTAGCGGATGAGCCCTTCCTTCTTCCAGGCGCGCAGGTAAGGCAGCATCAGATCCACGTTCACGAGGCTGTGGACGTGCATGACGTCGATGGTCTCCTTCCAAATCGCCCGCTGGGAGAGTTCGAGGCTGCGCCGCGCATGGCTCTCATCGCCGAGATATTCGCCCGTCGCCCAGACCTTGTTGGCGATGAACATGCGCTCCGTGATGCCGAGCGCGGCGCCGAGCTGGCCGACGCTGTATTGCGCGGAACCATAGAGCGGGGACGTGTCCACCACCCGCGCGCCGGCATCGAAATAGGTCTTCATGACATCGCGCAGATTGTCCCGCTTCGCGCCCGGCAGCAGGTCGAAGACGATGAAGGTGCCGAGCCCCAGCGCCGGGATCGCCTCGTTGCTGGAGGGAATGGTGCGCGTGATGACCGGCTGGGACGAAGCGCCGCCGGACGGGGCTGCGGGCGCATTCGTCTGCGCCTGCGCAATGCCGGCGGCGAGCGGCGCCGCGGCCATGGCGGTGGCGAGCGCGCCGACCGCCGATGCCCCGAGGAAGCTGCGGCGGTCCGTGGTGAATTCGGGCTTTGGGGCGTCCATGGTTCATCTCCGCGTCTCGGCTGGATGCCGTGCCCTCTGAGATGCGCCCGGCGGCGGCAACCGTCGCGCCGGATCCTGCTCACGATGATCTGATCCTGACGTTACGACATGCACCTTGCCATTTGTCCGCCTGCCGGTAGGTGCAAGGGAGGGGCGCGAAAGGATGACGGCATGGCGCAGGCGCTCACCGAAGGGGCGATCGGCGGACGGCTCAGCACGCCGGCGGACGGCCGCAGGCGGCGCGACTGGACCGGCGGCAGCTTCGAGACCGCGCACCGTCCCCTGACGGCGCTGGTGGAAGGCGAGATCCAGTCCTCCCGCCACCTCGTCATGGTGACCCTGCGGGGCGGCGCCGATCGCCATGAGATCTGGGCCGATGGCGGGCACCATTATGACGGCCCCGACCGCCCGGGCTCCGCCTCCTTCCTCCCCGCCGGCGCCGAGCGGCGGCTGCGGCTGCACAATGTGGCGTGGCGCTGGGCGGCGCTTGCGCTCCTGCCGGATGAGACGGTGGCGCTTGAGACGATCCGGCCGGTGAGCGGCGTGGAGGACCGTTTCCTGTTCGGTCTTCTCTCCGAGCTGGAGCGGCTCGATGTGCTCGATGGCGGGCTCGACGCCACCTATTGCGACACAATGGGGCTCGCCGTGTCCCATTACGTCGCGCGCCGGTTCGGGGCGGCGCCGGCTGAGGCGGGTACGCCGCCGCCCTTGCCCGCATGGCGGCTGCGCCGTGTCACCGATTATGTGGATGCGCGGCTCGCAGATCCGATCCGCGTGGCCGAGCTGGCCCAGTGCGCGGACCTCTCCGCCGGCCATTTCCACCGCGCCTTCCGCGCCACCACGGGGCAGACGCCCCTCGCCTTCATCCAGCACCGGCGCGTGGACGCAGCCATGCAACTGCTGGCGAAAGGGGAAACCTCCATCATGGACATCGCCTTGGAGGTGGGTTTCATCAGCCCCGCCCATTTCGCGCGCGTGTTCCGCGCGCTCACGGGGCAGACGCCGTCGGAATTCCGCAGGCGCCACGCGGTCGACTAGGCTGGATCGACATTCAGAGCCGACCCCGCCGCTTTCTCCCTCCCCCCTTGCGGGGGAGGGGGTTACGGTGCTGCTGAATGTCGATCGGTCCTAGGCGCTGGCAAAGAAAAAGGGGCGGCCTTCCGGCCGCCCCCTTGTTGCTTCCCTGCACTCCCGCTCAGGCGGCCGCGCGGCTCGGCACCGTGGCCTCGATGAGGCCGCTGATGTTCGGCAGCTCCTCGACCTTCGCGATCAGCGCGATCAGCCGCGCCACACCGTCCTGGCCGATGACCGGATCGCCCAGCATGTGGACCTTCCGGTTCATCTCTTCCTCGGTCATGGGGTTGGCGATGGAGCCGCGCGGGTGGTCCACCTGAGAGGTCAGCACTGCACCGCCGGCCGTCTTGACCTCCAGCGCGCAGGACACGCCGCGCGGCAGGCTCTCGTCCGGCGTCACCACCAGCATCTCGGAGAGGCGCAGCACGTCCGGGTTCTTCAGCTTGTCGTTCTGGTACTGGGGCGGCAGCGCCCCGCCTTCCAGCAGCGCGATGGCCACCGAATAAGGCAGGCTCACCTGCGCCTCATGATAGGTCGCGGGATGGGTGTTGAGGTGATAGTGCGCCCAGGCCGGGTGCCGGCGCATGGACATCGAGGTGATGGCCGAGACCGGCTCCTTAAGCTGGGCGCGCACCGCCAGCGCCGTGTCGATGGCGTTGTGGATGGGCCGGGCGCAGCTATAGGGCTTGTACTCGATGTCGATGGGGAATTCGGTGCCGAGGCCCTTGGTCAGGGCGCCCACATCGAACTCGTCGGTGAAGACTTTGCAGAAGCCGCGCTCGCCCTCAAAGATGGTGGCAGCGCCGGTATAGCCGAGCTTGGCCATCTGCGCGGCGGTGACGCCGTTGCGGGCAGCGGGGCCGGGATTGAAGCGCTTCTGCATGGAGGGGCCGTACATCTCCATGAGGCCGGAGGCCTGCGCGCCGGCAAGGCCGAGGGCCGAGACGGTCTGTTCCTTGTTGAGCTTCATCAGCCGGGCGGCGGCGATGGTGGCGCCGAACACGCCGCAGGTGGGCGTGGTGTGGAAGCCGCGATTGCGCAGGGAAAAGTTCGTCGCATTGCTGGCGCGGGCCATCATCTCGCAGCCGGCGACCACAGCCGCGAGGAATTCCGCGCCGCTCGACTTCTCACGCTCGGCAGCGGCGAGAGCCGCAGAGACCACCGGCGGGGAGAAATGATAGAGCGCCAGGATGTCCACGTCGTCCAGCTCGATGGAGTGGGACGCGATGGCGTTGGCGAAAGCGCCGTGGACCGCCGGCACCTTGCCGCCATGACCGATAATGGTGTTCTCGGCCTTGCCGCCGATCTCTTCGGCAAAGCGCGCGGCGATCTTCGCGCTGTCGGTGCGGCTGCCGCCGAGGGCGACGCCGAGATAGTCGCGCACCAGGGTCTTCGCGTCGGCGAGAGCCTTGGCCGGAATATCGCTGACCTTCAGGTTGACGAAGTGATCCGCAAGGGTCTCGGCTGCTGTCTCAGTCATGGGGCGCTCCGTTTCTTGATTTCAGTAAATGGGTGGGCGGCGTCACGCGCGCTCAGTGGTCGTGGCCAGCGGCGCCGTTGCCCTCGGGCACGAAGACGTAGCCTTCCATGATGCGGCGGGCGGTGCGCCCGAGGGTGGCCCGGTGGACGATGTAGCCGTCGGGCGTCTTCTCGATCTGCGTCTCGGTCTCGATCACGCCGGCCGGGTGGCCGATGCGCACGGTGCCCGCATCGCGGGTCTGCATGCGGCTCGCCTCGTGCACCAGGGTTCCGGGCAGGCGGGCCGCAACGCCCGTGCACACCGTACTGGTGCCGGCATAGGTCTTGTGGGTCTGCTGCATGAACATGAGGCGGGAGACGAGGTCTACCTCGTCCTCGTGCACGTCCCCACCATTGATCTCGTTCCGGTAGGAGGCCGGCGGGGAGACGATGCCGAGGATGGGAACGGCGGGGGAATCCTCCCGCGAGCGGGCGGCGTCCTTGATCATGCCCATGCGCTGGGCCGCGACGCCGCGGATCTTCTCCAGGCGGTCGCGCAGGCCCTTGTCCGCGTCCAGCTCGGAAGGCGTCTCGGTGCCCGTGAGGCCAATGTCGCGCGCGCGGATGAAGACGTGGGCGTTGCCGATATCCACCAGCGAGGCGTCGATGGCGCCGACGCCGGGCACGTCCAGCCGGTCCACCGCATGGCCCGTGGGCAGGAGGCCGCCTGTGGCGCCGCCGGCGGTGTCGGAGAAGTTGATGAGGATCTTCGCGCCCGTGCCCGGCACGCCCGGAACCGTGTAGGAGCCCTGCTCCACCGGTCGGCCATTCTCCACCGGCACCTCGATGGTGAGCACCCGGTTGAGGTTGGTGTTGAACACGCGGACCTGGGTCATCGGCTCCTGCGGGATCACATAGCCCTCATAGATGCCGAAGGCGCCCACGGCGGAAGAGATGTTGCCGCACAGGCTGAGCCAGTCGATCTCGGGGTGGGTGATCTCCACCTGGCCGAACGTGTAGGTGAGGTGGGTGTTGGCGGCCCGGGGCTCGCCCATGCGGGGCGGGCCGATGATGGCGAGCTTGCTGGTGAGCGGGTCGGCCCCGCCGAGCCCGTCGATCTGGCGTTTGTCGGGCGAGCCGAAGACGGAGAGGATGGTGCGCGTGCGCTCGGCCTCGTCGGCGGGCAGGTCCCCTTCCTTCAGGAACACGGCCTTGCTGGTGCCGCCCCGCATGATCACGCATCTGAGCTGACGGGTCATTCTTGGTCCTCCCAAGGACTTCCGTATCTTGGTCTAACGTCGAATGTCAACAATTGGAGGCGAAGAAATGCACGCCGCCGGCCAGCGCCGGCGGGTGGCCGGGACTTACGCCTTCTGGAGCTTCGTGCGGCGCTTGGGGGCCGGTGCCTTGCTTGCGGCTACATCGGCCTGGACCGTGTCGGCCGGGGGCGCGTCGCCTTGGCTCGGATCACCCTGGATCGAGAGCAGAGCGTGCCGCAAATGGTTGCGCATGGCGCGCTCGGCGGCGTCAGGATCGCGCGCTTTCATGGCCGCGACCACCTCCTGGTGCTCCTTCAAAGCCTCCTGCGCCCGCCCCTTCCGCGAGGAGGAGCGGTAACGATAGACCCGGAGGAGGTAATAGAGATCGTCGCAGAGCATCTGGATCAGCTTGCCGCTGCGGCTGCCCTGGATGATGCGGAAGTGGAAGTCGTAGTCGCCCGGCCGCTGGTAATAGCTGTCGCCGGCCTTCAGGGCGCCGGTCTTGGCGTGACCCTCCAGCAGGCGCTCCAATTCCTCGATCTCGGCCGCGGTCATGCGCTCCGTGGCCAGCCGGCAGGCCATGCCTTCCAGGGCTTCGCGCACATACAGCAGGTCGGAAAGGTCGGACGGGTGCAGCGCGGCGACGCGGGCGCCCACATGCGGCACCCGCTCCACCAGCTTCTTGCCTTCGAGCCGGCGGATGGCCTCGCGCACCGGGCCGCGGCTGATGCCGAAGGACTTCGCCAGCGCCACCTCGTCGAGCTTGGTCTCGGGCGGGTAGTCGCCTTTGATGATGGCCTCTTCAAGCCACTCGAACGCACGATCTGCCAGGGTCCTGCCACCGAACAGCGGGGGTTCCACCAAGCTCCTCCAACCACAACGAGAATCTTTGTGCCCGAGCCCGAATCAACACAGCGAATCCGGGCCGACGGAAAGTTTCTCTAGGATAGCATGCGGGCGCCCCGGATGGCATTGGCTTCCGGAGCGCCGTTCCGGCTCAGTCGGATCGGGCGTTCGAGGCCTTGGCGATGGCGCCCCAGCGGTCCAGCTCCGAGACGAGGAAGGTCTGGAACGCGGCGGGCGAAGACATGAGCATGGGCTCCATCCCGGCGTTGAGGAGCTGCTCCTTCACCTTGGGTGTGTTCACCGCCTTGACCAGGCCTTCATAAAGCTTCTGCACGACGTCCGGCGGGGTCTTGGCGGGCGCCATGATGCCGAACCAGTTCACTGCGATCAGCTTGGGCAGGCCCGCATCCGCGGTGGTGGGCACATCGGGCAGGATGGGCGAGCGCTGGTCGGCGGTCACCGCGAGCGCGCGCAGCTTGCCTTCCTTCACCAGAGGAAGGAGGCCGGCAATGTCGACGATGATCGCATCCACATGGCCGCCCACGGTATCGACGATGGCCGGTCCCGCGCCCTTATAGGGCACGTGCAGGACATCGGCGCCCGAGGTGGTCTTGAACAGTTCGATGGCGAGGTGCGGAAGGCCGCCATTGCCCGAGGAGGACACGGTAAGCTGGCGCTTCTTGCCCAGCGCCACCAGTTCCTGGAGCGTCTTGGCCTCGACCTTGGGATTGATCGCCACCAGCTCCGGCGTCATGGCCACGGTGGTGATGCCGACGAAATCCTTGAGCGTGTCATAGGGGATGTTGGGGTAGGTGAAGGGGCTGATGGCGAGCGGGCTCGCGCTGCCCAAAGTGATCGTGTAGCCGTCCGGCGCGGACCGCGCGACGAATTCGGTGCCGATGGTGGCATTGGCGCCCGGGCGGTTGTCCACCACCACCGGCACGCCCATGACCTCGCTGAAGGCGGGTGCGATGATGCGCGCCACCACGTCGTTCGAGCCGCCCGGCGGGAAGCCGACCACCAGCTTGATGGGCTGCGAGGGGAATGGCGCGGCGTCCGCCTTGGTCGCAACAAGACCGAAACCGGCAAGCAATGCCGCCGCGCAGACAAAACCGCGGCGCGTCAATGGCCCAAGCATCGTTTCCTCCCCATGCCGTCGTTTGGCCCCGTGAAGGGGCTCCTTCCCCATACCATGGGGCATAGGTGTATAATGTCAACAGTAAGATGTGCGGCGCAATATCAGTCGAGCCGCACGGCGATGCCCTCAAGCTCCGGGGAGACGGCGGGGAAGCGCTCCATCACCTGGGGGTCGTGGCCGGGGATGATCTTGTCCTCGCTCCCGGCGAGGCGCCGCATGGCGCGGTAGCCGTCCAGCGTCTTGCCCACGTTGAACACGAGGCGGAAGGGGTTGTTGCGCTGGAAGTTCTCGTAATAGTGGCTGGCATCGGACGCGAGGATGAACCAGCCGCCCCGCGTGCGGACGCGCACGAACTGGAGACCCGCCGTATGGCCGCCGGCGGGATGGACGGTCACGCCATCCGCGATCTCGTCCATGCCCTCGTGAAATTCGATCCGCCCCGTATAATTGAGCCGCAGCGCGCCCACCATGTGGTCGAACTCATAGGCTCGGCCGCAGCAGGCATGGCGCATGTAGCGGCCGGTAGCGAAGGCCATCTCGGCATCCTGGAGGTGGAACTGGGCAGCGGGGAACTTGTCGAGATTGCCCGCATGGTCGTTGTGGAGATGGGTGAGGATCACGTCGCTCACCTCTTCCGGCTGGATGCCGATGTCCCGCAGCGTCTCCACCGGGCAGCGCAGGAAGGTGCGGCCGCGCCGCTCCCCCACCGCTTTGTCGAAGCCGGTATCCACGACGATGGTTCGGTTGCCCTTGCGCAAGGCCCAGATGAAATAGTCCATGCCCATGGGGCCGTCATGCGGGTCCGCGTCCAGGAAGGTGGCGGCGCGGGTGGAGGCCCGCGTGGCATAACGGATGGCGTAGACTTCGTAGATGTCGTCCATGCGGCTCCTCCCGAGGCCCCGGCGCCCTTGCCCGGCGCGGCGGTTTGCCTGTGAAGGACTGGAGATGACATTACACGCGTCTATCGTCAAATGTTGACATTTGGCTGCGACCTCTGCTTGTTTCAGGGCGAAGAGGGTGCACGGCGGATGCCGGAGCGCCGTGCGTGGAGACCCGACGATGCCGTATCTTGTCGCAACCGATTCCAGCCCCAAGGCACCGGGCCATCGGTTCCGCGACCTGCTCGCCCGGCCGGGCATCCTCCAGATGCCCGGGGCGCATAACGGCATGGCCGCGCTCCAGGCGCGGCAGGCCGGGTTCGAGGCGCTCTACCTCTCCGGCGCTGCCATGACCGCCTCCATGGGCCTGCCGGACCTCGGCATCATCACCGTGGACGAGGTGTCCTTCTTCATCCGCCAGCTGGTCCGCTCGGCGGACCTGCCGGTGCTGGTGGATGGGGACACGGGCTATGGCGAAGCGCTCAACGTGATGCACATGGTGCGCGTGTTCGAGGATGCGGGCGCCGCCGCCGTGCAGATCGAGGACCAGCTCCTGCCCAAGAAGTGCGGCCACCTCAACGACAAGAAGCTGGCCGACGCCCACGATTTCGCGGCCAAGGTCGCCGCCGCCGCCAAGGCCCGCCGCCACCTCTACATCATCGCCCGCACGGATGCGGCGGCGAGCGAGGGCATCGAGGGCGCGGTGGCACGGGCGAACCTCTATCTCCAGGCCGGTGCCGATGCCATCTTCCCCGAAGCGCTGACCGACGCGGGCATGTTCCGGGAATTCGCCCACCGCATGCCCGGGGTGCCGTTACTCGCCAACATGACCGAGTTCGGCCGCACGCCCTTCTTCACCGCGGAAGAATTCGAGGCCATGGGCTACAAGATGGTGATCTGGCCGGTCTCCTCGCTGCGCGTGGCGGCGAAGGCGCAGGAAGTGCTCTACGCCACTCTGAAGAAGGACGGCGGCACGCAGAACATGCTGGACCGCATGCAGACCCGCGCCGAGCTTTACCGCACCATCGGCTATGAGGATTACGAGGCGCTGGACGAGAGCATCGTGCGCACCATCGTTCCCGAGGGCATGCCGCAGAAGTCCCCGGAGCTCAGCCCTCACAAGTGAGGCGGGGGCCTTCGTCAGTCGAGCGCGAAGCGGCCGGTGGCGAAGTCGAGCTTCACCGTGAGCGTGCCTTCATTCACCAGCCAGGGACGCACGCGGTAGCTGCGAGCGCCGCTCTTGTGCATGGGGTCGGCTGCGGCGATGGCCTCGGCCTCCGCCATCGATGAGGCCCGCACAACCACCATGCCCTCACCGTCCCAGTGCTGCTCGTCGTCGGTCCAATGGGGGCCGGCGGCGAACATGGTGCCGTTCTTCTCCAGCGACTCCTGATAGTCGAGATGGCTCTTAAGGTTTGCCATCACCGGGCCCATGCCGTTCGTCGGCGTGGTGAAGACCACGTAGAGCTGCTTCGCCAGGAAGCCGCGCTCCCGGCTGATGTCCGCCACTTCCTTCGCCGTCACAACGGGCGTGCTCATGGTTTCCTCCTTGGTTTGGCCAAGCGGTGGAACGAGGAGGCGCCGGCCAACGCCGGCAAGGGAGAAGGGGTGAAGCCTCAGGCCGCTTCCAGGCCCATCATGGCGCGGCGCAGCTCTTCGGGGTCGATGCGCTCCACGCTGCGGTCGATGGTGCGGATGATGCGGCCGTGGGAGAGCACATAGGCGCGCGAGGCAAGGTCCACCGCCTGGAAGAAGCTCTGCTCCGCCATGAGGATGGTCAGGTTCTGCTTCTCCTGGAGCCCGCGCACCGCCTCGAACACCTGCGCCACCACGATGGGCGCCAAGCCCACCGACGGCTCGTCGATGATGACGAGGCGCGGCGAGGTCATGAGCGCGCGGGCGATGGCGAGGAGCTGCTGCTGGCCACCGCTCATGGTGGAGGCCCGCTGTGCGCGGCGCTCCAGCAGAAGCGGGAAGGTAGAATAGCAGAATTCGAGATTGCGCTTGAGATGCTCGCGCGCACGCGGGCAGCTTCCCGCCAGCGTCAGGTTCTCTTCCACCGTGAGGTTCGGCACGAGGCGCCGGCCTTCCGGCACCAAAGCGATGCCCTCATTGACGATGCGGTGCGGCGGCAGCTTCGCAAGGTCGATGGTGCGCCCGTCCCATTCCAGCAGGATGCGGCCGGAAGTGGGCTTCACGAAGCCGCAAATGGCGTTGAGCAGCGTGCTCTTGCCGTTACCGTTGGTGCCCAGCAGCGCGACGAACTCGCTCTCCTTCAGCTCCACCGACACGTCGTGGAGGACGGAGACGGCGCCATAGCCGGCATTGAGGTTTTCAATGACGAGCCTGTTCACCGAAATACACCTTCTGAACCAGGGGGTCGTTGGCCACCGTTTCGGGCAGGCCGTCGGCGATCAGCTTGCCCGTCTCCAGGCAGATGATGCGGTGGGAGAAGCGCATCACGGCATGCATGATGTGCTCGATCATGATCACCGCCACGCCGCTCTCATTGAGCCGCTCCAGGATGGTGAGCACGTCGTCGATTTCGCGGTCGGAGAGGCCGGCCATGGCCTCGTCGGCGATGAGCACCTTGGGCCGGCCCACCAGCGCCCGCGCCAGCTCCAGCTTGCGCAATTCGAGCTGGGTGAGCCCGCCGGCCTCGTGCTGGGCACGGCCCGCAAGCCCCACCGAGGCCAGCACCTCCATGGCGCGCCCATGGGGGTCGGCCACGTCGTGCAGGTGATCCAGCGGCACCAAAAGGTTTTCCAGCACCGTCATGCCCGTGAAGGGTTTTGGGATCTGGAAGCTGCGCGCAAGGCCCATGCGGGCGCGCTGGTGGGGCGCGAGGTTCGTCACCTTGCGGCCGAGGAACCAGACCTCGCCTGATGTGGGCGTCAGGGTGCCGGTCAGGCAATTGATGAGAGTGGTCTTGCCGGAGCCGTTGGGGCCGATAACGCCGAGCCGCTCGCCCGGCTGAAGCGAGACCGTCACAGGGCCGAGGGCCTTCAGCGAGCCGAAAACCTTCTCGACGCCTTCCACATGGAGGATGGGCTCGCTCATTTCCGCGCCCCTTTCCGGTCGAGAAGGCCGAGGATGCCGTCCGGTGCCACGGCGACGAAGCCGATCAGCACCACGCCCACCAGAAGGATGTTCAGCTCGGAGGAAATGGTGATGGTGGCCGCCTGCTGCACCGAGCCCAGGAGGATGGCGCCGATGATGGGGCCGGGCCAGGATTTCTTGCCGCCGATGAGCGGCATGGCGATGGCGTTCAGCGCCAAGGCAAGGCCGAACACCGTCTCCGGCTCGATGAAGGAGGCGTAGAACACCAAAGGCGCGCCGGTCATGGCGAGGATCGCCCCCGAAATGGCGCAGGCGGAGAGCTTCAGCTTGAAGGTGGGAACGCCCGCGCACTCCGCCGCATCCTCGGAGGCGCGCAGCGCCCGGAAGCCGCGGCCCACCCAGGAAATCTCGATCCAGCGCGCCACCACCACCGAGAGGATGGCAACGCCCAGCATCACCAGGAACATGAACTGGATCTGTCCCCCGGACCAGGACGGCGCCTCGGGCGCCATGAGCGCCATGCCGCTGGCGCCGCCGAGATATTCGAGATTGAGCACGAGGGTGTGCGCCATCACCACGAGGGCGATGGTGGCGATGGCGAAATAGACGCCCTGCACCCGCAGCGTCATGTAGCCCATGAGCAGGCCGAGCACCGCGCCCACCGCCGCCGCCGCCGGCAGGCAGAGGAAGACGGAAGCGTCGAAAGCCTTCAGCAGCACGGCGCCCGTATAGGCCCCCGCACCATAGAAGGCGGTGGCGCCGAAATTGATGTAGCCGGCATAGCCGCCGAGCACGTTCCACCCCGTGGACAGCGCCACATACTGGATGATGATGTAGGCGGCGAAGAAGACGTAAGGGTTCTCCACCGTCTGCGTCAGTGCATAGCCGCCCGCCATCACGGCGATGGCGCCCAGCGCGAACGCGATGTTGCGCAGGCCGGTGGCGCGCGACCGGGCGCGCGAGGCAGGCGCCACGGCGGGCATGAGGGAGGTGTCGGGGGTCATCGGCGGGCTCCGAACAGCCCTTCGGGCCTCAGCGCCAGGGTGGCGAGCAGGATGGAGAAGGCGACGGCGGGGGCCCAGGAGGGGCTCGCGAACGCCGAGACGAGGGATTCCGACACGCCGATGAGGATGCCCGCGGCGATGGTGCCGGGAAGCGAGCCCATGCCGGCCAGCACCACCACGGCGAAGGCGCGGCCGATCATGAGGCGCCCGCCGAACGGGTCCACGGGGCCGATGATGATGAGGGCGGCGCCCGCCACCACGGCGGTTGCGGCGGCGATGCCGAAGGCGTGGCGCTTGATCCAGCGGGGATCGATGCCGCTCACCGACAGCGCCCGCTCGTCATGGGCCACGGCGCGGATGGCGATGCCCGAATGGGTGTAGCGCAGATAGAGCCAGAGGATGAGCACCATGACCGGCGCGAGCATGGCCGGCACCAGCAGGCGATAGGGCAGCGAGAGCAGACCGATATTCAGGCTCTGGCCCACATAGGCCACGGAGACCGATTGCTGGTTGGTGCCGAACTTGATCAGCAGCGCCGTCTCCACCACCAGCGACACGCCGAAGAACAAGGTCAGCGCGTTCATCGTGTCGGCCGAGCCGCGCCGCTCGAACAGGCGGGCATAGAATTCGTAGAAGGCGAGGCCCGCCACATAGAAGGGCACGAGGGCGATCACCGCCACGAGCAGCGGGTCGAGGCCATAGGCATTGCCCACCGCCACCACATAGGCGCCTGCGATGACAAAGGCCGGGTGGGCGATGTTCGGGATGTGCAGCAACCCGAACGTCACCGCGAGCCCGAGCGCCAGCGCGGCATAGATGCTGCCGAGCATGACGCCGGTGCCGATGGCGTTCACGAACTGGTCAAGAAACACAGTCGGCGCTCCTAAGGAGGGTGAAGCGCCGGCCTGTCAGGCCGGCGCGCATGTGTCAGGCGGAACGATCAGGCGCCGCGAGCCTTCATGAAGGGCTGGATGAGATCGCCCGACTTGAGCGCCGGCGGATTGAGGATCACCTGCCGACCGGCCTGAAGGAACTGGTCCACATCATTGCCCTTCACGCCCTGGAACTGGGTCATGAGCACGCGCCGCTCGGTCCAGTCGCCCAGATCGTTGAAGGTGGCGGTGCCCACGCGGGTGCGGACCGGGTTGGCGTGGAGCCAGGTGGCCATGGCCGCGCTCTCGGTGGAGCCGGAACCGTCCACGGCGGCGGCGATCATCTCGCCGGCCACGTAATAGGAGGGCGGAATGTAGAAGCCCAGCGCGTCCAGCTTCTCCGGCACCGCGATGGCGCGGTAGCGGGTGAGGAAGCTGTTCACCGCCGCATTGGTCATGGTGGGCTCGGGCACGAACAGGTTGAAGTTCACGATGCCGTTGAGCGCGGCGCCGAGCGCCTGGAGGTTGGCCGCATATTGCGGGCCCACCATGCCGCCGCCGAACAGCTTCACGCTGTCCCCGATGCCCACTTCCGACAGGCCGCGGATGAGCGCGGTGGAGTCCGGCGGATAGGAGCAGATGAACACCGCGTCCGGCGTGGTGGCGCGCAGGTTACGCAGGATGGCGGAGAAGTCGCTGTTGTTGGGCGGGTAGCTCTGCTCGAACACCAGCTCCAGGCCCATCTCCTGGATGGCCGCCTTGCCGCCGGCGGCGGAGACCTTGGCAAATTCCACATCGGCGTTGAGGACGGCGATGCGCTTGCAGCCGGAGGCCTTGGCGATGTCGAAGAAGCCGCGCGCCCAGTTCACCTTTCCGTCCGGCCCCCAGGGGCAGGCCTGGAAGAAGCGCTCGCTCTTCACGCCGTCATTGCTCGCCAGCGTGAACATGCCCGCCATGAAGCGGTTGCGCTGCTTGATGAAGGGCATGACCGGCGCCGAGAGCACCGCGCCATAGGGCGAAAGGAGGATGTCGACCTTGTCGATGTCCACGAGCTTGGAGTAGATGCTCGGGATCTGCGCCACGGAGCTCTGGTCGTCATAGGTGACGAGCTCCACCTGGCGACCCAGCAGGCCGCCCTTGGCGTTGACGTCGTCGCGCCAGATCTGGAGGCCGACGAGGCCGGCCTTGGTGGCCGAAAGCGGCCCCGTCATGGAGAAGCTGCCGCCGATGCGGATCGGGCGGCTTTGCGCGCGCCCGGAGGTCCAGATCGCCGGAGCGGCGACGGCGAGGCTGGCGAGACCGGCAAGCTTGCCGAACTTTCTGCGAGAAACGTCCATTGTTTCCTCCCCAATTGGCCTGATCGAGGCGCTCTCTTTCGCGCCGTTTTTGTCTCTTGAGCGTGCGCTCAGAGCGCTACGGTCGGATAGTCGCGCCCGTTCCAGTGCTGGAGCTTTGCGGCGAACTCCCGCTGAAACGCCAGCGGGCCACTTCTCTGCATATATTCCTCGTCATACAGAGCGATGAAGATGGTGAGCGACAGGAAAAAGTGCGCCCCCATCTCGAACAGGGCGACGTAATCGTGGTTGATCAGCGCCTCACGCTCGGCGTCCGTGAGGCCGGTCACCGTGGTCCGCTCGACATCATTGAGCTTGGGGCCGATGGACTGCTCCCAGGTCGCCACGAACGAGCGCGGGTCTTCCTTGTAGCGGGCGAGGTATTCGGGATTCCCATCGACCGTGTAGAGGAATTTGTTCACATAATACTTGCTCATGCGTTTCCCCCCTCCGGATACCAGGTCATGTACATCTCGCGCGTGTGGAACAGGTCGAGGCTGTCCACATAGTCGGCGGTGCCGCCGCCGGCGATACCCATCATCAGGATCAGGTCCATGAAGCCGGCGGTGGCGTTTCCGCTCTTGGCCATGCTCTCATGGGTGACGTTCTCGAGGATGGCGTCGATATTGCCCGTGGACAGCCATTCGATGGCATTCGCATCGAACTCCGGATCCGGGCCGTGCTCGCCGAACTGGCGCGGTCCGCCCAGCTCCAGGGAGAGATGGCCCGAGCCGATGGCAGCGATGCGCTTGTCGCTCGGATATGCGTCGATCACCTCGCGGATGGCCCGGCCGAGGTCCCAGAACCGCTTCGGCGAGGGCAGCGGGGGGGCGAAGATGTTGGTGTAGATGGGCACCACCGGCAGATCGGCCTGGGGCCGGGTGGTGATGATGGGGCAGATGATGGAATGGTCGATCTTCAGCTCGTGGCTGAAGGAGAAGTCGAAGCCCCGGTCCATCAGGCCCTCATGCATGAAGCGCGAAAGCTCCTCGTGGCCTTCCAGCACATACTTGGGAATGCCGAACTCGCGCTCCTCATTATAGAAGGTCGCGTCGTAGCGGGGCGCCTTGCCAATGAGGAAGGTCGGATAATTGTCCAGGAAGAACTGGTGGAAGTGGTCAGCACCCACCATCACCAGGATATCCGGATTGGCCTTCGTCAGAGTCTCGCGATAGGCCTCCACCTTGCGCTTCCACTCCGCTGCCTGGGGCATCTGCTGCTCCGGCGGCATGGTGGTGGCCTTCAGGTAGAAAGGATGGTGGGTGGTGGCCAGAACCGCCGCCAGTTTCGCCATAAATGCCTCCCCAATCTGCTCGTGCCGTTCAGGCGGTCTTTTCGAGCGCGCCCGCCGCGCTCTTCTCGGGCCAGCTTTCCTTATCCCGCGCCAGCGCCCGCCGGATCATCGCGCCGTCCTCGTCCACCGTGGGCGCAGCCTTCACGGCCGCCGCCCGCTGGCGGTCGAAGCTGAAGGCCGGCCGCACGGAGAAGGCGGCGCCCTCGGACCGCTCCTCCACCGGCACGATCATGCCGAGATGGGCAACCTGCGGGTCGTCCACCACCTCCGGAATGGAGTTGATGGGCGCGTAGGGCACGTCGAACGCGGCGAAGCGCTCCACCCAGTCCTTCCGGTCGTGCTGGCCGAACACGGCGTTTAGCTCGTCGGAGAGTTCCAGATAATTGTCAATGCGCTTCTGGCGGATCGCGAAGCGCGGGTCGCTGGCAAGGTGGGTTGCACCCGTGGCTTCCACCAGCGCGTCCCAGAACTTGTCGAGCGAGGAGAGGTGGAAGGCGAACAGCTTCTCGTCCTTGCAGCGCACGATGTAGGCCTGGGCGAGGCGCGGCCGGTCGACGCCGGTGGGCAGCTCGCCAAGGGCGAAGTAGCCCATGAAGGGCTCGACGGCGAAGTGCATCATGGCCTCCAGCATGGAGACCTCGATGAGCTTGCCCTTGCCCGTCCGCCCGCGCTCCACCAGGGCACCGGTGATGCCCAGCGAGGCATAGATGCCGGTGATGGCGTCCGCCAGCGCGGGGCCGATGAAGCGCGGCTGCTCGGGGTCGATGGCGACGCCGAGGAAGCCGCTCACCGCCTGGGCGACGGAATCATAGACAGGCCGCTTGGCATAGGGCCCGTCCTGGCCGAAGCCGGAGATGGAGCAATAGACGAGGCCCGGATTGATGGCCTTGAGCGTCTCATAGTCCGCGCCGAAGCGCGCGGCGGCGCCGGGACGGAAATTCTGGATATAGACGTCGGCCTGCCGGATGAGGTCGTAGAAGACCTGCTTGTCCTCATCGCCTTTCAGGTCGAGGCAGATGGAGCGCTTGTTGCGGTTGTAGGCCTGGAAATGGGCGCTGTAGAAGCCGGACTTGAAGCTCCTGTAGGGATCGCCGTTTCCGGTGCTCTCCACCTTGATGACATCAGCCCCGAGGTCGGCCAGCATCATGCCGGCGCAGGGGCCGGTGATGAAGGTGCCCTGCTCGACGATGCGGACGCCGTTCAAAACCCCGAACATGCGCTGATCCTCAATTCTCGTTGGCCACGAAGCCCTCGGGGGCCGGGCCGTCATAGGAGATGGCCGACGCGGCGGCGTGGGACATCAGGAAGCCGATGGGGTGCGTCTGCTCTTCCAGCAGGTGGCCGATGAGCCCGGCGGTGCGGGCCAGCAGTGGCACGCCGCGCAGCGCCAGGAGCGGGTAGCCGGCATCCAGCAGCACGCAGGGGATGGCGCTGGAAATGTTCATCACCAGCGGCCGGTTGATCAGCTCCGGCAGCAGCCGCTCGACAGCGAGGGCTACCTCGCAATGCCGGCCGAACAGGCCGAGCTCCCGGGCAATATCCAGCAGCCGCACCGCGCGCGGGTCGAAGCCCTTGTGCAGCGGGTGGCCATAGCCGGGAATGGCGCGCTTGGCGGCGCGATACTCGCGCACGATCTTGCTGACCGCCTCATCAAGGCTGCTGCCCGACTTTTCCTGCTCGGCCAGGATCTCGGCGAAGAGGGTGCCTGCGGTCGCGGCGGCGCCCAGGATGACCGAGCCGCAGCCGAGAAGGCCGGCGGCGACGGCCCCCTGCAAGGCTTCCGGCGCGGAGGCGAGCGTCATGCGCGCCGCCTGGACGCTCGGCACGAGCCCGTGCTCGGCGATGGCCACCAAAGTCGCGTCCAGCATGCGGCGCTGCGCCTCGGAGGGGAGCGTGCCGGTGATGAGGAGCCAAGTGTGATCGGTGAAGGAGATGCGGCCGATGAGATCGTTCACGAGGTTGTGGCCGCGAACGACGATGGTCTCGGGATTGGAGCCCGAAATGCCGGTGGTCGGGGAGGTATCGGCGCCGATCTTCAAGTCAGTTCTCCCGGCGGCCGGAACGAAGGCCGCGCCATCCATTTCCGAGGATCGCCGGGGGAGATGCCTCCTCAGATGATCACAGAAATTTCGTACAGCGAATTTTTGTTCGCATAGGCTGCGGTTTCGGCTCGCCCTTGTCAAGCCGCCACGCATCTTGTCGTTTGTTGCATTGCAATATCCTGCCGCTATCGAGGAGAGGCTCGGCCGGCACGTCCCCTTGAGAATTGGGCTTTTATCGAAACAAAATTCGCTGTACGAATATTTTATGATGGCGCGCGGCGGCGGCGATCATCCCCTGGGCGATGATGGGGCAAAGGCCGTGGACTTTGGCAGAAGAAACAGGAATGGCGGCGGGGCCCATGGTTGAAAGCGTGTCCCCCTCCGATGCGGAGGAAAAGAGCACCCGCGGTCAGGCGGAATTCGTGGAAGCGCTGGCGCGCGGCCTCGCGGTGCTGGAGACCTTCGACGAGGTGCATTCCGAGATGTCCCTCACCGACGTGGCCCGGCGCGCGGGGCTGCGGCCCGCCACCGCCCGGCGCAGCCTGCACACGCTCGAAGCGCTCGGCTATGTGCGCCACGTCAACAAGCGCTATGTGCTGGCCGCCCGCGTGCTGACCCTCGGGGCCTCCTATCTACGCGCGTCACATGTGGACGAAGCGCTCATGCCCGAGTTGCGGCGTCTCGTGGCCGAATTCGGCGACGCCTCCTCCGTGGCGGTGCTGGACGGGCCCAACATCCTCTACGTGGCCCATTGCTCCGAGCAGCGCTCATCACGCCCTGTGGCGGCCATCGGCGCCACCTATCCCGGCTATGCCACCTCCATGGGCCGCCTGCTGCTCTCCCGCATGCCGCAGGAGGCCATCGACATGTATCTGGCCCAGCTCAAGCCGGTGAAGCTCACCGAGCACACGGAGACCGACATCGGCAGGCTGCGCCAGATCCTCTCAGAGGTGCGCCAGCTCGGCTATTCGGTGGTGGTGGACCAGCTCGATTACGGCGTCACCGCTCTGGCCGTCCCCATCAAGGATCAGTCGGGCCGCGTGGTGGCCGCCATCAACAGCTCCGGCTATTCCGGCAAGCTCACCGCCGAGCGGCTGGTGGACGAGCGGCTGGCGGAACTGCAGCTCTCGGCGGCGCGCATCACCCAGGTCTTCACGCGCTATCCCGCCTTGCTCCACTCCATCCGGCCGGCAGGCTGAACGCCTACTGGTCCGAATCCAGCGTGTCGTGCACCGGCGCCCAGAACAGCATCCGCGAGCGAGCGAAGGCGACGCTGCGCTGGAGCGCGATGCCCATGACCGCCAGGATCACCAGGGCTGCCAGCGAGCCGGCAATGTCGAGCGCCGCATTGCGGCTGAGGATGAGCACGCCGAGGCCGGAATTGCCCCCCACGAACTCGCCCACCACCGCGCCGAGAATGGAATAGACCGCCGCCATCTCGAGCCCCGCGAAAATGTAGGGCAGCGCGCTCGGGAACTTCACGAGGCGGAAGGTGGTCCAGCGCTTCGCCTTCAGGCTCGACATGAGCTCGATGCGGTCCCGCTCCACGCTGGACAGGCCGGCGGCGGTGTTGATGAGCAGTGGGAAGAAGGTGAGCAGCACGCCCAGCAGGATCTTGCTCTCGATGCCGAAGCCGAACCACACCACGAACAAGGGCGCGAGCGCCACCTTCGGCACGCTCTGCAGGCCGATGACATAGGGCAGCGCAAGGCGCCGCACGCCCTTGAACTCCACCACCAGCGTGCCGGCCAGGATGCCGAAGGCGCTGCCGAGGACGAACGAGGCCAGCGCCTCGGTCAGGGTGGTGGCGATGTTGATGTAATATTGTGAGGGCGACAGGAAGGGCGGCGCGAAGCCCCGCACCAGGGACATGAAGATCTGCGAGGGCCGCGGCAGCACATAGTCCGGCACCGCGAAATAGGTGAGCCCGCCTTCCAGCGCCAGCACCAGCACAATGAAGGACAGGATGCCCAGATGGCGGTCGATGAGCCGGCCGATGGAGAAGGCCCGTGCCTCGTGCGGCTCGGCTGAAGCGTCCGTTTCAATCGACATGGGGGCGGTCCTTTGCGCCGATGCCGAACAGCCCGCGAATGTGCCGCACCGTGTCGGCGAAGACGGGGTCGGACATGGTGTCGAGGTCGCGCGGGCGGGGCAGGTCCACGCTGATCTCCTCGACGATCTTGCCCGGGCGCGGGCTCATGACAAGCACGCGGTCGGCGAGAAAGACCGCCTCGGGGATGGAATGGGTGATGAGGAAGATGGTCTTCCCGCTCTCCCGCCAGATGCGCTGGAGTTCGAGATTCATGGTGTCGCGCGTCATGGCGTCGAGCGCGCCGAACGGCTCGTCCATGAGCAGGATGGAGGGGTCGTGCAGCAGCGCGCGGGTGATGGAGCAGCGCTGCTGCATGCCGCCGGAAAGCTCCCCCGGATAGGAGCCCGCAAACTGTTCGAGCCCCACCATGCGCAGCAGTTCGTGGGCGCGGGCAGTTGCCGCCCCGCGATCGAGGCCGAGCACCTGGGCGGGAAGAAGAGTGTTCTGCAGCACCGTGCGCCAGGGCAGAAGCACGGGAGCCTGAAACACCAAACCCAGGCGATTGGCCGCGTCGCGAGGCGGCTTACCGCGCACGGCGACCGTTCCCACAGAGTGGGAAACGATGCCGGCGAGGATCTTCAGCAACGTGGACTTGCCGCAACCGGAGGGCCCCACGATGCAGACGAACTCGCCGTCCCGCACCGTGAAGCTGATGTCGTCCAGCGCCAGGACCGAACCCTCGCGCTTGGATTTGTAGGTCTTGGTGAGGCCCTTGACCTCGATGGTGGGGGCAGCGCCACCGGCGGATGCCGGAGGCACCGGAGAGACATGAGCCTGCCGAGCGACCGGCCCGCCGCCGCTTCCGAAGTCTTCAGCGACGCGCGCGGATGCGTCTCGTGCGTTCATGTGTCCGGTTCCCCTTCTTCTTGGCACCGTTACTCAGAAGCAGACGTTCGGCGACATGCACGAATGCTGCCAGCCGAGAGACCGTGTTCAGGCGACGGCGCGGACCGTGTTGCGCAGGATACCCACGCCCTCCACTTCCGCCTCGACCACATCGCCGTCCACCAGCCAAAGCTGCGGCGTCATGCCGAGCGCGACGCCGGCCGGCGTGCCCGTGGCGACGATATCGCCGGCCTCCAGGGTCAGCCCCTGCGACAGCACCGAGACGATGGTGGCGCAGTTGAACAGGAGGTCGGACGTGCTGGAATCCTGCCGCGTCACGCCATTGACCCGGAGCGTCACGCGCCGGCCGGACGGGTCGCCGAAATCATCCGCCGTGACGATCCAGGGGCCGATGGGGCAATAGGTGTCGAGCCCCTTGCCCTTGAACCACTGATGGTGGCGCTTCTGGAGGTCGCGCGCGGTCACGTCGTTGAGAACGGTGTAGCCGAACACCGCGGACATGGCCTCGTCCACCGAGATGTCGCGGCACGTCTTCCCGATCACCAGCGCCAGCTCCACCTCATAGTCGAGCTGCTCGGTGAGCTTCGTGTCGAGGCGGATGTCCGCCTCGTGGCCGATGACGGATGTGGGCGGCTTGGAGAAGAATTCCGGCACGGTCGGGAAGACCAGCGGCACGCCGCGGGCGCGGGCGCCCTCCTCGATATGGGCCTTGTAGTTGCGGCCCACGCAGAAGACGTTCTTGTTCGGCCGCGGAATGGGCGAGAGCAAGGTGGCGGCGGAGAGCGGAGACCAGAGGTCCGCTTCCCCCGCCGCCTTCTTCGCCAGTTCCCCCAGGGCGGCGAGCGCCGCCGCCCCGCCGGCGATGACCCCTTCCATGGAGGCCGGGATACGGCTTGCGCCGAACTTTCCGGCCGCCGCTTCCACGTTCAGCACGCGGTCGCCTTCGACAACACCCAGCGAAGGTACGCCCGACTGGGCAAAGGTGACGAGACGCATCAGATCACTCCTTCACCGTCGTGAAGGCGGCGGGGATGTGGAATTCCAGGAAGCCGGCGGAGGTGATGCCGTCCGCGCAGCGCAGGCTGTGGATGTCGCCGGCCCGGAACACGGTGGCGTCGCCCGGCTTCACGACCACTTCCTTGCCGTCCACCACGAACTTGATGGCGCCTTCCAGCAGCACGAACATGCTCTCGGCGTCGGGGTGGTGGTGCAAAGCGGTGACGGTGTCGCGCTCATACTCCACGATCATGGCGTGGCCGCGCTGCGACTTGGAGGCTTCCTTGCTGACGATGTAGAAGCGCTTCTTCTTCTGCTCTGGCACCTCGACCAAGGGCAGTTCCTTGCGCGGCCGGACGGCGACGCCGCCGGTGAAGCCGGCAAGTTCCGTGGTCGCGCCCTTCGGCGGCGCCAGCACGCGCAGCACTTGGCTCTCGCCATCGAATACGTTGGCGACCGCGAACGCGGTCTTCTCCTCGATCACCGCCGCCGTCTGGAGCGCGAGATCATGGGCCGTGCCGTCCACGGTGAGGCGCGCAGCGCCGCGCACCACGAACAGATAGCAGTCCGATCCTGCCGGAGCGGTCTCCTCAAACGACGCGCCGGCCGCTAAAGTCAGGATCTCCGCTTCCATCCAGCGGGTTTGTCCCCCGGTCACAGAGGCGCGAACCACCCCAGGAACCACGCTCTCTCCCGGCAATTCGGTCAGCGTAACCACCCGTGCCATGCCAATCTCCCTTGCCAGCCAGAAAACACTGCCTGAACCACAAGCCGGCCTTCAAATTGTGCATGCCTTGAGTTAGATGTCAAAACGGACGTTTGAATTAGCAGTGGACATGAATCCTCCAGCTCCCGCCCCCACCCAGAGCCAGGTGCACGATCCCAACGAGACGCGCCTGCGATTGCTGGACACCGCCGAACAGCTGTTCGCGGAGCATGGCTTCAATGGCGTCTCCATGCGCACCATCACCGGCAATGCGGGGGTCAACCTCGCTGCCGCGCACTATCATTTCCGCAGCAAGGAGGGGCTCTACCGGGCCGTCTTCGAGCGGCGCGTCCACCCCATGAACGAGGAGCGCGAGCAGCTTCTCCAGGCGTGCCTCGATGAGGAGGCGCGCACCGGCGCCCTCGATCCCGCCGCCGTTCTCGACGCCTTCATCGGGCCGGCCATAAGGGTGAGCACCTCGCCGGGCGCGGAGAATTTCCGCCGCCTGTCGGGCCGCGCCTCGGCGGATCCCTCGCCCGAGGTCCGGCGGGTGGTCTATGAGCTGTACGACGTGGTGGCCGCCCGCTTCGTGGATCTTCTGGCGCGCGCCTGCCCCCACCTCACCCGCGAGGACCTGTTCTGGCGGCTCGCCTGCGCCTATGGGGCCATGATGTATGTGCGCGCCGACAGCGGGCGCCTGCAGCAGCTCCTGGGCGATGAGTTCACCATGTCGGACAGTGCCGCCGCCATGCAGCATCTCATTCCCGTGCTCAGCGCCGGGTTTGCGCTCCCATCCCTCTCGAAGCCTTCGGGCAAGAAGAGAAAGAAATGAAATTCCGCGACCTTTTCGGCCCCGGCCGTTCCACCGTCCATTCCACCGGGGTCATGGCCGCGACCTCCCACCCGCTTGCCACCGCCACCGCGCTCGACGTGCTGCGTGAGGGTGGAAATGCGGTGGATGCGGGCATCGCGGCCTGCGCCGTGCTGGCGGTGGTGGAGCCGCAGATGACCGGCATCGGCGGGGACTGCTTCTGCCTTCTGGCGAAGAACGGCACGGCGCCGGTGCTCGCCTATAACGGCTCGGGCCGCGCGCCGGCCGGCGCCACGCTCGCCCGCTATCGCGAGGCGGGCATCTCCGCCATCGACCCCATGGGGCCGCATGCGGTGACCATTCCCGGCGCCATCGAAGCCTGGCACCGGCTCGTCACCGACCACGGCACCATCCCCTTCGGCACGCTTCTGGAGCCCGCCGCGCGGTTCGCTTCCGAAGGCCATCCGCTGCACGAGCGCATCATCTTCGACATCAAATCCTTCATGCCGAAGGTCAAGCGCGCGGAGGGCTTCGCCGCCCTCATCCTCGATGATGGGAAGCTGCCGCAACCGGGACGGCTCTACACGAACCGCGCCTTGGGCCAGACCCTGCGCGAGATCGCGAAGGGCGGTCCGGACGCCTTCTATCGCGGCGCCATCGCCGAGCATCTCGCGGCCTTCCTCTCGGCCAAGGGCGGCTTCCAGACGCCGGCCGACTTCGCCGCCCACAAGGGCAACTACGTCGAGCCGGTCGCCGCCGACTATCGCGGCTTGACGGTCTATCAGTGCCCGCCCAACGGCCAGGGCATCATCACCCTCCTGCTGCTGCGCATCCTCTCCCATCTTGATGTGGCGGCGGACGCGCCCGACAGCCCGGAGCGTTTCCACAAGCTCATGGAGGCCGCACGCATCGCCTTTTCCGTGCGCGATTGCTGGCTGGCCGACCCCGAGCATTATCCCGTGCCGTGGGAGCACTTCCTGGATGACGCCTTCACCAAGGCGGCGGCGGAGAGCATCCGCCCGGACAGCGTGGTCGACGTGAGCGAGCCGGTGGACCTGCCGGAGCACAAGGACACGGTCTATCTCACCGTGGTGGACCGCGACCGCACCGCCTTCTCGCTGATCAACTCCATCTTCGAGCCTTTCGGCAGCGCGCTCTACGAGCCGGAAACCGGCATCCTGCTCCAGAACCGGGGGCGCTCCTTCACGCTGAAGGACGGCCACCCCAATTCCATCGCGCCGGGCAAAAGGCCCATGCACACCATCATCCCCGGCATGGTGCTGAAGGGCGACAAGGTGCTCTATTCCTACGGCGTCATGGGCGGCCATTTCCAGCCTGTGGGGCACGCCACGCTGCTCTCCAACCTCATCGATTACGGCATGGACATGCAGCAGGCGGCGGATGCCCCACGCTGCTTCCCGCAGGACGGCAAGGTGATGGTGGAGCACACCGTTCCGGAGGCGACCCGCGCCCGCCTCGCCGAGATCGGCCACCCGGTGGAATTGCGCGCCGACCCCATCGGCGGCGCCCAGGCCATCCGCATCGATCCCGAGACCAATGTGCTCTCGGGCTGCTCAGACCCCCGCAAGGACGGCTGCGCGCTCGGCTTCTAAGCCTGTTTTTTGAAGGAAATCATCATGTCCCGGCTGACGGTCAATGTATTCCCCGCGGGTTTCATCTGGCCGCTCTGGGCGGGGCGCGCGAAGGGCTTCTTCGCCGCCCAGGGGGTGGAGCTGGAGCTCATCTTCACCCCCAATTCCATTCAGCAGATGGTGGGACTGATCGACGGCGCGTTCGACATCGCCATGACCGCCATCGACAATGTCATCGCCTATATGGAAGGCCAGGGCGAGGTCGAGACGAAGGCGGTGCCCGACATCGTCTCGGTGATGGGATCGAGCAGCGGTTTCCTGTCCCTCATGGCTGCGCCCCACATCAAGACCATGGCGGACTTCAAGGGGAAGACGCTGGCGGTGGACGCCATGACCACCGGCTATTCCTTCACGCTCCGCCGCATGCTGGAGGTGAGCGGCCTGAAGCGGAACGAGTACACCCTGGTGGCCGTGGGCGGCATGAGGGAACGCTACGAGGCGCTGCTGCGCGGCGAGCAGGCGGGCACGCTCTCCGTGCCGCCCTTCACGGTGATGGCGAAGGCCAAGGGCTATAACGAGGTGGCAACGCCCCTCTCCCTCTTCTCCCATTTCCAGGGCGGCGTCGCCGCCGTGCGCCGGGAGTGGGCAGCGGCCCATGGAGATGAGATCGTCGGCTTCATCCGGGGCAACATCGCCTCGCTCGCCTGGCTCTACGACCCGGCGAACAAGCAGGAGGCGCTGGATCTCTTCCAGGCCAACATGCCGGGCGCCTCGCGGGACGCGGCCGAGCAATCCTATGCGGTGCTGCTCCACCCGGTGACGGGCTTCCCAAGGGATGCACGGATCGACATGGAAGGTGTCAGGACGGTGATGGAGATCCGCAGCGAATTCGGCGCGCCGCGCAGGACCTTCACCGACGCCGAGCTTTATTACGACCCGACCTATTACGACCGGGCCATTGCCGGAGTTTGAGACTGCGCTCGGTTGGTTTCAGTTCCACCCGCGGTCATGGCCGGGACAAGCCCGGCCATGACGGTGGTTCATGTGAGCGTGACAGCTCTCACAGCGGCGGCTTCAGGGTCTTCAGCCACGCCGCGATCTCGGTGTCGCCGTCAGGAACCTTCAGGCTCCGCGCCCATTCGCGCAGCTCCGGCTCGCGGATCTGGTTGACGCTCTCGATCAGCTCATTGGTGTAGAACTTCATCGGGTCGACCTTGCCCTTGATGCCGAGGATGTCGACGAGGTTCTCCCAGGCGGACTGCGGGAACTCGCACCATTTGTCGCTTACCGTGCTCTTGCGCTCGATGAGCGGGATGCGGACCTTGATGACCTCTACCGCATCCTGGATCGCCTTTTCGCGCGAGACGCCGGCAGGGACGGCCTCCGGGTGCATGTAATAGCTCACCTTCACCGCCGCCTCGGGGTTCTCCGTCATCACGATGACCGAGCGGATCAGCCCCTTCACGATCTCCTTCGCCGTGTCCTTATGCGTGTCGTACCAGGCGGTGGGGAACACGTAGGCATAAGCGGTGGCGGCGTCCTTGATGCTGTCAGGCACGCCCAGGATGCGCAGCTTCACACCGAGGCGCTGGAGCTGCGCCACGTCCACATCCGCATTGGTGAGCGCATCGATGCGGCCCGAAGAGAGTGCGATGGCGGCCTGCTGCCCGTCGCCCACAGCGACGAACTGCACCTCGTCGGGCGAGACCCCGGCGTGGCGGAGCGCGAACTTCATGAAGCCGATGCCGCCATAGGACAAGGTGGGCACGCCGATCTTCTTGCCCTTCAGGTCCGCATAGCTCTTGATGGCGCTGTCGGGCAGCACCGAGGTGCGGTGGAGGATGCCGCGCAGGTAGACGCAGGGAATGATGGCCGGGAGGACGCGCCCCTCGGCAGCGGAATTCAGCAGGATGTCCTGCGTGCCGGTGGAGAGGTTGAGCTTACCGGCCAGCATGAGCTGGAGGTTTTCGGACGCGCCCTGTGTGCCCACCGCCTCGATGCTGAGGTTTCCATAGAGGCCCAGCGGCCCACCGATCCAGGCGTTGGAGAAGCCGGGATTAAAGCTGCGGGAGGAGAGTCCGGAGACGATTTCTGCGGCCTCCGCGGTGAGGCCGGATGCGAGCATCGCAACGGCGGCGATGAGAAGGGTGAAAGTCTTCAGGCTTGCGGCAAGGATCGATCGCATGTTCGCGCTCCAGGGCTACGCCATCAGCGCACCCTTCAAGTTCTGCCTCTGGTCTTGGACGGATTCACGATCGGATCTGGATGCGATCGGACCCAGCCTCACGGCGCTCTGCGGCCCCGTTGAACCGAGGCTCGCCGAAATGAAATTGGAAGTCAAACGTCCGTTTGACTTTTCTCGGAACGTGCCCCAGCCTGCTCTCAAGGCCCCGGAGCCGTGAGGGAAAGTCGCAGAGGGCTGGCAACCAGAGCTGGGAGCATTGCATGCCGCTGTTTCGACCTGTCCTCGCCCGTTTCGCTGGCCTTCTCGCCATCGCGCTGACGTCAGGAGTCCCCGCATTTGCGCAGACCGCCGATCCGGTCATCGGCGTCTCTTCGCGCAGCTTCAATCCCGGCTTTTCCAACATGTGGATCGGCACGACGATGGGGCTGTTCGGGAAGGACCTGACGCCGAAATCCATCGGCACGCAGGGCGCGGCGGAAAACCTCCAACTGATGCTCTCCGGCCAGATCACCATCAGCACGGGCACACAGGACATCATCCTCGCCTCCGCTGCCGAGGGCCGGAAGCTTCCCGCCATCATCCCGTGCGTCTACCTGCGCGGCGTGCTCCACCGCATCTCCGTGACGCCCGACAGCCCCATCAAGAGCTATGCCGAGCTGAAGGGGAAGAAGATTGGCGTGCCGACCCTCGCTTATGGCGGCGTCGGCTATCTGAAGTTCGCCTTGAAGCACGCCGGCATCAGCGCCGGCGATGTCACGCTGCTGCCGGTTGGGGACGGTCAGCAGGCGGCGGCCGCGCTCACCTCGGGGCGCATCGATGCCCTGCTCAATGCGGACGTGGACGTGGTGCGGCTGAAGACGCTGGGCATCAATGTGCGCGTGCTGGAGCCGCCCGCAAACATGAAGAATGCGGCCACCGCCTATGTCTTCGCCTTCGCCAAGCCCTGGTATGAGGGACACAAGAAGGAGGTGGCCGAGCTGCTGAAGGGCATGATCCGCTCCATCATCGTGATGACGGAGAATCCCGAGGCGGCGGTGAAGGTGAGCTACTACATGCACCCGGAGGCCATTCCCTCCGGCATCTCGCGCGAGCAGGCGATCTCGGACGCCGTCACCATCATCAACACCCGCGCGCCGCTCATCGCCCGCGACGCTGCCGCCAACGACAAATGGTGCTCCTTCTCGAAGGAGAACTGGACCGATTTCGTGGAAATCCTCGGCCTCGAAGGCAAGGTCGACCCCATGGACTTCTACACCGGCGAGATGATCGATGCGGTCAACACCATCGACGAGCCGGCCCTGCGCAAATGGGCCAAAGCCCTGAAGGTGCCGGAGGGCGATGCCGAGATCGCCAAGTGGCTCGCGGCCCTGCAGCCGCCGCTGTGATGCGGCAGGGGCGCCGCCCCGGCGGCGCCCTACCCCGCCTTGATACGCTCTTTCACGATCACTGCCGGCGGCTGGCGGACCAGTTCCACGAAGGCGTCCTCGGCCTGGGAGCGGTAGCGGTCCGCATGGCGCAGGATGAAGAAGGGCCGCGATGAGAAATCGAGGGGGATGAGGGAGAGCGTGCCCGCCTCGATGCCGGCCTGCGCCACCAGCTCCGAGATGACCGTCGCCCCCGCGCCCGCCGCCACCGCGCTGAGCACCGCCTCGTTGGAGGGGAATTCCAGCGCCACTTCGAGCCGGACAGGATCGACCCCATAGGCGCGGCAACGGTCCTCGAAGATCTGGCGCGTGCCCGAGCCCCGCTCGCGCAGCACCCAGGGCGTCTCGCCGAGTTCGGCCGCGGCGATCCCCGCGCGGCCCGCCCAGGGATGGCCCGCACCCACCACCAGCACCAGCCGGTCGCCGGGCACCGCGATCTTCACCAGCAGCGCCTCGCCCACATCGCCCTCCACGCAGGCGATGTCCGCCTGACCTTCCAGCACGGCGGCGACGCATTGCGTGGTGTTGGCGATGGTGACCGAGAGCGCGATGGTCGGGTAGCGCGCGCGATAGCCCGCCAGGCGCGGGCCGAGCCAGTAATTGGCGATGGTCTGGCTGGCATGGATGGCGAGGCTGCCCCGCTTCAGGCCCGAAATGTCATTCAGCACCGCCTCGGCGCGGGAAACCCGCTCGACGATGGCCTGCGCCTCCGCCAGGAACACCCGCCCCGCCTCGGTCAGCTCGATGCGGCGGCCAATGCGGTTGAACAGATGCGTGCCGCAGCTCGCCTCCAGCGCGGCGACGGAAGCGCTCACCGCAGGCTGGGTCATGTTCAGCCGCTCCGCCGCCCGGGTCATGTGAAGCTGGGCAGCGACTTCGATGAAGACGCGCAATTGCTCGAAGGTCATCTCATCCCCTGCCGGCCCGCGGCTACGGGTGGTCCGCCTCCGTTCTACAGGCAACCGGCGTGCAATTGAAGGGATTAGAGCAGCGCGATCAGCACCAGGGCGATGCCGGAGGCGAAGATTGTCGCCACGCCGCCCAGCGCCAGCGGCTTGAGGCCCTTCGCGCGAAGCTTGCGCAGGTCGCTGTCGAGGCCGATGGCCGAGAGCGCCACCGCGAGCAGGAAAGTGGTGACCGGGGCGGCGATATCCTTCGTTCCCGCGGGAAGCACACCGAGGCTGTTCACCGCGATCACCGCGATGAAGGCGAAGACGAACCAGGGCACCGGCGCCGAGGCCCTGGACGCCGCGTCCGCGCGCCGGCGCGTCGCGAACCAGGCCAGCGTCAGGACGAGGGGCGCCAGCAGCATGACGCGGGTGAGCTTGGCGATGGTGCCCACCTCGCCTGCCAGTTGCCCACCCTGGAACGAGGCTGCCACCACCTGCGCCACCTCATGGATGGAGGCGCCGGTCCACAGGCCGTAGTCGTGCGCGTCCAGGCCGGTGAGCGGCAGCAGCAGCGGATAGACGAACATGGCGATGGAGCCGAACAGGGTCACGCAGGCCATGGCATAGGCCACGTCCTCGTCCGACCCACGCGTCACCGTATTGGTGGCGACGATGGCCGAGGCCCCGCAAATGGCCGTACCCGCGGCGATCAGTTCGGACAGCTCCCGCCCGACCCCCATGAGCACGCCCAGCCAGCGCGTGACGAGGAAGGTGGCCACAAGGGTCACCGCGACGGCGGCGAAACCCTCGGCCCCCACTCCCGCCACCTGGCCGAACGTGACCTGGAGGCCCAGCAATATGATGGCGAAGCGCAGGATCGGGCGCGCGGCGAATTTAAAGCCCGCCTTTGTCGCATTCGGCAGGGGGACCACCGCCCGAAGGGCCATGCCCATGAACACGCCGAGCACCAGCGGGCTCACCATGGTGAGGCCCGTGGCGGCGCGCAGGAGATAGGCAAGCACCGTGACGCCCGCCGCAAGGGCCAGCCCTGGAATGAGCGCCCATAGCGTCCGCAGGCCGGATGCCTGTTCCGGCGCATCAATCCTTGGCTTCTGGACCACATCCATGTCGGGGAGAAAACCTTCAGCGCACGAGTCGCATCGAGGAAAGCAGCCGACTATGCAGAAGCCCATCAAATTCTAATTATGACTTTGATCTGCCAATCTTATTGAAGAATTTCGATGTCGTTTGTCGGATTACCGCCGGCCCCCACGCGCCGCGGCTGTGTCCTCGGGCGACGGAAAAGCACGGACCAACTGTCCACGGCCCGGACAGATGTATTTGCCGCCGACAGCATGCTGTCCTCGCCAGGCAGCGCCACGGCGCGCGCAATGACCGGCATAGTTCTTGCGACCTCACAGCAACCGCCGCACGCACCTAAGACCGGCGGACCTGAGAGTGAAACGCCCATAAGGAGTTGACTGTGCCGATCATCGATTTTCGCATTCGGCCGCCCTTCAAGACGTTCCGCAACATGGTGATGTATGCGAGCGGCGACCGGCGCGACCGTTTCACCCGGCAGCTCGGCTTTGAGCCCGCGCCTTCCGCGAGCGCGGAATCCGTCGAGCTGATGATCGGCGAGATGGACGCCGCCGGCGTCGACATGGGCGTCATCGTGGGCCGCAATTCCGGGCCGCTCGGCTCGGTGGAGAACGACGTGGTGCTGGAATTCACCGGCGCCCATCCCGGCCGCTTCATCCCCGTCGCGTCCATCGATGTCACGAACCGCAAGACCGCCATCGCGCAGATCGATGCCGCAGTGAAGGCGGGCTTCAAGGCCATCAACATCGAGCCCGGCGCCTATGCCAACCCGCTCCACACCGACGACCGGCGGCTCTATCCCATCTACGCCTATTGCGAGGACCACAACCTGCCGGTCATCATGATGACCGGCGGCAATGCGGGCCCCGACATCAGCTACACCATGCCCGCGACCCTCGACCGGGTGCTGACCGACTTCCCGACGCTGCGCATCGTCTCCTCCCACGGCAACTGGCCCTGGGTGGCGGAGATCCTCCACGTCGCCTTCCGTCGGCCGAACCTCTATCTGTCGCCGGACATGTATCTCGTGAACATGCCGGGCATGGACGACTATGTGAAAGCCGCAAACGGCTTCCTGTCGGACCGCTTCATCTACGCTTCTTCTTATCCGTATTGCCCCATCAAGGACTACAAGGAATGGTTCATGACGCTGAACATCAGCGACGCGAACCGGGAAAAGGTGATGTACCGCAACGCCGCCCGCTTCCTCGGCCTGGACGGCCAATAGGCAGCGGCTCAGCAAAAACAAAACGAGAGGGAGGAACACAACCATGAGCATCAGCAAGCGCGCCTTCCTGGCCCTGGCCCTGGGCACTGCCCTGGCGGCCCCGGCCATGGCGCAGGACGCGAAGTTTCCCAGCAAGGCCATCGAGATCATCGTGCCCTTCGCGGCCGGCGGCTCCACCGATCTCGGCATGCGCGTGATCGCCCCGGCGCTGGAAGCCAAATGGGGCGTGCCGGTGCGCATCGTGAACAAGCCGGGCGGCAACACCGTGCCGGCGGTGAACGACGTGATGAACGCGCCCCCGGACGGCTACACCATGCTGGCGGACGGCCCGCCCCAGAGCTCCATGCTGGATACGGCGGTGAAGAACCTGCCGTTCAAGGTCACGGACCGCACCTTCGTCGCCATCACCGCCTACACGCCCATGAAGTTCGTGGTGCCGGTGGATTCGCCCTACAAGACCCTGGCGGACGCCGCGGCCGCCGCGAAGGCCGATCCCGGCACGTTCACCTGGACCTCGCTCGGCGGCGCCGGTGCGCAGGACATGGCCAACCGCCAGTTCTTCAAGGCCATCGGCGTGGACGTCACGAAGACCCGCCCGCTGCAGCTGAAGGGCGGCTCCGAGGCCATCACCATGACCGCCGGCGGCCACGTGAAGATGGGCGTGGGCTCCTATTCCTCCATTGCCGCGCCGCTCCAGTCCAACAAGCTGCGCGTGCTCGCGGTGGCCGCGCCGGAGCGCTGGCCGAACCTGCCCGACACGCCGACCACCAAGGAAGCGGGCTATCCCTCCATCGAGACGCTGTACTGGATCGGCCTCTCCGGCCCGCCCAAGCTGCCGGCCAGCATCGTCACGGCCTATGACAAGGCGCTTCAGGAGATCTGCGCGGACCCGAAGGTGGCCGAGGGGCTACTGCGCGTAGGCCTGCTGCCGCTCTATGCCAATGCCGAGGGCATGATCAAGCGGGTCGAGAAGGAGCGGGCGGAGACCCAGGAGCTCTGGTCGAAGTGAAAAATCGGGGAGCGGTCCACACCGCTCCCCTGCCTCTCTCGGGAGAGACGCACCCCGCGTGGGCGGGGCGCGGCGCGTCTCAATCCTCCCGGCGCCAGTAGCGCGTGTAGAGGTTCGCCATGTCTACGGCGCCGGATGGCAGCTTCAGGCGCTCCCAATCGAGGCTGTCCAGGGTCACCGGCCGGGAGAATTCCACCACGGCGTAGATATCGCCCGCAATGCCGCCTCCCACGGACTTGAGCAGGCGGAACTGCAGCACGCCCTTCACGTCATGCAGGAAGGCGCCGACCATGTCGGCCAGCTTGTCCACGTGCTTGGCCTCGACACCCCGCATCCGGATCACCGCCAGCCGCAAAGGCGTGCCCTTTGCGCCCGTGCGCACGCCGCCGGGATAGATCTGGTCTCCATCGATGCGCAGCCAGCCGCGCACGAGCTGGACGATGCGCTTCGACCAGGGGGAGAAGTTCGCCCCTGCAATGGCGCGATACGCCTCGCTCTGCATCACGTCCCTGGAGGCGAGGTCGTAAAAGGCCATGTAGCGCGGCCAGCCCTCCAGGCACACATAGCGTTCGGCGGTGTGGAAGCCTTCGATGGCGGCCCGCTCGGGCACATGCTCGAGGTCGTACCAGGCGTGAAGCTCGTCCTCCTCATTGGCCGGCGGATCGAGGAAAGCCATCAGAAACCCGTTGGAGGATGGCTGGCCCTTGGGCACTCCCGACTTCTTGCTCATCTTCGACACTCTCGCGTTGTCTGGGCTGCATGCGCAGTTCCCCATTTCCGCAAGCGCCATGCCAGAAGGCAATGCCCCCGCAGAAACATCGCTCTGTCCACCATGAACACACGCGACGTCTCGACGTGTGCGCCGGGAGGACATGTAGGGCGCTCAAAGCCTCCCTTCGCGTCTGGTGCGGCCATTGCACCGGGCAAGCGGCCAGAACCAAGATTGAGGAAGGAAACGCCATGACCGAGCTGTCCGAGGGCATGCGCCCCATCCCGCCCGACACGCGCGCCGGCTTCGCACTGGTGGCCTGGGCCGATATGGCGCCGGAGGAGGAGCCGCGCTTCAACGAATGGTACAATCGCGAGCACATGCGCGACCGCGTGCTGCGCTTCCCCTCGGTCCTGCGCGGGCGGCGCTACGGCGCAGTGGAAGGCGGCCCGAAATACCTCGCCATCTACGACGCCGCCGATGCCGGGGTCTTCTCGCACCCGGACTATGTCTCGCTGGTCACCGCGCCGGACCCGCTGAGCCATCACTTCATCATGCGGTTCAAGAACGCCCATCGCACCATTTCGCGCATCGCGTTCGCCTTCGGCGAAGGCGAGGGGGCGGCGCTCGCCCTGTGGGCCTTGCCGCCCGAAGGCGAGGGGCCGGACGGCGCCGCCTTGCGCGCAGTGGCGGAGAAGGCGCTGGGAGCAGCGGGCGTCGTCGGCGCGCGGCTGCTCGTGCACGATGAGGATGCCACCGCCGCCTCCACCCGCGATCACGTGCGCCAGGGCAACAAGGTGCTCCATCGCACGCTGATTCTGGAAGCCATGGACCTCGACCACCTTCATGCGGCGGCTTCCCGTCTCGATGTGACAGTGGGTGCCGCGCACCACGTGTCCTTCCGCCTCCTTTATCGCGTCTCAAAATGAGCGGAGGCTTTGCCGAGGCGCCGAAGGGACTCCGCGTCCGCCGATTGTTGCCTTAAGCTCTCCTGTGCGGAGCATGGCGCATGAACGACAAGCAACTCGAATACTTTGTGCGCATCGCCGAGCTGGGCAGCTTCCGCAAGGCGTCCGAGGCCCTGTGCATCGCCCAGCCTGCCCTCACCCGGCAGATCCAGAAGCTGGAGGAGGAACTGGGCGTCGCGCTGTTCACGCGCGGCAGCCGGGGCATCGCCACCACCTCCCCCGGCACGCTGCTTCTGGAACGGGCGCGCTTCATCCGCCGCCAGACCGAGCAGGCGGTGGCGGACGTGATGGCGGAAGGGACGGTGCCGAGCGGCGTGGTGGGCTTCGGCGCGCCGCCCTCCATCGCCGAAATCCTGTTCTGCGGCCTCTCCAAGACCTATCTCGACCTCTACCCGCAGGTGAGGCTCGCTTTCTTCGAGGGGGTGGGGCACCTGCGCTCCTGGCTGCTCTCCGGCGACATCGACATCGCCATTCTGCCCAATACGCGCGGCATAGCGGACCGGCATGTGGGCCTCGACAATCTGGTGCGCGAGCCGGTCTATCTGGTGGGGCAGGCGGGCGAGTTCGCGCCGGGCTCCACCTGCACCTGGCGCGACCTCGTCCCGCTGCCGCTGATCCTCGCCGCGCCGCCCAGCACGGTGCGCGGCTGGCTCGATGCGAACCTCGCCCATAGCGGCGAGAAGATCCGCGTGGGCGTGGAGACGGAAAGCCTCCAGGTGCAGAAGAAGCTGGTCAAAGCGGGGCTCGGCTATGCGGTCTTGCCCCACAGCGCGGTGCACCGCGACTTCGAGGCCGGCACGCTTACGCTCTGCCAGGTGGAAGGCTGGCTCATGGACCGGGTGCTCGCCTGGCGCACGGACCGTCCGCTGACGCCGGCAGTGCAGAAGATGATCGACGCCACCCGTGCGGAGATGGCCCGGCTCCAGAAGGAAGGCATGTTCGGCGGGGTGCCTTCCCCGGCCTCGGCCAAACCCCGCCGGGCGCGGCGCTAGAGTCAAATCCACCTGCAGCGTCATGGCCAGACTTGATCCGGCCATCTCTTGCAGGACCAGGCGTGCCAGGACCCCCGGGAGATCCCCGGATCAAGCCCGAGGATGACGGCCACATAAGCGTGATGCCACACCGGCATCACGCACATAGCACTAAAGTATTGGATGGCATCGCATCCATCCCATACGCTTTCTCTGTCGCCACGGGCTTAAAGCCCAAACAAAAAGAACGGCGCCAGGGAGAAAACGCATGGCTCTGGAGACGGCACGTCTCGCGGAACCCCTTGCTATACCCAAAGGTAAGAGCAAGGATATGGGCAGCAACGCTGCCATCCAGATATCGCATCTGGACAAGATCTTCCTCACCGTGCGCAACGAGCGCGTGCATGCGCTCTCCGATATCTCGCTCTCCGTGGCGGAGAAGGAGTTCGTCACCATCGTCGGCCCCTCAGGCTGCGGGAAGTCGACGCTGCTGAAGATCATGGCGGGCCTGATCCCCGCTTCCTCAGGCACGCTGCGCGTGGTGGGTCAGCCCGTGCTGAAGCCGCGCCGGGACATCGGCATCGTGTTCCAGAACCCCATCCTCCTGCCCTGGCGCACGGTGCTGGAAAACGTCCTCCTGCCCGCCGAGGTGCAAGGGCTGCCGGCCGCCGCCACCAAGGCGCGGGCGCGCGATCTCCTCAAGATGGTCGGCCTCGCCGACTTCGAGAACAAATATCCCGGCGAGCTGTCCGGCGGCATGCAGCAGCGCGCCGCCATAAGCCGGGCTTTGGTGTGCGACCCCGCCATCCTGCTCATGGACGAGCCGTTCGGCGCGCTCGACGCCATGACCCGCGAGCAGATGAACCTCGACCTCCAGCGCATCTGGCGCGAGAGCGGCAAGACCATCGTGCTCATCACCCATTCCATTCCCGAGGCGGTGTTCCTGGGCGACCGCGTGGTGGTGATGACCCCGCGCCCCGGCCGCATCGCGTGCGTCATCGACGTGCCACTGAAGCGCCCGCGCTCGCTGGAAGCTATGGGCGACCCGGCCTTCGGCCGCACGTCCAGCGACATCCGCCGGCTGCTCTACAGCCTGAACGACGCCACGCTTGTCGCCGAAGGCGGAGGACTGGGATGACCATCGAGGCTCACACCGGCCCGCTCGACATCGACGCGCCCCGTCCCATCTCCGGCTTCCATCTTCTGCTGCGCACCCGGCCCGAGCTGGTTCTGGCGCCCACCATCCTCGTGGTGCTGCTGCTCGCCTGGCAATACGGCGTGGTGTGGCTGGACGTGCCCACCTACATCCTGCCCCCACCCAGCGACGTGGTGGCCGCGCTCTGGAAGGGGCTCGATGCCGGCATCTTCGCCCGCGGCGGCTACTGGCTGCACACCGGCGTCACCCTGTGGGAGGTGCTGCTGGGCTTCGTGATCGGCAGCGCGGCGGGGCTCATCCTCGGCACCATCATCTCGCAGGTCCGCATCATCGAGGCGACCTTCAGCCTTTATCTCGTCGCCATCCAGAGCCTGCCCAAGATCGCGCTCGCGCCCATCATCGTGCTATGGTTCGGCTTCGGGCTCACCTCCAAGGTGGTGATCATCTGCCTGCTCACCTTCTTCCCGCTGCTGGTAAATTCCATGGCGGGCTTCCGGGCGGTGGAGCCGGAGCGCATCGAGCTGATGCGCGCCATCGGCGCCAATCCCTGGCAGATGTTCTGGAAAGTGCGACTGCCGAGCGCCCTGCCCTACATCTTCGCCGGCCTCGACATGGCCGCCGTGTTCGCCGTGGTCGGCGCGGTGGTGGGCGAGTTCGTGGGCGCCCAGCGCGGCCTCGGCGTGCTGATCCTCTCCATGAACGCCTCCATGGACACGGCCGGCACCTTCTCGGTCTTCATCATCCTGTCCCTCATCGGAATCCTGCTCCACGGCATCCTGCGCATGGTGGAGCGGCGCGTCCTGTTCTGGTCCGGGCCGGGGCAAGGCGCGCACGGCTCCGGAAGCTGAAAGCACACAAGAAGAAGGGGAGAAACGCATGCTGTCCCGCCGCACCTTCAACACGCTGCTCGGCGCCGCCGGCGCGGGCCTTTTGTGCCCCACCATCTCCTTTGCCCAGAACAAGGCGGTGGTGCGCCTTGGCAATGCCTCCGGCATCATCGACCCGCAGCTGGTGTTCATGACCGTGGGCCAGAACCCCAAGGTGAATTACTACGCCAAGGAAGGGGTGGAGATGGACATCATGAACATGTCCGGCGCCGGCCAGACCCTGCAGGCGGTGGCCAGCGGCAATTGCGAGACCTCCGCGGTCTCGCCCGTGGCCTTCCTCAACGCCTATGCCAAGAACCCGCGCCTCGACGTGATCTTCACCTATTGCTGGCTGCGCGAGCCCCACTGGTCGGTGGCGGTGAAGCCGGACAGCCCGATCAAGAGCCTGGCCGAGCTGAAGGGCAAGAAGGTGGGCATCCGCAACCAGGGCGACACCGGCTATTTCGGCGCCCGCGCCATGTTCCAGGAACTGAAGATCGACCCGGACAGCGACATCGAATGGGTGTCCGTGGGCGAAGGCGGGCCGGCGGGGGATGCGGTCTATCGCGGGCGTGTGGATGCCATGGCCTTCTGGGACGGCTCGTTCGCCCGCATCGCGCTCGCCGGCTTCCCGCTGCGCCAATTGCCCAATACCGAGGGCATGAAGAAGCTGTTCGGCAATTCCTACGGCGTGCAGAAATCCACGCTGCAGAAGAACCGCGACACGACCGTGCGCTTCTTCCGCGCCATGGCGAAATCCACCGTGTTCGCCTACGCGAACCTCGACAATGCCATCCTGCTCCATTGGGAAGTCTATCCCGAGAGCAAGCCCAAGGGCCGCACCGACGAGCAGGCCATGGAGGAGGCGCGCGCCATCGTGCGCTCGCGCGCCGACAAATGGATGCCCCAGCCCTGGCAGGCGGACCAGCGCTTCGGCGCGGAATCCCTGGAGCAATGGAAGGCGCAGGTCGCCTTCGCTGGCCTTGAGGACCAGGTGAAGGACGTCTCCGGCGTCTCCACCAACGATCTGCTGGATGAGATCAACGCCTTCGACAAGGCCGCGGTGATCGCCGAGGCGAAGGCGCTGAAGCTGTGACCTTCGGTGGCGGCGGCTCCGTCCATCCCCTCCCCCCTTGCGGGGGAGGGCTAGGGAGGGGGGTGACACCCTCTCCGCTCGGCCGCCGCGCGGTGGTCCAGGCGGCACCCTTATCACCCCCCTCCCCGACCCTCCCCCGCAAGGGGGGAGGGGGAGATAGCGGCAGAGGTGCCTCGCGGCACGACGGCGCAGGCTAAGCTGCCGCCGGACGCCGGTTATTTGCCGCGCGCAAGATGACGGACCGATTATGACCCGCACTCCTCTCTTCCTCTCCGAAACCGATGTCCGCGACCTCGTCACCGTCGAGGACGCCATCGACGCGCTCGACGGCTGCTTCGGCGCTCCGGCGGCCGAGATCAACATCGTGCCGCGCCAGCGCGCCCCGCTGCCGGGCGGCATGTTCCAGATCATGGCGGCGACCTATGCGCCCAAAGGCGTGTTCGGGCTGAAGGCCTATTGCGGCTCGCCGCAGGGCACCTTCTACAACGTCCTGCTCTATTCCTACGAGGACAGGCGCCTCCTCGCGCTCATCGAAGCGAACCTGCTCAGCCAGCTGCGCACGGGCGCCGCGAGTGGCCTCGCCACCCGCCTCATGGCGCGGGAGGATGCCCATGTGCTGGGCGTCGTCGGCACCGGCAAGCAGGCCTTCTGGCAGGTCGCCGCCATCGCCGCCGTGCGCCCCTTAAGCGAGATCCGCGTCTTCGGCCGCGACCAGCACCGGCGCGATGCCTTCGCCCGGATTGTGGGGGAGCGCTTCGGCGTTTCCACCCTCTCCTGCGAAAGCGCGGAGAGCTGCATTCGGGGGGCGGATCTCATCGCCACCATCACCAAGGCGAAGGAGCCGGTATGCTTCTCCGAATGGGTGGCGGACGGCGCCCATGTGAACGTGGCCGGCGCCAATGCGGCGGACCGGCGGGAGGTGGACGGCGCCCTCGTCACCCGCGCCGCTTTGCTCGCCACCGACGACATCCCCCAGGCCCACATGGAGGCAGCCGAGTTCCGCGACCTCGCGCAGGCCGGAAAGCTCGACTGGTCGCAGGTGCGCACCTTGTCGGACCTCATGCAGGCGCGCCCAAGCCGCGCGCCGCAGGACGTCACCCTGTTCAAATCCCTCGGCGTCGCCATCGAGGACGTGGCGCTCGCGGAGGTCGTCTATGCCCGCGCTTTGGCCAAAGGCCGGGGCGGCGCCATCGAAAGCGGCATGGCCGCGGAACTCTCGGGAGGAGCACCATGAGCAATAAGAGCGAAGTACGCGACGGCATGCGCATCGACTGGGACGTGCCGATTACCATGGATGACGGCGTGGTGCTGCGCGCCGACATCTTCCGCCCCTTGGGCGAGGCGAAGGTGCCCGCCATCCTCACCTACGGCCCCTATGGCAAGGGCCTCGCCTTCCAGGATGGATACAAGACGGCCTGGGAGATCATGGCGCGGGACTATCCCGACGCGCTGGAAGGCTCGTCCAATAAGTACCAGTCCTGGGAAGTGCCGGACCCGGAGAAATGGGTGCCCGATGGATACGCCTGCGTGCGCATCGACAGCCGCGGCGCGGGGCGCTCGGAAGGCTTCCTCTCGGTGCACAGCCCGCGCGAGACCAAGGACCTCTACGACTGCATCGAATGGCTGGCGGAGCAGCCCTGGTGCACCGGCAAGGTGGGGATGAACGGCATCTCCTATTTCGCCGCCAACCAATGGCGCATCGCCGCCAAGCAGCCGCCGCACCTCGCCGCCATCTGCGTGTGGGAAGGCTTCGCCGACAATTACCGCGACGCCACCCACCATGGCGGCATCCTCTCCGTGTTCCGCAGGAACTGGCAGGACATGCAGGTGAAGACCGTGCAGCACGGCCTGGGCGAGCGCGGGCCGAAGAGCCGGGTGACGGGCGAACTGGTCTGCGGGCCGGAGACCATCCCCGAGGAAGTGCTGGCGAAGACCCGCGCCGACATGCCCGGCGACCTGCTGCGCAACCATCTGGATGGTGAGTATTATCACGCCCTCGGCGGCGACCTCACCAAGATCAATATTCCTCTGCTCTCCGCCGGCAATTGGGGCGGCCAGGGGCTGCATCTGCGCGGCAATGTGGAGGGCTTCCTCCAGGCCGCCTCCGAGCACAAATGGCTGGAAATCCACGGCGGCGCCCACTGGGCCGAGTTCTACACGGACTATGGCGTGGACATCCAGAAGCGCTTCCTCGGCCACTTCCTGAAAGGCGAGGAGACCGGCTGGGAGAAGCAGCCGAAGGTGCAGATCCAGATCCGCCGGCCGGGCCAGATCAAGTTCCCAGTGCGCTATGAGCATGAATGGCCGCTGGCCCGCACCCAGTGGACCAAATTCTACCTCGACGCCGCGTCCAAATCCCTCGACACGAAGAAGCCCCGGGCGCTCGCCGCGCTCGACTATGAGGCCATGGGCGAGGGCGTCACGTTCCTGACCCCACCGCTCGAACAGGACATGGAGATCACCGGCCCCTCGGCCGCCAAGCTGTTCCTCTCCTCCAAGACCCGGGACGCCGACGTTTTCCTGGTGCTGCGCGTGTTCGACCCCGAGGGTGAGGAAGTGGTGTTCTACGGCGCGCTCGATCCGCACACGCCGGTGGGCCAGGGCTGGCTGCGCGCGTCGCACCGCAAGCTGGACGCGAACAAGAGCCACCCCTACCGGCCCTACCATCCCCATGACGAGGTCTGGCCGCTCACCCCCGGCGAGAAGGTTGAGCTGGACGTGGAGATCTGGCCCACCTGCATCGTGGTGCCAAAGGGCTACCGCATCGGCCTCACCGTGCGGGGCCGGGATTATGAATGGGACGGCGTCGCGGCGACCCTCTCCAACATGAAGAACCCCATGAAGGGCTGCGGCCCCTTCGTCCATGACGACCCGCAGGACCGCCCCATGGAGGTGTTCGGCGGCACCAACACGCTCCATTTCGCCCCGAGCGAGGAGCCCTATCTGCTGCTCCCGGTCATTCCGGGCTGAGGACAGCCGCCGCGCCATTCCCTCTCCCGCTTGCGGGGGGGGTCAAGGAGGGGGCACGGCGCAGCCAGACGCGTTAGCCAAGCACGGCACCCGGCCTTCCCCCTCCCCCGCAAGCGGGAGAGGGGGCGCAGCGCGCCTTCTGAGCGAAGGAACGACCCGAACCACGATCAGCACACCAACAAGAACATCAGAGGGAGGAACATCGCGTGCCCATCTCCAATGCCTTCAAGGCCCTCGCGCTGCTGGCGCTGGGCTTCGCCTGCGGCCCCGCCGTCGCGGCCGATTTCCCGACCCGCGCCATCACCGTCATCAACCCCTATGCGCCGGGCGGCCCCAGCGACCTCGCCATCCGCACCATCTCCGACCGCTTCTCCCAAGCGCTCGGCCAGCCCATCGTCGTGGAGAACGTGCCGGGCGCCGGCGGCATGATCGGAGCGGCCAAGGCGGCCCGCGCGGCGCCGGACGGCTATACGCTGCTCATCCACCAGAACGGGCTCGTGATCGCCCCCGTGCTCTATCCGAAGCAGGCCATCGACGTTGAGAAGGAGCTCACGGCGGTGGGGATGGTGAACACCTCCTATTCCTTCCTGGTGGGCAACACCAAGATCCCCGCGAAAACCCTGCCCGAGCTGATCGCGTGGATGAAGGGGCCCGGCAAGCCGGCGAAGTTCGCCCATCCCGGCATCGGCACGCTGGCCCATCTCCAGGCCATCCTGTTCGCCCGCGAGATCGGCGCCGAGGTGACCCTGATCGGCTATAAGGGCGGCGGCCAGGCCATGAGCGACATCGTGGGCGGGCATGCGGATCTCGTCTGGGCCGCGCCCACCACTTCAGCGGAATTGATCTTGACGGGGAAGATCCAGGGCTACGGCTTTGGCGCGCCCCAGCGCTATCCCCGCCTGCCGAACATCCCCACCATGGGCCAGGAGGGCTATCCGAGCCTCGACATCGCCTTCTGGCAGGCACTGCTCGCCCCCGCCGGCACACCCCAGCCCATCATCGACAAGCTCAACGCAGCTTTGCGGGAGACCCTGGCCGACGAGAAGGTGAAGGCCGCCTACGTGGAGCGCGGCGTGGAAGCCTTCCCGCCGGACCAGCTCTCGCCCCAGGCCGCAAATGCCTTCATCGCCAAGGAGGCGAAGAAATGGAGCGCCTTCGTCAAGGAGGCCAACATCCAGCCCGAGGCCAACTGACATCCGCTATCGCATTGGGAGGAGGACGCCCCATGGACGAGGACAATATCCGCATCGAGGGCACGTGCAGCCCCGATTTCGCCGGCGTGAAGGCCGCCTTCGAGCAGAATTTCCGCCGCCGGGGGGAATTGGGCGCCGCCGTGTGCGTCTACAAGGACGGGCACAAGGTGGTGGACCTGTGGGGCGGCTACAAGGATGCCGAGAAGACCGATCCCTGGCGCTCGGACACCATCGTCATCATGAACTCGGTGGCGAAAAGCATGAGCGCCATCTGCACCCACATGCTCATCGACCGGGGGCTCGTGGATTTCGATGCGCCGGTGGCCACCTACTGGCCGGAGTTCGCGCAAGCCGGCAAGGAGAAGGTGCTGGTGCGCCATGTGCTCTCGCACACGGACGGCGTGATCTTCTGCGACGCCGCCCCGCCCGGCTCGTGGTTCGACTGGAAGACCCATATCCATGCTTTGGAGGTGCAGGAGCCGGCCTGGGAGCCGGGCACGAACGGCGCCTACAATTCCATCAATATCGGCTTCCTCCTGGGCGAGATCGTCCGCCGGGTGACGGGCAAGAGCGTCGGCACCTTCCTGCGTGAGGAACTCTCCGGCCCGCTGAAGGCGGACTATCAGATCGGCCTCAGGCCCAACGAGATCGCCCGCGTCTCGGACATGCACAAGAACCCGAAGAACGGCTTCTTCAAGATTTCCTCGGACCCCACCACCCCGCTCGGCCGCGCCTTCAGGTCCGCGCCGCAAATGGGCTATTTCCAGAACTGCCGGGAGATCCGCGAGATCGAGGTGCCCTCCTTCGGCGGCCACGGCAATGCGCGCGCCGTGGCGCGCATCTATGCCGCGCTCGCCGGCAATGGCGAGGTGGACGGCGTGCGCATCCTCTCGCCCGAGGCCGTGGAGCGGGCGTCGCAGCTCGTCTGGGAGGGCGACTGCATCATGACCCAGCGCCGGCTGCGCATGGGCTACGGCTTCATGCACAACGAGCCGGAGACGGCGCCCATGGGCGTCAACATGAAGGCGTTCGGCCATACGGGGACGGGCGGCGCGTTCGCATGGTGCGACCGCGAGCGGAACATGGCCTTCGCCTATTGCCCGAACTTCCAGCGCGAGGGACCGGGCATCGGCCCGCGCGGTGCGTCCGTGGCGGTGGCGGCCGGCGGCGGCAGGCCACCGAGCTGGCTGGACTGACCGGCGTCCCCAGAACCACCGTCATGGCCGGGCTTGTCCCGGCCATCCACGTGGCTCCGCTAGGCGCCACTTAAGGGAGAGGCGTGGATACCCGGGACAAGCCCGGGCATGACGGAGTCACGGGATGGAGACCCAGTACAAGTCTTCCCGATACCCCCAGCCCCGCCTTCCACGTCGCTTTCATGACGTGATCCATCGCAAGGACGTCCTCCCCCATCCGCATCAGGATGCGCGCCGGTCAGGACGGAGTGTCCGGCGATGTCCATGCATGTGGGAACCGGAGCGGATGGGGCGCATCTTCCGATGCCCGTCTTCGCCGGGACATCGTCCCGGAACGACCCCGGGCCGGCGGAGAAGCTGCGGGTCAGCCACGTCAGCTATCATTACGGCAAGGTGCGCGCGCTCGAAGACGTGAGCCTGCCCATCTACCGCAACAGGACCACCGCGCTCATCGGCCCTTCGGGCTGCGGAAAATCCACGCTGCTGCGCGTCCTGAACCGGATGTACGAGCTTTATCCGGATCAGCGGGTCGAAGGCGAAGTCCTCATGGATGGCGAGAACATCCTGGCGCGGTCGGTGGACCCCATCACGGTGCGCGCGCGTATCGGCATGGTCACCCAGAAGCCGACTCCCTTTCCCATGTCCATCTTCGATAATGTCGCCCTCGGCATGCGGCTCAATGAGGAGCTCAAGCCCGCCGACCTGAAGATCCGCGTGGAGGACACCCTGCGCCGGGCCACGCTGTGGGACGAGGTGAAGGACATCCTCTCCCAGAGCGGCCTCAGCCTCTCGGGCGGCCAGCAGCAGCGCCTGTGCATCGCCCGCACCATCGCGGTGAGGCCGGAGGTCATTCTCCTGGACGAACCCTGCTCCGCCCTCGATCCGCTCTCCACCGCCAGGATCGAGGAAACCATGGAAACGCTCAAGGCGGAGCAAACACTGGTGATCGTCACGCACAATCTTCAGCAGGCCGCGCGGGTCTCCGACTTCACCGGCTTCATGTATCTTGGTCGGCTGGTGGAGTTCGGCCCCCACCGAGACGCTGTTCAACCGCCCGCAGGACGAGCGGACATTGCGCTACATAACGGGCCGGTTCGGATAGGCGGAGTTCGCTTTGGTCACAACGAACCCCCTCCCTAGCCCTCCCCCGCAAGCGGGAGAGGGAATCGTGCAGCAGCAGCCGCTCACTCCGGCCGGAATTTGGTCTCCGGCTTCAGCCCTTCCTTCTGCTGGGCGAGGCTGATGCGGCCGTTCTCCAGATAGTCGCCGGCCACCGCGCGGGCGGCCGCTTGGTCCCAGTACGGCAGCCAGTCGCCCAGCGTGTAGCCGAACCAAGGCGCCTGCGGACGGAGCGCGGGCAGGCCCAGCTCCTCCCAGATCCCCTTTGCCCGCTCCATGAATTCCTTCTTCGGCAGGGCCAGAGGCGGCATGGGCGACTTCATGGTGGCGTCGATAAGGAGGGTGGAATCCTCCTCCCCATTACTCTCGCGCTTGGGGCCGTGGCCCTGGCCGCGATGGGCCAGCGTCTGCACGTCGTCTATGGGGTTCGCGCGGTAGGCCATGGCCCAGAGGAGGGCGTCGGCATTGTCCGCCTCGATGTCGTCATTCACCGCGATGCAGATCTTCCCGCAATCGCCCTTGAAGTAGGCCGCGCCATAGAGCGCGCGCCACACCTCGGTGCGCGGCGCGTCCCGCTCCATGGTGATGATGGTCACGCGCAGGAGGCCGGTCAGCGGCTCGTGCAGCGCCACCTTCTTCACCGTGCGGATGGAGAGGGTGTCGCGCAGATGGGTGAGGAACAGAGGCTCGTAGGCGACGCGCTTGATCACGCTGGATTCGGAGGGCGCCACCTGGCTGATGTAAGACGGGATCACCGCCGACTTGCGGTGCGTGATCGCCGTGATGCGCATCGGCATGTTGTATTCTTCGAGCGCCACGTGCCCGTGGGATTCGCCGAAGGGCGCCTCCGGCTCCACCCGCGTCGTGTCGATATAGCCCTCGATCACCACCTCGGCTTCCGCCGGCACGAGGAGGTCCACGGTGCGGGCGCGCACAACATTGATGGGCGCCCCGGCGAGGCCGCCCGCCACCGTGAATTCATCGACGCCGATGGGCAGCTTCTGCGGGCCCATGAAGGCCACGTAAGGCGGGCAGCCCAGCACGATGGCGCAAGGCATCTCCTTGTCGCCGCGCTTCTGGTGGGCCTGATAGTGCTGGTAGCCGCCGGCCCCGCCCACGCGGGTCGCCATGCGCACCACGAGCCGGTCCGGCGCCTTCAGCGCGGCCCGGTAGGTGCCCATGTTCTGGATCCCCGTGATGGGATCTTTGGTGATGACGTTGGTGGCGGAGAGCGTCGGCGTGGAATCGAAGCCGGGGGTGGAGACCGGGATGGGCAGGCGGTCGAGGCCGTTGCCCTCGCCCTTCACCGCATCACCCTCGTGGATCACCTCATGGCAGGGCGCGTCATTGACGAGGCGCGGCTCGATGGGGTTGGCGATGGCGTGGTCCCACTTCGCCTGGATCTCCTCCACCGGGCAGCCCATGCCGACGGAATAGACCGCGCGGTTCGCCGCCATGCCACCCACGAGCACGGGAATGTCGTAGGCGCGGCCCTTGCCGTCGACGATATTGGTGAAGAGGAACGCCTTGCGGTCCTTCTCGTCCATGCCGCCCACGAACTGCCATCGCACCAGCGGGTGCATCTCGCTGTCCTTGTCGATCTTCCGGTCGACGGTGACGAGCAGGTCCTGGGCACGCAGGGCGTCGAGATGGTCGTGCAGATCGTTATAGGGACGCGCGGACGCAGTCATGGAAACCTCTCCCATGGGAAGCAAAGCGATGAGAGAGCCGCCCGCCGGGGGCGGCTCCAGGGGCTGGCTCAGGTGGCGAGGCCGCCGAGCTTGGCGTCGAGGATGAACTTGGCCGGGGCAGGCGCGGTCTTGAACGCCTGACCGTCCTCGGCCATGTCGTCGAGCACGGTCTTGAAGCCGGCGAGATCGATCTTTCCGGTCTTGGAATAGAACTGCTGCTTCACGAAGTAATCGTCATAGACGGGCTCGAGGATCGCCGTGTCGCGCTTGGTGTAGACGCCGAGGATGCGGATGGCTTCCGCCCGGTTCGCGGGGTCCCAGAGCCAGGAATACGCCTTCTGGAGGGCGCGGGACGAACGCATGCCGTTCTCGTCCGCGCCGGCCCAGCTCTTCTTCACGATATAGAAGACCGTGGGATAGGCGCGCATGTCCTCGAACGAGGCGAGCGGGGTGAGGCCCTGCTTGATGGCGAACTCGGCGCTCGGCTGGAACAGCACGGCGGCGCCGATGCCGCCCTTCTCCAGCGCCGCGGCCTTTGCCGGCGAGGTGCCGGCGATGATGAAGCTGTAGTCGCCCTTCTTGAGGCCCTTCGCCTCCAGAAGGCGGGTGGTGAGCCAGCTCTCGCTGTTCCGGAGGCCCGACAGGCCGATCTGCCGGCCCTTGAGCTGCTCGATGCTGGTGACACCGCGCGAGCCCACCAGAACCCAGTCGGCCTTGTTGGCGGGAGCGCTCATGGCGGCGATCTCGCTCGCCCCCTGCTCCACCGCCGAGACGAAAGTCTCCGGCTGCGTGGTGGCGAGCTGGTACTCGCCCGAGATCGCCATCTGCACGGAGGAGGCCGAGCCCTGCATCACGAGCAGCTTCGCGTCGAAGCCCTCATCCTTGTACATGCCCTTCTCGGCGGCGATGAACTGGACCCAGTGCATGGCGTTGCCCAGCACCACGCTCACATTGAGCGGCTGGGCGGCGCGAACCAGGCCCGGCTTTGCCACGGCGGCGGCCGCGGCCGTGAGCGCCAAGAATGTCCGGCGTGTCAGCTTGGTCATTGATGTTTCCTCCCGATCGAAGCGTGGCACTTGTGGTCGTGGCACTTATTCAGCGAGGACGGCCTGGATCTTGGACCGGACCTCTTCCTGGACGGCCTTCTCCGCGTTGCGCGGCAGCTTGACGTCGTAGGCGATCTTGGCGGGGCGCCGCAGCACGACGATGCGGTCGCCGATCTGCAGGGCCTCGTTGATGGAATGGGTGATGAACACCGCCGTCTTGCCGTTCTCGCGCACGAGGCGGGCGAACTCCTCGCGCAGCCGGTTTCCGGTCATCTCGTCGAGCGCGGAGAAGGGCTCGTCGCAGAGCAGGATGCCGGCATTGGTGGCAAAGGCGCGGGCGATGGACACGCGCTGGCGCATGCCGCCCGAGAGCGCGTGAGGATAGTCGTGCTCATGCCCGGCGAGGCCGAGCTGGGTGAGCCACCGCTGGGCGGTGGCGTGCCGCTCCGCTTTTGGGATGTCCAGCATTTCGAGGCCGAGCTCGACATTCTGGATCGCCGTGCGCCAGGGCAGGAGGCGGTCGTTCTGGAACACGATGGCGATCTTGCCGCGGAACCAGCCGAACTCGGTGAAGGGATTGTGGCCCGACACCTCCACCTTGCCCTCGCTCGGCTCCAGGAGGCCGGCGATCATGTTGAACATGGTGGACTTGCCGCAGCCGGTCTTGCCGAGGATGGCGACGAGCTCGCCGGGGCGGATCTCCAGATTGAGGTCGTCCACCGCCTTGAAGACGTCGCTGCCACCCTGGCGGCCGAAGATCTTCGAGACATGCTCGAAGCGGATTTCGGCGTTCTTCTGCGCGGCGGGCGAAAGGGTTGCGTCCATGGCGTTCATAGCGAGCGCTCCGAAATGGCGCGGTAGCGGAAGGCGAAGGTTTCGATGAGGGTCAGCACGTGCTGGACGATGAGCACGAAGAAGACGAGCTGTAGCGTCCAGGCCAGCGCGCCGGCCATGTCGAAGATCTGCTGCTGCTGGAGCAGCTGGTAGCCGACGCCGCCGGTGGCGCCCACCAGCTCGGCCACCACGACGACACGCGAGGCGTTGCCGAGATTGACCTTCCAGGCGGTCAGGATCTCCGGGAGGATGGCGGGCATGATCATCACCCGGAACAGCTTCGCCCGCGAGGGACGGAAGCTCATCACCATCTCGGTCAGGTCCTTGGACATGGCCCGCAGCGCGCCCAGCACCTGGAAGGTGAAGGCCGGCAGCGTGGTGAGCACCATGATGAAGAAGATGCGGAATTCGACGCCGTGGAACCAGATGATGGCGAACACCACCCAGGACAAAGCGGGGATGCCCTGGAAGAAGGTGAGGATGGGCGAGAGGAAGCCGTCCACCGCCTTCGAGCGCGCCATCGCCAGCGCCATGGCGCAGCCGATGATGAAGGCGCCGGCGAGGCCCGCCAGGATGCGCAGCACGGTGGCGAGCACGTCGACGAGCTGCGACCAGTGGATCAGGATGTCCAGGCAGCGCCAGAACACGTCCACCAGCGAGGGGAACAGGTAGGGCGGGAAGAACAGCGACGCGATCTGCCAAAGCGCCGCCATCAGGACGAAGGGCGCCGCCGTCCGCGCGAAGCCGCCCACGAAGGCCGCTCCCGGAATGGACGGGGGCCCCCCCGCGATGGTTCGGTCGGTCACTGCTTTGCTCCCTCGTAAATGGTGGCGTTCGACGGATAGTCGGGCAGGAAGCCGATGCTGCGGCCCGCCTCGTACACCGCCTTGATCTCCCGCTTGCTGCTCGAGGCCCAGCGGACATTGAGGCCGAGGCGGTCATTGGCCTTCACGAGATCGGAGATGGCCTTCTGGTCATCCGGCGTGCCCTTGGGCGCGATCAGCTTCGCGGCCTCCTCGGGATGGGCGACGATCCAGTCGGCGGCTTCCTTGTAGGCGGCATAGAGCTTGGGGATGAGCGGCTTGTTCTTCTCGGCCCAGTCGGTGTGCGCGGCGACCCCGAGATAGGGGATGTCGTCGGTGCCGGTGAACTTCTGCCAGCTCTCCTTGATCTTGAGATCAAGCGACCGCATGGAGGGCTTCTTCGCCATCAGCGACGTATAGGCCGGCTCCCAGAGCTGGACGCCGCTCGCGCGGTCCGCCAGCGCATAGCCCACGAGGCCGGGCGTCGCGGTGTTCACCACCGCGATCTTGGAGGTGTCCACCCCCTGCTGGCGGGCGAACCAGTCGAACATCACCCAGTTGGTGGTGCCCTTGGCCGCCGCGAGATCCTTGCCCTCCAGGTCCTTCAGGGTCTTGATCTCGGGGCGGGAGGTGACCACCGCGCCCCAGAAGTCGAACAGGTTGAACAGGTAGGTCACCTTCACGCCGCGCAGGTCGGCAAGGCCCACCGTGAGGAGCGCGGCGCTGCCGCCCACCTGGTATTCGCCGGAATTGAACTGCGCCGTGTAGGCGTCGGGCGTGCGCTCATCGAAGGTGATGGCGAGGCCGTTCTTCTCGTCCAGCTTCTGCGCCTTGATGATGGGCGGCAGGAAGGCGCCGAGAGAAGGCGCGCCGAACACGACGATGGAGATCTTGTCGAGGGTCTGGGCGAACGATGACGTAACGGCAGTCGCCGCGAACAACGTGGCAAGGCCGAACGTGGAAAGCTTGTTCATCTTCTTCCTCCGGACTTTTGTTGTTGGCTCAGGCGAATTTCACGCGGGACAGGAACGCGATCAACGCATCGGCGAAGGCGTCCTTCGCTTCCACGGCACTGAGGTGGGCGGCATCGAGGGTGACGAGGTCGGCACCGGCGATGGCATCCACGATCTCCGCGCCGCGGGCCGGCGGGGTCGAGGGATCATGGGCGCCGACAATGACGCGGACCGGGCACGTGATGGTCCCGAGATCGGGAAGAAGATCGGTGGCGGCGAGCAGTTCGCAGCTCGCGGCGTATCCGGCCGGCGCGGTCGCGCCGATGACGCAGCCCACCTCCGCCACCCGCTCGGGCTGCGCATCGCGGAAGCTCTGCGTGAACCAGCGCTGCAAGGTCGGCTCGATGAACTGGCCGAGGCCGCCCTCCCGCGCGCTCGCGGCGCGGTCGAGCCACATCTGGGCCGGCGGGAAGCTCGCCGCCGTGTTGGCCAGCACGAGGCCGGCAATGCGCTCGCTTGCATGGGCGCCGAGCCACATGCCGGTGAGGCCACCCAGGGACAGGCCGCAGAGCACCGCCCGCTGGACGCCGAGGGCATCCATCACCGCCAGCGCGTCCTGCCCCAGCTGCGCCAGGGAATAGGGTCCGGCGGGGGTGTCCGAGCGGCCGTGGCCGCGCGTGTCGTAGCGCACGATGTGGGCGTGGGGCGCGAGGCGCTCGGCCACCTCGTCCCAGGTGGAGAGGTCCGCCGCCAGGGAATTGCTGAAGACGAGCGCGGGCTTGCCTTCGGTGCCCGAGACCTTCACCGCGAGCCGCACCCCGGGGGCGACCTCGATGTGCCGGATGTCGTTTGTGGCGGCGTCCATGAGATTACTCCGCTGCCCCGAGGGCCTGGCCGGTCTCGAATTCCTTCCGCAGCGCCGTGAAGAAGCGCCCGATCAGGTGCTTCGACACGCTGCCGAGGATGCGCTGGCCGACGCCGGCCACGAGGCCGCCCACTTCGCCCACGCCCTCATAGGCGAGCAGGCATCCGCCGGCCTCCTGCGGGATGATCTCGAACTTCGCCGAGCCATTGCCGTGGCCCAGCGAACCCGCGCCCGACACGCTGATGTGGCAGGTGCGCGGGGGCTGCTTGTCGGAGAGCGCGATCTCGCCTTCGAACGAGCCGCCCACCGCCGCGACGCGCAGCTGCATGTCGACCTTGTAGGCGTCGGGGCCGGTCTCGGTCATGGCCTTGCAGCCGGGGATGCAGCGGGTGAGCACGGCGGGATCGTTGAGCGCCGTCCACAGGCTCTCCACGTCGGTCTGGATGGTCTCGCTTCCGGCGATATCGAGCTTCATGGGGTCAGCTCCTCACAGGTCCAGAAGGCGCTGGGCGAGCCCGCCATTGATGGAGGCGCGCTCTGCGTCGGTGAAATTCGTCTCGGCGACGATCTTGGCGGGCACGAGATCGCCGATGGGGAACGGCATGTCCGAGCCCATCATGATGCGGTCCGCGCCGACGATGTCGGCGAGATAGCGCAGCGTGCGGGTGTCCTGGACGATGGTGTCGTAATAGAGCGTGGCGAGCGCCGCGTCGGGGTCGCCCAGCTTCTTGTCGAGGCCGTAATTCGTCCGCAGGCGGCCGATCACGTAAGGCAGCGCGGCGCCGCCGATGCCCGCCACAATCTTCGCGCGGGAGAAACGGGTGACGTGGCCGGAATAGATCAGGCGCGCGAAGGCGATCATCATGTCGGTGACGCGGCCCACCGCATTCGCCATGCCGTAATCGTGCACGCGGTCATCGCCGCTCTCGAACACGGGGTGGATGGCGACGCTCATGCCGAGCTCGTCCGCCGCCTCCCAGAAGGGGATCAGGCTCGGATCGTCGAGGACGCCGCCCTTGCCGTTGGGCTGGGTGCCGATCATGGTGCCCTTGAAGCCCTGGCCATGAGCCTCACGCAGCACTTCCGCCGCGCGGGCGCCGTCCTGCAGCGGCACGAGGCAGAGCGGGATGAGACGCGGCTCGGCCTTGGACGTGGCGAGCATGTGCTCGTTATAGAGCCGCGCCCAGGCAATGCCCTCTTCCACCGGCAGATCGTTGCCGAAAATGTCCAGCCAGCCGCCGACGATCTGCCGGTCGATCTTGTTCTCGTCCATCCATTTCAGGCGCGCAGGCAGATCGCTGAGGCCCTTCGACACCGGACGGGTCGGCTTGCCGCCGGAGAAGGCGAAGCCACCTTCTTCCGTGATGCGCACGGACGGGAACTTGCCGGCCTGCGACTTGATCGCATCGACCAGGGTCGGCGGAACGAGATGGGCGTGGGCGTCGATGATCATGCGCTTTGCTTCTCTTGGTTCAACTTGGCGCGCGCGGCCGCGACCGCGTCGCTGATGGCGTAGATGCGGATGGGGAGCTTGTCGAAGGTGATGCCGAGATCGGCCACCGCATCGTTGATGGCGCCGGAGACGGCCGCCGGCGCGCCGAGATAGCCGCTCTCGCCGGAGCCCTTCTGACCGAAGACCGTGAAGGGCGAGGGCGTCACGTGATGGACGATCTCCACCTCCGGCACCTCGTGGGAAGATGGCAGGAGATAGTCCATGAAGCTCTGGGTGAGCATCTGGCCTTCGTCGTCATAGACGAACTCTTCCAGCAGCGTCGCGCCGATGCCGTGGGCGATGCCGCCCAGCGTCATGCCCTTCACGATGTGCGGGTTGATCACCGTGCCGCAATCGTGGCCGATCACGTAGCGGCGGATCTCCGGCTTGCCGATGTCCGGGTCGAGCGCCACCAGCACGCAATGGAACTCGAACGAGTGGCAGGGATACATCTGCACCCGGCCGTTCTCGGGCAGCTTGGTGCCGGTGGGCACCTGCATCACGTGGGTGACTTCCAGCCCCGGCTCGGTGTCGGGGGGCAGGAGGTGGAACTGGCGGTGGGCGAGATTGACGAGGTCCGCCCACTCGATGCGCTTGCCGCCCGCCACATCGATCACCGCGCCGGTGTCGTAGGTGGCATCCTCAGGGGCGACGCCAAGTTGGTGGGCGCCAATCTTGATGAACTTCGCCTTCAGCTTCTCCGCCGCGTGGAAGCACGCGCCGCCGAGCATGATGGCCATGCGGCTGCCCACGGGCGAGTTGGAGGGCAGGCTCGCCAGCGTGTCCGGGCGCACCACGCGGATGCGGTCCGGATCGATCTGGAGCACTTCCGCCACCACCGTCGCGGCGAGGGTCTCGTGGCCCTGGCCGGAGGAGGTGGTGTGGATGGTCACCGTGACGAAGCCCGGCCCATCCACATTGATGCGGGCGGAATCCATCCAGGTAGTGGTGGTGTTCTTCTCGTTGAGCAGGGGCTCGAACGAGGAATTGCCGCCCGACGGCTCCAGGCAGGCGGCGATGCCGATGCCCGCCAGCATTCCGGAGGCACGCAGCCGGTCCCGCTCCGCCTTCAGGGCGTCGTAGTCCACATGGGCCATCACCTTGTCGGCCACGGTGTGGTAGTCGCCGCTGTCGTAATGGGTGCCCGAGGGGATGAGGTAGGGGAACTCCTCCTTGCGGATGAAGTTGCGCCGACGCACTTCCACCGGGTCGAGCCCGCAGGCCTGCGCCACCTTGTTGATGGCGGTCTCGATGGCATAATTGGTCGGCGACTGGCCGAAGCCCCGCACCGCCTCCTGCACCGCCTTGTTGGTGGTCACCGACTGGGCGCGGTAGGCGACGCTCTCGATCTTGTACGGCCCGACAATGGCGCCGATGGGCTTGCCGAGCTGGAACGGCGCGCGGCCCGCATAGGCGCCCGCATTGTCCAGCGCCCGCATCTTCATGGACTTGACGATGCCTTCATCATTGAAGGCGATGTCCACGTCGAAGATGCGCTCCGGCCCATGGGCATCGCCCGAGCGCATGTTCTCCAGCCGGTCCTCCAGCAACCTGACGGGCCGGTTGAGGCGGCGGGAGAGGTAGGAGACGAGCACGGTGTGCTTGATGCCGCGCTTCACGCCATAGGAGCCGCCCACATCCACATCCTGGTGGACGCGCACCGAATTGGTGGGGATGCGCAGGGCCCGGGAGATCTGGTCGGAATATTTGGGCATCTGGATGGACGCCCAGACATCCAGCATTTCGCGCCACGGGTCCCAGGAGGCCGTCACGCCGAACGTCTCGATGGGCACCGTGGAATTGCGGCCCCAGGTGACGCGGAAGGAGAGATGACGCGGGCTCTCGGCGAAGTGCTTGTCCACCTCGCCCCACACGAACTGCTTGTCCAGCAGCACGTTGGAGCCATGCGCGGGATGCACCGGCGGGCTCGACGGGTCGAGCGCTTCCTCCGCCTTGGTCAGGTAAGGAAGGACCTCGTACTCCACGCGCACCTTCTCGGCGGCGTCCTCGGCCAAAGCGCGGGTGTCGGCCACCACGGCGGCGATCCATTCGCCGGCATAGCGGGTGTGGCCCACCGCCAGCGGATAGCGCTTCACGTTCGGCGTCTCGAGGCCGTTCATGAGCTGGTCGACGCCGCCGGCAAGCTCCTCGCCGGTGAGCACATAGTGCACGCCGGGCATGGCGAGCGCGGCCGCGCCGTCGATGGAGATGATGCGCGCGGCGGGGTAGCGCGAGGGCACCAGCGCTACGTGCAGCATGCCTTCCACCACCACATCCGCCACATAGCGGCCATGGCCGGCGACGAAGCGGCGGTCCTCACGGACCCGGCGGTTGGAGGAGACGAAGCGGAATTGTGACGGCTTGGCGCTCATGGCTTGCCCCCGTGCGGCATGTCGGCGGCGGCAGCTTCGAGGATGCCTTCCTCGGGCGCATCATGGCCGGCTTCGGGATCGATGCGGGGTGCGCCGATGTGCGGCGCCGGGATGCCGCGCGGCGTGTTGGCCTTGCGCAGGCGATCGGCGGCGAACTCCACGGCCTCGATAATCTGGCCGTAGCCGGTACAGCGGCAGATATTGCCGGAGATGGCCTCGACGATGTCCTCGCGGGTCGGGCTGTCCTCGCGTTCCAGCAGGGCGTGAGCCGAGAGGATCATGCCCGGCGTGCAGAAGCCGCACTGCATGCCGTGGGTCTCGCAGAACGCGTCCTGGATGACCGACAATTCACCGGGCGCAGGCGCGAGGCCCTCAATGGTGGTGATCTCGTAGCCGTCCGCCTGGCAGGCGAACATCAGGCAGGAGCGCACCGGCGCGCCGTCCACCAGCACGGTGCAGGCGCCGCACACGCCGTGCTCGCAGCCGGCATGGGCGCCGGTGAGCTTGAAGTCTTCGCGCAGGGTGTCGAGCAGCGTCTTGCGCTCCTCCACATCCGCCACGCGCAGCGTCTGGTTGACGCGAAGTTCGACCTTCATCGGCCGCTTCCCTTCACTTGAGCATCGGCCAGCGCATCACTCACCGCCCGCGCGCCGAGCACGGAGGCGACGCGGCGGCGATAATCGGCGCTGGCATGGAGGTCGCTGGTGGCCTCCAGGACCGAGGTGGCCTCGCGGACGGCATCCGCGACCGCGGCGGCATCGAGCTGTGTGCCGACAAGCCGGGAGACATCGAGCTTCACGGGCCGGTCGCCCACGCCGCCGATGCCGAGGGCCAGCTTCACGCAGCGCCCCTCTTCATCGATCGCCACCTGGGCGGCGGCGGAGACGAAGGCGAAGTCGGACTTGCGGGCGCTGATCTCGTGGAAGGCGACGCCCACCCGCGCATCGTCCCACACTGGGAAGCGCACAGCGGTAAGAATGCCGGTGGGTGGCACGGAGGTGAGCATAGGGCCGATGAAGAAATCGTCCGCCGGCATGGGCATGGGGCCACCCTCGTCCTCGATCACCATCTCCGCCTCCAGGGTGACGGCGACGAGCGGGATCTCGGCGGAGGGGTCCGCATTGGCGCACGAGCCGCCCACGGTGCCGCGATTGCGAGTCGGGGGATGGCCCACCCACGGAAGCGCGGCGGCGAGCAGCGGCAGGTCGCTGGCCACGAGGGCCGAGCGCTCCGCCAGCACCTGGCGGGTGGTGGCGCCGATCACCAACGCATCCTCCTCGCGGGCGATGCCGGAGAGGCCGGGAAGGCGGGAAATGTCCACCAATGTCGTCGGCCGCGCGAGGCGCATGGCCAGCATGGGCACGAGGGTCTGCCCGCCGGCGATGATGCGCGCATCCTCGTCCGCCGCGAGGGCGGCGCACGCTTCGCTCAGCGTCGCTGGCCGGACATAACGAAAGGGGGCCGGTTTCATCGCGAGTTCCTGAAGGGGAGCGGCGGCCCCTGCACGGGCCGCCGCGCGGTCAGCCGAGCAGGAGGCCGGCGGCCGCGGGAGAGAGGACCGAGACGGTCTGGGAGGCGAGGAGGGGGCCGTTCACCTCGGAGGCGGTCTTCACGGTCTTCCAGTCGGGATCGGCGCCGAACGCGGCCCATCCCGCCGCGCGGGAGGTCTCGTCCTTGAAGCGGGTGATGTAGGTCATCTTGCCGTCTTCCTCGGGGGCCGTGAAGACGCCGACGAGCTCGATTCCATGCTTGGGCAGGCGGGGCACCACTTCCTTCAGGAAGCGCTGGCGCATGGCGTCCGCGCGCCCCTCCGCCGCCTGATAGATCCGGATCTCATACAGCATGGAACGCTCCCGGTTGGGCGACGTCGAGCGCCGCCATCATTGATTAGGACGATACAAGTTCAAAACGCGCCGAGTCAATCATTGAGATAAAGCAATTCTGTAATTTGACTTATATATTATGATGCAATGCAAAGGATTCATGCTGCATCGCACCTAAAATGAGCCATTATTGAGCGATTTTTGCCTCTCAACTGACGCCTTCGGTGAACAAACCACGCCATTTCGCCGAGCCATATTGCATCAATTTGCAGATTGAACTATTCGCTTAGTCATTAGCCAGGTGAATCAATGACCGACTGGGTCCCATCGCTCTCTACCCAACGCGGGCCGCGCTACGTGGCCATCGTCGACCAGCTCGAGGAGGACATCGCCTCCGGGCGGGTGAAGCCGGGCACGCGCCTTCTCCCCCAGCGCGACATGGCCGAGCGGCTGGGCATTAGTGTCGGCACGGTCTCCAAGGCCTATGCGGAGGCCGAGCAGCGCGGGCTCATCTCGGGCGAGGTCGGGCGCGGCACCTTCGTCCTGCGCCGTAAGGCGGCATCGCGCGGCGATGAGCGCAATGGCGGCCATTCCATCAATCTCGCCTTGAACGTCCCGCCCTCCACCGGCGAGGCGGACGTGATCGCGGCGACCCTGGCGGAGATCGTCGCGGACGGGGAGATGGAGGGCCTGCTCGGCTACCTGCCGCACCAGGGCCGGCGCGACCATCGCGAGGCCATCGCCTCCTGGCTCGCCATCCACGGCATGGCGGCGGACCCGGACCGCCTGTTCATCACCCACGGCGCCCAGCACGCCTTGTCCATCGCGCTCGGCATGGTGGCCGCGCCGGGCGATCCCGTACTGACCGAGACATTGACCTATTCGGGCATGCTCGCCCTCTCCGCCCAGCACGGCTACCGCCTGCATGGCGTCGCCATGGATGCGGAAGGGCTGCGGCCCGAGGCGCTCGACCGCGCCTTCCGCGAGACCGGCGCGCGAGTGCTCTATTGCATGCCGACGCTCCAGACGCCCACCGGCGCCCTGATGCCCCAGGAGCGCCGGCTCGCCATCGCCGACATCCTGCGCGAGCACAATGCGTATCTGCTTGAGGACGACGCCTACGCCTTCCTCCTCCCCGTGCCGCTGCGCCCCCTCTCCGCCCTCGTGCCTGAGCGCTCCTTCTATGCGGTGAGCCTCGCGAAATGCCTCGCGCCGGGCCTGCGCATCGGCGCCATGATCGCGCCGGACAGTTTCCGCGACCGCTGCATCAACGGCCTGCGCGCCACCGGCTGGATGGCAGTGCCCACCATGGCGGAGACGGTCTCGCGGCTGATCCAGAATGGCGGGCTCGCGCGGCAAGTCATGCTGAAGCGCGAGAAGGCCGCCCAGCGCGACGAGGTGGTGCGGCGCGTGCTGAAGGACTGGCTGCCCGTGCGCAACGGCCCGCCCTGCTTCCATGTGTGGCTGGCTCTGCCCATGGGCCGGACGCTCACCGCGCTCATAGCCCAGGCGGCGCAGGCCGGCATCACCCTCGCCCCGCCCGGCGCGCTGCATCCCCACGACCCGACGAGCCGTGGCGTGCGCCTGTGCCTCGGCGCGGCGGCGAGCGAAGCCGAGCTGGAGCGGGCCCTGGTGGAATTGCGCTCCATCCTGGAGCGCGCCGAAGCCATCTCGTTCGTCTGATGCACACCGACACGCTGAAAGACTACGCCCTGGCGCTCTATGGCGGCGAGGGCGTCTCCGCCGCCTGCCTTACGCTCCAGGAGCGCACCGGGCTCGACGTGAACATTCTCCTCTTCGCCGCCTGGATGGGCGCCGCTCGCGGGCGTGCCCTCGGTGCGGAGGAGGTGGCGCAGGCCCAATCCCTTATCTCCGACTGGCACAAGGAGATCGTGCGCCCGCTGCGCGCCGTGCGCCGCCGCCTGAAGACCGGCCCCCTCCCCGCCCCTTCCGAGGCCACCGGGATGTTGCGTGTCAGGCTCCAGGCCCTGGAGATCTCCGCGGAGATCATCGAACTGGAGGAACTGGGCGCCCTTGGCCTGCACCTCGGATCACAATCCGGCACGGGGACGCCGCAGGACATGGCGGCCCTCGGCATGCTAGCCGTTGTGGAAGCGGCCGCCGGCCGCGCGCCTGAGACCGAAGAGAAAGACGCCGTGGAGATAATCGCCCGCGCCGCCGCCGAGACCGCCTTATGAGGCGCCTCATCATCGCCATCACCGGTGCGTCCGGCGCCATCTACGGCATCCGCGCCCTCCAGCTCCTGAAGGACGTGGAGGATGTGGAGACCCATCTCATCCTCACCCCCTCGGGCCTTCGGACCATCACCGAGGAGACCGACCACAGGCCGGAAGAGGTGCGCGCGCTCGCGGACGAGGTCTATAACCCCAAGGATATCGGCGCGGCGCTTTCCTCCGGCTCCTTCATCACCGCCGGCATGCTGGTGGCGCCCTGCTCCATCAAGACGCTGAGCGGCATCGCCCATTGCTACAATGACGAGCTGACCGTGCGCGCCGCCGACGTGTGCCTGAAGGAGCGGCGCCGCGTGGTGCTGCTGCTGCGCGAGACGCCGTTCCATGCCGGCCATATCGCGCTGATGGCGCAGGCGACGCAGAACGGCGCCATCATCATGCCGCCCGTGCCGGCCTTCTATCACCGCCCGGAGACCCTGGACGACGTGGTCAACCAGACGGTGGCCCGTGCGCTCGACCTGTTCGACATCCGCCTCAAGATGACCAAGCGCTGGAAGGACGAGACGGGGGCCGACTGAAGGGCCGTGCTCCCCGGGCTTGGGCGCGAGGCCTCCCTCTCCCGATCGCGGGGAAAGGGTTAGGCTGCATCGACATTCAATAATGATGGGCGCTTTCCGCCCTTGGCACCCGTCATGCCCGGGCTTGGCCCGGGCATCCACACCTCTCCTTTGAGTGCGCACCTGGCGGAGCCCCGTGGATGGCCGGGACAAGCCCGGCCATGACGCTCACTGATCAGGCCAAAGGCACCATCAGATGGCGACGATGGTGCGCCCGCGCACCTGACCTTTGAGGATGTCGTCCGCCAGCGCCGGCAGGTCCTCCAGCTTCACCTCATTGGTGACACGGTCGAAATCCTGCGGCTTGAGGAGCTGCGCGACACGCGCCCATGCTTCCGTGCGGGTCGCCGTGGGGCAGTTCACCGAATCCACCCCCAGCAGCGCGACATTCCGCAGGATGAAGGGGAAGACGGTGGCCGGAAGCTCCGTGCTGCCCGCAAGTCCGCAGGCCGCGACCGCACCACCATAGACCGTGGAGGCGATGACATTGGCGAGGATGGGCCCGCCCACCGTGTCCACGGCGCCGCTCCAGCGCTCGCTCTGCAGCGGCTTTCCGGGTGCCTCGTAGGTTTGCCGGTCGATGATCTCTGCGGCGCCCAGGGACCGCAGATAATCCTCTTCGCTCCGCCGCCCGGTGAGAGCGCTGACCTTGTAGCCGAGACGGGCAAGCAGCGTCACGGCCACGCTGCCGACGCCGCCGGCCGCACCCGTCACCAGCACCTCGCCGCCGGCCTTGATGCCGTAGCGCTCCAGCGCGTTCACGCAGAGCATGGCGGTGAGGCCCGCCGTGCCCAGCGTCATGGCGTGGCGCGCGGAGAGGCCCTCCGGCAGCTTCACAAGCCATTCGCTCTTCACCCGCGCCCGCTCGGCGAACCCGCCCGACCAGTTCTCGCCCACGCCCCAGCCGGTGAGCACCACCTTGTCGCCGGGCTTGAAGGCGGGGTTGGCGCTCGTCCGCACCGTGCCGGCGAAGTCGATGCCGGGCACCATGGGGAGCGCGCGCAGGATGCGGCCGAGCCCCTTCAGCGCCAGCCCGTCCTTATAATTGAAGGAGGAATATTCCACGTCGACGGTCACGTCGGCCTCCGGCAGGTCGGCCTGCGTGATGGTCTCCAGGGCGATGGACTGCCCGCCATCCGTCTTCCTGGCCATGATGGCGCGAAACGTTTCGCTGCTCATGTTTTGTTCCTCGTTCGAGTGGACACAGGCGTCCCTCCCCGATCCTTCGTCTCAGAAGCCCAATCTCAAAGCAACCTATTTGTTTTACAAATCGCTCAATGTCGCTGCGACGGGTTATCGAGGGACAAAGTTCCCGCGCGGCCAGCAGGAACCCAGCGCAACCTTTGCCGTTCTCTGCTAGGATCATGCGAGGGAGGCGATCATGGGCATTATCTGGACCATCATCATCGGGTTCCTGGCTGGCATCGTGGCCAAGTTCCTCTATTCCGGCCCCAATGAGCCGAAAGGTTTCGTGCTCACCACCGTGCTCGGCATCGTGGGCGCACTGGTTGCGACCTATCTCGGCCAGGCCATCGGCTGGTACCAGGCCGGCCAGGGGGCGGGCTTCATCGGCGCCATCGTCGGTGCCATCATCATCCTGATCGCCTGGGGCCAGCTCGCACGCCGCGCGTAAGCCCCGCCTGACGTCACGGCCGGGGCTCGTCCCGGCCGTTTTGCCGTTTGTGGCAAGGCCGGCGGCGGGGAAGACCGCCCGGGGCACGCATATGTGCCCTTGCCTGGCGGATGAGCCACGCGCCATCCTGGCAGCCGCCCATTCCGCCGGGAGCGGTCTTCATGACAGTCTTGTTCGATGCCGACGCGGTTGAGGCCGCCCTCGACTATCCGCGTCTCGTGGAAGCGCTGCGCGCCGCATTCCGTGACGAAGGCGAGCCGATGCCGGTGCGGCAATCCTACGAGGTGGGTACGCAGGCGGCACCGGGGCATCTGCTCACCATGCCGGCCTGGAAGCGGGGCGAGGCGGTGGGCACCAAGCTCGTCACCATCTTCCCGGCCAATGCGGCGCGGGGCCTCGGCTCGGTCTCCTCGCTCTACGTGCTGTTCGACGGCGAGACCGGCACGGCCCGGGCCATCCTGCCGGGGGACGCCCTCACCAACAGGCGCACCGGCGCCGCCTCGGCGCTCGCCTCCACCTACCTGTCGCGGCCGGAGAGCCGGACGCTGCTGGTCATCGGCAACGGCCATGTGGCCTTCCACGCAGCGCAGGCCCATTGCACCGTGCGGCCCATAACCCGCGTGCTGGTTCATGGGCGATCCCCCGAGAAGGCCGAGGCCTTTGCCGTGAAGCTGCGCAGCGGGAGTGTCGAGGCGCTGCCCGTCACCGACATCGCTGCGGCAGCCGCGGAGGCGGACATCATCACCTGCGGCACCACCTCCACCGTCCCGCTCATCACGGGCGCGCACGTGCGGCCCGGCACCCATGTGGACCTCATCGGCGCCTTCACGCCCGACATGCGCGAGAGCGACGATGCGCTGGTGGCGAAAAGCGCGGTCTATGTGGACACGCGGGCCGGCGCGCTGGCGGAAGCGGGAGACCTCACCCAGGCCACCCACGCGGGCGCCTGGTCGGCCAATCTCCTGCGCGGCGACCTCCACGATCTTTGCTCCGGCCGCGTGCCGGGGCGCACCTCGCCGGAGGAGATCACCCTGTTCAAGTCGGTGGGCGCCGCCATCGAGGACCTGACGGCGGCCATGATGGTGATGAAAGCGGGGCCGGCTTAGAGGCCCCGGGAGAGCATCTCCCGCGCCCGCTCCAGATCCTCCGGCGTGTCCACGCCGAGGGGCACCTCGGCTACCTCCATGGCGTCGATGCGCATGCCCGCCTCCAGCGCGCGAAGCTGCTCCAGCTTCTCGCGCCGTTCCAGCGGCGAAGGCGGCAGGGCGACGAAGCGCTCCAGCGCCGCGCGGCGCCAGGCGTACAGGCCAATATGGTGGTACAGCGGCCCCTCGCCCCAGGGCGCGGTGGCGCGGGTGAAATAGAGCGCCCGGAACCGCCCACCGCCGAGGGGCGTGCCCACCATTTTCACCACGCTGGAGGAGGTCTTCTCCTCCTCCCGTGTGATCACCGCCACGGGCGTTCCGATGGCGACGTCCGGGTCCTGAAGCGGGATGCAGGTGGCGCGGATGGTGTCGGGCGCCACGGTGGGCAGGTCGCCCTGCACGTTGATCACCGCATCGAAGTGTCGGTCGGGGTCGAGCGTCGTCAGCGCCTCGAAGATGCGGTCGGAGCCGGAGGGATGGTCCGGCCGGGTCATCACCGCCTCGCCGCCCGCCGCACGCACCGCCTCCGCGATGGCCGGCGTGTCGGTAGCCACGAACACCGGCGCCACGTCCGCCTCCATGGCGCGGCGCCAGACTGCGACGATCATGGGCTCGCCATGGATGTCGAGCAGCGGCTTGTCCGGTAGGCGGGTCGCCGCCATGCGGGCGGGAATGAGGATGACGGGCTTCATGCTGCGCCCGAAAGCTGCGCCTTGCTGAGCTTATCCAGCGCGACGAGGTCGCGCATCATGGGCTCGAATTCCTTCAGGGGCACCATGTTCGGCCCGTCGGAGGGGGCATGGTCCGGGTCCGGATGGGTCTCGATGAACAGGCCCGCGACCCCCACCGCCACCGCCGCGCGCGACAGCACCGGCACGAACTCCCGCTGGCCGCCGGAGGACGCGCCCTGCCCGCCCGGCTGCTGCACCGAATGGGTGGCATCGAAGATGATCGGCGCCCCGGTGCGCGCCATGATGGGCAGGCCCCGGAAATCGGTGACGAGGGTGTTATAGCCGAACGAGGTTCCCCGGTCCGTGAGCAGCACGTTGGGGTTTCCCGCCCCCACGAGCTTCGCCACCACATTCTCCATGTCCCAGGGGGCGAGGAACTGGCCCTTCTTCACGTTCACCACGCGCCCGGTGGCGGCGGCGGCGAGCAGCAGGTCCGTCTGGCGGCAGAGGAAAGCCGGGATCTGGAGGATGTCCACCACCTCGCCCACGGGCGCGCACTGGGCGATGTCGTGCACATCGGTGAGCACGGGCAGGCCCAGCGTCTCGCGGATCTCCGCGAAGATGGGCAGCGACTTCTCCAGCCCCAGCCCCCGATGCGCCGAGGCGCTGGTGCGGTTCGCCTTGTCGAAGGAGGTCTTGTAGATCAGCCCGAACCCGAGCCGCCCGGCGATCTCCTTCAGCGCGGAGGCCACCTCCAGCGCATGGGCCCGGCTCTCGAGCTGGCACGGGCCGGCGATGACGGCGATAGGCAAATCGTTGCCGAAGCGGACGGGGCCGACGGAGACGGTCGGATTGGGGGAAAGGGTCACGGTTTGGGCCTTTGTTGCGCCCGAGGCGTCATATGGGAGCATGCGATTTTCGCATATTTCACGCACCCGTACGCGCCGCCCGCCACAAGGGCAAGTCCCACCCGCGTCACTCTCAGGACCGGGCTCCGCCCGGACCTGAGAGGTGTTCGGACGGTGAAATCCCTGGCTACTTCACCGCCTCCAGCACCGCCACCACATCCCCCGTCCGCACGGTCCGGCCCGGCAGGATGCGCAATTCGCGCACCCGGCCCGCCGCGTGGGCGGTGATGGAAATCTCCATCTTCATGGATTCGATGATGGCGATGGTGTCGCCAGGCGCTACCATCGCATCCTCCGCCACCATCACCTTCCACACATTGCCCGGCACATTGGCCGAGACCCCAAAGCAGCCATCCGGGATCTCCCCATCGGCGCCGGCGAACACGCCTTCATCCACGGTGAAGCTGTCCAGCCCTTCCGCCTTCCAGCGCGCCCGCTCCGCCTCGAAGGCAGCCTGCTGGCTTCTCTTGAAGGCGGAAATGTCCGCTGCATCACGGGCAAGGCCGGACGCATAGTCGGCATAGGAGAAGCGCGTCTCCTCGATGCGCACGGGATAGGCGCCGTGCGGGAAGGCGGCGCGGGCCTCGGTCAGTTCCTTGTGGTCGACGGGGAAGAAGCGCACCTGATCGAAGAAGCGCAGGAGCCAGGGCGTGCTGGGCCTGAAGACGGGCGTGGTCCGCCACGTGTTCCAGACCTGGATGGTGCGCCCGAACAGCTGATAGCCGCCCGGCCCTTCCATGCCGTAGATGCACATATAGGCGCCGCCGATGCCGACCGCGTTCTCCGGCGTCCAGGTGCGGGCGGGATTGTACTTGGTGGTGACGAGGCGGTGGCGCGGGTCCACCGGGGTCGCCACCGGCGCGCCGAGATAGACATCGCCGAGACCGAGCACGAGATAGCTCGCGTCAAACACCACATCGCGCACCGCCTGCTCGTCCGCCAAGCCGTTGATGCGGCGGATGAACTCGATATTGGACGGGCACCAGGGCGCGTTGGGACGCACCAGCTCCTGATATTTGCGCATGGCAAGCTGCGCATCTTCGTCGTTCCAGGAGAGCGGCAGGTGCACGATGCGGCTCGGTACCACCACGTCCTCGGCAGCGGGGAGCGACCGCTCGATCTCGTCCAGAAGGCCCAGCAGCCGGGCGCGGGGAAGCTGCTCCCCATCATAATGGAGCTGGAGCGAGCGGATGCCGGGGGTTAGGTCGATGAGGCCAGGCAGCTTCGCCTGCGCTACCGCCTCGGCGAGGAGATGGGCGCGCAGGCGCAGCGCGATGTCCAGCTTCATGTCGCCGAACTCCACCAGGAGATTGTCGTCCCCCTGGCGGCGATAGACCACCTCCACCGGCCCGTCCGACCTTCGGGAGAGGATGGGGGAGGCGGCGTCCGGCACCGTCTTCACGGACGGCCCGGCCACGGCGTCGCCCGGCCGCGCCACCGGGTGGAAGCGGACCTTATCGCCGGGCTTCAGCTGGCCCATCTTCCATTGCTCGTCCCGAACGATCACCGCCGGGCAGACGAAGCCGCCCAGGCTCGGACCATCCGGGCCGAGGATGATGGGCATGTCGCCGGTAAAATCGATGGCGCCCACCGCATAGGCATTGTCGTGGAGGTTGGAGGGGTGGAGCCCCGCCTCCCCGCCATCCGTGCGCGCCCAGCGGGGCGTCGGGCCCATGAGGCGCACGCCGGTTCGGGCGCTGTTGAAATGGACTTCATAGGTGGCGGAGAACAGGTCCGCGATGTCGGCGTCCTGGAAGAAGTCCGGCGCGCCATGGGGGCCGTAGAGGACGCCGATCTCCCAGTCCCGCGTCAGATCGGCGGCAGGCGCCCCCACCTGTCGCGGCAAAGGCGGGCGCTTTTCCGGCGGCGTGAGATGGAGCGTGTCGCCGCCTTTCAGCGTACCGGTGGCATGGCCGCCGAACAGGCCGAGCGCGAACGTGGCGCGTGAACCCAGCACCACGGGCGCTTCGAACCCGCCGCCCACCGCCAGATAGGTGCGCTGGCCGGGGCCGGAAATGGCACCGATGCTCAGCACCTGCCCCGCTTTCACCTCAAAGCCCGCATCGTGCGGCGCCGGCGCGCCGTCGAGGGTCGCTGGCATATGGGCACCGGCCAGCGCCACTGTCGCGTCCGCATGGAAGCGCAGGGTCGGGCCGTTGACGGTCAGCTCCAGGGCTGGGATCGTCTCTTTATTGCCCACCAGCGCATTGGCGCGGGCGAAGGAGCGGGCATCCATGGGGCCGGACGGCGGCACGCCCACGTGCCAGAGGTTCAGCCGGCCCGGCAGTTCCTGGAGGCTCGACTGGGCACCAGGGCTCAGCACTTCCACGCTCTGCGGGTGGAAGGCGAAATCCTTCAGCGCCGTGGTCGCGACCTTGCCGGAGGCGAGCAGGTCCGAGCCCGCAATGGCGTTGAGATAGGCAAGGTTCGTCTCGATGCCGCAGATGGAGGTCTCCGCCAGCGCGGCCTTCAGCGCCGCGATGGCAGCGGGGCGGTCGGCGCCGGAGACGATCACCTTAGCGATCATGGGGTCATAATAGGGGGTGACCTCGGTACCGGTCTCCACCCAGGTGTCCACGCGGGCGTCCGGGGCGAAGCGGACCTGGGTGAGGAGGCCGGCGCTCGGCTGGAAATTGGCGTGGGGGATTTCCGCATAGACCCGCGCCTCCATGGCGGCGCCCTTGGGGACCAGCGGGGTTTCGGGGATCACGTCCTCGCCCGCCGCCTGGCGGATCATCCATTCCACGAGGTCGATGCCGAACACCGCCTCGGTCACGGGGTGCTCCACCTGGAGGCGGGTATTGACCTCCAGGAAATAGAAATCCTCCCGCGCCGGGTCGTAGATGAACTCCACCGTGCCGGCGGAGGCGTAGGAGACGCTCTCTCCCAGCCGCACCGCCGCCGCATGAAGCCGGCTACGGGTGGTTTCCGAGAGGAGCGGCGCGGGGGTTTCCTCGATGACCTTCTGATTGCGCCGCTGGAGCGAGCAGTCGCGTTCACCGAGCGCCACCACCCTCCCCTTGCCGTCACCGAAGATCTGCACCTCCACGTGCCGGGCGTCGGCCACGAAGCGCTCCAGATAGACGCGCGCATCGCCGAACGAGGCGCGGGCGGTGCGCTGGACACGCTCGAATGTGTCCTGAAGCTCAGCCGGCGAAGCACATAGCTGCATGCCGATGCCGCCGCCCCCCGCCGTGCTCTTGAGCATGACGGGATAGGACACCGCCTCGGCCGCTTCCAATGCCGCCTCGGCGCTGGAAAGAAGGCCCGTGCCGGGCAGCAGCGGCACGCCACTCGCTTCAGCAATCTCGCGCGCAGTGTGCTTCAGGCCGAAGGCGGTGAGGTGCTCCGGACGCGGGCCGATAAAGACGATACCCGCTTCCGCCAAAGCAGCGGCGAACTTCACATTCTCCGACAGGAAGCCGTAGCCGGGATGCACCGCCTCGGCTCCGGTCGCGATGCAGGCGGCGACCACCGCCTCCACGTTCAGATAGCTCTCCGCTGCCGGCGCGGGGCCAAGGCGCACCGCCTCGTCGGCCTCGAGGACTGGCAAGGTGAAGCGGTCGGCGTCGGAATAGACGGCGACGGATGAGATATTAAGCCGACGAAGTGTACGCGTGACACGGCGCGCGATCTCGCCGCGATTGGCGATCAGGACCTTCTTGAACATGGCTCAGCCCTCGCTGCTTGCGGGGGCGTCGGCCGCGAAGATGAGGACGCGGATGGGGGTGGGATTGAACCCGTTGCAGGGATTGTTGATCTGCGGGCAGTTGGAGATGACGCACAGCACGTCCATCTCCGCCCGCAATTCCACATAGTCCCCCGGCTTCGACACGCCATCGACGATGGCGAGCGCGCCCGAGGGCTCTACCGGCACGTTCATGAAGAAGTTGATGTTGGGCACCACGTCCCGCTTCGACATGCCGTGCTTTGCCACCTCGATGACGAAATTCTCCCGGCAGGCGTGCTGGTACTTCACATGGTGGCCGAACCGCGCCGTATTGCTCTCGCAGGAACAAGCGCCCGCCGACGTGTCGTGCCGGCCGCAGCTATCGGCGGTCACCGTCGCCATCAGCCGGCCCTCGCTGGAGATGAGCCGGGTGCCGGATGTCACATAGGCCGAGCCCTGGACGCGCAGCGTGTCCTGGGAGGAATAGCGCTCGGAGAAGTCGGCGGCATTGTAGAACAGGGTGTCCACCGCCTGCTGGCCTTCCAGGTCGATGATGCGGATGGACTGGCCGCGCTTGACGATGCCGGACCAGGGCGCCTCGGCCGGGATGTCGTGCACCTGAAGGGCGGAAGCGGCGTCGCGCACACGCGTGGCGGAGAAGGCTTTGGTCATGGTGTCCTCCCCTCAGCGCGCGAGATTGTCGAAGCCGCGGGCGGCCTCGCGGGTGGCGGTGCGGCAGAAATCGTCGAAGGCCGGCTCAGGCGCCCAGAAGCGGATCGCCTCCACATTGCCCGCAGCGTAGGCCGGGCTCGGATCAAGCGGGTGGGGGCAGTTTGAGAGCACGACCAGCATGTCCATCTCGGCCCGCAGGTCCACGAAGTCCCCGGCGGCGCGCGGCGTGTCCCGCCACACGAAGCCGCCCTTTGCGGCGGTCCGCACCGGGGCGAAGAAGGTGATGGCCGGCGGGATGTCCCTTTTGTCGAGGCCGAGCTTTGAGACCGCGAGCACGAAATTGTCCCGCGTGTTGCGCAGGGGCGCTTCGCCATAGCGCTTGCGGTTGGAGGCAGCGGTGGAGCCGCCCACGAGCGCATCATGCATGCCGATCGTGTCCTCGATGAGGGAGAACATGACGCGGCCCATGTCGGAGAAGATCACCCGGCCTTTGGCGAGCGCGGCGGTCCACTGGATCTTCACCGTGTCCGCATAGTTCAGCCGCTCGGACGTGTCGGCGGCGTTCCAGGCGATCAGGGAGACGGCGGCGGGCGCATCCATCAGCGCGATGCGCAGCGCCTCGCCGGCCAGAAGCCGCGTGGACCAGTACCAGCCGGCCGGGATCACCTCCCGCTTCAGCGGGCCGGGGGGCAGCAGCACGCTGCCGCGCGCGGTGGGCGCCGGCATCACGCGGGGCGCCTGTCCCTGGCCGGCGGCCTTCAACTCCTCATAGCGGCGCTTGTTTTCCTTAATGCGCGCCAGCTTTTCACTGTCCACGGTCATGGAGGTCTCTCCTCAAGCGGGGAGGTGCGCCAGGTCGTCCTGGCCGGTGTCCACGGGAGAGATCGGGTCGTCCCGATCGGGAATGGGCTGAGGCGTCTGGCCGGCAATGCGGCGCGGCCAGACCTCGATGTCATGGGCGATGGTGGCGCCGTATCGCGTGCGGTCATCGCCGTTGCGCCGGCGCTCGAAGGCGATGACGCGGGTCGCCAGAGTGAAGGCCTCGCGCAGATCATGGGTGACCATGACCACGCTCATCTCGCAGCTGTTCCACAGCGTCTTCATAAGCACGTGGATGTCGGCCCGGATGCCGGGATCGAGCGCGCCGAACGGCTCGTCCAGCAACAGGATCTTCGGCTTGCGCATGATGGCCTGGGCCAGCGCAAGGCGCTGCTGCATGCCGCCGGAGAGGGCGGCGGGATATTTGTCCTCCGCGCCCGCCAGCCCCACCTCGGCGATCAGCGCCCGCGCCTCCTCCTCCGCCTGCCGCCGGGCGGCGCCGAACAGGCGGCCAAGGAAGGGCGCCTTGGGCAATTCGGCGGCGAGCAGCACGTTGCCCAGCACGGTGAGGTGCGGGAACACGGAATAGCGCTGGAACACCACGCCCCGGTCCGCGCCGGGCTCGGGGGCGAGCGGCTTGCCGTCCACGAGGATCTGCCCGCGCGTCGGCTTCTCCTCGGAGAGCAGCATGCGCAGGAAGGTGGTCTTGCCGCAGCCGGAGGGACCCACCAGAGCGACGAAGGAGCGGGGCGCGAAATCGAGGGAGATGTTCTCCAGCACGATCTGCTCGTCATATTCCTTCCAGAGGTGCTCGACGCGGATGCTCGTCATCGCGCGCCCCCGAACCAGGGGAAGGCCTTATCCCGCAGCCTGGCGAGGCCGAAATCCATGGCCACCGAGAGCAGAGTGATCCAGGCGACGTAAGGCAGGATCACGTCCATGGCGAGATAGCGGCGCACCAGGAAGATGCGATAGCCGAGCCCGGAATCCGAGGCGATGGCCTCCGCCGCGATGAGGAACAGGAAGGCCGGCCCCAGAGACAGACGCAGCGCATCGATGAGGCGCGGCAGGATCTGCGGCAGCACCACGCGCAGCGCGATCTGCCAGGTGGAGGCGCCCAGCGTCTCCGCCTTGATGATCTGCTCTTTTGGCAGTTCCTGCACCCGCATCGCGAGGTCGCGGGTGAGGAAGGGCGAGACGCCGATGACGATGAGGGCGATCTTCGATGCCTCGCCCAATCCCATGACGATGAAGAGGATGGGCAGCAGCGCCAAAGGCGGCACCATGGAGATGATGGCGACGAACGGCGCCAGGAAGGAATTGAGGAGCGGGAGCAGCCCGATGAGCATGCCCAGCACCAGCGCGATGGCCGTGGAGAGGGCGAGCGCGATGATCAGGCGTTCCAGGCTCGCCAGGGTGTCGGCCCACAGCATGTAATTGCCGGTGCGCTCGTCGGCGACGAAGGCGACCCGGCCGATGGTCTCGGCCAGGGTCGAGAGGCTGGGCAGCAGCTTGTCCGCCGGGTTCTCGGCCAGGCGTTCCGCCGAGCCGAGAACATAGGCGATCACCACGAGGACGAACGGAAGCATCGCGAGCAGAAGGCTCGTGCCCCGGTCCGGCCGACGGTTGATGAGGCGCATGGCGGCTTCCCCGAACTGCTTGCTTTAAGCCGTCAGAGCTTGCCGTCGGCGGCGGCGGACATGAAGGTGCCGGTGAAGCGGAACTTCACGTTCTTCGCATCCCCCAGCACCTTGCCGTCCGCCAATTCGATGCCCACCGCGTCGGCGGACTTGGCGTTGTCGCCCAGCAGCTTCTTGGCGAACAGGAACTTGCGCACCCGGTCCATGGTGGTGCCCACTTCCGGCGAGGTCACGAAGGCCACCGCGTCGGGGGCTTTGGCGAACAGCTTGGTGGCGGCGAGCTGGCTATCGAAGCCGGCAAGGTCGGTGCCGGAAGCCTTGCCCATGGCGGCGCGGGCGGCGGCGCCCTTCTCGCCGGGGTCGGTCATGATGGCCATGGTCTCGTACCAGATGCCCGCCAGTGCCTTGCCGAAATCGGGATTGTCCTTGAGCGTCCCGGTGTTGGCGACCATGAGATCCATGATCTCGCCGGGGATCTTGGAGCTGTCGAAGACGTTCTTCGCGCTCTTCTCCTGGAGGATTTCCGAGACCAGCGGGTTCCAGGTGACCACCGCCGTGACCGCCTTGGTCTTGTAGGCCGCCACCATGTCGGCGTCCGAGGTGTTCACCACCTTCACGTCCCGCTCGGAGAGCTTGATGCTCTCAAGGGCGCGGGCGAGGAGATAGTGGGAGACCGAGAACTCCACCAGATTGACCTTCTGGCCCTTGATGGCCGAAAGCTCGGTCTTGTTCTTCAGGATCACGGCGTCATTGCCGTTGGAGAAGTCGCCGACGATGACGGCGGTGGTGTCCACGCCGCCCGCGGCGGGCACGGAGAGGGCATCCATATTGGTCACGGTCAGGGCATCGAAAGCGCCGGCCGTGTACTGGTTGATGCTCTCCACATAGTCGTTGAACTGGGTGACCTCGATCTTCAGGCCATACTTGTCGGCCCACTTCTTCACGATGCCGGTATCGTTGGCATAGCCCCACGGCATCCAGCCCACATAGATGGACCAGGCGACCTTGAAGTCCTTCTTCGGCGCCGCCAGCGCCGGAGAGATGCCGGCCATGAGGGCTGCGGCGCAGGCGATGCCCAGAAATTTCGAGAAACGAGAGCGCATATTCTGAATTCCCCTTCGTTGTTGCGTCACAGGTGTCGCGTCAAAACGATGAGGAATTGGCGAGACTCCAGTGCCGCCAATTCCTTGGCCACCGAGGTCTCCCGGGCTTTTGTCCCGCCGTGCGCCCGGCCGGATGTCTCCCGGACCGGCGGCAGCTCTCGGACCAGCGCATCGCAAGGATGCCGGAACCCTAGCCACCAACTCTGATCAGGATTTTGCAAAGCCCGTGCCAGACGAGAATCGTTGAAAGGCAACGATGTCCGGATTGTGCGGTGCCGCACGAATGGGCGAAAAGCGGGTGTTGAGATGTAATTTTAGGCAGATTTTGGCGATGATGTGCGCAATGCATACATGGCGCTTTGCCCGCCCCCGCGTCACCCCAAGCACCACGTCCTGAGGGAGATGGCCGGGTCAAGCCCGGCCATGACGATGAAAGGAAAGCGCGTCATCCTCGGACTTGATCCGGGGATCTCCCGTCATCCTTGGTGCACCAGCCTAGGCCGCCGCCTTGAGCCCGACGTCCGGGAGCGCGGGCCGGGTCTTCAGCGCGGCGGCCATGAGTGCCTCCACCTCGGCCTTCTCGGCCTCTGGCAAAGCGAGGCGCGGGGGACGGGTGCGCCAGGTGCCGCGGCCCATGATGTGCTCGCACAACTTGATGCACTGGACGAGGTCCGGGCGTGCATCGAGATGGAGCAAAGGCATGAACCATTCATAGAGCTTCATCGCCTCGGCATAGCGGCCCTGGCGGGCGAGGCGGAACAGGGTCTCGCCCTCGCGAGGGAAGGCGTTGGACATGCCGGAGACCCAGCCCACCGCCCCCATGGCGATGCTCTCCACCACCACGTCGTCGAGGCCCGCGAACATCACGAAGCGGTCGCCCACCTTGTTGCGCAGGTCCACGAAGCGGCGGGTGTCGCCCGAGCTTTCCTTGAAGCAGACGATGGTGTCGCAATCGGTCAGCGTCGCGAGGATGTCGGGGGTGACGTCGTTCTTGTAGATGGGCGGGTTGTTGTAGACCATCACCGGCAGGTCGGTGGCCTTGGCCACGTCGCGGAAGTGCTGCGCGGTCTCATGCGGCTTGGAGGAATAGACCAAAGCCGGCATGACCATGACGCCGTCCACGCCCACGCGCGCGGCTTCCTTGGCGGTCTCGGCGGCGAAGGCCGTGGTGAATTCGGCGATGCCGCAGATGACCGGCACGCGTCCGGCGGCCGCCGACTTCGCGGCCTCCATGAGCGAGATCTTCTCGGGCGTGGAGAGCGAGCAGTTCTCGCCCACCGTGCCGCAGATGATGAGGCCGGAGACGCCGTCGCGGATCAGGGCTTCCATGACGGAGGCGGTCGCTTCCACATCCACCGAATAGTCCTCGCGGAACTGGGTGGTGACGGCCGGGAACACGCCTTCCCAGGAAATCTTCGGCTGCATTTTGGCTTTGTCCTTTGAGAAAAGCCGGCGGGGATCGCCCGCCGGCGCGGGGGATCAGAGCGTGGCGCCGACCTTGCGCAGCTCGGTGAGGATGGGGGCCTTGGGCACCCAGATCTTGTCGTACTCGGCGATGATGGTCTTGGTCTCCGCGTCGCCGACCTTCGCCTCCTTCATGGCGATGCCCGTGCCCTTGAACTTCTCGATGAGGACCGGCTCGTTCACCACCGTCTCCTCGATCTGGGCGTCGAGGGCGGCCTTGGTGGCCTTGGTGATGAGCGCCTTGTCCTCGGCGGACAGGCCCTGCCACACGCGGCCCGAGACCAGGGCGACGCAGGGCATGAAGATGGCGTTCATCCTGAGGAGCGTCTTCGAGACCTTGTCGAAACGCTGGTTCCAGGAGAAGTCGAGGTCCGCCTCCAGCCCATCCACCTGGCCGTTGCTCATGGCGTCGAACACCTGGGGGGTGGGGATGGGCGTCGGGGCGGCGCCGAGCAGCTGGTAGAAGTCGCGATAGGCCGGCGTCGTGTTGATGCGCAGCTTCATGCCCTTCAGATCGCCAATGCCCTCGATGGGCTTGGCCGTGAAGACCACGCGCATGGTGGTGATGCCCCAGGCGAGGCCCACCGTGCCGGTCTCGCGCGGCAACAGGTCGAACAGGCTCATGGCCACGGGGGTCTTCACGAGCTTCGCCACTTTGGCGGTGGAATCCACGATCCAGGGCGCGTTGATGGCGGCGATGGCGGGCACGCGCGAGCCGAGCTCGGCGGTCATGATCCAGCCCATGTCCAGCGCGCCGGTCTGCATCTGCTGGAGCATGGCCGCCTCGTTGCCGAGCTGGCCCGAGGGGAAGACGGTGACGGAGAGCCGGCCATTGGTCTCCTTCTTCAGCGTCTCGCCCATCTTGATGGCCGCCTCGTTCCAGGGATGGCCGGGCGGGGTGATGATGCCGAGGCGGAAATCCTTCGCCGCCTGGGCGCGCGCGATGGTGGGGGCGGCGAGCGGCAAGGTCGCGCCTGCCGCCGCGGCAATCAGAAAATGACGACGATTCAAGGTCATGGCTCAGCTCCGGAAGGTTTGGTTATTTGATGAGAGCAGTCGACAGGAACGGGAAGATCGAGAGCAGGACCAGCAGCACGCAGGCCGCGAAGAAGAAGGGCAAGGTCACGATGAACATCTTGCCGGTCTTGGCCCCGGTGACGGCGGAGGCCACGAAGAAGCACAGGCCCACCGGCGGGGAGAGGAAGCCCAGCACGAGGTTGATCACCACCACCACGCCGAAATGGATGGGGTCGATGTGATAGACCTCGGTGGCGATGGGCAGGAGGATCGGAACCGTCATGATGAGCCCCGGCGCCCCGTCGATGACGGTGCCGATGACGAGCAGCACCACGTTCACCAGCAGCATGAAGGAGATGGGGTCGTGGGCCGCGGCCTTCACCCAGCTTGCCACCTCCTGCGGCACCCGTGCATAGATGAGCACCCAGGTGAGCACGGCCGCCGCCGCGACGAGGAACAGCACGGCGGCGGAATAGAGCCCCGCACGCAGGAACATGGCGGGAAGCTGGGAGAAGTGCAGCTCCTTGATCCAGTAGCGCCCCACCAGCGCCGCCGCGACCGCGCCCACCGCCGCTGCCTCGGTGGCATTGGCAAGGCCGGTGAGGATGGAGCCGACGATGACGAACGGGATGAGGAGCGTCGGCGCGCTGTCGAGGATCACCGCGCAGCGCTGGCGCAGCGACATGCGCTCCGCGCGGGGGTAATTGTAGATGAAGCCCATGAGCGCGATGACGATGCAGAACAGGCCCGTGAGCAGCACGCCGGGAATGATGCCGGCGATCAGCATGTCGCTCACCGGCACCTGCGCCATCACGCTGTAGACCACGAACATGATGGAGGGCGGGATGATGGGCCCGAGCATGCCGGCATAGGCCGTGAGCCCAGCGGCGAAGGTCTTGTCGTAGCCCTTCTTCTCCATCTCCGGCACGAGGATCTGGGCCATGATCGCCACCTGGGCGGTGGCCGAGCCCAGGATGGAGGAGACCAGCATGTTGGCGATCATGTTCACATAAGCGAGCCCGCCCTTGATGGAGCCCACAAAGGCCATGGACAGGTCGATGATGCGCCGGGTGATGCCGCCGCCATTCATGATCTCGCCGATGAGGATAAAGAGCGGGATGGCGATGAGGCCGTAGCTGTCCACCCCGCCGAAGAGCTGGCTCGGATAGGTCTGGTAGAGCAGCGGATTGCCCGTCGCCTCGATGAAGACGATGCCGGCGAGGCACAGGCACAGGCTGATGGGCACGCCCACCAGCATGAAGGCGACGAAGGCCGCGGTGGTGACCATGTCAGCTCACCCCTTCCGCCGCCGCGAGCGCCGAGCGCCGCATGGGCGCAGCCGCAAGGCCCAGGTCCTCCATCAGGTTCGCGAGGCCGTGGATCACCATGGAGACCGCGAAGAGCGGCATGACGAGGCTCACCGCCCAGGTGGGCCAGCGCAGCGTCTGGGTCTGCTCCGTGTAGAGGAAGTTGAAGGTCTGCCCGGCATGCTCGCGGGCATCGAACCCGGCGCTGGCAATGCCCACGGGGTCCATCCACACCCAGCACATGGCGGCGAGCGCAAGGCCGAAGGCCACCAGAAGCAGCGTCGATATCACCTGCGCGAGGCGCGCCATCTCGGGGGAGAGGCGCTCGGTGAGCAGGGTTACCGAGAAGTCGAGCCGCAGGCGGGTCATGGCCGAGGCGCCCACGAAGGTCAGCCACACCACCGCATAGATGGACGCCTCATCCACCCAGTAGAGCGGGATGCCGGTGTAGCGGGTGACGACGTTCAGGAGGATCAGCCCGGTCAGAAGGAACATGAAGCCCGCGATGGCGGCCTTTTCCACCTTCAGCAGTCCCTCGGAGAGCTGGACGAGGAGGTTCAGGCCGCCGCCGCGGCGTGCGTCCTGGGGGCTGCGGGACATCGGCTGGGCATTCCTTGTGCATGTGCGAAAAATAAGCTTCCCCAACGAATGTAGATTTTATACATTTTCATCGTCAATCCCCTTCCTCATGTTTTTCGGCTAGTCCCGCCTGATGACCCCCCGCCTGAAGCACCGCACGCTGTCCGCCGCCATCGTCGACCAGCTGCGGCTCGCGATCCTCAACGGCACCCACCCCGCCGGCACTCAGCTTCGGCAGGATGCGCTGGCGGAAGCCTATGGGGTGAGCCGCATCCCCGTGCGCGAGGCGCTGTTCCAGCTGGATGCGGAAGGGCTGGTGCGCATCACGCCCCAGAAGGGCGCCATCGTTTCCGAGCTGTCGGTGGGCGAGATCAACGATGTGTTCGAGCTGCGGGCCATTCTGGAGCCGCGCCTGCTGGAGCGCTCCCTGCCGGCCTTCGCGGACGGCGACCTCGTTCTGCTGGAGGACATCCAGGCCCGCTTCATCGCGGCCACCTCGGTGCGGGACGTGGCGCAGTTCGGCATCCTGAACGCCGAATTCCACATGGCCCTCTACCGCCATGCCGATCTCCCCCGCACCCAGGTGATCGTCGCCTCCCTCCTGCAGACCAGCGACCGCTACACCCGCGTGCAGCTTTCAAACGCGGCGGCCATGGCGGTGGCCGTGGCCGAGCATGCGGAGCTGATCACGCTGTGCCGGGCGGGGGATAAGGAGGGCGCGTGCGGCCTCCTCAAGCGGCACATCGAGACGGTGCATCGGGATCTGCTGCGGGTGGTGGAGAAGGGGACCTGAGGCCGGCACTGCCTTCGCGCCCGGGGCGATCCCGATCATATCGGCTTTAAAGCCTCACATCCGCACGCCATCATCCGCCCATGTGCGGACGATTCGCCCAGGGGCGCGAGCCCATCCATTACATCCAACGGTTCGGGGAGCATTGGCTGGACCGGGTCATCCCCAACGTCCCGGCCCGCTACAATGCGGCGCCGACGCAGGATGTGCTGGTGATCCGCCGGAACCCGAAGACCACGCGCGGAGAACTGGGCGTGCTGCGCTGGGGGCTGGTGCCCAATTGGGCGAAGGACACCACCATCGCCTTCAAGACCATCAATGCCCGATCCGAGACGGTGCGCACCACCGCCGCCTTTCGCGACGCCTGGAAGGCTGGGCGCCGCTGCGTCATCCCGGTGGACGCCTTCTATGAATGGAAGCCGGGCACAAACCCGAAGCAGCCTTATGCCATCGCCCAGCAGGACGGCGCGCCGCTGGCGCTCGCCGGGCTGTGGGACGGCTGGAAGGATCCCGCCTCGGGCGAATGGCTGCGCACCTTCACCATCCTCACCTGCGCGCCCAACCCCTTCATGGCCCAACTCCACGACCGCATGCCGGTGATCCTGCCGCACGACGGGGTAGAGCACTGGCTGTCGGCGCCGGACGGGTCCGAGGCGTTGCGGCCTTATGAGAGCGAGGATTTGAGGATGTGGCCGGTGTCCACGCGGCTGAACTCGCCGCGGAACGAAGGGGCGGATCTGCTGGAAGAAGTGACGCCGGCTGTGCCATTGACGCTGGCGCTGGGTGACTGAAGCGGCCCGTCAACACAGCGACACCGTCATGCCCGGGCTTGTCCCGGGCATCCACGTCTCTCCATGAGTCCGCACTCAGCGGAACCCCGTGGATCCCCGGATCAAGTCCGGGGATGACGAGCGGAAAGGACGCCTAAAGCTTCCGCGGCACGGGCGCCTCGTCCTCGTCCACCAGCGGACCCGGGTCGTCCGGCAGGGGCGGCAAAGCGACGATGGGGTCCGGCGCAGGCTGCACCGGCCGGGGGCGGGCGCCGTTGGAGGATGCGGGCGGCGGCGGAGGGGCCGGCGGGGGTGGAGGCGGCGCGGGAGGCTCCGGCGCGATTTCGGCTTCCACCAGCTCGATCTTCGGCTCCGGCGGCGCCACGGCGGGAACCGGCACGGCGGCGATGGCATCGCGCACGCGCTCGGCCTCGTGCTCGAGGACCGGGGTCGCGGAGACGCCGGGCGGCACCTCCCACATATAAGCGTCCAGGCGGCCGGTGACGGGCGAGATGGCCGCCCATTGGTCGGACACCACACCATCGGCGATCCAGGCCGGATCGCGCGGGGCACGCACGGCACGGGCGGCCCATTCACGGGCCTTGCCAATGTCGGAATGCTCGCGGGCTTCCAGTTCCGCCATCAGGAAGCAGATGCGCTGGGTCGGCTCCTGCGCGAGGGGCGAGAGCACCGCCCGCGCCTCGGCGAATTCCTGCGCGTCGATGGCCGCATGGGCGAGGGCGATGACGCTTTCCGGGTGCCCCGGCGCCTTGCCGGCCAGCACGCGGATGCGCTTCAGCCGGTCCCGCGCCGCATCGCCCGGCCGCAGATGGGCATAGGCCTCCGCAAGGTCGGGATGGGGGGTCACCGCATAGGCCTCGGTGATGATCTTGGCCGCGCGCCGCATGTCGCCGGCCGCGCCCAGGAGGCGCCCGGCCACGGCAGCGGCGGGAACCAGAGTGGGGGCGAGGCGCACCGCCTCGATGGCGCGCTCCTTGGCCACCGGGGGCTCGCTGATCTCCAGCGCCATGGCCTCGGCGGCGAGCAGCACCGCGCGGTGGCGGCGGTGGGTCGTCTTGTCCATGGCGCGGGCCGCCATCTGCCGTTCCAGCACGGCGCGGGCGCCGGCATAGTCACCGTCCGCGCACCGTGCCTCGATCACCGCATCCGCCGCCCAGGCGAGGGCCGGCGCTTCGCGGGCGGCCTCCTCGGCGAAGGCGCGGGCGGAATCGGTCTCGCCCGCGCGCCGGGCCTCGATATAGAGGCCGCGCAAAGCGATGAGCCGCGTCTCCGGCGCTTCCAGCATGATGCGGAAAGAGCGGGCGGCAAGGTTTCCGTCGCCGTCGAACTGGGCGGACTGGGCCGCCAGCAGGTGCGTCAGCGGCTCGTGGGGGAGATAGCGCGCCGCCTCGTCGCGGGCGGCGCGGGCCTGGGCGCCATCACCGGCGCCGATGGCCATCAGGCCGCGGGAGAGCGCGTTCCAGCCCTTCTCGCGCCGGCGCCGGCGCGAGAAGCCGGCGAGGAGCCGGGGAGAGGAGAACAGCAAGGCGATGAGCCGCCAGACCAGCAGCAGCACCGCGCTGAAGGCGGCCAGCGCCGCGAGCGCCACCGGCACGGTGGTCTCCAGCCGCCAGCCTTGCCAGACGATGACCATCTCGCCCGGCCGGTCGGCGAGCCAGGCGGCGCCGAAAGCGATGCAGGCCAGAACGATGAGGAGCAGGACGAGACGGATCACGGCACCTTCCCGGAAATGGCGGCGAGCGCCTGCTGATAAAGGGCGGAGGCGGTGTTGGCGGCGTCGCGGCGTGCCGCGATCTCGGCGGTGATGTCTTTCAGCTTCGCCTTGGTCGCGGGCGGCAGGGCCTCGATCTGCTTCAGGGCAAGGTCGAGGTCTCCGGCACGTGTCGCCGCCACCACCGCATCGAGGGCCGCCGCGTCATCCGGACGGGCTGCGGTCTCGGCGGGCTTCAGCCGCACCAGGGTCTCGGCGCTGGAGACGATGCGATCCATGATCGAGCTACCGGAGGCGGCATCGGCCGCCCCGGGGGCTGCGGACGCACCCGGGGCGCGGGCAGCGTCGGCGAGGCGCTGCGCCAGCTTGGCGGGCGGGGCATAGCCCTGGCTGGCATTCTGCGCGAACGGGTCGAGCGAGCCGGCCGAGGGGCCGAACACGGCGCGGGCGGCATCCAGCTCGGCGGCAAAGGGCCGGCCGGAGAGGATCGCATCCTTCAGCGCGCCCAGCACCACGACGGCGGCGGAGGCCCGGTCCAGCGACACGGCGGCGGTGGCGACCTCGTCCACGCGCTTGTTCACTGCCGCGACCTGCCCCGAGACGGCCGCCACCTGCGGCCCGAGGCCGGCGGACTGGGACGCGGCGGCGGTGAGCGCCTGCACGCTCTGCTTGAGGCCGGCCACTTCCGTCTGCGTCGCGGCGAGTGCGCGCTGCAGATCCGCGGCCGGCTGGCCCGCAGCCTCCAGCTTGGCGAGCCGCCCGTCGAACTGGGTGACGCGCCCATCAAGCTGGGTCAGGCGGGTGTCCACGTGCGCCAAGGGCTGGGAGATGTCGACCGGCTGGCGCGCTTCCAGCGCGGTCAGGCGCTGGAGCAGCGGCTGAAGGTCGGTGGTGGGCCCGAGCTTCAGGCTGCCGGTTTCCACGAGGCCGTAGGCGACCGCGCCGGCCGCCAGGGCGCCCGCCACCGCCCCGATGGGGAGGGCAAGCCAGGGCGAGGGGCCCTGGCGGGATTGGCGCACGGAGGCAGCCGGCGCCTGAGGCCCGCGCGCCGCGGCCGGTTCACCATTAGCCGGGGCATCGTTTGGAGAGGGCAGCGGTTCGTCCACGGCGCCCTCGGGCGCGAGGCGCGCCACGGCCGCCTCGATGGCGGCGGGCGAAGTCGGCGCGTCGGGACGGGCGGCATCCTGCCGATTCGGATCGTCGCTCGCCATGGCCTCCTCGTCCGTCTCTGCCGGTCCCTATGGGCTTAAACCGGCGGCATGCCGGGAGCAACCTCGGCCGCTTCCCCCAGCAGTGCCAGCAAGGCCTCTTCATGGGGCTGCGGGGCAAGCGTGACCGCCATTCCTGCCGCCGCCAGCGGTGCGGCGACAGCCTGCGAGAGGCAGAAGTGTCGCAGCGCACGGAACGGTTCCATCTGCCCCGCCTCGGAGACGCAGCGCAGAAGCGCGCGCACCGTTCGGGGAGAGAAATGCAGCGCGGCGTCCAATGTCCCGTCCCGAAGGGCAGCGCGCGTCTCTGAACTGAGCGCCTCGGCCTCCGGCGCGCGATAGACGATGTGGGTGATGACGCTCACGCCCCGCGCCGCCAGCAGGGTGGCGAGATCCGCCGCGCGGTCCTCCCCCGCCGGGTGAAAGATGCGGGCACCGGGCTTGAGCCTTTCGGCAAGAGTGCGGGCGAGCGCGGCGGCGTCCCCTGCGCAATCCATGACATTCAAAAAGCCGGCCGCCCGCGCCTCGGCGGCGGTGCGGCTGCCCACGGCAAAGGCGGGAAGGCCCTCCAGCCGCCCCGCGACGGCCCGGGCGGCATTGGGGCTGGTGAAGGCCACCGCGTCGAACGGCCCCGCGGGAAGCGGCGCGCCGGTCTCCACGATGCGCAGCATGGGATCGCTCACCACCTCATGCCCCAGCCCGCGGAGCCGCGCGGCGGTCAGCGCGGCGCCGGGCTCGGGACGGGTGAGGAGGATGCGCATGGCCTAGAGGCCGAGTGCCCGCGCAGGCGCGGACTGGCGCAGCTCCGTCCCGCATGCGGCGCCCAGGCGCGCGGCGTCCGCCACGGGCGCGCGGACGTCCGCTTCGGCAGCATCCCGCCCGTCCGGGCTCAGGACCAGGCCCTTCAGCCGCACCTCCCCGCTTTCCACAGTGGCGAGGCCCGCAATGGGGGTGCGGCAGGAACCGTCGAGCGCCGCGAGGAAGGCCCGCTCGGCGGCGAGCGCGATGCCGGTGGCGCGGCAGGCAATGGCGACGATGGCGGCGTTGGTCGCCTCGTCCGCGATGCGGGTCTCGATGGCCACCGCGCCCTGGCCCACGGCGGGCAGGAAATTAGCGGTGTCGAGGACGGCGCTGGCCTCATTCGCGATGCCGAGCCGGTCGAGGCCGGCCAGTGCCAGCAGCGTGCCGTGGAATTCGCCGCCGCGCACTTTGGCAAGGCGCGTCTGCACGTTGCCGCGCAACAGCGCCACGTCCAGGTCCGGCCGCAGCCGGCGCAACTGGGCCTCGCGGCGTAGGGAAGCGGTGCCGATGCGCGCGCCTTGCGGCAGGTCGGCAAGGCCCGCACCCTCCCGCTGGATCAGGGCATCGCGCACGTCCGCGCGGGGCAGGTAGCCGGCTAGGTGAAGGCCTTCGGGAAGGAAAGTGGCCACGTCCTTTGCCGAATGCACGGCGAGATCGATGCGGCCGTCCGTCAGCGCCTCCTCGATCTCTTTGGTGAAGAGGCCCTTTCCGCCGGCCTCCGCCAGGGCCCGGTCCTGGATGCGATCGCCGGAGGTGCGAATCACCTCCACGACAATGCTTTCCGGCGTCCGGCCGAGCGTTTGGGCGAGCGCGTCGCGCACCGCGTGGGCCTGCCACAGGGCGAGCGGCGAGCCGCGCGTGCCGATGGTGAGGCGTGCATTGAAGGCGAGGGGGAAGGCAGGGCTGGCTTGTGTCATGGCTATTGGCGATGATAGCCGGGAATCGTGGCGCGATGGAGCGGCGTTCCGGCGCGGGCATCCGGTGAGGAGGACGAGGTGGCGGACCTGCTGGTGCTGGGCATCGAAACGACCTGCGACGAGACGGCGGCCGCCGTGGTCTCGCGCTCGCCGTCCGGCGCGGGCCATATCCTCTCCAATGTCATCCGCAGCCAGATCGAGGACCATTCGCCCTATGGCGGCGTGGTGCCGGAGATCGCGGCCCGCGCCCATGTGGAAATGCTGGACCTCGTGATCGCCGAGGCCATGCGCAATGCCGGCATCGGCTTCAACGACCTTGCCGCCATCGCCTCGGCGGCGGGGCCGGGGCTGATCGGCGGGGTCATCGTCGGCCTCACCACGGCGAAGGCCCTGGCGCTGGCCTCGCACCGGCCGCTGGTGGCGGTGAATCATCTCGAAGCCCATGCCCTCACGGCCCGGCTGACCGACGGCATCGCCTTTCCCTATCTGCTGCTCCTGGTCTCCGGCGGCCACACCCAGCTTCTGGCGGTGGAGGATGTGGGCCGCTATCGCCGCATCGGCACCACCGTGGACGATGCGGTGGGCGAAGCCTTCGACAAGGTGGCGAAGATGCTGAGCCTGCCTTATCCCGGCGGCCCGGAGGTGGAGCGGCAGGCGGCGCTGGGCGATGCCGACCGCTTCTCCTTCCCGCGCCCCATGTTCGGCCGGCGCGAGCCGGACTTTTCCCTTTCCGGCCTGAAGACCGCCGTGCGGCTGGAGGCCGACCGGCTGGCCCCGCTCAGCGAGGACGATGTGGCGGACCTCTGCGCCTCCTTCCAGGCGGCGGTGGTGGACCTGATCTGCGACCGCGTGCGCGCCGGCGCGCGGCATTTCCGCGACCTTGTGGGCAGCGCGCCCACCGCCCTCGTGGTGGCCGGCGGGGTGGGGGCGAACGCCGCGATCCGGGTGGCGCTCCAGAAGACCGCCGCCGAGATCGGCACGCGCATCGCCGTGCCGCCGCCCGCGCTCTGCACCGACAATGGCGCCATGATCGCCTGGGCGGGCGCCGAGCGCCTGTCGCGCGGTCTCACGGATTCCTTAAGCATCAGCCCGCGCGCCCGCTGGCCGCTGGACCCCGCCTCCGCCGGCGCCAAGGCGTGAGCATGGACCGTTTTGCACGCATCGGCGTGGTGGGCGCGGGCTCCTGGGGCACGGCGCTCGCCAATGCGGCGGCACGCGCCGGCCGCGACGTGGTGCTCTGGAGCCGGGATGCCGCCCAGGCGGCTGACATGGCGGCGACGGGCGAGAATCCGCGCGGCCTGCCGGGTGTGAAGCTGGAAGCCGGCGTTCGGCCCAGCGCCGACCTGTCCGACCTTTCGGAATGCGACGCGCTGCTTCTGGTGGTGCCGGCCCAGGCGTGCCGGGAGGTTGCGTTCGCGCTGGCGGAGGTGGTGCCCGAGGGCACGCCGCTGGTCTCGTGCGCCAAAGGCATCGAGCGCGGCACCGGCGCGTTCGTGACCGACGTGATCACGGCCGCGGCGCCGAGCCTTTTGCCGGCTGTCCTGTCCGGCCCCAGCTTCGCGGCCGACGTGGCGAAGGGGCTGCCCACCGCGGTGACCCTTGCCGCGAGCAACCTGTCCCTCGCCCGGGATCTCGCGACGGCGCTCGGCTCCGGCACCTTCCGGCTCTACCATTCCGCTGATGTGCGTGGGGTGGAGATCGGCGGCGCGGCGAAGAATGTGCTGGCCATCGCCGCCGGCATCGTCGCGGGGCGCCGGCTCGGGGCCAGCGCGGGCGCGGCGCTGACCGCTCGCGGCTTTGCGGAGCTTCTGCGCTTCGGTGCCGCCTTCGGCGCACGGCCCGAGACGCTGACCGGCCTCTCCGGCCTCGGCGACCTCATCCTCACCGCCTCGGGCCCGCAATCGCGCAACTTCGCCCTCGGCCTTGCTTTGGGTGAGGGCAGAGCGGCGGGCGGCAAGCTGGCGGAAGGGGCCTATACGGCGAGCGTGCTGGTGGAGATGGCCGCCGCCCACGGCATCGACATGCCCATCTGCTCGGCGGTGGATGCGGTGCTCACCAACCGGCTCACCATTGCGGATGCCATCGAGGCCCTGATGGCCCGGCCGCAAAGGTCGGAGACGGCGGAAGGGTAGGGGAACAGGGCGCTCTTGTCCTGGACAAGCGAGCGCGTAGCGCGAGTGCAGATCCGGGACCCAGCGCAAGACTCCGGCGAAGCCGGCATGAGCGACCAGCGTGGAAGCGCCATCGCCGCGTAGCGGCGCCGGCGGGGTGAAGCGCCTTCGGCGGTTCTTTGCGCTGGATCCCGGATCTGCGCTCAAGCTTCGCTTTCGCTTGTCCAGGACAAAGCGGAAGCACATGTGTCCGCAGCAGGCTCGTTTGGGAATGGGTGAAATCCTCCCTTCTCTTGCCGCAAAGCTGAGGCTGGCTGCGGCCGTTCTTTGAGGAATACAGCCATGCTGACGCGGCGCTCGATTCTTGCTGGCGGTCTTGCCACGGCCCTCCTGGGGCGCGGCGCCTTTGCGCAACAGCCGGCGAACGATCCCCTCCAGGCGCTCATCGACGAAGAATGCGCCCGCGCACGGGCGCAGCAGAATGCCAAGCTGGCTTTGGTCCTGGGCATGGTGGGGCCGCAGGGCAAAGGGCGGCTGCTGTTTGCCGGCAGCGACGGCCTCACCAACCCCATGGGCCAGCCCCTCGCGCTCGACGCCAGGACGCCGTTCGAGATCGGCTCCATCTCGAAGGTCTTCACCTCGGCTTTGCACTACCGCACGCACGGGCCCTTCCAGGGCACGCTCGGCTCCTGGCTCGGCAACAGCGCGACCTTGTCTTCCGGCGTGGCGGCTCTGACGCTGGAGAACCTCGCCACCTACCGGCCCGGTTTGCCCCAGGACAATCAGGGCGGGGCCTACCCGCCCGGCACACTGATGAATTTCAAGAGCCTGTTCGGCTATCTCTCCAGCTACCAGCCGCCGTCCGCCCAAGGCACCTGCTATGTCTATTCCAACCTCGGCTGGTCGCTCCTCGCCATGGCGGGCACCGGCATTGCGGGCGCGACGGCGGAGGGCTTCGCCAATCGCTATAATCGCAAGCTGAAGGATTTCTGCGCCACCTTCGGCGCGCCGGATACCGCCTGGTTCCGGCCCGACATGAAGCCGCGACTGCCCCTGGGCTACACCAAGCCCTGGCGGCCTTTGCCGCCCGGCACGCCCTATCGCCCCGTGAGCCCCACTGGCGTCGGCTCCGGCGGCATCATCTCCACCGGCGCGGACATGCTGGCCTATCTCCGGCTGAACATGGGGCTTCTGGAGGGTGGGCTTTCCGACCCGGCGCTCGCCTACCAGCAAGGCGCGGGTATCCAGACACCCGCGTGCAAAGGCCAGGGCGCGCCGCACACGTCTTACGGCTGGTTTCGCGCCAGCATGCAGACGCCGGGCGGACCCGTGACCGTGCTGAACAAGAATGGCGGCGTTGCGGGCTTCACCTCCTGGATGGGCTTTTCCGCCTGGCAGGGCACGGGCAAGCCGTCGCCTTACGGCCTCTTCGTGCTGGCCAACGGCCCCGTGGCAACGCCCACCGGCCTCAGGGCGATGAAGCAGCTTCTGGGCGTGTGAGCCTCACCCGCCCGCAAGGCGCGGCCAGAGGAACCGGAAGAGCAGCACGGCGGCGATGATCCAGACGGCGACCACCGCGATCATCCCCGCTTTGCTCACGGGCCGCCCCTCTCGCTCCGCCGCCGCGGTGCGGAACTCCGCCATCAGCGGCGCCGGGATCAGCCGCACCGTCAGAAGGATGCCGAGGGGCACGATCAGCAGATCGTCCAGATAGCCCAGCACCGGCACGAAATCCGGGATGAGGTCGATGGGCGAGAGCGCATAGGCGGCGACGGACGCCGCTGCCACCTTGGCGAGGAGCGGGGTCCTCCTGTCGCGCGCGGCGATCCACAGCGCGATCACGTCCCGCTTGATACGGCGCGCCCAGTCCTTGGCGGCGGTGAGCCACGCGCTCATGGCCCATCTCCGCCCCAAGGCCGCATCAGCTTTGCGACGCCAGCGCCGCCTTGATGAGCGCCTGCGCGTCCTCGCTCGCCCATTCGGCAGGGCCGGCAAGGAAGCCGATCTCGCAGCCATTGCCGTCCACCAGCAGCGTAGTCGGCAGACCGAAGCCGCGGCCGGCGGCGCGCAAGGCGGAGAAGGTCTTGGTGCCGGGGTCGGCATAGAAGGAAAGGGACTTCACGCCGATCTCGTTGAGGAACGCCTTGGGCTTCTCCGCATCGCGGGTGTCGAGATTGATGGCCACCACCTGGAACCTGTCCCCGCCCAGGGTCTGCTCCAGCGTGTCCAGCGCCGGCATCTCCTTGCGGCAGGGCACGCACCAGGTGGCCCAGAGGTTCACCAGCAGCAGCCGGCCCTTGAAATCGGCAAGGCTCATGGGGGTGCCGGCGGCATCTGCAAAGCTCAGCGGCGGCAGGCGGCGCGGCTCGGTGGCAAGCGAGAAGGCGGCAATCTCGCCCTTGGCGAGGCCCTTCAGGCGCGCGGCCGCTTCCACCGCCGGCGCGCAGGCCGGATCCTTCACGGGCGCGGCGGCCGGCTGCGCCTCATTCTGCGCCACTTGCGGCGCTGGCGCATTGCGGGAGCCGCCCTCCATCACGTATAGGGCGAGCGCCCCGGCCAGGGCGCCGGCCACCACCGCCGCGCCGAGCACGGCGATCATGCGCCCGCGTCCGGTCTGTTGTGCGGGGGGCGGGGTCGGGGCGTCGGGTTCGGTCATCAAGGAGGTCCGTCATGAGCAACAAGATGTGGGGCGGGCGGTTCTCCACGGGCCCGGATGCCATCATGGAGGAGATCAACGCCTCCATCGGCTTCGACCAGCGTCTTTACGCCCAGGACATCGCCGGCTCCAAGGCCCATGCGGCCATGCTGGCCGCCCAGGGCATCGTCGCGGCGAAGGATGTCCAGAAGATCCAGAAGGGTCTAGACACGATCCTGTCAGAGATCGAGGCGGGCACGTTCACCTTCCGGCGCGACCTCGAAGACATCCATATGAATGTGGAGCAGCGCCTCGCCGACATGATCGGCCCGAGCGCCGGGCGGCTCCATACCGCCCGCTCGCGCAACGACCAGGTGGCCACGGACTTCCGCCTCTATGTGCGCGACACCATCGACGCCCTGGACGCCCAGATCGCGGACCTGATGAGCGCGCTCTGCGAGAAGGCACTGGCCCATGCCGCGACCGTGATGCCCGGCTTCACCCATCTCCAGACCGCCCAGCCCGTGACATTCGGCCACCATCTCATGGCCTATGTGGAGATGCTGGGGCGTGACCGTAGCCGGCTGAGCGATGCCCGCGCCCGGCTGAACGAATCGCCCCTCGGCTCGGCGGCGCTGGCCGGCACCTCCTTCCCCATCGACCGGGACGCCACCGCCAAGGCGCTCGGCTTCGACCGGCCCACCGCCAATTCGCTCGACGCCGTCTCCGACCGCGACTTCGTGCTGGAGACCCTGGCGGCCGCGTCCATCTGCGCCATCCACCTCTCGCGCTTCGCGGAAGAGGTGGTGATCTGGACCTCGCCCTCCTTCGCGCTCATCAAGCTGTCGGACAAGTTCACCACCGGCTCGTCCATCATGCCGCAGAAACGCAATCCCGACGCCGCCGAGCTGGCGCGCGGCAAGGCGGGGCGCATCGTCGGCGCCCTCACCGGCCTGCTGGTGGTGATGAAGGGCCTGCCGCTCGCTTATGCCAAGGACATGCAGGAGGACAAGGAAGGGGCGTTCGACGCCTTCTCGGCCCTCTCTCTGGTGATCGCCGCCTGCGCCGGAATGGTGCGGGACCTGGAGCCGGACGCCGCCCGCATGCGCGCCGCCGCCGGCCAGGGCTATTCCACCGCCACCGATCTTGCGGACTGGCTGGTGCGCTCGCTGGGCATCCCGTTCCGCGAGGCGCATCATGTGACGGGGCGCATCGTCGCCATCGCCTCTGAAAAGGGCGTGCCGCTCCACCGCCTCACGCTGGAAGAGATGCAGAGCGCGGACAAGCGCATCACGCAGGACGTGTTCTCCGTGCTCTCGGTCACGAAATCCGTGGCGAGCCGGACCTCTTATGGCGGCACCGCGCCGGTGCGCGTGCGCGCCCAGGCCCGGCGCTGGCTGAAGAAGCTCCAGCCGAAGGCCCGCTGACCCGGAAGGCCGCTTCAGATGGCCGCACCTCGCTTCGACGACGCCTTCCGCACCCGCCTGCACGATCTGCTCGTCTGGCGGCGGGACGTGCGGCTGTTCCGGCGGGACCCGCTGCCGGACGGTATGCTGGAGCGGCTGGTGGAGGCCGCGTGCCTCGCCCCCTCCGTGGGGCTGAGCCAGCCCTGGCGGTTTGTCGTCGTCGAGGACGCAGCCCGGCGTCAGGCGGTGCGCGCCTGCTTCGAGGCGTGCAATGCCGAAGCGCTGGCGCGGCAGGCGCCGGAGCGGGCCGCCTCCTATGCCCGGCTGAAGCTCGCCGGGCTGGACGATGCGCCCTGCCACCTCGCCGTGTTCGTGGACCGGCAGACCCGGCAGGGCCACGGCCTCGGCCGGCTCACCATGCCGGAGACCATCGACTATTCCGCCGTCATGGCGGTGCATACCATGTGGCTTGCCGCGCGGGCGGAGGGCATCGGCCTCGGCTGGGTGTCCATCCTCGACCCTGAAGAGGTGACGCGCGCCTTGGACGTGCCGGCGGACTGGCGCTTCATCGGCTATTTCTGCCTCGGCTATCCCCAGGCGGAGGCGGAGACGCCGGCGCTGGAGCAGCTGGGCTGGGAGCGGCGGCGGGCGGCTCTTTCCACCATCGTGCGGCGGTGACGCCCGCCATTCCCTCGCGCTCGCAACCCGGAAGAAGCCCGGAGATGACAGCCCGTTAGGGACGCCGCCACCCAAGGGCTCGCCTTTGCCGCCGCCGCCGCTATAGTGGCGGCGAATTCGCCTGGAACTGCCGCACCGTGTCTTTCCGCCCCCTCCTTCTGTCGTGCGCCGTCGCCCTCGCTCTGGCGGGCTGCGGCGTGAAGGGTCCGCTCGAGCTGCCGCCGAACGCCAATGGGACGCAGCCGCCGCAGGCCAGCACCCCGCCGGGCCCCGCGCCCAGCACCATGGCGCAGGATTCGCGGCAGGCGAGCGAGCAGGCGTGGGGCGCCAATCCGGTCGATACCGGCGGCATCAACCCGCCTGACATGCCGGGCAATTCGGTCTCGCGGCCCGCACCGGCCGCCACCACCACGACCCAGAAGTCCTTCTTCCTCGACTTCCTGCTCTGAGGGCAGGCACCTCCCATGCATCATTTTGCTCATCGCGACGGCCGGCTTCATGCCGAGGACGTCGATCTGACGGCCCTCGCCCGCAGCGTCGGCACGCCGTTCTATTGCTATTCCACCGCCACCCTCGAGCGCCATTACCGGGTCTTCACGGAGGCCTTCGCCGGGCGCGACGTGACGCTCTGCTATGCGCTCAAGGCCAATTCCAACCAGTCGGTGATCGGCACCCTCGCCCGGCTCGGCGCAGGCGCGGACATCGTCTCGGGCGGCGAATTGAAGCGGGCGCTGGCGGCCGGCGTGCCGCCGAAGCGCATCGTCTTTTCCGGCGTCGGCAAGACGCGCCAGGAAATGGCGGATGCGCTCGATGCCGGCATCCTCTGCTTCAACGTGGAGAGCGAGCCCGAGCTTGAGGCGCTCTCCGAGGTGGCGAGCAGCATGGGCGCCCGCGCGCCCGTCTCCATCCGCGTCAATCCCGACGTGGACGCCAAGACCCACGCCAAGATCTCCACGGGGAAGTCCGAAACCAAGTTCGGCATCCCCATCTCCCGCGCCCGCGCCGTCTATGATCAGGCCGCGCGCCTGCCGGGCATCGCCATTTCCGGCGTGGACATGCATATCGGCAGCCAGATCACCGACATGGCGCCGTTCGAGAACGCGACCCTGCTCCTGGCCGGTCTCGCGCGCGATCTCCTGGCCGCAGGCCACAAGCTGCACCACATGGATCTCGGCGGCGGCCTCGGCGTGCCCTATGCCGCCTCCGACCCGGTGCCGCCCGCGCCCACCGCCTATGCCGAAGTGATCACCCGCGCGCTCGGCGACCTGAAGCTGCCGCTGGTCTTCGAGATGGGGCGGATGATCGTCGCCAATGCCGGCATCCTCGTCACCCGCGTGCTCTATCTGAAGCGGGGCGAGAACCGCACCTTCGTGATCGTGGATGCGGCCATGAACGACCTCATCCGGCCGACCCTCTACGAGGCCCATCACGACATCGTGCCCGTGACGGAGACGGCCGCTGCCGGGGAGGTTTCGACCGTGGACGTGGTGGGCCCGGTCTGCGAGACCGGCGACTATCTCGCCCTCGGCCGCGCCATGCCGCTGCCGGAGCCGGGCGATCTCCTCGCGGTGATGACCGCGGGCGCTTATGGCGCGGTGCAGGCCAGCACCTACAATACGCGGGCTTTGGTGCCCGAGGTGCTGGTAAACGGCGGTGACTGGGCTCTGGTGCGCCCCCGCGTCACGGCCGAGGCCTTGATTGCGCTGGACAAAACAGCTCCCTGGCTGGGCTGACAGGTATCGGGGAAGAGCAGGAACCCACTGCTCCCCATCGGGTTGATCCGCAAAGGAGTTACCCGATGGACAGCTCGACACCCGCGCGAGAGCGCATGCACACCGGCAGCGAAGCCCGGCGGGAAACCTCTGCCGCGCCCCCCGATCACATCCATTTGCTGGAAATGATGGAGCGCGAGGAGGGCCGCCACGCCTCGGTCGCGGACCAGCCCTCCTGGCAGCTCTGGGGCATGATGGTCGGCTTCATGGCCGCCGGCGCCGCCATCCTCGCCATCCTGTCGGTCTCCGCCGCCTGAACGGTGGCAGGCACTAGGACGAATCGACATTCACTCTTGGAGACTATGGCACCAAGTGCCGTCATGCCCGGGCTTGTCCCGGGCATCCACGTCTCTCCTTTAAGCCCGCACCCGGCGGAGCCCAGTGGATGGCCGGGACAAGCCCGGCCATGACGGCAGCAATGGCGGTGAACCTGCTTCTTTCTGAATGCCGATTGGCTTCGGCTTCGTCCCGATCTGGCACATCGCCGCTTCCGCAAGCGAACCCGCCGGGAACAGGCCGTGTCCGAATCGAACATCGCCCGCCGGTCACGTTCTGTTCACGCTCATGGCCGGGCGTCCCAAAACGGGACAGCGCCACCCTCCACCTGGAACTTCACGCGAACATCCCGTGTCCGAATCGGCAGCCGGCGTAAGGTCCTGTTCCGTTCCCGGCCGGCGCGTCATGACCCTTGCTCCTTGGCCTCGGCCATGGCCTTATCGCCGCGCCGGATGCTCCATGCCGGCGCCTGCGGGAGACGGCCCATGCCGGTGAGCGGACCCAGCCTGTTCGTCCTCGTTCTTCTCGCACTGGCCATTGCCATCGTCTTTGCCGGGGTGAAGACAGTGCCGCAGGGCTATGAATTCACCGTCGAGCGGTTCCGGCGCTATACGCGCACGCTCAAGCCCGGCCTCAACCTGATCCTCCCCTTCATCGACCGCATCGGCAACAAGGTGAACGTCATGGAGCAGGTCCATGACGTGCCGACCCAGGAGGTCATCACCAAGGACAATGCCACCGTCGCGGTGGACGGGGTGGTGTTCCATCAGGTGTTCGATGCGGCCAAGGCCAGCTACGAGGTCTCGCGGCTCGAAGTCTCCATCCTCGCCCTGACCACCACCAATATCCGCACCGTCATGGGGTCCATGGACCTCGACCAGCTCCTGTCCCATCGCGACGAGATCAATGAGCGCCTGCTGCGGGTGGTGGATGCGGCGGTCTCGCCCTGGGGCGTGAAGATCAACCGCATCGAGATCAAGGACATCGTGCCGCCGGCAGACCTCGTCGCCGCCATGGCGCGGCAGATGAAGGCGGAGCGCGAGAAACGCGCCATCGTGCTGGAGGCGGAGGGCCTGCGTCAGGCGCAGATCCTGAAGTCTGAAGGGCAGAAGCAGGCCCAGATCCTGGAAGCCGAAGGGCGCCGCGAGGCGGCCTATCGCGACGCGGAGGCCCGCGAGCGCCTGGGCGAAGCCGACGCGAAAGCCACCGCCATCCTCTCCAGCGCCGTGTCGGGCGGGGATCCGGCGGCGCTCAATTATTATATCGCCGAGAAATACGTGAAGGCGTTCGAGCGCCTCGCTTCCGCGCCCAACCAGAAGGTGGTGCTGATGCCCTATGAGGCGACGGCGCTGCTCTCCACCCTCGGCGGCATCGGCGAGCTGGCCCGCGAGGCCTTCGGCGGTGCGGCGGCGCAGGCGCCCCGGCGCGCCTCGGCGCCGACCGGACCAGCCGTTTCCCGCCCGCCGGAGGCGTGACCATGAATGTGGCCTGGTTCGCGCTGAGCCCCTGGGGCTGGTTCGTGCTGGGGGGCATCCTTCTGGTGCTGGAGATCTTCATTCCCGGCGCCTCCCTGGTCTGGCTCGGCATCGCCGGCTTCATCACGGGCCTCATCGGCTTCGCCATTACGCTGCCCTGGCAGGCGCAGATCTTCATCTTCGCCGTGCTCGCGGTGCTGGCGGTGATCGTGGGGCGGCGGCTGTCCCCCGCACAGGGCGAGGCCAGCGACCGGCCCTTCCTCAACCGCCGGGCGGACGCGCTCGCCGGCCGGATCCTCTTCCTGGAAATCCCGATCCATGGCGGTGTCGGCGCGGTGCGGGTGGACGACACGCTCTGGCGCGTCGAAGGCCCGGACCTTCCCGCCGGAGAGCGCGTGAAGGTGGTGCGCGCCGAAGGCGCCGTCCTGATCGTCGAGCCCGCCGACCAGGGGACCCCGACCGCATGACCACCCCCGCCCGGGAACAGCCGGCCTCCCTCGACGCCTTCCCCTTTCGCCACAGCATATCGACCCGCTGGGCGGACATGGACATCTACGGCCACGTGAACAACGTGGTCTTCTATTCCTTCTTCGATACGGCGGTGGCCGCCTATCTGATGGGAAGCGGCGTGCTCGATCCCTGGAAAAGCCCGGTCATCGGCCTCGTGGTGGAGACGCGCTGCGTCTATTTCCGGGAGGTCAACGTGCCGGAGCCGGTCATAGCCGGGGTGAAGGTGGGGCGGCTCGGCAGCAGCTCGGTGCGCTACGAGATCGGCATCTTCCAGGGCGAGGACACGGCCGCCTGCGCCCAGGGGCATTTCGTCCATGTCTATGTGGATCGGCAGACGCGACGCCCCGTGCCGCTGCCGGAGGAGATGAGGGCGGCGCTGGGGAAGCTTGTGGTGTGAGCACGGTAGCTCCCTCTCCCGCTTGCGGGGGAGGGGGCGGATCAAGCAAAGCGACGCTGGTAATTGCGGGCATTCACCCTTCCCCCTCCCTAACCCTCCCCCGCAAGCGGGAGAGGGAATGGCAAAGGGGGCTGCCCCCTCAAGGCCCCAGCAGATCAATCAAAGGCGGGATCAGCGGCTCATCCGCCGGCGGCATGTCCAGCTCGCGCAGCTTGCCGGCGCGCACCCATTTCAACGCCGTATGCTCCAGCGCCTGGACCCGGCCATCCCAGCGCCGGCAGATCCAGAGCGGCATGAGCAAATGGAAGCTGTCATAGGCATAGCTGGCGAAGGTGAGGGGGGCGAGACACGCCTCCTTCACATCGATGCCCAGCTCTTCCTTCAGCTCGCGGATGAGGGTCTCCTCGGGCCGCTCGCCCGGCTCCATCTTGCCCCCGGGAAACTCCCAGAGGCCCGCCATGGCCTTGCCCTCGGGGCGCTGGGCCACCAGGACGCGCCCGTCCGCATCGACGAGCGCACAGGCCACGACCAGGGTGATCTTCACGAACGGTAGTCGCCGTTGATGGCGACATATTCCTTGGTGAGATCGCAGGTGAGCACCCGGTCCGCGCCCTGGCCGAGGCCGAGGTCCACGGTGAGGTCGATCACGTCGTTCTTCATGTATTCCGAGACCGTGGCCTCGTCATAGGTCGGGTCGCGCATGCCCTCAGCGGCGACGCGGATGTCGCCGAAGGAGATGGCGAGGCGGTCGCGGTCGGCGGGCTCGCCCGCCTTGCCCACGGCCATCACCACGCGGCCCCAATTGGCGTCCTCGCCGGCCACCGCCGTCTTCACCAGCGGCGAATTGGCGATGGACATGGCGATGCGCCGCGCCGACTTGCGCGAGACCGCGCCGGTCACATGCACGCGCACCAGCTTGCGGGCGCCCTCGCCGTCGCGGGCCACCTGCTCTGCAAGGTCCGCCAGCACCTTCTGGAGCGCCTTGCGGAAGGTGCGCACGCGCGGATCGTCATAGGACTTGATGGCCGCGACCCCGCGCGCCTTGGCGGCGCCGGTGGCGAACAGGAGGAGCGTGTCGGAGGTGGAGGTGTCGCCGTCGATGGTCACGGCATTGAACGTGTCCCGCACGCCCTTCGACAGCATCTTCTGGAGCACGTCGGCGGCGATGGGCGCGTCAGTGAAGACGAAGGAGAGCATGGTCGCCATGTCGGGGGCGATCATGCCGGCGCCCTTGGCCATGCCGGCAATGGTCACGTCCACCCCGTCCAGCGCCACGGTCACGGTGGCGAGCTTGGGGAAGGTGTCCGTGGTCATGATCGCCCGCGCGGCGTCGATCCAGGGACCCGGCGCGAGACGGTCGGAAGTGGCCTGGAGCACGCCGCCGAACTTGGTGGCGTCCAGGGGCTCGCCGATGACCCCGGTGGAGGCGAGCAGGATTTCAGACGGCTTGCAGCCGAGCGCGCGGGAGGCGATCTCGGCGGTGAGCTCGGTCGCCTCACGGCCCTTGATGCCCGTGAAGGCATTGGCATTTCCGGAATTGACCACGAGGCCCCGCGCCTTGCCCTTCTTGAGCACGGAGCGGCACCATTCCACGGCCGCCGAGGGACAGAGCGAGCGGGTGGTCACGCCGGCCACCGTGGTGCCGGATGTGAAGGCCGCGAGCAGGACGTCGGTGCGGTCCTTGTAGCGGATGCCGGCGGCGGCGGTGGCGAAAGTCACGCCGGGAACCGGCGGCACCTGGACCTCGACCTTGGGCGCGAGGGGGGATACGGACGCAGACATAGGCCCACCTTTGGCGTCGCCGGGGAGTCGGCGGGGTTGGATGTGCCGCAGGTCGCGGCAAGAGGCAAGGGGCGGGCATGGACGCCCGCGAAAACAAAAGGCCGCCCGAAGGCGGCCTTTCACCCGAAGGAGCGCGAAGCTCAGTTCTTGGGCGCAGCCGGGGCTGCGGGGGTCGCAGGCGCAGCGGCACCGGCCGGAGCAGCCGGAGCAGACGCAGCGGCGGTCTTCTCCACCTTGGCGTCGGCACGCAGCTTGGTCACGAGGTCGGTCTGCGCCTTGCGCACCAGATACTGGTCGATCTGGTCGGAGACCTGGTCATAGGTCGGCACGGGCTTCGTGCGCTTGTCCTCGACCTTGATGACGTGCCAGCCGAACTGGCTCTTCACAGGGTCGGACACCTGGCCCTTGTCCAGCTTGAACGCCGCTTCGGCGAATTCCGGGACCATCTGGTCCTTGGTGAAATAGCCGAGATCGCCGCCGTCCTCGGCGCTGTCCTTGGAATTTTCCTTGGCGAGCTTGGCGAAGTCCTCACCGGCCTTGGCCTTGGCGGCGATCTCCTTCGCCTTGGCCTCGTCATCCACCAGGATGTGCCGGGCGTGGACCTCGGTCTCCGGCTTGTTGGACGCGACGAACTCCTCATAGGTCTTGCGCTTGGCGTCCTCGGTGACCGCCTTCTTCGCCTCGGAGTTCATCAGCGCCTCCATGAGCGCCTTGGTGCGGGCATAGGCGATGCGCTGCTGGAAATCGGGGGTCTGGTCCAGCTTCTGCGCCGCCGCCGCCTGGGCGAGGAGCGTCATGTCGGTAAGGAAGGAAAGGACATAGTCCTTGCGCTGGTCGCCCTGCACCTGCGGCAGGCCGGGACCGATATCTTCTTCCGCGATGACCACTTCGCTGGCGCGGATGGGGGTGCCGTTCACGGTGGCGACCACCGGATCGGCATCGGACTTGGTGGCGGTCTGGCCGGCGGCCGTGGCAGCGGGCGCCGCCTGGGCGGGTGCTGCGGGCTTGGCCGGAGCGGGAGCCTGGGCCTGCGCCACGCCAAGGGCGAGCGCCGAAAGAGCGGCCGCCAGCACGGCGGTTTGGGCGGAACGCGTCATGTGCGGTTGTCCTTCGTCTGACCTCAGGGGCGCCCCCGCAGGGCCCTCCCGGCGGCGCGCACCCTCGCTCAGCTTCAAGAACCATGCAAGGGGACTGCACGCTGCTTTTACCGCCTCGACTCTCGCCATGACCCTATGGCAAGGACGGGGTGGCAAAGGGGCATTCCTGCGGCGGAGCGGAGCCCGTGTGAGAAATCCGCACGAGCGGCCTTCCGCTTCCGCGCGTGAAGCTGTATAAGGCGCGCCTCCAATCCAGAAAGATGGTTTCGCTGGCCCGCGCGAACCGACGCTGCGGGCGGGGCTGAACACAACGTTTGCCGGAGTTTTGGACATGGCTGTCCCGAAGAGAAAAACCTCGCCGTCCCGTCGCGGCATGCGCCGCTCGGCTGACGCGCTGAAGCAGCCCACCTATGTCGAGGACAAGGATTCCGGCGAGCTTCGCCGTCCGCACCACCTCGACCCGAAGACCGGCATGTATCGCGGCCGGCAGATCCTGAAGCCCAAGGCCGAAGCCTGAGGCTTTGAAGGCGCCCGTTCAAGCGGGCGCCGGCCGGGGTGCGACATGGCTGCGCAGGGCGCAACCTATTGATTGTACTGCCGCCTCGGCCTTTCTTCCGCATCAAGAGCGGTGACTTTTCCGCGTGGATGTGCGACCCATCGGTGACTGCTTCGGCCGGGCAACGGCCCGGGCCGCCGAGGAGGACGCATGCTCACGCCCATCCCGCTGCTGATCGTTCCCCTCGCCATCTACAACATCATCGTCTTCCTCACCCCCGGCGTGGAGTGGGGCGCCTCCATCGCGTCCATCGCGATGATGTCGGGCGCCACATGGCCGATCACGGTGGGCGACGCATTCCTCGCCTTCTGCCTGTTCATCCTCCTGTTCGAGGTGCTCAAGGCGACCCGCATCTCCTCGCGATCGATCATCGATCACATCCTGTCCATCCTGGTGTTCGTGCTGGCTTTGGTTGAATTCCTCCTGGTGCCTCAGGCGGGCACGTCGGAATTCGCGTTGCTGGTGGCCATCATGCTCCTGGACGTGATCACCGGCTTCTCGGTCTCCGTCCGCGTCGCCCAGCGGGATGTCGCGTTAACTCCCCCCAATGGGTGACATACCGCGCCGTCCCGGCGTGCTAGTGTTGGTATCCTGATCTTCTGGAATTGATCGTGAACGTGCCACCCCCCCGCGAGGCGCAGCCGGCGCACGCTTCCACCATACCGGAAGGCGACGCCTATTCCTTCGCGGGCATGTCCACGCGCGGCCAGCTCATGGACGCCTTGGCCGATATGATGGGGCCTCACGGCGCGCCGGGCGGCTGGTGTCTGCTTCTTGTGGGCATCGACCATCTCGGCCGCATGAACGACAGCTTCGGCTTCGAGGTGGCGGACCAGGTGGTCGCCGAGATTGCCCGGCGTGTCAGCGTGCGGACCGGGACGCCGGACATCATCGCGCGCTTCTCGGGCAGCAAGTTCGCCATTCTCGCGCCCTGCCCGGACGCGCCGGGACATGCGGAAATGCTGGCCGGGCAGATCGGCTGCGCCATCCGCAGCACTCCGGTCGAGACCTCGGCGGGGCCCATGCCGGTGAACGTCACCATAGGCGGCGTCCTCGCGCCGCCGCGCGGCACGCAATCGGAGGTGATTGCGAACGTCCAGGAGGCGTATGACCTGGCCAAGCGCCACGGGCGCGGCTCCTTCCACCTCTTTGAGCGCGATCCCGCGCTTGAGCAGCGGCGGCGGACAAACCAGAAGACCGCCGAGGAAATCGTCAGGGCCATCTGGGAGGGGCGCGTCTCGCTCGCGCTGCAGCCGGTGGTGGACATGCGCAGCCGCCTGCCGGTCTTCCACGAGGCGCTCGCCCGCATCTCCCCGGTGCCGGGCGCCAGCCTGAAGGATGCCGGCCAGATCGTCGAAGCGGCCGAGCGGCTCGGGCTGATGGGCCTGCTCGACCGGCACATCCTCGTGCTCGCGACCCAAGCGCTGCATCGCGATGCGGACCTTCGCCTCTCGGTGAACGTCTCCCCTTCCTCCATCGCCGATCGGGAATGGCTGCATCTTTTCGCCGGCGAAGTGACGTCGGAGATCGGGCCGCGCCTCATCCTCGAAATGACGGAATCGGCGGCAGTGCACGATCTCGCCATGGTGCGTGCCTTCGTGTCGGAAGCGCGGGCGCGGGGCGCTCGGGTCGCGATCGACGATTTCGGTGCGGGCTCCACCTCGTTCCGCAACCTGCGCAGCCTCGGGGTGGACATGGTGAAGATCGACGGCAGCTTCGTCGTGAACATGCGCACATCGGCAGACGACCGGGCCTTCGTCCGGGCCCTGATCCAGCTCGCACGCCAGCTCGGCCTCACGACGGTGGCGGAATGGGTGCTGGATGAGCCCACCGCCCAGGAGCTCGCCGAAGCCGGCTGCGATTATATCCAGGGTGAGCTGACCGGGCTGGCGACGCCCTATGAGATGCCGGGTGAAGCCCGAAAGGGCGCAGGCCAGCCAACGCCTTGCCCGGGCTCGCCCCAGGCCTCTCCTGCATGATGCAGCCCTCGCGCGTCTGAGATGGCCGGATCACGTCCGGCCACGACGCGAGGGAAGCAGGAAGCCGCCTAACTACTCCGAGCCTTCCGGCTTGGAGGCCAGCTTTTCCAGCTTCTGCTGCATGTCCGCCATCTGGCGCTTCAGCACTTCCAGGTCGTCGGCAGGCCGCTGCTCCGGCGCGACGGGCGTGGCACCCGCGACGCCTTCCTCACCCTTGTTGAAGGGCAGGAAAATATTGAAGGCGCGCTCGAACATTTCCATGTTGCGCCGCACATGCTCATCGAACCCGCCGAAGGGTGTTCCCGTCAGCGTTTTCGCCACATGGTCGCGCATCTTCTCCTGCTCTTTGGTGAAGCTGTCGATGGACATTTCCAAGTAACGCGGAACCATCATCTGCATGCTGTCGCCATAGAAGCGGATGATCTGCCGCAGGAAGGCGATGGGCAGAAGATTCTGGCCCTTGTTCTCCTGCTCGAAGATGATCTGCGTCAGCACGGAATGAGTGATGTCGTCGCCATTCTTCGCGTCATAGACGACGAAATCCTCGCCTTCCTTGACCATGTTGGCGAGATCTTCGAGCGTGACGTAAGTGCTGGTGCCGGTGTTGTAGAGCCGGCGGTTGGCGTACTTCTTGATGGTGACTGGCTCTTGGGTCTTGGCCATTTCGCGCATCCGTTTCCTCGTTCCACTTAGAAGGGTACGGCGTTTCCCGCGGCGCGGCTACTGTTTTTGTGCGCAGCATGACAAGTCATTGTGCGCAGCATAATACGTTCTCACGCCTCGCTTTCTTGCCCTCGGCTGCGCTCCCGCATTGACATTGGCCGCCATTGACACGACATCGCACGGCAACGGACGATGCGCTGCACGGGGCATGGCATGTCGGACCGGTTTCGCCCGCAAAGGCCCCTCGCCTGCAGGAGATCAGCATGAGTGACGACGTCGTCATCGTCGGGGCCGCGCGCACCCCGGTGGGTTCGTTCAACGGAGCCCTCGGCTCCCTTCCTGCGCATGAGCTCGGCGCCATCGCCATCAAGGCCGCTTTGGAGCGCGCGGGCGTGAGCTCGGAAAAGGTGACCGAGGTGATTCTCGGCCAGGTGCTGACCGCCGCCCAGGGCCAGAACCCCGCCCGCCAGGCCTCCATCGCCGCCGGCGTGCCCATCGAGAGCCCCGCCTGGGAAGTGAACATGGTGTGCGGCTCGGGCCTGCGCTCGGTGGCGCTGGGCGCCCAGGCGATCCTGACCGGCGACAGCGACATCGTGGTGGCCGGCGGCCAGGAATCCATGAGCATGTCCACCCATGCCGCGCACCTGCGCAACGGCACCCGCATGGGCTCGCTGGACCTCACGGACACCATGATCAAGGACGGCCTGTGGGATGCCTTCAACGGCTACCACATGGGCAACACCGCCGAGAACGTGGCGACCAAGTATCAGATTACCCGCGCCGACCAGGACCAGTTCGCGGTCGGCTCGCAGAACAAGGCCGAAGCCGCCCAGAAGGCCGGCAAGTTCAAGGAAGAGATCGTCCCCGTCACCATCTCCACCCGCAAGGGCGACGTGGTGGTGGACACGGACGAGTATCCCCGCCACGGCGCGACCATCGACGCCATGGCGAAGCTGAAGCCGGCCTTCGTGAAGGACGGCACGGTGACCGCCGCCAACGCCTCCGGCATCAATGACGGCGCCGCCGCCGTGGTGCTCATGAGCGCGAGCCGCGCCGCCGCCGAAGGCAAGAAGCCCCTCGCCCGCATCGTCTCCTGGGCGCAGGCCGGTGTGGACCCCGCCGTCATGGGCACGGGCCCCATCCCTGCCTCCAAGGCAGCGCTGGCGAAGGCCGGCTGGACCATCGACGACCTCGACCTCATCGAGGCCAACGAGGCCTTCGCCGCCCAGGCCATCGCGGTGAACAAGGAACTGGGCTGGGACACCTCGAAGGTGAACGTGAACGGCGGCGCTATCGCCATCGGCCACCCCATCGGCGCCTCGGGCACCCGCATCCTGGTGACCCTGCTGCACGAGATGGAGAAGCGCGACGCCAAGAAGGGCCTCGCCACCCTGTGCATCGGCGGCGGCATGGGCATCGCCATGTGTGTCGAGCGCGACTGACGCTTAAGGACTACGCCTTATGAAGGCCGGTTCCGCCCCCTTATCGGGGAACGGGACCGGCCTTTTGTGTTTTCATACGTTTGTTTCGCGACAGGACGACGCGGAAGAAAGGTGTCGAACACGTGCGTGACGTTGCGTAGAAGCAAAGTGGTCGGCACTGCTTCGGGTTCAAATAACCAAAGCAAACTCAGAGGGAGAGAAACATGGCGCGTACCGCTCTCGTGACAGGCGGAACCCGTGGCATCGGCGAGGCCATCTCCATCGCGCTGAAGGGCGCCGGCTACAACGTGGCCGCCAACTATGCCGGCAACGATGCGGCCGCCGCCGCCTTCAAGGAGAAGACCGGCATCCCCGTCTTCAAATGGGACGTGTCCGACTTCGAGGCGTGCAAGGCCGGCGTCGCCCAGGTGGAAGCCGGCCTCGGCCCGGTGGACGTGCTGGTGAACAATGCCGGCATCACCCGCGACGCCACCCTGCACCGCATGACGCTGGAGCAGTGGAACGCGGTCATCAACACCAACCTGAACAGCGCCTTCAACATGTGCCGGCAGGTGATCGAGGGCATGAGGGCGCGCAAGTTCGGCCGCATCGTCTGCATCTCGTCCATCAACGGACAGAAGGGCCAGTTCGGCCAGACCAATTATTCCGCCGCCAAGGCCGGCGAGATCGGCTTCGTGAAGGCGCTTGCGCAGGAGAGCGCGGCGCTGGGCATCACGGTCAACGCCATCGCCCCCGGCTATATAGCCACCGAAATGGTGCGCGCGGTGCCCGAGGACGTGCTGAAGAAGATCATCTCCACCATCCCGGTGGGCCGGCTCGGCGAGCCGGAGGACATCGCCCGCTGCGTGCTGTTCCTGGCGGGCGAGGATGCCGGCTTCATCACCGGCTCCACCCTCACCGCCAATGGTGCGCAGTACATCACCTGATTGAAGGCAGAAGAGCTGCCGTCATGGCCGGGCTTGTCCCGGCCATCCACGGGGCTCCGCCAGGTGTGCACTCAAAGAAGAGGCGTGGATGCCCGGGACAAGCCCGGGCATGACGAGGCGTTGGGGAGGGGAATGACCGAACGGCTCTCGTCCGGCACCGCGACGCGCATCGGCCTCATCGCCATCGCCCTCTGGTCCACCCTCGCCCTGGCCACCGCCGCCACGGGCGCGGTGCCACCGTTCCTGCTCACAGCCCTCACCTTCTTCATCGGCGGGCTCGTCGGCCTCATCGCAGCCCTGCGCGGTCCCGGCCTCCGCGTGCTGCGCCAGCCGCTCTCCGCTTGGCTGCACGGTGTCGGCGGGCTGTTCGGCTACCACTTCCTCTATTTCACCGCGCTCAAGCTCGCCCCGCCGGCCGAAGCCGGGCTCATCAACTATCTCTGGCCGCTGCTCATCGTGCTGCTCTCGGCACTGCTGCCCGGTGGCGGGCTCCGGCCGGCGCATATCCTCGGTGCGCTGCTGGGGCTCGCCGGCGTCGTGACGCTGCTGGTGGGCAAGGGCCTCACGGGCTTCAGCCCGGCCTACCTGCCCGGCTATCTCGCGGCCTTCGCCGGAGCCTTCATCTGGTCCACCTATTCGGTGGCCTCGCGCCGCTTCGGCCGGGTGCCCACGGAGGCGGTGGCGGGCTTTTGCCTGGGCACGGCGCTCCTCGCCTTCCTCTGCCACCTCGCCTTGGAGCCTGCCATCTGGCCCTCGGGCGGGCGGGAATGGTTCGCCGTCATCGCGCTCGGTATCGGCCCGGTGGGCGCCGCCTTCTATGCCTGGGACATCGGCATGAAGCGCGGCGACGTGCGCTTTCTCGGCGTCGCTTCCTATGCGGCGCCGGTGCTCTCCACCCTGCTCCTGGTGCTCGCCGGCTATGCGGAGGCCAATTGGTCGCTGGGCGCGGCCTGCGCCCTCATCGTCGGGGGCGCGGCCCTTGCCGCCAGGGCAGGGCGTCATTGACTTGTCAGAGTGCGGTTGAGGCTTTAGCACTCCGCGCCAATCATGATGCCCGCTGAAGAGCGGGTCACACAGGAAAGTCCCATGGCCACCCACAAGCTCCTCCTTCTTCCCGGCGACGGCATCGGCCCTGAGGTCATGGCGCAGGTGAAGCGCATCGTCGCCTGGCTGGAGGCGGAGGGCCTCGGCTCCTTCGCGCTGGAAGAGGACCTGGTGGGCGGCTGCGCCTATGACGCCCACGGGGTCGCCATCTCCGAAGGCGCCATGGAGAAGGCCAAGGAAGCCGACGCCATCCTGCTCGGCGCCGTGGGTGGTCCCAAGTGGGCCAACGTGCCGTACGAGGCGCGCCCGGAAGCCGGCCTGCTGCGCCTGCGCAAGGACCTCGCTTTGTTCGCGAACCTGCGCCCGGCCTTGTGCTACCCGGCGCTGGCGGACGCCTCCTCGCTGAAGCGCGAGATGGTGGAAGGCCTCGACATCCTGATCGTGCGCGAGCTCACCGGCGGCGTCTATTTCGGCGAGCCGAAGACCATCCTCGACCTCGGCAATGGCCAGAAGCGCGCCATCGACACCCAGGTCTACGACACCTACGAGATCGACCGCATCGGCCGCGTGGCATTCGAGCTGGCCCGCACCCGCCGCAACAAGGTGACCTCCTCCGAGAAGCACAATGTGATGCGCTCCGGCGTGCTCTGGAAGGACGTCATCACCGCCCTGCACGCCAAGGACTACAAGGACGTGGAGCTGGAGCACCAGCTGGCGGATTCGCTCGCCATGCAGCTCGTGCGCTGGCCCAAGCAGTTCGACGTGATCGTCACGGACAATCTGTTCGGCGACATCCTCTCCGACATCGCCGCCATGCTCACGGGCTCGCTGGGCATGCTGCCGTCCGCCTCGCTGGGCGCGGTGGACGCGAAGACCGGCCGCCGCGCGGCGCTCTATGAGCCTGTGCACGGCTCGGCGCCCGACATTGCCGGGCGCGGTATCGCCAACCCCATCGCCATGATCGGCTCACTCGCCATGGCGCTGCGCTATTCCTTCGGCATGGGTTCTGTGGCCGACCGCATCGAGGCCGCCATCGCCGCCGTGCTCGCCTCCGGCAAGCGCACCAGCGACATCCGCACCACCGGCTCCACGGTGATCGGCACCGAGGACATGGGCGACGCCATCATCGCCGAACTGGGCGCTGTCCAGGCGTGATGCTCCGACGGCTGGGACCCGGTCCCGGCCGTCCATACGCGCGCAAAAGGCCCGTCACTCCACCTTGATGTCGTGGGATTTGGCCACACGGGCCCATTGCGCGATTTCGCCGGCGAGGAAATCGCGCAACTCGGCGGGCGTGCTGCCGATGGGTTCGGTACCGGCCGCCCGCAGCTTCTCCGACACCTCCGGAGACTTCACCGCCTCCTGAACGCGGGCGCTCAGCAGCTGCACGATCTCGTTCGGCGTGCCGGCCGGGGCGAAGATGCTGTACCACTGATTGACTTCCACGCCGGTGACCCCCGCCTCCTTGAAGGTGGGCACATCGGCCACGGGCGCGAGGCGGTGGGACGAGGCGATCGCGAGCGCGCGCAGCTTGTCCTGCTTCAGATTGGTCCCCACGCCCTGGATGCTGATGAACAAAGCGTCCACATGCCCGCCCATAACGTCGGACAGCGCCGGAGCCGCCCCCTTATAGGGCACATGGGCGAGGTCCGTTCCGGTCTGGGCGCTGAACTGCACCATGGCGAGATGCTGAAGCCCCCCAATGCCGTTCGAGGCATAAGTGAGCTTGCCCGGCGCGTCCTTGGCCTGACGGATGAAGTCGGCGAGATCCTTCACCTTCAGGCTCGGGCCCACCACCAGGAGGAAGGGCTGGACCGCCACGAGGGAGATCGGCGCGAAGTCCTTCTGCGGATCGTAGGGCAGGCGGGGCGACACGGCCGGGTTGATGGCGTGGGTGTCGGAGATGGCGACAAGAAGGGTGTAGCCGTCCGGGGCGGACCGGGCCACGAATTCGCTGCCGATGGCACCCGAAGCCCCGCCGCGATTGTCCACCACCACCGGCTGGCCGAGGCTCGCCGACAGCTTTTCCCCGATGAGGCGGCCGATGAGATCCGCCGAGCCGCCCGGAGGGTAGGGGACGACGAGCCGTATGGAGCGGGTGGGATAATCGAGCGCCGCGGAGGGCGCGGCCCACAGTGCGGCGCAGGCCATGGCGAGCCCCGCCAGGGCGCGGCGGGACAAGACTGGCGCGCCGCGAGGGTGCGCTTGGCGTTTCTGTTTCATCCTGTTGGTCCTCCCGGTTTGTTGTTCTGATGGTGCCGTTCAGGCGGCCGCCCGGCTGCCTTCGCGCTCGACCACCTGTCCCTGGCCGCGCAGCATCGACTGCACTTCGCCGATATCGAGGGCGCGGGGCGGCACGCCCTTCAGCGCCGCGAGCGCCGCCATGGTCCCCGCTGCATGGCCGGTGGCCATGCAGACGGGCTGGCCGCGGGCCGAGGCGGACGCGGCATGGGTGGCGGAGATGGCCCGGCCGGCGACGACCACATTCTCCAGCCCCTCGGGCAGGAGCGTCCGCGCGGGCACGCCATAGGAGCGCATGATCTTGCTGAGGTCGGTGCCCCCGACCTTCGCCGCGCCGCTGGGGGCGCCCACGTCGTGGATATCGAGGGGGTAGGCGCCGCGCGCCACCTGGTCGGGAAAGTCCCGCCCGCCCATGACGTCTTCCGCCGTGAGCACATACTCACCGAGGATATGGCGCGTTTCACGCACGCCGACCTGGAACGGGGTGGAGACGATGTAGCACCCCCCGAATCCGGGCACGTATTTGCGAAGGAAGCGCGTCCCTTCGAGGATCTGGAGCTGCGTCTCCACTTCCGCCCGGGTGAGGTCGTCGGGATCGGTGCCGCGAATGCCGTGGACGCGGGTGATGTTGATGGTCACCTCGTTGCGGCCCGGGAGCGGATTGAAGCCGAAATAATCGCGCGGGATGGTGTAGTCGCCCGCCGCGCGGGCCTTGCGGATCAAGGCGCCGAAGCCCGCGACACCGACGCCGGGCTGCTTGCGGAATTCGGCAATGCTCGACGTGCCGCCTTGCTGGTCGGGCGGAAGCTCGAAATCCTCGGGATGGGCTTCCAGATAGGCCCAGGTGCGGTCGAGATCGACGCCGCCCACGCGGAAGATGGCCGACACCGGCTGGACGAGGCTGTCCCCCTCGCGGCCATAGCTGAAGCGCGCGCCGGACAGGGCCGCGAGGTCGCCATCGCCCGTGCAATCGACGAAGCAGGCGGCGGGGATGACTTCGAGGCCGGCCTTGTTCGCCACGCGGATGGCCTGGACCGTCCCGTCCTGCGTCAGGGTATCCACGAGATAGGAATGGAACAGCAATTTCAGGCCGGAGGCCTGCGCCATCTCGATGAGGCGCAGCTTCAGCATTTCCGGGTCCTGGCCCATGATGGAGCCGTGGCGCGGATGCTGGGTGACAATGGTGGCGCCGCCCATGTCGCGCATCCCATCGATCAATTCGGCGCCGATGCCGCCGAGTGCCGGTACACCTTCGCCGTCATTGACGCCCTTCAGCGACATCCCTAGCGTCAGAACACCACCGAGCGTGCCGTACTGCTCCACGAGCAGCGTCTTCGCACCGGTGCGGGCTGCCGCAATTCCGGCGATCGCACCGGCCGTGCCCCCCCCCACCACGACCACGTCGAAACCTTGCCGCAACCTCATGTCCCACGCTTCCTCTATGCCAGCCGGAGTATCGTCTCATCGATCTCCATCGTCTTTCATGTTATGTTGTCATAACAAGTAGAGTTCCGCAATGCCTTCTCTCCCCTCCGAGCGTCTGATCCCGCTCTACCGACAGGTGTCGGACCAGCTGCGCGCGGCGATCATGGCGGGGGAGTTTGCTCCCGGCGCGGCCCTGCCGAGCGAAAGCGAATTGTGCACGCGCTTCAGTGTAAGCCGCATTACGGTGCGCAAGGCTCTCGACGAATTGGTGGAGCGACGCCTCATCGTCCGGCGGCAGGGCGTGGGCTCCTTCGTCCGGGAGGAGACGGAGGCGACCTGGTCCATGGCGCTCACGGGCGTTCTGGACGAAGCGCTGGCGCCGCACCGCTTCGTGGTCTCCCAGGAAAGCACCTCCGCCCCGCCTCCCGAGCTCGCAGCTATCGCCGCGCTTCCGGCGGGCATGCGGATGAAGATGTTCGCGGGAACGAACCTCTTTCCCGACGGCACCCCCCTCATGTTCCTGAGATACTATTTCCCCGGCTTCATCTCGGATCGGCTCACCTCCGCCATGCTGGAGGGGCCGGTGGCGCCTTTCCGGCTGGTGGAGCAGGTGGCGGGGATCGCCATCGACCACGCCGTGCAGATGACCGAGCCGGCCATTGTCGACCCTATCGCGGCGAACGCCATCGGGCTGGCGCCGGGGACTGCCATCCTGCGTTCGCTGCGCGTCTATTTCGACCTGCGCGGCCGCGTGGTGGAGCTGCTCGACGCCACCTACCACCCGGCCCACTATCGGCTGCAGGCGACGCTCTATCCTTCAGCCACGCGCCCGTCCGCTCCGCCAAGCTGAGCGGACGGGCTTACTTATTGAAGAGAGGCAAATTTACCATCTGACGGGAATCGCAAAGCGATTCCCGTCAGATGGATTTGGCTCTGGCTCACCGCCCCACGAACACCTGGTCGAGGATGGCGCCGGAGGCGAACTGGTCGGCCTGCACCTTGTTCCAGCCGCCGAACACGTCTTCCACGGTCACGAGGCGAACTTCCGGGAACTGGCCCGGAAACTGGTCCATGACCGCCTTGTTGTTCACCCGGTGGAACGCCTTGACCGCGACGGTCTGGCCGGCCGGCGTGTAGAGGAAGTCGAGATAGGCGGTGGCGAGCGGGCGCGAGCCGCGCTTGTCCACGACCTTGTCCACCACCGCCACCGGGAATTCCGCGAGCAGGCTCACGGAGGGGATGACGGTCTTCAGGTTCTTGTCCTTGTAGAGCAGCTCGATGGCGCGGGTCTCGGCCTCGAAGGAGACCAGCACGTCGCCGGTCTCGCGCTCCACGAACGTGGTGGTGGAGCCGCGGCCGCCCGTGTCGAACACCGGCACATTGGCCAGCAGCTTCTTCACGAAGGCATTGGCCTTCTCGGCGTCGCCCTTGAACTGCTCCAGCGCGTAGGCATAGGCGGCGAGATAGGTGTAGCGCGCATTGCCCGAGGTCTTCGGGTTCGGGAAGATGACCTTCACGTCGTCGCGGATGAGGTCGTTCCAGTCCTTGATGTTCTTCGGGTTGCCCGCGCGCACCAGGAAGGCCGGGAAGGAATAATAGGGCGAGGCGTTGTTGGGGAACTTCTTCTGCCAGTCCTTGGCGACGAAGCCGGCCTTGGCGAGAACATCCACGTCCAGCACCTGGTTGAAGGTGACTACGTCCGCCTCGAGCCCCTCGATGATGGCGCGGGCCTGGCGCGAAGTGCCCGCATGGCTCTGGTTGACGGTCACTTCCTGACCGGTCTTCTGCTTCCAGAGAGGGATGAACTCCGTGTTCTCGGCGGTGAACAGCTCGCGGCCGATGTCATAGGAGACGTTGAGGATGGAGTTCGGCCCCTTGTATTCCGACTGGGCGAAGGCGAAGCCGGGCGCCATCAAAGCGGCAAGGCTCAGGGTCGAGAAGGCGCGGCGGGTCAGCATCGGGCTCTCCTAATTACGCTCTAACGACGTAATTTATGGTAATTCACGATTGATTATTACCACGCGGCAGGCGTGGATTCAAATGGGCCCATCCGCTTACCCAACGCGCTCCCTCTCCCGCTTGCGGGGGAGGGCTGGGGAGGGGGCAGATGCGACCTCTCTATTTTCCCGGCGTTTCCGGCCTGCGGCCGCCCCCCTCCCTGACCCTCCCCCGCAAGCGGGAGAGGGGACGGTGTGGTTATGGGGAGGAAGGGCCTATGCCGCGCTCTTCTTGTTCTGCCGGTTGTGCACCAGATCATCCACCACGGCCGGGTCCGCCAGCGTGGAGGTGTCGCCCAGATTCTCGAACTGGTCCTCGGCGATCTTGCGCAGGATGCGGCGCATGATCTTGCCCGAACGGGTCTTGGGCAGGCCCGGGGCGAACTGGATCAGGTCGGGAGAGGCGATGGGGCCGATCTCCTTGCGCACCCAGGTGACCAGTTCCTTGCGCAGCTCCTCGCTGGGCTGCTCGCCGGCCATGAGGGTCACATAGGCGTAGATGCCCTGGCCCTTGATGTCGTGCGGGAAGCCCACCACCGCCGCTTCCGAGACCTTGGGATGGGCGACGAGCGCGCTCTCCACCTCGGCGGTGCCCATGCGGTGGCCGGAGACGTTGATCACATCGTCCACGCGGCCGGTGATCCAGTAATAGCCGTCCGCATCCCGCCGGCAGCCGTCGCCGGTGAAATACTTGTTGGGATAGGTGGAGAAATAGGTCTGCTCGAAGCGCGCATGGTCGCCATAGACCGTGCGCATCTGGCCCGGCCACGAATCCGCGATCACGAGATTGCCCTCGGCCGCACCGTCCAGCACCTTGCCCTCGGCATCCACCACCTGCGGCTTCACGCCAAAGAAGGGATGGGTGGCCGAGCCGGGCTTCAGCGCGGTGGCGCCGGGCAGCGGGGTGATGAGGATGCCGCCGGTCTCGGTCTGCCACCAGGTATCCACGATGGGGCAGCGGCCGTCGCCGACCACCCGGTGATACCATTCCCAGGCTTCCGGATTGATGGGCTCGCCCACCGAGCCGAGGAGGCGGAGCGAGGCGCGCGACGTCTTCTTCACCGGCTCCTCGCCGCTCTGCATGAGCGCACGGATGGCGGTGGGCGCGGTGTAGAAGATGTTGACCTTGTGCTTGTCGATCACCTCCCAGAAGCGGGAGTTGCTGGGATAATTGGGCACGCCCTCGAACATGAGGGTCGTCGCGCCGTTCGCGAGCGGGCCGTAGACGATGTAGGAATGGCCGGTCACCCAACCCACGTCCGCCGTGCACCAATAGATATCGCCCTCGTGATAATCGAAGACGTAATGGTGCGTCATGGAGGCGTAGACGAGATAGCCGCCGGTGGTGTGCAGCACGCCCTTGGGCTGCCCCGTGGAGCCCGAGGTGTAGAGGATGAACAGCGGGTCTTCCGCGTTCATGTGCTCGGAGGGGCATTCGTCGGTCACGAGGTCCGCCGCCTCGTGATACCAGACGTCCCGGCCCGGCTCCATGTTCACGGTTCCGCCGGTGCGGCGGACCACCACCACATGGTCCACCCCGCCGCCGAGGCGTTCGATGGCGGCGTCCACATTGGCCTTCAGCGGCACCTTGCGGCCGCCGCGCAGACCCTCGTCGGCGGTGATGATGCAGCGGGATTCGCAGTCCGAGATGCGCCCGGCGAGGCTATCAGGGGAGAAGCCGCCGAACACCACCGAATGGATCGCCCCGAGCCGCGCGCAGGCCAGCATCGCATAGGCCGCCTCGGGGATCATGGGCATGTAGATGGTGACGCGGTCGCCCTTCTGGACATCCCGGTTGCGCAGGACGTTGGCGAACCTGTTCACCTCCGCATGGAGCTCGTTATAGGTGATCTTCCGGGATTCGGCGGGGTCGTCCCCTTCCCAGATGATCGCCACCTGGTCGCCGCGGTCGGCCAGATGCCGGTCGATGCAATTGTAGGCGACGTTGGTGACGCCGTCCTCGAACCATTTGATGGAAACCTTGCCCGGCGCGAACGAGGTGTTCTTCACCTTGGTGAAGGGTTCGAACCAGTGGATGCGCTTGCCGTGCTCGGCCCAGAAGCTTTCCGGGATCTCGACCGATTGCCTGTAGAGCTCGGCATAATAGTCCGCATCCACGAAGGCGCGCTCAGCCCATTCCGCGGGGACGTCATAGATCTTGTCGGTCATGGGTCGTTTCCCCTCCATCGGGCATGGGGCGCAATGGGCGCCGCCTTTGGTTGGCTGGATTATGATGAGCGCCCAGGGGCTCCACAAGGCGCCGGAGCCGAGACTTTGGGCGAACGCAGCGCCGGGCGGGCGCGGGCCTCTTGCCGCACCCTCCGGCCTGTCGGCGAAGCGGGCTTCGCCTTATAGAGCCGGGATGCATTCCTCTGTCGGCAAACGGCCATGATGATCTGGGTCCGCATCCTCCTTTTTGCCGCCGGCCTGTTCGGCGCAGCGGGTGTCGCGGCGGCGGCGGTTGCGGCCCATCTGTCCGGCGGCAGCTCGCTCGCGACGGCGGCGCAATTCCTCATGATCCACGGCGCTGCCCTTGCGGGCATCAGCGCCGTCGCGCTTCAGATCTCTCGCGGGCGGGGCGCGCTGCTCGTGGGCGCGAGCGCAATTGCCATCGGCACGCTCCTATTCTCGGGCGATCTCGCCCTGCGCGCCTTGATGGACATCAAGCTTCTGTGGGGCACCGCGCCATTCGGCGGCACCCTGATGATCGCAGGCTGGCTCGTGGTCGCGGCCGGCGGCGCTATGGCCGCCACACCGCGCCGCTGAGTGGAGTTAGCCGGTTACATCCGGAACTTGGCGTTCTGCCCCAGGTCTGCACGCTTCTCGCCCAGAATGGCCGACGCCATCTTGAAGCCGGTGGTCAGCGTGCCGTCGCCCTGCCAGACCTCCGCCTGCTCGGGCGTGACCTTCAGCAGGAGCGCATTGGGATCGTCAGGACCCGCGGGGAAATAGGCCTCCATGGCGGTGGACCAGATCTCCTTCAGCTTCGCCGTGTCGCGCACCAATTGGGCGGCGCCGGAGACGGACAGGTAGAAGCGGTCGCCCTCGTCCATGAAAGCAAGGCAGACCTGCGGGTTGCGCTCGATCTCCTCGTCCTTGGCCGCATGCACGTCGGTGACGAACCACACGGCGCCGTCAGCGGGCTTCGCCACGGGCGCCATGGGGCGCGCGCGCAGGCGGCTGCCATCCATGTCGATGAGCATGCAGGAATGGCGGCTCGCCATTTCCTCCCAGATGTCTTGGATGTCCATGATGCGCACCTCGTCTCACCGCCCCGTCGTGCAACGGCGGGGAGGGGCGGGTGTTCCCGTCAGGCCGCCTTCGGGCGCCAGACGCAGGTGCGCTTGATCTCCATGTCCTCCAGCTCGCGGGTCACCGGCACGCTGAATTCGGCCAGCTGCTCCAGCCGGTCCTTGGGCAGATAGGAGCGGCCGGGATCGCCGATCAGCACGAGGGCGCCTCTGCGGGAGAGGGACAGCAGCCAGTCGAACACGCGGGCGGCGAGATCGCGCTCGTAGCAGATGTCGGCGGCGAGAATCACGTCCCAGCCGTCATCGCTGTCGATCAGGTCATCGCCCGCGGGCGAAAGGGCGACGCCGTTCGCGGCACCGTTGAGGCTGATGGCCGCCAGCGCGAAAAGATCGATGTCCGCGCACACCACCCGCGCCGCGCCCGCCTTGGCGGCGGCTATGCCCACGAGGCCGGAGCCGGAGGCGAAATCGAGCACGGTGCGCCCCGCAACCAGCTCCGGCCGATCGAGGATGAAACGCGCCAGCGCCTGCCCGCCGGCCCAGGCGAAGGCCCAGAAGGGGGGCGGCAGGCCCATCTCGCCCAGCTCCTCCTCCGTGCGGTGCCAGAGCGGCACCGCCTCGTCGGCCACATGAAGGTTGATTTCGGGGACGAGCGGGACGGGCCGCAGGCGGGTCTCGGCGCGGACAAACGCTAGGGGATCAAGGCTCACGCTCACATGGCGCCATAGGCGAGGATCATGTCCCATTCCGCGTCCGTGACCGGCTGGACGGAGAGGCGGGAGAACTTCACCAGCGCCATCTCCTGGAGGCGCGGATCGCCCTTGATGGTCTCAAGGGTCACCGGCGTCTTCAGCGGCTTCACCGCCTTCAGGTCCACCATCACGAACTTGCCCGTGGCGTCCGAGGGGTCGGGATAGGCTTCGCGGATCACCTCGACGATGCCGACGATCTCCTTGCCCTCGTTGGAATGATAGAAGAAGCCCTGATCGCCTTTCTTCATGGCCATGAGGTTGAGCTTGGCGGCATGGTTGCGCACGCCATCCCAATGGGTGCCCTTGGCGCCCGCCTTCACCTGATTGTCCCAAGACCATTTCTCGGGCTCGGACTTGTAGAGCCAATGGGCCATCTGGACCTCCGGAACGGCGTTGGGCTGGGACCTTGGCTTTAGCGAGCCAGCGATACAATTGGCAAGGCTGGTTTTCGGGGCGGCCCGGTTGAATCTCGGGTTCCGCCTGTTAGGGTCACGGCCGCTTTAAGGGAGGCATTCATGGTCTATGAGATTGCGCAGCTCACCATCAAGGACGGCGAAGAGGCCGCGTTCGAGGCCGGCGCCAAGAAGGCCGTGCCCCTGTTTCAGCGGGCCAAAGGCTGCATGGGCATGAGCATCGAGCGCTCCATCGAGAACCCGCAGCACTATACCCTGATCGTGGAATGGGAGACGGTGGATGACCATATGGTCCATTTCCGCAACTCCCCCGATTTCCAGGAATGGCGTGGCCTTGTGGGCGGTACCTTCGCAGCCCCGCCCCAGGTGCACCACACCCAGGTGGTGCTGGACGGGTTTTGATCTTCAATGCACGAGCCGTCATGGCCGGGCTTGTCCCGGCCATCCACGGGGCTCCGCAAATACTGAGCCAACGGATGGACGTAGATGCCCGGGACAAGCCCGGGCATGACGGTCTTCCAGCTCACCGCGTCGGAACAGGCTTCTCGCCGCGATAATCGTAGAAGCCGCGGTGGGTCTTCCGGCCGAGCCAGCCGGCCTCCACATATTTCACCAGCAGCGGGCAGGGCCGGTATTTCGAATCCGCCAGCCCCTCATGGAGCACCTGCATGATGGCAAGACAGGTGTCGAGGCCGATGAAATCGGCCAGCTGCAGCGGCCCCATGGGATGGTTCGCGCCGAGCTTCATGGCCCGGTCGATGGCATCCACCGAGCCGACGCCCTCATAGAGGGTGTAGATCGCCTCGTTGATCATGGGCAGCAGGATGCGGTTGACGATGAAGGCCGGAAAGTCCTCGGCCACCGCATAGGTCTTGTGCAGGCGGGTGACGAACTGCTTCGAGCTTTCGAACGTGTCGTCATCGGTGGCGATGCCGCGCACTAGCTCCACCAATTCCATCAGCGGCACCGGATTCATGAAATGAATGCCGATGAAGCGCTCGGGCCGGTCGGTGGCGGCGCCGAGGCGGGTGATGGAGATTGAAGAGGTGTTGCTGGCGAGCAGCGCTTCCGGCCGCAGGATCTTGCAGAGATCGGTGAAGATCTTGCGCTTCACCTCTTCCCGCTCGGTGGCGGATTCGATGACGATGTCGCAATCGGCGAGGCCTTCCATCGCAGGCACCGCGGCGATGCGGCTGAGCGCCTCCTGCCGGGCCTCCTCCGTCACCGTGCCGCGCTGCACCTGCTTGGCCATGTTGCCGTTGATGGTGGCGAGGCCCGAGCGGATGCGGTCCGCATCCGCGTCGTTCAGCATCACGTCATAGCCGGCCAGCGCGCAGACATGCGCGATGCCGTTGCCCATCTGACCGGCGCCGATCACTCCGACCTTCTTGATCTCGAGCGGCATGATGCTTTCGTCTTTCGCCTTCCTGGGGGCTTTCGCCCGTCAGCCCTTCGCCTTGGCGATCTCCGCCTTGAGCTCGGGCACCAAGGTGAACAGATCGCCCACCAGGCCGTAATCGGCAACCTGGAAAATAGGCGCCTCCTCGTCCTTGTTGATGGCGACGATGACCTTGCTATCCTTCATGCCGGCGAGATGCTGGATGGCGCCGGAAATGCCCACCGCCACATACAGCTCGGGAGCGACCACCTTGCCGGTCTGGCCGACCTGGAGGTCATTGGGCGCATAGCCCGCATCCACCGCGGCGCGCGAGGCGCCCACGGCCGCGCCGAACGCATCCGCCAGGGGCTCGATCACCTCGGTGAACTTCTCCTTGGAGGCGAGCGCGCGCCCGCCGGAGACGATGATGCGCGCCGCCGTCAGCTCGGGACGGTCGGACGAGGACAGGGCCTCGTCCACGAACGAGGAGACGCCCGGATCTTCCGCCGCGCCCACGCTCTCCACGGGGGCGGAGCCGCCCTCGCCGGTGGCGGCGAAGGACGCGGTGCGCACGGTGATGACCTTCTTGGCCTCGCCGCTCTGTACGGTCTGGATGGCGTTGCCCGCATAGATGGGCCGCTCGAACGTGTCGGGCGCCACCACCTTGATGATGTCGGAGACCTGCATCACGTCCAGCAGCGCGGCGACGCGCGGCAGCACGTTCTTCACCGAGGCGGTGGAGGGGCCGAGGATGGCGTCGTAATTGCCCGCCAGCGAGACGATCAGCGCCGCCAGGGGCTCCGCGAGGCGGTGGGCATAAATCGGGCCGTCGGCGAGGAGCACCTTCTCCACGCCCGAGAGCTTGGCGGCGGCATCCGCGATGGCGGAGACATTCTCGCCCGCCACCAGGATATGAACCGGCGCGCCGAGGGCGACGGCAGCAGTGAGGGCCTTGGCGGTGGTGCCGTTGAGGCTCTTAGTGTCGTGTTCGGCGATCAGCAAAGTCGTCATCAGATCACCCCAGCCTCGTCCTTCAGCTTCGCCACGAGTTCGGCCACCGAACCCACCTTCACGCCCGCCTTGCGGCCGGCGGGCTCCGACGTCTTCAGCACCTTCAGGCGCGGCGTCACATCCACCCCGTAGGCGTCCGGCGCCTTCTCGTCGATGGGCTTCTTCTTCGCCTTCATGATGTTGGGGAGCGACGCATAGCGCGGCTCGTTGAGGCGCAGATCGGTGGTGACGATGGCGGGCAGGGTCAGCTTCACCGTTTGCAGACCGCCGTCGATCTCGCGGGTGACCGAGACGGAGCCCTCTTCGAGAGCGACCTTGGAGGCGAACGTGCCCTGGCCCCAGCCGAGCAGCGCCGCCAGCATCTGGCCGGTCTGATTGGCGTCGTCGTCGATGGCCTGCTTGCCGAGGATGACGAGGTCGGGCTTCTCCTCGCCCACCACGCCCTTCAGGATCTTGGCCACGGCCAAAGGCTCGGTGGTGGCATCGGTCTTCACCAGGATGCCGCGGTCGGCGCCCATGGCAAGCGCGGTGCGCAGGGTCTCGGAGGCCTGGGCGGGGCCGATGGAGACCACCACCACTTCCGTGGCCTTGCCGGCTTCCTTCAGGCGGAGCGCTTCTTCGACTGCGATCTCGTCGAACGGATTCATCGACATCTTGACGTTGGCAAGCTCGACGCCGGAACCGTCGGATTTCACGCGAACCTTCACGTTGAAATCGACGACACGCTTAACGGGGACGAGGATCTTCATACGGTGTGCGCTCCCTAGCCCGGCTTACTGAGTAAGGCTTCGGGAAGGACTCCCGAGCTCGTTTGCCGCCGCGGGACCCGCAGCGCAGCAAAACCTTGGGGGCGGCAACGTAGGAGTGGCCCGAAACCCTGTCAACGCTCAAGGAAAGGGCGGCTTACTTCTCCCGGAAGGAGCGGGTCAGCGCATCGGTGAGCGGCCGCGTCAGATAGGACATGACGCTGCGTTCCCCGGTGTTGAACACCACCTCCGCCGGCATGCCCGGGCGCAGGCGCGCCTTCATGTCGTCGGGCACGTCCGTGTTGCTCACGGCGACCACCGCTTGATAGTAGGGCTGGTGGGTCTGCTCATCCATCAACCGGTCCGGCGACACGCTGCGCAGCTCGCCGACGATGAGCGGCGTGGTGCGGGAATGGAAGGCGGGGAAGCGCACCTCCACGCCGTCGACCCCGTTGTGCAGGCGGTCGATGTCGGTGGTGGGCACCTGGGCGTCGACGATCAGCTCGTCATTCTGCGGCACCACTTCCAGCATGGTGTCGCCCGGCCGCACCACCGCCCCGACCGTATAGATCTTCGGGTTGATGTTCTGGACCACGCCGGCGCGGGGCGCCCGGATGTCGATGCGCTTCAGAACATTCTCGGAGATGTTCAGCTTTTCCTTCAGGTCGGAAATCTTCTGGCGCGTCTCGACGATCTGCTGGGCGATCTCCTCCTGCTGCTTCTGGGTCAGCTGCTGGATCTGCATCGACATTTCGCCGATATTGGCCTGCGCCTTGGCGGTGTCGGCGATATTGCGGCCGACCACGCCCTGCAGGCGCGCCTTCTCGCGCTGGAGCTGGGCGAGGCGGGGCTTGGAGACGAGGCCCTTGTCGGAAAGCTTCTGGATGCCGTCCAGCTCGTCGTCGATATAATAAAGCTGCTGGTCGGCGGAGGCGCGCTCGCGGGTGAGGCCGTCAATCTCGGTCTCGCCCTGCTTGATGCGGTTCTTCAGGATGCCCACCTGCCCGTCCATGGAGGACTTGCGGTCGCGGAACTGCGCCTCCTGGTCCGCAATGGCCGCCTTCACCACCGGGTCGGAGGCACGGGCGAGGAGGGTTGGCGGGAAGGTGACGGCGTTGGCCATGGCGCGCTCGGCGTCCAGGCGGGCCTCGGTGGCAAGCTGGGTGTCGAGCTGTGCGCGCACCGAATCAAAATTGGCGAGCGAGGAGGTGGGGTCGAGGCGGAACAGGACCTGGCCGGCCGTCACCACCTGGCCGTCCTTCACCAGGATCTCCGCGACGATGCCGCCTTCCAGGTGCTGCACCACCTGCCGCTTGCTCTCCACCGAGACCACGCCCGGCGCGATCACCGCGCTCTCGATGCTGGCGAGGGCCGCCCAGCCGCCGAACACCCCGAACGTGAGGATGATGACGCCGTATCCCATGGACGCCACGCGGCGATAATCGCCCGTGGGCACCGGCGCGGGAAGGCCGGAGACCGGGTCGGTCAGCGGGCTGTCGGTGGGCACGGGCGGGAGGACGATGTCCTTCACCGTCGCGAGGTGCTTGCGCGCATCGGCGATGAACGGGCGGGCACTCTCCGGCACGTGCTGAGATATCCTGGCGCGCAGATTGCCGAAGAACCCGGCATCGGCGGGCGCCGGGGGCTCACCCGAAGCGGGGGCGCCGGACATCTGGCTGGTATTGGGCGTCTCGTTCATCTCACGCCTCCGCTGGCTGAGCCTCGACGCGCGGCGCCGGCGCGCCCTCGGGGCGCACGAGCCGCGGGCCGAGCACCTTCGCCAGCACCTCGTCGCGGGGGCCGAAACCGTGCACCGTGCCCTCGTTGAGAAGGAGGATAAGGTCGCACAGGCCGAGGCTATTGGTCTTGTGGGTCACCAGGACGACGGTGGAGCCCGCCTTCTTCAGCGCCTGCACGGCCGTGGTGAGCGCCTGCTCGCCCGCCGCGTCGAGGCTGGCATTGGGCTCATCGAGCACGATCAAGGCCGGCTTGCCATAGATGGCGCGAGCGAGGGCCACGCGCTGGCGCTGGCCGCCGGACAGGGCCGCGCCGCTCTCGCCGATATCGGTGTTGTAGCCCTGGGGCAGGCGCTGGATCATCTCGTGCACGCCGGCCATCTGGGCGGCCTCGACGATCTTCCCCTCATCGCGCACGCCGAAGCGGGCGATGTTGTCGGCGATGGTGCCGGCGAACAGCTCCACATCCTGCGGCAGGTAGCCCAGGGACTTGCCGAGCTGCTCCGGGTCCCAATGCGACAGGTCCGAGCCGTCGAGCCGCACGGCCCCGGCGGTGGCGGGCCACACGCCCACGAGCACGCGGGCGAGGCTCGACTTTCCGGCCGCGCTGGGGCCGATGATGCCGAGCGTGGCGCCCGCCTCGACCGCGAAGGAGACCCCGCGCAGCACCGGAACCTCGCGGCCCGGGGCATGCACCACGAGGTTCTCCACCTGCACGGCTCCGGTGGGGTCGGGCAGGCGCATGCGCTCGTGCTGGGTCGGCAGCATGCGCAGCAGCTCCTGCACGCGGCGATAGGCCGAGCGGGCGGAGACGATGCCCTTCCAGTTGCCGATGGCGGTCTCGATGGGCTGGATGCAGCGGCCGACCACGATGGAGGCGGCGATCATCATGCCGGGGGTGATCTCGCGATTGATGGCGAGATAGGCGCCGAGGCCGAGGATCATGCTCTGCATGAAGACGCGGTTGAACTTGGTGGCCGAAACCAGGAAGGCCGCGCGGTCCGAGGCGAGGCCCTGCCAGCCGAGCGCGGCGCCCCGATGGGTGGCCCAGCGCTGGCGCAGCTGGCGCACCATGCCCATGGCCTGGAGCACCTCGGCATTGCGGAAAGTGGTGACCGCCTGGTTGTTGGCGCTGATATTGGCCTTGGTGGCCCGGTCGAGGATCGGCCGCGTCACCCGGTCATTGGCGAAGGCGAGGCAGCCGGAGATGAGGCAGGCCAGGACCGCCAGGATGCCGTACCAGGGGTGCAGCATGGTGGCGAAGATGATGTAGATGGGCACCCACGGCACGTCGCAGAAGGCGATGAGGCCGGCGCCGGCGAAGAAGTCGCGCACCGTGTCCACGTCGCGCAGCGCCTGCACGTGGCTCGGAGAGGGCTTGCGCAGCGAGGCGCGCTGGACGGCGTCGAAGGCGGATTCCTTGACATTGTCGTCGAACTTCACACCCGCGCGCACCAGAAGCTGGGTGCGGAAGGTCTCCAGCGCGGCCCCCACCGCATAGAGCACGGCGACGATCAGGGTCAGCAGCACCAGCGTCTGGATGCTCCGCGAGGAGAGCACCCGGTCATAGACCTGCATCATGTAGATGGAGCCGGTGAGGCCCAAAAGGTTGATGAAGAAGCTGAAGGCGACCACGCTCCACATGGCCGGAACCACGGCGCGCACTGCAAGATCGAGCGCGGTCGCCGGCAATGAGGCGTGCGCGTGAGACGCCGAGATCGGCTGTGCCATGGATCACCCGGTTCGATGCCGCCCCCCCGTGAGGCGCCGAAAGTCCCTCGGTTTCTCGCTTGTCGCCGCAATCCCGTCCGCTGGCAAGCCTTACGCGACACGCGCTGCGCGCAAAGACCTAAAACTCCGTGAAACCGGCCGGTTTCTCGGCCTTCGCGGCCATTGTCCCAAAGGTATTTGGGACGTTCGGGCGCATGCGCGCTTCGCACTCGCCGCATAGGGGTCTTCGCGCTCGCAAAAAACGTTCTAGACTGGGGGCAAAGCAATCCAGGGTAGGAACAGGCATGTCGAGCGCGGTCTGGGCAGTGATCGGTGAGCCGGTCGAGGATAGCAGCGACAAGGACCGGCCGCTGCGCGAGGACATCCGGCGCCTCGGGCGGCTGCTGGGCGACACGGTGCGCGAGCAGGAGGGCGAGCCGATCTACCATCTGGTGGAGATCGTGCGGCGCACCTCGATCCGCTTCCACCGCGATGCGGACGAGGGCGCCCGGCAGGAGCTGGAGACCATCCTGGGCGAGCTGTCCCCCGATGTGGCGGTGCAGATCATCCGCGCCTTCAGCTATTTTTCCCACCTCGCCAACATCGCCGAGGACCTGCACCACACCCGCCGCAACCGGGCGCACGCCATCGCCGGCTCGGCGCCCCGCGCCGGCACCGTGGCCAACGCCTTCGCCCGCGCGGCTGCCGCCGGCAAATCGGCTTCGGACCTGCGCGCCTTCTTCGCCGAAGCGCTGATCAGCCCCGTTCTCACCGCCCATCCCACCGAGGTGCGGCGCAAGAGCACACTGAACCGGGAAATGGAGATTGCCGGGCTTCTGGACCACGCCCAGCGGGTGGAAGCGACGCCGGAGGAGGCGAAGGTCCAGGAGGAGGGGTTGCGCCGCGCCATCCTCACCTTGTGGCAGACCGCTTTGCTCCGGCGCATCAAGCTTACCGTCATCGACGAGGTGACGAACGGCCTGTCCTATTACGACTACACCTTCCTCCAGGAGCTGCCGCGCCTGTTCTGCGCCATCGAGGATCATCTGGAAGCGCTCGATCCCGAGGGCGCGGCGGAGGTGCCCTCCTTCCTGCGCATCGGCTCCTGGATCGGCGGCGACCGGGACGGCAACCCCTTCGTGACGGCCGAGGTGCTGCGCGAGACGGTGAAGATGCACCGCGAACGCATCATGCGCTTCTATGAGGAGGAGGCGGTGGCCCTCGCCGCCGAGCTCTCTTTGGCGAGCCGGCTGGTGAAGGTGTCCGAGAAGATGCAGGCCCTCATGGCCCTCTCCCCCGACCAGGGCATGAGCGGCCGCGAGGAGCCCTACCGCCTCGCCCTCGCCGTGGTACTGGCGCGCCTGCGCGGCGCGGCCGCCGTCCTTCGGGGCGAGCCGGCCGTGCCCGCGGCGCCTGGGCTCGAACCCTACCCGAACGCGGCGGCCTTCAAGGCCGACCTCGACATCATCCACCGCTCCTTGTCGGAGAACGGCTCGCGCATCCTGGCGCGGGGCCGGCTGCGCCTGTTGCGGCGGGCGGCGGACTGCTTCGGCTTCCACCTCGCCGCGGTGGACCTGCGCCAAAATTCCGATGTGCATGAGCGCACCGTGGCCGAACTGCTGGAAGCGGTCGCGCCCGGCACCGCCTATGAGACCCTGGACGAGGAGGCGCGTATCGCCCTTCTCACGAGCGAGCTTTCCAATGCCCGGCCGCTGGCCTCCCCCTTCCTCGCTTATTCCGAGGAGACCCGGTCCGAGCTCGCCATCCTGAATGCTGCCGCCGACGCCCATGCACGCCTCGGCGAGGCGGTGATCCCCAATTGCATCATCTCCAAGACCGAGGGCGTCTCCGACATGCTGGAGGCGGCGCTGCTGCTGAAGGAGGTGGGCCTCGTGCGGGCCGACGGCACCAGCGCGCTCAACGTGGTGCCCCTGTTCGAGACCATCGGCGACCTCCAGGCCTGTGCCGAGGTGATGGACCGCCTGTTCTCCATCCCCGCCTACAAGGCGCTGGTGGAGAGCCGGGGCGGCGTGCAGGAGGTGATGCTCGGCTATTCCGACAGCAACAAGGATGGCGGCTTCGTCACCTCCGGCTGGGAATTGTACAAGGCCGAGATCGGCCTCATCGAGGTGTTCAGGCGCCACCATGTGAAGCTACGCCTGTTCCATGGCCGCGGCGGCTCCGTAGGCCGCGGCGGCGGGCCGAGCTACGACGCCATTCTTGCCCAGCCGGGCGGGGCGGTGAACGGTCAGATCCGCCTCACCGAGCAGGGCGAGATCATCTCCTCGAAATATTCCAACCCCGAAGTCGGCCGGCGCAATCTTGAGATCATGGTCGCGGCGACCCTCGAGGCGACGCTGCTCCAGCCCGGCGAAACGGCGCCGCGCCCGCATTTCCTCGCCGCCATGGAGGAATTGTCAGAGGCCGCGTTCGACGCCTATCGCGGCCTCGTCTACGAGACGCCGGGCTTCGAGGATTATTTCTGGTCCTCCACCGTCATCTCCGAGATCGCGACGCTGAACATCGGCTCGCGCCCGGCCTCGCGGAAGAAGACGCGGGCCATCACCGCGCTCAGGGCCATTCCCTGGGTGTTCTCCTGGGCGCAGTGCCGGCTGATGCTGCCCGCCTGGTACGGCTTCGGCACCGCCGTGGACGCTTTCCTGAAGACGCGGCCGGGCGGCATGGCGGAGCTTCAGGCCATGTACGGGGAATGGCCGTTCTTCCGCACGCTCCTGTCCAACATGGACATGGTGCTCTCAAAGAGCTCGCTGGCGGTGGCCTCGCGCTATGCCGAGCTGGTGGAGGATGTGGAGCTGCGCGAGCGCATCTTCTCGCGCATCAAGGCGGAATACGAGACCTCGGTGGCGCGGCTGCTGGAGATCATGGGCCAGAACACGCTGCTGGAAGGCAACCCGCTGCTCGACCGCTCCATCCGCAACCGCTTTCCCTATCTCGACCCGCTGAACCATGTGCAGATCGAGCTTCTGAAGGCGCACCGGCGGAACGAGGCCATAGGCGCCACGGGTACCGACCCGGACGACAAGGTGCTGCACGGCATCCAGCTCACCATCAACGGCATCTCGGCCGGCCTGCGCAACAGCGGGTGATCCCGTCACTCGTACCGGTCATGCCCGGGCTTGACCCGGGCATCTGCGGCGATCCCTTAGGCTGCACCCGACGGAACCCCGTCATGGCCGGGACAAGCCCGGCCATGACGGTTGCCCTTTGAGATACCGCCGAGACGATCCGCGCCTTGCCTCGCCGTGCCCGATCTTCTATGACGCAGGCTTAACGGCCCCGGACCAAACCGGGGCTTTGCTTTGTTTGCGCGGCCTGATGGGCCGACAGGGCGGAGGACCCCAACCGTGGCCAACGTGGTGGTGGTCGGCTCGCAATGGGGCGACGAAGGCAAGGGTAAGATCGTCGACTGGCTGTCCGAGCAGGCCGACGTGGTGGTGCGTTTCCAGGGCGGGCACAATGCCGGCCATACCCTGGTGGTGAACGGCGTCACCTATAAGCTCTCGCTGCTTCCCTCGGGCGTCGTGCGCCCCGGCAAGCTTTCGGTCATCGGCAATGGCGTGGTGCTCGATCCCCAGGCGCTGGTGGATGAGCTCGCCCGCCTTGCCGCACAGGGCGTCGTGGTGGGCCCCGACCGGCTGCGTATCGCCGAAACTACGCCCCTCATCCTGCCCGTGCACCGCGAGCTCGACGCCCTGCGCGAGAATGCCGCGAGCCCGGAGACGCGCATCGGCACCACGCGCCGCGGCATCGGCCCGGCCTATGAGGACAAGGTGGGGCGCCGCGCCATCCGCCTCGTCGACCTCTCCGACACCTCGACCCTGCCCGCCAAGGTGGAGCGCCTGCTCACCCACCACAATCTGCTGCGCCGGGGCCTCGGCCTTCCCGAGGTGGACCCGGCGGCGCTGATTGCCGAGCTGGAGGCCCTCGCCCCCCAGGTCCTGCCCTTCATGGACCGGGTGTGGGAGCTGCTGGACAAGGCCCGCCGCGCCGGCAAGCGCATCCTGTTCGAGGGTGCCCAGGGCTCGCTGCTGGATATCGACCACGGCACCTATCCCTATGTGACGTCCTCCAACACCACCGCGGCCTCCGCCGCCACGGGGTCGGGCGTGGGGCCGGGGGCGCTGGATTACGTGCTGGGCATCACCAAGGCCTACACCACCCGCGTGGGCGAAGGCCCCTTCCCCACCGAGCTGACCGACGAGATCGGCCAGACGCTCGGCTCCGTGGGCCGCGAGTTCGGCGTGGTCACGGGGCGTCCGCGCCGCTGCGGCTGGTTCGACGCGGTGCTGGTGCGCCAGACGGTGAAGACCTGCGGCATCCACGGCATCGCCCTCACCAAGCTCGACGTGCTGGACGGGTTCGACGAGATCAAAATCTGCGTCGGCTATCGCCTCGATGGGAAGGAGATCGACTATCTCCCCGCCGAGAGCGGCGCGCAGACCCGGCTCGAGCCCATCTACGAGACCATTCCCGGCTGGCGCGAATCCACCGCCGGCGCCCGCTCCTGGGCCGATCTTCCCGCCGGCGCGGTGAAATATGTGCGCTGGGTGGAAGAGCTTATCGGCTGCCCGGTCGCCATTTTGTCCACGAGCCCGGAACGGGACGACACGATTCTCGTTCAGAATCCGTTCCAGGCTTAACCAAGGCTTTGCCTCTCCGGGGCAATCTTTTCGCACATGGCCGATTATTACCCCCTCCTGGTCCGCGCGATCGCCGGCCTCGCCCAGAATACCGGCGAGACGCGCAAGGTCGTGTTCGACCGGGCGCGGGCCGCCTTGCTGAAGCAGCTGCGCAGCGTCGAGCCGCCGCTGCCGGAAGGCGAGATCGGCCGGGAGCGCCAGGCGCTGGAAGACGCCATCCGGCGCATCGAGGCGGAGAACAAGACCGAGACGCCCGAGCCCGAGGAGCCGCCGGTCCGCGTCACCCGCGAGCCGCCTCCCCGCCCCGCCCCGCCGAAGCCGTCCGAACCCGCTCCTACCCCGCCCCAGCAGGCGGAGCCGGTGGCGGTGGACCCGGAGGATCTCGGGGGCGAGGATGAAACGCCCGCCTCCACCGCCCGGCGGCCCACCGTCGGGCGCGGGCATGTGGGCGGGCGCCATGAGCGTCCCCGCATCGCCAAGGGGTCTGATGAGCCCAAGGCGCCGCGCTGGCAGAAGACCGTACTGCTCGTCTTTCTGATCGGCGTCCTGATCGCCGGTGGCGCCTATGCGGTGGTCAATCGCGACAGCCTGTTCGGCCAGGGGCAGCGCCAGACCGCCACCGCCCCCACGGCGCCTGCGGCCACAGACGCGCCCAAGAGCGCCGACCAGCCCAAGAGCACGGACCGGGTGACCCAGGCCGGCGGCGGGGATACCCGCGCGCCGGTGGCACCGCCGCGTGCCGCCAGCTCCACCACCCAGCGCGCCTATCTGTTCGAGGATGCGGGCGGCTCTGCCCAGAGCGTGCAGACCTATGAAGGCACGGTCACCTGGAAGACCGAGACCTTCAATGCCGGCCCCGGTTTGCCGCCGGACGTGGGCATCCGCGCCGACCTGCAGATCCCCGGCCGCATGTCGGTGAGCTTCACGCTCCGCCGCAATGCCGACCAGGCGCTCCCCGCCTCGCACACCATCGAGATCAGCTTCACCCTGCCGCAGGACTTCGCCTATGGCAGCATCACCAACGTGCCGGGCGTGCTGATGAAGCAGACCGAGGGCGCGCAGGGCGCGCCCCTGGCCGGCCTCTCGGTGCGGGTGAACCCCACTTACTTCCTCGTGGGCCTTTCAGCGGTGCCGGCGGACAAGGAGCGCAACATCCAGTTGCTCCAGACCCGCCCCTGGATCGGCTTCCCCATGGCCTATGCCAACAACAAGCGGGCGGCCATCGCCTTCGAGAAGGGCACGCCGGGCGACCAGGCATTCCAGGATGCCTTCTCCGCCTGGGGCGAGCTGCTCCCGCCGCAGCCCCCTCCGCCCATGCCGGCGACGCCCGGCGGCGGGTGATAGCCGTCATCTGAAGAATGCTGTCATGGCCGGGCTTGACCCAGCCATCCACGTCCATCCCTCAGCTCCCAAGTGGGAAAGCCCGCACCAGCGGCTCCCCGTGGATGCCCGGATCAAGTCCGGGCATGACCGTTGGGTGCGGGCGAAGACGCCCTGAAATCCCCTACCCTTTCCCGTCTTTCCTCAAGCTCTTGAGCGCGTAGAGCGCGTCCAGTGCCGCTCGCGGCGTCAGCTCGTCGGGATCGATGCCATCCAAGGCCACGCCCAGCTTGTCGTCCAGCGGCGCCTGCGCCGCTTCCGGCGCCGGGCGGCGGACGGCGGCGAACAGAGGCAGCTCATCCAGAAGGCGCTGCGCCGGGGAGACGCGCTCGGCCGCTTCCAGCTCCGCCAGCACCGCCTTGGCGCGGGCGATCACCGCTGGCGGAAGCCCGGCGAGGCGCGCCACCTGGATGCCGTAGGAGCGGTCCGCAGCGCCCTGGACCACCTCGTGCAGGAACACCACCTCGCCCTGCCATTCCGCCACCTTCACGGTGGCGTTGGTGAGCCGGACGCAGCGCTGGGAAAGCGCGGTCAATTCATGGAAATGGGTGGCGAACAGCGCCCGGCAGCGGTTCACCTCGTGCAGATGCTCCAGGCTCGCCCACGCGATGGACATGCCGTCGAAGGTGGCCGTGCCGCGGCCGATCTCGTCCAGGATTACGAGGGAGCGCGACGTCGCCTGGTTCAGGATGGCGGCGGTCTCCACCATCTCCACCATGAAGGTGGAGCGCCCCCGCGCCAGATCGTCCGCCGCCCCCACCCGCGAGAACAGGCGGTCGACGACGCCAAGCCGGGCGGCACGCGCCGGCACGAAGCAGCCGGCCTGGGCGAGCACGGCGATGAGCGCGTTCTGGCGCAGGAACGTGGACTTACCCGCCATGTTGGGGCCGGTGACCAGCCAGATGCGCCCGCCTTCCAGCCCCACGGGCGGGGAGAGGTCGCAATCATTCGCCACGAACGGGCCCTTGGCGCGGGCCAAAGCCTGCTCCACCACCGGGTGGCGACCGCCTTCGATGGAGAAGTCGAAATCCTCAGTCATGTCAGGGCGCACATGACGCTCGTCCACGGCGAGGCGGGCGAGGGAGGCGTGGACGTCCAGTTCCGCCAGCGCCTCGGCGGCGGCGCGGATCTCGTCCGAGGCCTCCACCACCGCGCCCGCGAGCCGGTCGAACAGCGCCTGCTCGATGGCCAGCGACCGCTCGCCGGCCGAGGCGATGCGGCTTTCCAGGTCCGCCAGCTCCTGGCTCGTAAAGCGCACCGCGCCGGCCAGCGTCTGGCGATGGGTGAAGGTGGCGAGATGAGGCGGCTCGCGCAGGCGCTCGCCATTCTGCGCCGTCACCTCCACGAAATAGCCCAGCACCGCATTGTGCCGGATCTTCAGCGACTTGATGCCGGTCTCATCCACATAGCGCCGCTCCAGCGCAGCCACCACGCGGCGGCTCTCATCCCTGAGGCCGCGGGTAGCGTCGAGGTCGGGGTCGTAGCCGGGGCGGATGAAGCCGCCGTCGCGGCGCAGGTGGGGCGGCTCCTCCACCAAGGCGGCGAGGAGGTCGCGGGCGAGCCCCGGCTCCGCCCGCGCCAGCGCGGTGGCGCAGCGGGCGAGGTCCGCCGGCGGCTCCCCTGAGAAAGCGGCGGCCAGCGCGAATCCCTCCTCCAGCCCCTGGCCGATGGCGAGGAGATCCCGCGGCGAACCGCGGCCCAAGGAGAGGCGCGACAAGGCGCGGGCAAGGTCCGGCGCGGCGGCGAGGCGGCGGCGGAGGGTGGAGGTGAGCTCGGGATCCTCGGTCAGATAGGCCACCGCGTCATGGCGGGCGCGGATGGCGGCGATGTCGGTCAGGGGCTCGGAGAGGCGGCGCGCCAGAAGCCGGGCGCCGGCCGCCGTCACGGTGCGGTCGATGGCGGCCAGCAGCGAGCCGCGCCGGTCGCCGGAGGTGGTGCGCACCAGTTCCAGGTTCGCGCGGGTGCCGGCATCGATGAGCATGGCCCCACCGTCCGCTTCGTGGCTGGGCGGAGCGAGGGACGGGCGGGCGCCGAACTGGGTGCGCTCCACATAGGAGACGATGGCGGCAGCGGCGATCAGCTCCGCCCGGCTGAAGGTGCCGAAGGCGTCGAGTGTGGCGACGCGGAAGAACTGGGCGAGCCGCTGCTCGGCCCCCGCCCCCTCGAAACCCTGCCGCGGCAAGGGCGTGACGGCGGGCAGGCCGTCCCATACCTCGCGCAGGTCCGGGTCGTCATAAAGGGTGTCGGAGAGCAGCACTTCCGCCGGATCGATGCGGGCGAGGTCCGCCGCAAGGTTCGCGCGGCTGGAGGCCGCCACCCGGAATGCACCGGTGGAGACATCGGCGAAGGCGAGACCGTACGCATGGGCCTCCTCCCCTGCCCGCACCCGCGCCACCGCGAGGAGCACGTTCTCGCGCCGGGCATCCAGCAGCGCGTCCTCGGTGATGGTGCCGGGGGTGACGAGGCGGGTGACGTCTCGGCGCACCACGCTCTTGGAGCCGCGCTTGCGCGCCTCCGCCGGGTCCTCCAGCTGCTCGCAGACCGCGACGCGGAAGCCCAGCGCGATGAGCTTGTGGAGATATTCCTCGGCGCGGGAGACCGGCACCCCGCACATGGGGATGTCCTCCCCCAGATGCTTGCCGCGCTTGGTGAGCACGATGCCCAGCGCCTGCGCCGCCTTCTCCGCATCCTCGAAGAACAGCTCGTAGAAATCCCCCATGCGGTAGAACAGCAGGCAATCGGGGTTGGCCGCCTTGATCTCCACATACTGGGCCATGACCGGGGTGACGTAGCCTTCGTCCCGCTTGGCCTGCGGCGGCTCGGCCGGAGCGGGCTCGGCCGGGCGGATGTCGGCCGGCGTCCAGGCGGCCTCCTCGACGGGCGGATCCTTCGGGGCGGGGTTCTGGGCTGCGTCCTCGGTCATGGCCGCACGCTAGTTGGCGGCGCGGCGGGAGGGAAGCGATGCCCGCGCGCCATCCCCGGTCTCGTGAAGTTTCCTCCCCGGCACGTTGCCCCCTCCCCCCTTGAGGGGGAGAGCTGGGGTGGGGGTACGGCGCCGCTAGAACTGCCGCCGCCGGCGCAGACGGGGAGATACCCCCTCCTTGCTCTCCCCCTTAAGGGGATCGTTGCAATACTCGCCCAAGGACGCGGATGGCTGAGTTTTCCGCCTCTCCCCGAGGGGGAGAGGTCGACGCCGTAGGCGGCGGGTGAGGGGGCTCCGGCGGTTCAGGATTGGAGAGAGTGGTGCCCCCTCACCCCAACCCTCTCCCCCGCGGGGAGAGGGGGCACGGCGCCGGCCTCCCGAGGAATATTGCAACGGTCCCTCAAGGGGGGTGAAATCCGCGAGGACATGCCCCCAAAAGCAAACAGCCCCTCCGAAGAGGGGCCGTTGTTTCGTCTGCGACCGGCTGGGCCTGACGGCCCGTCCTCACATGAACTGGCGCAGCAGGATGTAGATGCCGCCGGAGAGCAGGATGGCCACCGGAAGCGTCAGCACCCAGGCCATGGCGAGGTTGCGGATGGTGGACATCTGCAGCCCGGACTTGTTGGCCGCCATGGTGCCGGCGACGCCGGAGGAGAGCACGTGGGTGGTAGACACCGGCAGGCCGTAATGGTCCGCCGCGAAGATGGTGCCCATGGCCACGAGCTCGGCCGCGCCGCCCTGGGCGTAGGTGAGGTGGGTCTTGCCGATCTTCTCGCCCACCGTGACCACGATGCGCTTCCAGCCCACCATGGTTCCGAGGCCGAGCGCGATGGCGACCGCCACCTTGACCCAGAGCGGGATGAACTTCGTCGCCTCGTCCAGCGAGCGCTTGAAGGCGGCGAGATTTTCCTTGGTCTCCGCGTCGAAGGCGGGCTCGCCCGTCTTGGTCATGAAGCGGATGGTCTCGGAGGCCAGATACATGTCGTTGCGCATGTTCGGCACCGAGGCGGCAGGCACCTGGGCGAGGGTGGAAGTGGTGGCCACCATGGCCCCCATTTCACGGGCGATCTGCGCCAGGGCCGGCACGGTGTCCGGCTTCAGCTCGCGGTCGCGCACATAAGCGGTGAGGATCGCCCGGGGATCGCCGGTCACCGATCCAGGCGCGCCGTTCTTGGTCAGGGAGGCGGCCGTGGCGGCGGTGAGCGCGCGGAACTGGGCGACGTCGGCCGGGTCCACCGCGCGGTTCAGCGCATAGGCGGTGGGCACGATGCCGATGAGGATGAGCATGATGAGGCCCATGCCCTTCTGCCCGTCATTGGATCCGTGGGCGAAGGACACGCCGGTGCAGGTGAGCACCAGGAGGCTGCGAATCCACCACGGCGGGGCCTTGCCTTCCTTCGGCTCCTTGTAGAGCGCGGGGTTCTTCACCAGGGCCTTCAGCGTGAGCAGAAGCAGGCCGGCGGCGAGGAAGCCGACGACGGGCGAGAGCAGGAGCGAGTAGCCGATATTGGCCGCCTGGCTCCAGTCCACGCCCGAGGTGCCGCTATGGCCCTGGTAGATCTGGTTGGCGATGCCCACGCCCATGATAGAGCCGATGAGCGTGTGGGAGGAGGAGGCCGGCAGGCCCAGATACCAGGTGCCGAGGTTCCAGATGATGGCGGCCACGAGGAGCGCGAACACCATGGCCATGCCGGCGCCCGAGCCCACGTTCAGGATCAGCTCCACCGGGAGGAGCTGGATGATGCCGAACGCCACCGCGCCCGAGGACACCAGCACGCCGAGGAAGTTCCAGCAGCCCGACCAGACCACCGCGAAATTCGCCGGGAGCGAATTCGTGTAGATCACGGTCGCCACCGCATTGGCGGTGTCGTGGAAGCCGTTCACGAACTCAAAGCCGAGCGCGATCATGAGCGCCAGCAGGAGCAGGATGAAGGGGATGATGGCGAGCGAGCCGGGTTCGGCCGCCTGCACATCGGTCCAGATGGACCAGGCCACATACATCAGGCCGCCCAGGAGGACGGCGAAGAACAGGAAGGTCTGCATCATGCCCGGCGGCTTGTCGGGAATGACGCTCGAGGACGGTTTATGCTTGTGATGGTGGTGGCCCGTTGCCGGACTGGCCGCCTCGCTCATGGTCGTCCCCTATGCGCCTTTGGACATGAGGCCGCCTGGATGCGCCATGTCGATGACGCACGCATGACGGTACTCGCATGACGTTGGGGTAGAGGGACGTAAGCCGGCCTATTCCGCCCCCAGCCGCCGGCAGAGCAGATCGAGCTGGTCGAGGTCGGAATAGCGGATGCGCAATTCGCCCGCCTCCCCCTTCGACTGGAGCGAGACGGCGAGGCCCAGCACGTCCGACAGGCGCTTCTCCAGGGCTCTGGTGTCGGCGTCCTTGGGGGCGGCGACGCGGTTGGCGATGGCGGTCTTCGCCTTGCCGAGATTTTCCACGTCGCGGACGGTGAGGCCCTTCTCCATGATCTGCCGGGCAAGCTTCTCGGGATCGTCGTGGGACAGAAGCGCCCGGGCGGCGCCGGGGCTAATGCGACCGTCGGCGAGATAGACCTTCACCCCTTCCGGCAGCTTCAGCAGGCGCAAAGTATTGGCGATGTGGGGCCGGCTCTTGCCGATCACCTTGGCAAGGTCGGCTTGGGTATAGTCGAACTGCGCCATCAGGGCCTCGTAGCCCTGGGCCTCTTCCAGCGCGTTGAGGTCGGCACGCTGGACGTTCTCGATGATGGCGACTTCCAGCGCCTCGCGCTCGTTGAGCTCCACCACCACCACGGGCACGTCGTGGAGCCCGGCCTTCTGCGCCGCGCGCCAGCGGCGCTCGCCGGCGACGATCTCATAGCGGTCATGCCCCAGCGGGCGCACCACGATGGGCTGGATGATGCCCTTTTCGCGGATCGAGGCGGCAAGCTCCTCCAGCCCGTCCTCGCGGAAGCTGCGGCGGGGGTTGCGCGGGCTCGGGCGCACGAATTCGATGGGCACGGCCGAGCCGGCCCGGCCCTTCTGATTGGGCGCGGGCCGCGTCTCTTCCGGCCCCATCTCCCCGATCAGCGCCGCCAGCCCCCGCCCGAGCCGCGAACGGCCTTCCTCCGCCATGATGCGTCGTTCCTTATCTTAACGTTGGGGGCCTGCCCCTCTGATTTCGTCATCCGGGGATCCACGGGGCTCCGCCGGGGTGATACCAGCGGCGAGGCGTGGATGCCCGGATCAAGTCCAGGCATGACGTGCGTTTATGCTGCCGCGTGCCGCTTAAGCCGCCACCGCCCGCGCCGCGCGCTCGCGCTGGATGACTTCCGAGGCGAGGCGCAGATAGGCCTGGGAGCCGGCGCATTTCAGGTCATAGAGCAGCACCGGCTTGCCATAGGACGGGGCTTCCGAGACCCGCACATTGCGGGGGATCACCGTGTCATAGACCTTCTCGCCCATGAAGCTGCGCACATCCTGCATCACCTGGTCGGAGAGGTTGTTGCGGTTGTCGTACATGGTGAGGACGATGCCGTGGATGGTGAGCTCCGGGTTCAGCGCGCCGCGCACCTGCTCCACCGTCTTCAGGAGCTGGGACAAGCCCTCCAGCGCGAAGAACTCGCACTGCAGCGGCACCAGGATGGCGTTCGCCGCCGCCATGGCGTTCACCGTGATGAGCGACAAAGAGGGCGGGCAGTCGATGAGCACATAGGTGAAGGGCGGCGCGTCCGGGTCCGCGGCCAGGGCCCTGAGCGCATGGCGCAGGCGGAAGGCGCGGTCGCGCTCATTGGCGATCTCCAGCTCCAGGCCCGAGAGGTCCAGGGTGGAGGGCGCCACATAGAGCGCGGGCACGCCGCTCTCCTGCACCGCCTGCGAAAGGGTCGCCTCGCCGGTCAGCACGTCATAGGTGGAGACCTTGCGGCGCGAGCGCTCGATGCCGAGGCCCGTGGAGGCGTTGCCCTGGGGGTCGAGGTCGACCACCAGCACAGTCTCCCCGATGGCGGCGAGCGCGGTGCCGAGATTGATGGCCGTGGTGGTCTTGCCCACCCCGCCCTTCTGGTTGGCGAGCGCAAGGATGCGCGGCGTGACGCCGCCAATGATGGGGGCGGTGGACGAAGGGTCGATCATGTGGCGCGTGTCCGCGTGTGGCTCACCCCGCCTTCGGTCCCGAGGGACCGGCCGGCGTGGGGGAGGAGGCCGCTTTCTCCGCCCGCGTCACCAGCAGGACCCGTCCGTCGGGGTCGCTGAGGCTGCGGCGAAGTTCAACGTCGAGTGTCCAGTCTTTGCGGGCGGCGGTCAATTCGTTCTGCGCATCCTTTCCTTTCGGAAATAGTCCCAAAGCCCCGGCGGCGAGGAAGGGCGCGGCGAGGTCGAGCAGCTTCGGCAGCGGCGCCAGCGCGCGGGCGGAGACCACGTCCGTGCCCGGCGCAAGCTGCTCCGCCACCTCCTCAATGCGCTGGGGATGCACGCTTACCGGCAGCCCGGCCCGGCGGGAGGCCTCGCGCAGGAAGGCGGCCTTGCGGCTGTCGCTCTCCACCAGCGCCACCTTCGACCCCTCCCGCTCCGCCAGGACGGCGGCGATGACGAGACCGGGAAATCCGCCGCCCGAACCCAAATCCACCCAGGAGAGTGGCTTTTCGGGAACATGGTTAATGAGCTGTAAAGAATCGGCGATGTGGCGCGACCACAGGTCCGGCAACGTCGCCGGCGCGATGAGATTAATCGTTTTCTGCCAATGGGTTAGAAGATCTACAATGAGATCGAGGCGCGCGAGTGTTTCACGTGAAACGGCCTTTTCGACCGCGCTACGGCCGTCCGATACAGCTCTCTTCACCCCGGGCGTAGGCACCTACGACCTCATCTCATACATGTCGTCGGGGCGAATCGGCCCGCGATGAACACCATCCCCGAAATTCACAGGGCCACCGGCTCGGTCGCCCTCTCCTTGGCACCCTGCCGCCGGGCATGGGTGACGAGGAGCGCCAGCGCCGCCGGGGTCATCCCCTCCATGCGGCCCGCCTGCCCCACCGTGCGGGGGCGCACGCGGGCGAGCTTCTGCTTCAGCTCGTTGGAGAGGCCGGGCAGGTCCGCGTAGGCAAGGTCCTCGGGGAGGATCAGGTCCTCGTCCCGGCGCAGCGTGGCGATGTCCGCCGCCTGCCGGTCCAGATAGACGGCATACTTGGCGTCGATCTCCAGCTGCTCGGCGATAGCCGGCGAAAGACCTGCGAAGTCCGGCCAGATGCGGGTGATGACGCCCATGTCCATGTCGGGATAGGCGAGGAGATCGAAGGCCGTGCGGCGCTGGCCGTCGCGGTTCAGCGCGAGGCCGAAGGCGGCGGCCTCGTTGGGGGTGATGCTCACCGCCTTGGCACGGGCGCGGGCACTCTCCAAGGCGGTCGCCTTCTCCGCGAAGGCGCGGATGCGCTCCCGGCCCACAAGGCCGAGGGAGACGCCGCGCGGGGTGAGGCGCTGGTCCGCATTGTCGGCCCGCAGCGTCAGGCGATATTCGGCGCGCGAGGTGAACATGCGATAGGGCTCGGTGACGCCGCGCGTGACGAGGTCGTCCACCATCACCCCGAGATAGCCCTCGGCCCGGTCGATGACGATGCCGTCCCCGCTCTGGCCCTCCCCTCCCCCGGCGCGGCGCGCAGCATTGAGGCCGGCGAGCAGCCCCTGCGCCGCCGCCTCCTCATAGCCGGTGGTGCCGTTGATCTGGCCGGCGAGAAACAGGCACGGCGCGCGCTTCGCCTCCAAGGTGGGGGCCAGCTCGCGCGGGTCCACATGGTCGTATTCGATGGCATAGCCGGGGCGCAGGATCACCACCCGCTCCAATCCGGGAACGGTTGCAAGAAGCGCCTGCTGCACGTCTTCCGGCAGCGAGGTGGAGACGCCGTTGGGATAGACGGTGTGGTCATCGAGCCCCTCGGGCTCCAGGAAGATCTGGTGGCCCTCCCGGTCGCCGAAGCGCACCACCTTGTCCTCGATGGAGGGGCAATAGCGTGGGCCGGTGCTCTCGATGCGCCCGGAATACATGGCCGAGCGGGAGAGGTTGGCGCGGATCACATCGTGCGTCGCCTGGGTGGTGCGGGTGATGCCGCATTCCACCTGGGGGTTCGGCAGATGGGTGGTCAGCGTCGAGAAGGGCTCGGGCACCTCGTCACCCGGCTGCATCTCGAGCGACGCCCAATCGATGGTGCGGCCATCGAGCCGTGGCGGCGTTCCTGTCTTCAGGCGGCCGAGCGCGAGGCCGAGCCGCGCCAGCGTGCCCGACAGGCCGAGCGAGGGCTTCTCGCCCATGCGCCCGGCGGGGATCTGCACCTCGCCCATATGGATGAGGCCATTGAGGAAGGTGCCTGTCGTGAGAACCACGGCGCCACAGGAGAAGGCGCGTCCGTCGGCCAGGAGAAGGCCGGCGACCCGACCCTCCTTCAGGATGAGGTCGTCCGCCTCCCCTTCCACGATGGTGAGGTTCGCCTGCGCCGCGAGCGCGGCCTGCATGGCGCGGGCATAGAGCTTGCGGTCCGCCTGGGCGCGCGGCCCGCGCACCGCCGGGCCCTTGCGCCGGTTGAGCAGGCGGAACTGGATGCCGCCCGCATCCGCCACCCGGCCCATCAGCCCGTCCAGCGCATCCACCTCGCGCACCAGATGGCCCTTGCCCAGCCCGCCTATGGCCGGGTTACAGGACATGGCGCCAATGGTCGCCGCGCTCATGGTGACGAGCGCCGTGCGCGCGCCGAGCCGCGCCGCGGCGGCCGCCGCCTCGCACCCGGCATGCCCGCCGCCCACCACCATCACGTCGAACGTCGTATCCATCTTGGCCCGTGTCCCTGCCGCGCGCGGCATTGTTCGCGGCTCTGTGGAAACGCCACTTTCGCGGCGCGGTCAAGGCAGGGTTGCGCGCTCGTGCCTGGCTCGGGTGACAAGGCCGGTGTTTCACGTGAAACATGCCGGCGCCGACTGCGGAGCTGACGCATGACAGAGACCAAGGACGATCTCCCCATTCTCACCTTGCCCAGCCTGAAGGCGTGGGAGGAATGGCTCACCCGCGAAGGCCCCTCCGCCTCGGGCGCCTGGCTGAAATTCGCGAAGAAGGGTGCGGCGGAGGCGACCCTCTCCAAGCAGGACGCCATCGACGGCGCGCTCTGCCATGGGTGGATCGACGGGCAGATCGGCCGCCTCGATGCGCATCACTGGCTCATCCGCTTCACCCCGCGCCGGCCGCGCGGCCTGTGGTCCAAGCGCAACCGCGAACGGGCGGAGGAACTGATGAGCGCCGGCCGGGTGACGCCCGCGGGTGTGCGGGAGATCGAGGCTGCGCAGGAAGACGGCCGCTGGGCTGCGGCCTACACCTCCCAAGGCAAGGCGGAGGTGCCGGCCGATCTCGCTGCCGCTCTGGAAGCAGAGCCAAACGCGAAGCGCTTCTTCGCGACGCTCACGGGCGCGAACAGATACGCCGTGCTGCACCGGGTCCACACGGCCCGGACGGAAAAGACGCGGGCCGCCCGCGTGGAGAAATTCGTCGCCATGCTGGCGCGGGGCGAGACGATCCATCCGGTGAAGGGGAAGGCGGAGAATTAGACAGCGGCCGCTTTCAGGGGGGCAGCCGCAATCCCCTCTCCAGCTTCCGGGAGGATCAGGGAGGAAGGGGTGCTCGCCGCAGATCCGGATGCGGTGCTCTGCTTCAGGTGCCCCCTCCCCACCCTCCCGCAAGCGGGAGAGGGAGCTTGGCGCACCGGCTGGAACAAGAAAGCGGACGCACAGCGGGGGCTTTGTCTGAGCCCGGTGCGGACAGGACGATCCCATTCCGTGAGGGAGAGCCTTTGGACTTGGCAAGCACCGCTCCCGCACAGACCGCCGTGTTTCCCTCTCCCGCTTGCGGGGGGAGGGTTAGGGAGGGGAAAGGTGCTTGCCGCAGATCCGGATGCGGCGCTCTGCTTGAAGAGCCCCCTCCCCAGTTCTCGCCCGCAAGAGGGAGAGTGAGCTTGGTGCGCTCGGGTTGATGTGCGAGGCGGGCAAATGCGCATCGCAGACTCTGGCGCCGCGGGATGCGGGCGAGACAATCCATTGATGGCTTTGACGGCCCCCGTTCAAGCAGACCACCCCAGTCCCCTCTCCCGCTTGCGGGGGAGGGTTAGGGAGGGGGAAGAGTGCTGACCGCAGACCCGGATGCGTTGCTCTGCTTGAGAGCCCCCTCCCTAGCCCTCCCCCGCAAGCGGGAGAGGGAGTCTGACGGGCGTATCGCAACGATCCCCCGGGGGAGAGGTTTGAATAGGGTGGCTAGCGTCACCACAATTGTCTGAGCTGGCCATCCCGGGCCGCTTTCTTGCGTGAAGAATTCCCGGCTCAAGCCCGGGGATGACCGATGGAAAGGGAAGCCCGCGTCATCGGCGGCATGGCGCCTATGAAGCATCACCCTCTCCGGCAGTGGGCGAAATCACCGCCTACCCTCCCCTCACTGATCGTCATGGCCGGGCTTGACCCGGCCATCTACGAGGCTCCGCCGGGTACAGCTTCAAGGATAGATGTGGATGCCCCTGCCCGGGCATGACCGGGATCTACGCCATACCCCGTCCTTGGACGTCGATTGGCTCTAAGCGCTTTTCCAACCTCAGAAAGAGACGTTCGGATCAAGTCCCGCCTTGGCGGCCGGGCCGAGCGTACAAGCCCAAACGGAAATGTTTCACGTGAAACATCCCTCACTTGCCGATGCAGAAGGTGCGGAACAGGGCGTCCAGCACATCCTCCACATCCACCCGCCCCACCACTGCATCCAGCGCCCGCGCGGCGAGGCGGAGGTCTTCGGCGAACAGCTCTTCGCCCTGGGCTTCCGCCGCCCGCGCCAGATGCTCCAGCGCCGCTTCCAGCGCGAACCGCTGGCGCGCCCGCGTGATCAAGGCCGGCTCGCCGCCGGCCAAGGTTTCCGCCCGCGCCGAGATGAGGCGGACGAGATCGTCCATGCCGTGCCCGGTCAGAGTCGAGATGGCGAGCGCTTCGCCCTCCACCATCACCCCGCCCGTATCCCCTTCCCCGATATCCGCCTTGGTGCGCACGGGAATGGCCAGGGAGAGGTCCGGCGGCGGGGGCGCATCGTCCGGCGACAGCCATAGGACAAGGTCTGCCGCCGCGGCGCGGGCCCTGGCGCGGCGCACGCCCTCGGCCTCGATCTCGTCCTCGGTCTCGCGCAAGCCTGCCGTGTCAATAAGGGTGACGGCTTGGCCGGACAACTCCAGATGGACCTCCAGGATGTCGCGCGTGGTGCCCGGAATATGGGAGACGATGGCCGCCTCGCGGCCCGCCAGGCGATTCAACAACGTGGACTTGCCCGCATTGGGCGGCCCGGAAATGGCGATGGCGAGGCCGTCGCGCACGCGCTCGCCGCGCTCCGCATCGCTGAGGGCCGCCTCAAGCTCCCCCTTCAGGAGCGCCGCCTCCCGGCGCGCAGGGGCGGACAGGTCTTCCGGCACGTCCCCTTCGTCGGAGAAATCGACGGTGGCCTCCACCAGCATGAGCGCCTTGACCAGCCGCTCGCGCCAACCCGCCACCTGCCGCGACAGGGCACCGGAGGCGAGCGCGAGCGCCTGGCGGCGCTGGGCCTCGGTCTCGGCGGCGATGAGGTCGGCGAGGCCCTCCACTTCCGCAAGATCCATCTTGCCGGAGGCATGGGCGCGCCGGGTGAACTCGCCGGGATCAGCGGGACGGAACCCCGCAAGCGAGCCGAGCGTTCGCAAAACCGAAGCCACGACGGCCCGCCCGCCATGGAGATGAAGCTCCACCACATCCTCCCCCGTGGCACTGGCGGGTGCGGGAAAGAACAGGAGCAGCCCGCGATCCAGCGGCGCGCCAGCGGCGTCGCGCAGGGTCGCAAGCATCGCCTGACGGGGCGGGGGAACGCGCCCCGCCATCAGACGGGCGGCTTTCTGGGCCAAAAGTCCGGAAATACGGACCAATGCAACCCCGGAGGGCACGCGACCGCTGGACAAGGCGAAGATGGTGTCGGATGACGGCACAAAAATACCCTCAACTCCACATGGAGCACGGATGAGCGAGAATCGCCTGACGGCAGAGACCAGCCCCTATCTGCTCCAGCATAAGGACAATCCTGTCCATTGGTGGCCCTGGGGCCCGGCGGCCTTCGAGGAGGCGCGCCGCACCGGAAAGCCCGTGCTGCTCTCCGTCGGCTATGCCGCCTGCCATTGGTGCCACGTCATGGCCCATGAGAGCTTCGAGGACCCCATGGTTGCCGGCCTCATGAACGACCTGTTCGTGAACATCAAGGTGGACCGCGAGGAACGCCCCGACGTGGACCAGATCTATATGGGCGCGCTCTACCAGTTGGGGGAGCCCGGCGGCTGGCCGCTGACCATGTTCCTGGACGGCGAAGGCGCCCCCTTCTGGGGCGGCACCTATTTTCCCAAAACCGCGCGCTATGGCCGACCGGGCTTCACCGACGTGCTCCAGCAGGTCTCACAGGTCTATCGGGAGAGCCCGGAGAAAATCCGCCAGAATCGCGAGGCCATCCTCTCCCGCCTCGCCGCCGCGGCGCGCCCGGAAGGCCGCGTCACCATCGGCCTGAAGGAGTTGGACAAAGCGGCGAGCCAGATTTCCCAGCTGTTCGACAGGGTCCATGGCGGGCTTCGCGGCGCACCGAAATTCCCCCAGAGCGGCCTTCTGGAGCTGATGTGGCGGGCGGGCGGGCGCACCGGCGACGAGGCGCTGCGCGCCACCGCCGCCTTCACCCTTAACCGCATGTGCGAGGGCGGCATCTACGACCATCTGGGCGGGGGCTTTGCCCGCTACAGCGTGGACGAATTCTGGCTGGTGCCGCACTTCGAGAAGATGCTCTACGACAACGCCTTGCTGCTGGAGCTGCTGGCGCTGGCCCATGAGGAGACCGGCGATCCCCTCTTCCTTGCCCGCGCGCGGGAAACGGTGGGCTGGCTGAAGCGGGAGATGACGACGCCGGAAGGCGCCTTCTCCGCCTCCCTCGATGCCGACAGCGAAGGCCATGAAGGCCGCTTCTATGTGTGGACGAAGCGCGAGATCGAGGCCGTTCTGGGGGCTGCGGATGCGGCCTATTTCGGCGATTTCTACGACGTGAGTGCGGAAGGGAACTGGGAAGCGTCCGTCATCCTCAACCGCACGAAGGCGGGCGATGTGGCCGAGGCGGATGAGGCGCAGCTCGCGCCCATGCGGGAAAAGCTGCTGGCGGAACGGGGAAAAAGGGTGCGGCCGGGGCTGGACGACAAGGTCCTTGCCGACTGGAACGGCCTGATGATCGCGGCGCTGGCCCGCTCCGGCGCCTTCCTCGGCGAGGCGGACTGGGTGGAGATGGCGGCCCGCGCCTTCGCCGCCGTGTGCCGGCTCATGGAGAAGAACGGGCGGCTCGGCCATGCCTGGCGGGACGGCCGGCTGCTCTTTCCAGGCCTCGCCTCGGACCTTGCCGCCATTGCCCGCGCGGCGGTCGCGCTGCACGAGGCGACGGGCGAAACGGCATATCTCCAGAAGGCCGAGGCCTTCCTGGAGGCGCTGGAAGCGCACCATGCGGACCCCGCAACGGGCGCCTATTTCCTCACCGCGGACGATGCGGATGCCCTCGTGGTGCGCCCGCTTTCCACCATGGACGAGGCGCTGCCGAACTATAATGCGGTGGCCGCCGACACGCTGGTGCGCGTCGCTGCCCTCACCGGCCGGGGCGATCTGAGCGAGCGCGCCGACCGGATTCTCACCGCCCTCTCCGGCACCGTTGCGGCCAATGCCATCGCCCACGGCGCGCTTCTCAACGCCATCGGCACCCGCCTCTCGCTGGCCGAGATCGTCGTGGTGGGGACCGAGCACGAGCGGTTCGCGCAGGCCGCATTGCGCCTCCCCTTCCCCGACCGGGTGGTGATCCGCGCCGGCGCGGCGGCGGATCTGCCCCCCGGCAGCCTCGCCCGCGCGCAAGCGGAGGCCGCGCCGGCGGCCGGAGCGGCCTTCATCTGCCGCGATGGGCGCTGTTCGCTGCCGGTGACGGACCCGGACGGGCTGAAAGCGGCACTCGACGCCGGAGCCGGCCAAAACGGTGGTTTTGCGCCGGCTTAAGAAAGTGATGGCCTCCAGAATGGACTGGGAAGCCCACCAGCGGCCGTTTTATCTCGGAGGATGCGAAGGTCGTCGAAGGGCCGAAGCAGCCGGCCACGCGCTTCCTATTGAAGCAACTTTCAGGTGCATTCCGATTGTAAATGAGTCTTCTGCGTGTACTGCGCAGGCCGCGTCAGGCCATGGCCTTCCGGCGGGGTGAGGTCTGCGCCTCCGGTCCCGGAGCAACCGATTCGCGCGACACACCGGCGAGAAGCGCGGCATCCTGCCGACGGTCGGCGGGTGTGCGGAGCAGATCGGTGACCACCGCCTCCACTACCTCCGCCCAGCGATACCAGGACAGTCGGGTCGCGTTGGCGCGCAGGGCCGCCAGGGTCGCGGGCGCCTCCATCTCCAGGATGCGCGCGACCAGCTCCTTCATGTCGGAGAAATAGGCGCCCTCCTCCCCCAGGATCTCGCGGGCCACCAGCGTATTACGGGCGATCACCGGCGTGCTGTGGGAGATGGCCTCCAGCAGCGGCAGGCCGAAGCCCTCCGCGAGCGAGCCGAAGAGCAGCGCGTGCGCCCCCTCATAGAAGGCGGCGAGGCTCGCATCATCGAGGCCTTCGAACCAGAACAGATGCGTGCCGAGCCAGGGCGAGTTCTTGATGCTGTCGACGATGGGCTCGCTCATCCAGCCGTGCCGGCCGACGATCACGAGCGGGCGCTCATATCCCTCGCCCCAGAGATGCTCCAGCGCGGCGATGACGTCCGCATGCCCCTTCTTGGGCTCGAGGGTGCCGACCATGAGCCATGGCCGGCGCGCCAGCAGGTCCGCCACGCCGTCATCGAGCCGGGCCGCTCCCGTCACGCGCTCCGGGGCGGGGTCGAAGCCGTTATAGGCGATGCTGCCGCGCACCGCATGGCCTTGCCATTCCCCATAGGCCCTCACCTGGGAGAGGGTCTGCTGGGAGATGCAGTAATAATGGCTCACCGTGCTGAAGGAGCGCGACAGGCGCTGGGCGAAGTCCTGCCGCCAGGGATACTGGTAGAAGGTCGGCATGGTGACGGGCAGGATGTCGTGCACCAGGAACACCACCTCGGCGCCCCCGGCCCGCGCGGCCTCATAGGCCTCCATCTCCATGTCGTGCCAGTAGCCGGGGCAGAAGAGGATATCCCCTTCTCCCAGCTCGATGCGCTCGCCCACCTTCCGGCGCGCGGTGGCGCGGTGGCGGATGTTGGGCACCAGATCGGCGGCCCACTGGGCCACGGCAAGCATGGTCTTCTTGACCGGCCGCAACGGAAAAAGGGCCGCGACGAGATTGGCGCCCTGGAGGATCACCCGCGACCCATAGCGCACGGCTTCGAGCCAGACCCTGAAAAGCGGGTTGGACCTGGGCGCGGACCGGGCGGGGGTATTGATCTCGACGGCGGCGCGCCGATGGAAGCCGTCCTGGGCGAATTCCGCGGGGATCAGTTCCACGCCGGCACGCGCGGCGACGGCTGCGCCGTGGACCACATACTTCTCCACCACCCGGGGAATGCCGGTGGGGGCGGGATGGGGTGCGATGAACGTGCAATCGACGATGATACGGCGGACGCCGGGTCGAGATGCGTTCAAGTCAGCATGAACCGCCGGCACATCCATCGAATATCAATTCTCTCAAATTGCCCCGCTGACGGTGGCCATTTGCGCTCAATTTAAAGGGGGCGAAGGATGGATTCGGCGTCCATTTTCCCAGGCTCGTAATGCCGTAACATGGGGGTTTTGAAGCGTCAAACCGACGCGCGCGGTGCCCCATCGGCAGACAGGACGACATCAAAAGACCGGCCCGGTGAAGCCCGCATCGCGCATGCAGGCGCCGACGAGGACGGCCCGCGCCTCCCCGCTCGCATTGGGGTCGCCGCCCGTGGGCGGCAGCCAGTTGGGGCGGGGTGCGCAGGAGGCGCCCCACACGGCGTCGGGCCGGCAGGCCATGCCGTTATTGGAATAGATGCCCGGCGCCACCATGATATTGGCGGAGATGTTGGGCAGCTTCTGCAAAGCAAGCGACTGGCAGCGGCGCAGCGCGAGATCGTAACCCTGCTGCGCCGCGACGGGCTTGGCCTCCTCCGGCGCGCAGGCGGGGAGGCAGAGCATGGCGACGGCCATGACGCAAAGTCGCATCATGTGCCCCATCCTGCCCGCCTCCCGCGCAGCAATCCAGCCATCGGCCGGAGCGTCAATTCTCCACCGGCCGCCAGCCATCATTGAGCAGGCAGGCGCGGGTCAGAGCCTCGCGGCCTTCCTCGTTGGCATCCCGGGTGGAATAGCGCGGCGGGTTCCAGACCTTTTCCCGCGTGCAGATCTTGGTGCCGTTGGGACCGCCCGGCACGCAGTTTTCCTTCCCGTCCGTAAAGCCGCCGGAATAGGACATGTACTGGACTTGGTTCGCCGGCAGCTTGGTCCAGGACTCCGCCTCGCACTTGGCACGCGCCACGTCGTAATCCTGCTGCGTGGCGCCAGGCTTGGACATTTTCTCAACGCAACCCGACAAGAAAAGGCCGAGTGCAAGCAATGAAAGAGTACGTAACAGCATCTACAATCCCCCAGGATCAAACGCCCAATCCCTAATATTACGTCAATACGCAAATCAGAAGACAGGAAAGCAGGGGAAGGCACAGGAGTGGTCAGGGGACATGCTGTGCGAGCGGCTGGCCGATGCCAAACGAGCCGCACTCCCTCCCCCGCGGACGGGAGAGGGAGAGGTGTTCGATCGTCAGGTGTTCATGGAATCGAAGAAGTCCGAATTCGTCTTGGTCTGCCGCAGCTTGTCCAGGAGGAACTCGATGGCGTCGACGGTCCCCATGGGATTGAGGATGCGGCGCAGCACGTACATCTTCTTGAGCACGTCCGCCGGGACCAGCAGCTCTTCCTTGCGGGTGCCGGAGCGGGTGATGTCGATGGACGGGAACACGCGCTTGTCGGAGACCTTCCGGTCGAGGATGACTTCCGAGTTACCGGTGCCCTTGAACTCTTCGAAGATCACTTCGTCCATGCGCGAGCCGGTATCGATGAGCGCGGTCGCGATGATGGTGAGCGAGCCGCCTTCCTCGATATTGCGCGCCGCGCCGAAGAAGCGCTTGGGCCGCTGGAGCGCGTTCGCGTCCACGCCGCCGGTGAGCACCTTGCCCGAGGACGGCACCACCGTGTTGTAGGCGCGGCCGAGGCGGGTGATGGAATCCAGGAGGATCACCACGTCGCGGCCGTGCTCCACCAGGCGCTTGGCCTTCTCGATCACCATTTCGGCGACCTGCACGTGGCGCGAGGCCGGCTCGTCGAAGGTGGAGGAGACCACCTCGCCCTTCACCGAGCGCTGCATGTCGGTCACTTCCTCCGGCCGCTCGTCGATGAGCAGGACGATGAGGAAGCATTCGGGGTGATTCGCGGTGATGGACTTCGCGATGTTCTGGAGCAGAACGGTCTTACCCGTGCGGGGCGGGGCGACGATGAGGCCGCGCTGACCCTTGCCGATGGGCGAGACGATGTCGATGATCCGGGCGGAATAATCCTTCTTGGTCGGATCCTCGATTTCCAGCTTCAGCCGCTCGTCGGGATAGAGCGGTGTCAGGTTGTCGAAGTTGATCTTGTGCCGGGTTTTTTCCGGATCTTCAAAATTGATGGTGTTGACCTTGAGGAGGGCGAAGTAGCGCTCGCCTTCCTTGGGGGACCGGATCTGGCCGTTGACCGTATCGCCGGTGCGCAGGCCGAAGCGGCGGATCTGCGAGGGGGAGACATAGATGTCGTCCGGGCCGGGCAGATAATTGGCGTCGGGGGAGCGCAGGAAGCCGAAGCCGTCCTGGAGCACCTCGACAACGCCCTCGCCGATAATCTCGGTTTCGCTCGCCGCCAGCTGTTTGAGGATGGCGAACATAAGCTCCTGCTTGCGCAGGGTGCTCGCATTCTCCACCTCATTTTCTTCGGCGAAGGCGAGCAGCTCGACGGGGGTTTTGGACTTGAGATCCTGTAGTTTCACTTCCCGCATATGGGAAAGCCTCGAAATCTTGAATGGGCCCTGTGGCTCCTGAAAGAAAGCCGGGCTGATGGGGATGGGGGAATCGCAGGTCTTCAGGAAAGCCGGGCTATTTGGCTCCGCCTTACGCGCCGACCCAGTCTCTGACGTGACCGGAGAAGCGAAGCGCGCATTGCCTGCGTTGGGGAAAGCACATGAACCATAGCGGAACCGCGCGGGTCAGCGCAAGCCCCGGTTATTCACATGACTGACATTTGGGGGAGCGGCACGCTGGGCGCAAGGGCAGCCTGCGCGGCGTTGCCCCATTCCCTCTCCTTGGAGGGGACCGCTGCACTGTTCGTTCAAATGCTCGGTGGCTGTGTTCTTCACCTCTCCCCGAGGGGGAGAGGTCGGCTGCATCGCAGCCGGGTGAGGGGGCCCCGGCGCTTCAGGACCTGAGGGGGTGGTCCCCCCTCACCCCAGCCCTCTCCCCCACGGGGAGAGGGAGCACGGCGCACTGGTCACCTGATCCCGCCTCTCAGTCGTCATGGCTCACGACCGGCCTCGGAGAATCCCCGGGTCGCGCCCGGGGATGACCACTGAAGAAATGGTTCGCCGAGGGCGCCCCGCTCAAAGAACCTTTGCGCCGTCCTCGAAGGACAGGCGCGGCAGGCGGTCCATAACCTTGGAGGCATCGCCATGGCCGAGGGCAGCGATGAAATTGGTCTTCACCTTGCCATCGGGGAAGAATTCCGCATCCACCTTGGCATTGTCGAAGCCGGACATGGGGCCGACATCGAGGCCCACCGCACGGGCGGCGATGATGAAATAAGCGCCCTGGAGCGACGAGTTCCGGAAGGCGTGCGGCTCGACCATGGCCGGAATGTTCACGAACAGGTCGCGGAAGCCGGGATTGTGCGGGAAGAGCTCGGGGATCTTCTCATAGAATTCCAGGTCGTAGCCGATGATGGCGATGACCGGGGCGTCGAGGGCTTTCAGATTGCCTTCCATCAAGGCGGGCCGCAGCCGTTCCTTGGCTTCGGGCGTCGTCAGGAAGACGATGCGGGCCGGCTGGGTGTTGGCCGAGGTCGGGCCATAGATCATCAGATTGTAGAGGTCGCGCAGCTCTTCCTCGGAGACCGGCTGGTTGGTCCAGCCATTCTGCGAGCGGGCCTTGAAGAAGAGGGTGTCGAGGGCGGCGGGATCGACTCTGTAGGTCATGGGAGCACCTGTGGCGAAATTGGCCGCCAACGCGGCCTCATCCCCGGACCTAAGCCTTCCGCAGATGAAGTCCAAGACACTGGGATGCAAGCATTTCGTTGCATTGATGCAATGACGTAGGGGCCCCAGGTGGAACATAGTCCCCTCTCCCGCTTGCGGGGGAGGGAGCCTGATCCCTCTGGTCCCTCCCGAATTTTGCAACGGTCCCTCCTCCGCCCTGAGAAATCGGCAGAGGCGCAGCGCAGCGAACATCGCTATGGTCCGCCCGCTTCCCGCCCCGAGTGCCCCATGCCCGCTTCCTCCCCCATCGACATCGCCGCCATGCTCGACCAGGTGCGCGCCCATGTGCGCGACCTGCCGGAGAGCGGCATCGTCGAGGTGATGAATTACGGCCGGAAACGCGACGGCACGATCCCGCTCTGGGCGGGCGAGGGCGACGTGCCGACCCCCGCCTTCATCTGCGAGGCCGCCGCGCGCTCGCTCCATGCGGGGGAGACGTTCTACACATGGCAGCGCGGCCTGCCGGAGCTGCGCGCGGCCATTGCCCGCTACCATGCGCGGCTGTACGGCATCCCGGAGGATCCGGAGCGCTTCTTCGTCACCGGCTCCGGCATGCAGGCGATCCAGATCGCCTTCGCCATGGCCTTGGGCGCGGGCGACGAGATCCTCATCCCCTCCCCCGTCTGGCCTAATGCGCCGGCCGCCGCGCAGAAGGTGGGTGCGCACCCGGTCTATGTGCCGTTCCATTACGGCCCGGAGGGCTTCACCCTCGACCATGCGCGGTTCGCCGCCGCCGTGACGGAGCGCACCCGCGCCATCTTCCTCAACACGCCGGCCAACCCCACCGGCTTCGTCGCGACCCATGAGGACCTGAAAGCCCTGCTGGCACTCGCCCGCAAGCACGGGCTCTGGATCATCGCCGACGAGATCTATGGCCGCTTCCATTATGAGGGCGGCCGCGCCCCCTCCTTCCACGACGTGATGGAGGAGGGCGACCGCATCCTGTTCGTCCAGACCTTCTCGAAGAACTGGGCCATGACCGGCTGGCGCGTCGGCTGGATCGAGGCGCACCCCGCACTCGGCCAGATCATCGAGAACCTCATCCAGTATTCCACCTCGGGGGTGGCCGCCTTCATGCAGCGCGGCGCCATCGCGGCGCTGGAGGAGGGCGAAGGCTTTGTCGCCGAGCAGGTGGCGCGCGCCCGGCACGGACGCGACCTCGTGGGCGACGTGCTGCTCGCCACCAACCAGGTGAACCTCGTGAAGCCGCCGGGCGCCTTCTACTTGTTCTTCGGCATCGAGGGGGAGGACGACGTCCGCCGCCTCGGCCTGAAGCTGGTGGACGAGGCGGGGGTTGGGATCGCGCCGGGCACCGCCTTCGGCCCCGGCGGGGAAGGCTTCATGCGCCTGTGCTTCGCGCGCGGGGAAGGTCAGCTCGCGGAAGCGGCGCAGCGGCTTGCCGCCTGGATCGGGAGGCGCCCGGGGCGCTAAGCGCCGCGGCTTGAAATACGTATGGCGGTTTTCTTCTCTCCCGCATTGTTCCGGGCGGCGCTGGTGCCGACCCTTTCCACACTCGCCGCCGGCGCCCTTGGCGGCCTTGCCTTCCAGGCGCTCAATTTCCCGGCCCCCTGGATGTCCGGCGCCCTCATCGGCGCCACCGCTCTGGTGCTGTGCAAGCGGCCGGCCATGATGCCCGAGCCCTTGCGCTTCCTGTGCTTCCTCATCCTCGGCAGCTCCATGGGAACCGCGCTCTCGCCGGATATGCTGGCCCAGGCGGCCACATGGCCCGTGAGCATGGCCTTCCTCGCCATCAGCCTCGTGGGGGTGATGGCGGGGGTGACCCTGTTCCTCATGAAGGTCGCCAAGTGGAACCTGGAGACGGCCTTCTACGCCTCCGCGCCCGGCGCGCTCTCCACGGTGCTCGCCATGGCGGCGGCGAGCGGATCCGACATGCGCCGCGTCGCCTTCGCGCAGACCATCCGCATCTTCCTGCTGGTGGCGCTGCTCACCCAGATCCTTGGAAATGCCGGCGCCGGCCACGGCCCGGTCATGGCGGCCCCGCCCGCTTCCTCGCTCACCGACATCGTCGTGCTGCTCCTCACCAGCCTTGCGGGCGGGCTCATCGCCGCCAAGCTGCGCGTCCCCGGCGGGCTGCTGGTGGGCGCGCTCGCCGGTAGCGCTGTGCTGCACGCGGCAGGTTTCTCCGACGCCCGGCTGCCGGACGTGCTCCTGGTGCCGGCCTTCATCGTGCTGGGATCGAGCGTGGGCATCCGCTTCCAGGGCACCACGTGGGCCACCTTGCGCGACTGCCTCCTCGCCTCGCTCGGTGCCTTCCTGGTCGCCATGGCGGTCTCGGTGGCGTGCGCGCTGGCCGCCGCATGGCTGACGGGGGATGATCCCGGCAAGCTGGTGACCGCCTTCGCGCCGGGCGCGTTGGAAACCATGACCGTGCTGGGCTTTGCCCTGGGCTACGACCCCGCTTTCATGAGCGCGCACCACATCTTCCGCTTCGCCGGGCTCTCCGTGGCGCTGCCGCTTCTGGCGCACCTGATGTTCCAGGTGCGGCGCAAGCTCTGACCCTGAAGGCCAGCTTCAACCTCACAGGTTCGTGTTGGGTGGCGCCGTTGCGCGAATCCTGTGCATCGCCGCACAAAGCAGAGCCGGCGGTTGGGCCGGTGCACCGGAACGGGAAGATCAGATGTCCTTCATCGACGATTTGGCGCTGCTCGCAGGGCGGCTCCTGATGGCCGCCCTGCTGCTGCCGTCCGGCTTCAGGAAGATCACCGATCTCGGCGGCACCACCGCCATGCTGGGCCGCATGGGCGTGCCCTATCCCGACATCCTCTCCATCGTCGCCGCCGTGGTGGAGGCGGGAACGCCGATCCTGCTGATCCTTGGGCTCCTGCCCCGCATCACCGCCATCCTGGCGGGCGGCTTCGTGCTGGTGGCGACCCTCATCGCCCATCGCTTCTGGGACATCCCCGATGCGGGCCCGGCCATGATGCAGCAGACCCAGTTCCTGAAAAACATGGGCATCATCGGCGGCCTGATGTTCTATTTCGTCGCCGGCCCGGGCCGCTTCGCGCTGGGCAGGAAGGGATAGACCCCGTTCCTCTTCGTCGTCATGGCCGGGCTCGACCCGGCCATCTCGCAGAATTCTTGGAGATCCCCGGGTCGAGCCCGGGGATGACGGCCTCAAGCGGAAGCGCCGAACCTGTGCAATCCCGCGCCGTTGGTGCGCAGCCAGGCTTCCGCCGTGCGCCGGCCGGGGAAGATACGCTCCACATTGCGCCAGTAGCGCGGGCCGTGATTCATCTCCAGCCGATGCGCCACCTCATGGGCGGCGAGGTAGTCCAGCACGTGCGGCGGGGCGAGGACGAGCCGCCAGGAGAAGGACAATGCCCCGTCCGCCGAGCATGAGCCCCAGCGGCTCGACGTGTCGCGCAGGGTGACCGGGCCGGTCTCCACCTTCAGCGCCACCGCATGCCGGCGTACCGCCTCGATGAGGTCCGCGCGCGCCTGCCGCTTCAGGAAATCCAGCACCCGCCGGGACAGATGCGGCGCATCGCCGGCGACGCACAGCAGCATCTCGCCGTCCGCGCCGGGCTCCACCCAGCAGGTGCCCCGCGCGCCGGGGCGGTGGACGATGTGGTGCGGCTCGCCGCGCAGCGGTATGATCGCGCCGTCCACGAAGGGCACCGTCTCCGGCAGGCGCACGAGACGGGCCCGCACCCAGGCGGCATGGCGCTGCACGAAGGCGGCGGCGGTGGCGAAGGAGACGCCCGGCGGCGCGGTGACGGCAACGTCACGTGTGGCGGCGCGCACCCGCAGCGTCAGGCGGCGGGCCGAGGGGTGCCGGCGCACGGCGACGCGCACCACCTCCTCATCGAGCGCAAGCTCGATCCATTCCGGCGCCCGCACGGGGGGCGTCCTGTCCTGCCTGCGAAAAAGCATGGCAATCCAAGGGAAACGGGTTCTGGCGGAGACCCTGCGCGGCTTTGCCGGCGCGGGGAATCGCTTTCGATCCCATCCTAGGATGCGATTGGCGCCCATGGAAAGGGGGCGCGAACGGCGCCCCCATGGGGATGTTTGACCGGAACGGCGCGCCAAGCTTCAGGTGGTAACGAGGCGCGGCCGCAGGGTGGTGACGGTGGCGCCCTCGCTCGTGCCCTCGGTGCGGCGCGGCAATTCCTGGCTCAGGATGAAGTCGGAGATGCGCGGGGCGATCTCGGCGCGGAAGCGCGAGCCGTTGAACACGCCGTAATGGCCGACCCCCGGCTGGAGCCAGTGGGCGCGCTTGTCCTCGGGCACGTTGGTGCACAGGCGATGGGCGGCAAAGGTCTGGCCGACGCCGGAAATGTCGTCCTTCTCGCCTTCCACCGTCATGAGCGCCACGTTGCGGATGGCCTCCAGGCGCACGGGCTGGCCGCGATGGGTCATCTCGCCCTTGGGCAAGGCATGGGTGACGAAGACCTTCTCCACGGTCTCGAGGTAGAAGGCCGCGTCGAGATCCATCACGGCGAGGTATTCGTCGTAGAATTCCCGGTGCTTCTCGGCCGAATCCCCGTCGCCCTGGATGAGGTGGCGGAACAGGTCCGCATGGGCGATGAGGTGGCGATCCAGGTTCATGGTCATGAAGCCATTGAGCTGGAGGAAGCCGGGATAGACCTCGCGCATGGCGCCGGGATGGGGCCAGGGCACGTTGGTGATGACATTGCGGCGGAAGAATTCCGCGCCCCGCTCCACCGCCAGCTGGTTCACCGCCGTGGGGGATTCGCGGGTGTCGATGGGCCCGCCCATGAGGATCATGGATTTCGGAACGAAGGGGTCCTCCATCTGCTCCATGCGCGCGATGGCCATGGCGACGGGCACCGCCGGCTGGCACACGGCGAGCACGTGGCAGTCGCCGCCCATGCGGTGGAAGATGGAGATGAGATAGTCCACATAATCGTCGAGCCCGAAACGGCCCTCGGTCAGGGGCACCATCTTCGCGTCCGCCCAGTCGGTCACATAGACGTCGTGGGTGGGGAGGAAGGCTTCCACGGTGCCGCGCAGGAGGGTCGCGTAATGGCCCGACATGGGCGCGACGACGACGAGCTTGGGCTGGGGCCGGCGCGGGGGATGCTCGAACGCGCGCTCGAAATGCAGCAGCCGGCAGAAGGGCCGCTCCCACACGGGATTGATATGGACCGGAACCCGCATGCCGCTCACCAGCGCATGGGGCAGGCGCCATTCGGGCTTCGCATAGCGGCGCGTCGCGCGCTCGAACAGCTCGAAGCCGGCCGCCATGGACTTGCCCATGCTGGTATGGGCAGCGGGGTTCATGGGGTTCTTGAAAAAGAGGCGGCTGGCATCGGCCATGGCCCTGGATGGATTGAGCGCCGCGTGGGCCATCTCATATATCCAATAGAGTGGAGCGGAGAGGGTCGTCCCGCTCACGGCGGGCTGCTTAACAGCGCCGCCGAATTCACCTATGGCCATCTTGGAACCTCATCCTCGTTTCAGATGCAGACAGTGTCGTGCGGGTGTCAAACGGTCAATCACGACCAAAGATCCATGAGATGATTTTTCCCATCGTGCACAACTATGCTTGCGCCAAACTCCCTAACGACTAAACAACAGGCAGGCTAGAACGCACGATCACGCTACCACCCGAACGGCATATGACAGTGTAACTTCTTGAATAAAGACGCTTTCCGTCGGTGTATGGTTCCATCTTCCCGTCAAGCTTCGGCCGAGCCCATGATCGCCTCCTCTTCCATCTTCTCAAATTTCCCGCACGGAAGGTCTTTGGGCCTCAGGCTGGACACCCTGATTCGCCTGCGCTGGCTGGCCGTGGTGGGCCAGACCGTGTCCCTGTTCGTGGTCCATGTGCTGCTGGGCTTTCCCCTGCCCGTCATCGCGTGCCTTGCGGCGGTGGCGCTTTCGGCGGTGGTGAACCTGCTGCTGCGGGTGCGCTTTCCCATCGCCCGGCGCCTTAGCGACCTCTCGGCGGGGCCCTTGCTCGCCTATGACGTGCTGCAGCTCACGGTCCTGCTCTACCTCACGGGCGGGCTCAACAACCCGTTCGCGCTGCTCTATCTCGCCCCGGTGATGATCTCCGCCGCCGCTCTCTCCTGGACGACGACGGTGACCCTCGGCCTGTTCGCCATCACCTGCGCGGGCGCCGTGGGCCTCTGGCATGAGCCTTTGCCCTGGTCCGGCCCCGACCGGCCCATGCTGCCGGACCTGTTCCTGGCCGGCATGTGGGTGTCCATCTCGGTCTCCATCGGCTTCATCGGCCTGCATTCCTGGCGGGTGGCGGAAGAGGCGCGCGAACTGGCCGACGCCCTCGCCGCGACCGAGCTGGTGCTGGCCCGCGAGCAGCATCTCTCCCAGCTCGACGGCCTCGCCGCGGCGGCGGCCCACGAGCTCGGCACGCCGCTCGCCACCATCGCTCTGGTGGTGAAGGAGATGGAGCGCTCCATGGCGCCCGACAGCCCCCATGCGGACGACGTCTTCCTGCTGCGCGATCAGGTGAAGCGCTGCCGCGACATCCTCCAGACCTTGACCTCTCTCGGCTCTGGCGATGCCCCGTTCGACCGCATGCCGCTCTCGCACCTTCTGGAAGAAGTGGTTGAGCCGCATCGCAATTTCGGCATCACCATCTCGGTCGCCCTGCCCGAAGACCGGGACGATGAGCCGGTGCTCGCCCGCAATCCCGGCCTCATCTACGGGCTCGGAAACCTGGTTGAGAATGCGGTGGACTTCGCCAAGACACGGGTGGAGCTGGAAGCCCGCTGGACCACCACCCGCATGGAGATCGTGGTGCGCGACGACGGGCCGGGCTTCGCCCCGGAAGTGAGCGACCGCATCGGCCAGCCTTATGTGACGAGCCGCGCCCGTGACCGGCAGGCGCCGGCGGAGGAGGAGAGCGGCCTCGGCCTCGGCTTCTTCATCGCCAAGACCCTGCTGGAGCGCACGGGGGCCACTTTGTGGGTGGAGAACCGCCCCCAGCCGGTCACCGGCGCGGAGGTGAAAATCTCCTGGATGCGCAGCGCGCTCGCCATCGATGCATAAAAACGCGACAAAACGCCACGTTCGGCCCTATTCTCCCCCCAAAGCGGAGTAAAAGCCGCGGCAAGTTCCGCGTCCCAAGGAAGAAAACCATGGTCGAGACCACCCTGCCCGAGATCGAGGGCGAGCGTTCTGTTCTGCTCGTGGACGATGATCGCTCCTTCCTCCAGCGCCTCGCCCGCGCCTTGGAGACGCGGGGTTTCGCTGTCTCCACCGCCGAGACGGTGGCCGATGGGCTGGCCTTGGTGGAAAGCTCGGCGCCGGCCTATGCCGTGGTGGACATGCGCCTCGGTGACGGCACGGGCCTCGACGTGATCTCGGCGCTGAAGAAGAACCGCCCCGGCGCCCGCGCGGTGGTGCTCACCGGCTATGGCAACATCGCCACCGCCGTGACCGCCGTTAAGCTTGGCGCCGTGGATTATCTGGCAAAGCCCGCGGATGCCGACGACGTGGTGGCGGCCCTGATGGCGAGCGGCGACCACAAGCCGTCTCCTCCGGAGAACCCCATGTCCGCCGACCGGGTGCGGTGGGAGCATATCCAGCGGGTCTATGAATTGTGCGGCCGCAACGTCTCCGAGACCGCCCGCCGCCTCTCCATGCACCGCCGCACCTTGCAGCGCATCCTGGCGAAGCGCGCGCCGCGCTGAGGGTCACGCCTTTATGGTGATCCTTGCCCCATGGGGAACTCGCAGCTAAAGTAGTTAAAATGACTACTTTATGTGTGCCGCGACATGGATGAGGTTGTTTCCGCCGCCGATGCCAACCGCAGATTTTCCGTTCTTCTGCGGGGGGTCCGCGACGGGCACAGCTATGTGGTGACAAGCCACGGCCGGCCCGTCGCGCGGATTGTTCCGGCCCATGGCGAGAACGCGTCGACTTCGGGCGCACGGGCACTCCTGTTGGCGCGCCTCGAAAAGCAGCAGGTCATCGAGGCGGGTCGCTGGACGCGCGAAGAGCTTTACGAGGACGATCGGTGAGGGTCGCGCTCGACACCAATGTTCTTGCCTATGCGGAGGGTGTTAACGGACTGGAGAAGCGGGACGCCGCGCTCGATCTGGTGCGGCAGCTTTCGCAGGCACCAACGGTCATCCCCGTCCAGGTCCTCGGCGAATTGTTCAATGTTCTCGTCCGCAAGGCCGGACGGTCGCGCGCTGAAGCCCGCGAAGCGATCCTCGGCTGGCGCGATACGTTTCTCGTGGTTGAAACCTCGCCCGACATCATGGCGGCGGCGGCAGACCTCGCGACGGATCATCATTTCGGCATCTGGGATGCGGTCATCCTCGCCAGCGCCTCACATGTCGGATGCCGGGTGCTTCTCTCTGAAGATCTCCAGGACTCTTTCACCTGGGGCGGCGTAACGGTGGTCAATCCTTTCGCATCACCCGGGCACGCGCTTCTGACAGCGGTGCTCACACCCCCGGGCAGCCGATGATCGCCACGCGCTCGCCCTAAAGCTCCCCCAGCCCCCGCAGCTCCGGGTCATACAGCAAGGAGAGCCGCCCGGCCCCCGCCCGTGCCAGGCGGATGAGCATGGCCTTGCGGGTGGCCGCGGGCAAAGGATGCGCCGGCGCCGGGCGCAGCATCTCGGCCCCGAAGGCGTCGCCCACGAGAATCCCCACGTCGTCGGGCAGGATCTCGGTGGGAAAGTCCGGGGTCACCGCGAAGAACAGACGGTCGCAATGGAAGCGGTATTCCGGCCATTTCACATCGGTGCGGAAATCCGTGACCGAGGACTTGATCTCGATGATGGTGATCTCGCCCTTCAGGTCGATGGCCGTGATGTCCGCGCGCCGGCCGGAGGCGAGGCAGAATTCCGGGATGCCCATGAGCCCGAGCGCCGCGAGGTGCCGCAGCACGCCGCGCTGGAGCGCGAGGGCGGTGGGCGACTGGCGGCCGTCGATCTTCAGGGCCGGCTCGGTGATCACGACGACATCTCCGCTTCCAGCCCCTCCCCGCGTCGCTCCTGCTTGGCGGCGCGCGCCCGCGCGATGGCGGCGTTGAACTCGCCCCCGAACAGGAAGATGGTCGCCGTCAGATACAGGAAGACGAGCGCGATCATCACCGAGGCGAGCCCTGCATAGGTGGTCACGTAATTGGCCGGAAATTCGGCGAGGTAGAAGCCGAAGGCGGCCGCAGCGATGAGCCACAAAGCGAGCGTGATGCCGATGCCCGGCGCCACCTCCTTCAAGGTGCGATGCCCCGCCGCCAGCCATTTGTGGGCCACCACGAGGCCGATGATGAGCACCACGGAGGTGGCGAGATAGCGCGCCAGCGTCACAGCCGGGGCGAGATGCCGGACGGCGGGAAGGTGGATCTCGATGAGCCTCCAGAAGAGGGGCCCGAGCACCACCAGGAAGGACAAGGCCAGCATGCCGCCGGCGCCGATCAGCACATAGACGATGGATTCCAGGCGCAGCCGGTACCAGGCGCGCTCCTCCCGCATCTGATAGGCCCGGTTGAGCCCGATGCGCAGGCTCTCCACGCCATTGGAGGAGAAATAGATGGCGAAGGCGACGCCGAAGGTCAGCAGGTCGGCGCGCACATGATTGACCACGTTGTAGATCTCGCGGGCCAGCGGCTCGGCTACCTGGTCCGGCCAGGTGTCGAGGATGAGCTGGATGGTCTCGTTGGCCAAAGGCCGCAGGTCGAGGAAGGCGGCGAGGGAGGTGACGAAGATCAGGAACGGGAACAGCGACATGAGGATGGACAGGGCGATGTGGCTGGCGATCGCCCATCCATCGTCTGCGACGAAGGTCCAGAAGGCATCCATGACGATGTGGTAGCCGCGCCGCAACATGCCGCTTTTCCGCTCCGTGGTCGTCTCCAGCATCAGTCGCGAACTCATAAACGAGGCAGCCACGGATGGGGAGCGGCCCTGGTTCGTCAGTCAGGCGAGCCGCTTGGACATATAAACCCGCCGCAAGCCCTTCTCCTCCACCCTGTGCGTTTCAGAGTATCCAATGCGAGAATAGAGCTCGATATTTTCCGTCATGGCTTCGTTCGTATAGAGCCTGATGGAGCGATAGCCTGCGACGCGTGCGGCCTGCTCTGCAAACTCCAGCATCGCGCGCCCCAAGCCCGAGCCCTGCGCAGCAGGGGCAACCGCGACGTTATCGAGCAGCATCGCATCATGCTGGGGGATGAGGACGAGAACCCCCTGCACCATGCCGGAGCACTCCACGACGTGCACGCGCCCCTCGTCGATCAGAGCGCTGTAGTCATCCAGCATGGGACCCGGCTTGCGCCCTATCCGGGCCTCATAGCGGGAATATGCGGCCTGGACGATCTCCTGAATGGCCCGCAGGTCATCGTGGGTGGCCGGGCGAGGACTGTGTCTCATCTCCTCACGTTGCTCGGCCGTAATAAGCACTCAGGCTGCGCTCGCGCCTTCGTCCTTGGGCAGATAGCTGGCCCACAGCGCCTTCTCCCCCAGGCTCTCCACGAAAGCCGTGTGGGCGGCGATGTCCTCGGCCGTGAGGCGCGACGGCAGGGGAACCGGGCGCTGGCGGGCGGCGGCGACCTCGGCGGCCACAAGGCGCGGCGCGCTGGTCTCCTCCTCCACGAGGCCCACCAACATGGCCTGCCGACCGCCCAGGAGCTCGCTATAGACCTCCGCCAGAAGCTCGGAATCCAGCAGCGCCCCGTGCTTCACCCGGCGCGATGAATCGATGCCGTAGCGGTTCATCAGCACGTCGAGGCTGTTCGGCCCGCCGGGATGCTTGCGCCGGGCGAGGGCCAGCGTGTCCACCACGCGGTCGCGGGCGATGACCGGACGACCCGCCCGCTCCAGCTCGGCATTGAGGAAGCCGATGTCGAAGGCAGCGTTGTGGATCACCAGCGTGTCGTCGGCGATGAAAGCCAGGAACTCGTCGGCCTTGTCCGCGAACAAAGGCTTGTCGGACAGGAACTCGGCAGAGAGGCCGTGAACGTTGAACGCCTCCTGCGGCATGTCCCGCTGGGGGTTGAGATAGATGTGGAAGACGTTGCCCGTGAGGATGCGGTTGACCATCTCCACGCAGCCGATCTCCACCAGCCGGTCCCCCTTGAGGGGATCGAGGCCCGTGGTTTCGGTGTCGAGCACGATCTCGCGCATTGTCTGTCCCTCAGTCCCGCCGGCCCGGCCCGCTCAAGGCGCGCACGATGCCCTGCACCTGGTGCCGCGCCGCCGAGAAGTCCCGGCTGGTGTCGATGACGAAATGGGCGCGGCGGCGCTTTTCCGAATCGGGCATCTGCTTGCCGAGGATGAGGGCAAACCGCTCCGGCGTCATGCCCGGACGGCCGAGAACCCGCGCGGCTTGCACAGCTTCCGGCGCGCTGACCACCGCCACCGCATGGACACGCTTCTCACCCCCCAGCTCCAGCAGAAGCGGAATGTCCAGCACCACCAGCCGGGCGCCTGAGGCGCGGGACTTGGCGAGGAATTGCTCCTCGCAGGCGCGCACCAGGGGATGGACGATGGCCTCGAGCTGCTTCAAGGCCTCGGGATTGCCGAGAACGCGCTGGGACAGTGCCGGGCGGTCGATCACTCCATTCCGGGCAACGCCGGGAAAGGCGGCTTCCACGAGCGGCACGGCCTCATTGCGGTAGAGATCGTGGACGGCGGCGTCCGCATCATGCACCGGCACGCCCTCGGCGGCGAACAGGCCGCCGGTGGCGGACTTGCCCATGCCGATGGAGCCGGTGAGGCCGAGAATCCACATCCCTTAAGCCTTCCACATGGTTCAGGCTTCCAGCTGGCCCTTGGCGCGCAGATCTTCGACGATCAGCGCGCGCAGGCCCGCATCCACGACGGGCCGCACGCCGAACCAGCGCTCGAAGCCCGGCACCGCCTGGTGCAGCAGCATGCCGAGCCCATCCACCGTGGCAAGGCCCCGCGCCTTGGCGGCCTTCAGGAAAGGCGTTTCCAGAGGCACATAGACCGCATCCGTCACCACCGCATCCACGCGGGCGGGGGTGAGATCGATGTTAAGGGCTTCATGGCCCTTCATGCCCAGCGAGGTGGTGTTCACGATGAGTCCGGCTTCGCCCATGGGGCCGGCGATATCCCCAAGCCCGATGGGATGGACGCGCGGGCCGAAAAGGTCCGCCAACGCTTCCGCCCGCTCCAGAGTGCGGTTGGCAAGCCACAGCTTTTCCACACCCCGGTCCAGCAGCCCGTCGACGATGGCGCGCGAGGCCCCGCCGGCACCCAACACCAAAACTGGCCGACCGGACTTGAACCAGCCGGGCGCGCCCTCGTCGAGATTCGAGAGGAAGCCATAGGCATCGGTATTGCCGCCCATCATGCGGCCGCCCTCGAACCAGATGGTGTTCACCGCTTCCAGCCGCCGGGCGGTCTCATCCGCCTCGTCCACGGCCCGGAAGGCGATCTCCTTATTGGGCGAGGTGACGTTGCAGCCCTGGTAACGGGTCGCGAGGTGCGCGAAGAAATCCGGCGCCGTCTCCGGCGGCACGTCCTCGCGGCCATACTCGCCATCGATGCCGTGCTTCTTGATCCAATAACCGTGCAGCATGGGCGAGCGGGAATAGGCGGCCGGATGGCCGACGACGCAGATGCGGGTGGTCACGAAACAAGTCCTTCGGCGCGCAGGAAACCCAGCAGCGGCAGCAGCGGCAGGCCGAGAATGGTGAAATGATCACCCTCGATCTTCTCGAACAAATGCACCCCGAGGGATTCCAGCTGGTAGCAACCGACCGAGCCGAGAATGGCCGTGCCGGCGGCATCGAGATAGGCGTCGATCTCCGCATCCGAAAGCGGGCGCATAGTGAGGCAAGCGCTCTCCACCGTCTCGAACAGCACCTCCTCATCCTTCACCACGGCAACCGCGGAATGGAGAACATGGGTGCGGCCAGCGAGCCGGGCGATCTGGAGCTTCGCGGCCGCCCGGTCCGGCGCCTTGTGGAAGACGAGGCCACCGAGCGCCAGGGTCTGGTCGGCGCCCACCACATAACGGTCGGGATCAAGCTTTGTGGCACCGGCCAGCGCCTTGGTCCGAGCGAGGAGCCGCGCAATATCATCGGGCGCCGCCTCGGCCGCGGGAGCCTCGGCTTCCATTTTCCGCTCGTCCACGTCGGCGGAGACGATCTCCACCGGAATGCCCGCCGCCTCCAGCACCGCGCGCCGTGCCGCGCTTTTCGAGGCGAGCACCAGGGGGTGGGCGCCGCACCACAGGCTCATGTCTCCACAATGCTCCGGCGGCGGCGCTCATTGAGGTGGCCGATGATGGCGGCGGCGGTCTCCTCGATGGAGCGGCGCGTCACGTCGATCATGGGCCAGGCATTGCGGGCGCACAGGCGGCGGGAGAAGGCCAGTTCCTCGGACACCGCCTCGCGGTCCACATAGGCCGCGCTGGGAGACGCCGCATTCAACCCCAGAAGGCGGTTCTGGCGGATTTCCACGATGCGCTCGGGGCTCGCCACCAGCATCACCACCAGAGGCTTCTTCAGCTTCTCCAGATTGGGCGGCAGCGGCACGTTGGGCACCAGCGGGATGTTCGCCGTCTTCACCCCGCGATTGGCGAGATAAATGGAGGTGGGCGTCTTGGAGGTGCGGGAGATGCCCATGAGCACCACGTCCGCGTCTTCCAGATCCTCGGTCATGTGCCCGTCATCGTGCATGACGGTGAAGTTGAGCGCGTCGATGCGCTTGAAATAGGTGGCGTCCAGCGCGTGCTGCCCGCCGATGCGCGGCTGCGGCTCGCCGCCGAGATAGGCCTGGAAGAGCTGCACCACCGGCGCCAGCACGGAGAGGAAGGGCACGCCCAATTCGCGGCACCGGTTCTTCAGCCGTTCGCGGATGTCCTTGTCCACCAGGGTGTAGAGGACGATGCCGGGATTGGTCTCCACCTCGGTGAGCACCCGCTCGAGCTGCTTCATGGAGCGCACGAGGGGATAGACGTGCTCGATGGGCAGCACGTTGGAATATTGCGCGCAGGCCGCCCGGCCCACATTGATCAGCGTCTCCCCGGTCGCGTCGGAGACGAGATGCAGGTGAAAGTATGCGGGCTGCGTAACCTTCTCGCCACTCACGCGTTTCAACTCCTGAAGGCGGATCGCAGGCTCCTTCGGAACGCGCGATCGCACACTTGTCCACGCCCCTGTGGACGGCGTGTGCAGGAAGGCATGCCCGAAAGGCCCACGCAAGGCGGTCCTGCGGATAGTGGGAATATCCATCCACATTTCAGCCTCTGGGGACGCCACGAAACGCCCTGGCTGTGAACTCATGTGGACGTTCGCCCTGCAGCACGCCCCTTAACCTTTGATTAACCCACTTTGCCGGCGCAAGAACGGCGGTGCGTCATGGTGCCGGAGAGGGGTGTGCCCTGTGGACCGGTTGTCGATGGCGTTGGGAATGGTTAATCAACCGTTAAGACTCAAAAGACTCTCTCTTTAAAAAGATTCCTTTAATTTTAAGTGGGATGGGGAATGACCCGAGCCTCCGCGAGCCGTTCGCCCTTTCTCGCCGTCCTCGATGGAGCCTCGCTCAACCCTCCTCCGCTCTGGATGATGCGGCAGGCCGGGCGATATCTTCCCGAATATCGCGAGGTACGGGCCAAGGCGGGGGATTTCCTCACGCTCTGCTACACGCCCGAGCTCGCCGCCGAGGTGACCCTCCAGCCCATCAAGCGCTTCGATTTCGATGCCGCCATCATCTTCTCGGACATCCTCGTGGTGCCGCATGCGCTGGGCGTCGGCCTGAGGTTCGAGACTGGCGAGGGCCCGCGGCTCGATCCCGTGACCGATGCGGCGGGCCTGGCGCGCCTGTCGGAAACCCTCGATCCCGCGCGGGTGGGACCGGTCTACGAAGCCCTGGCGCGTACCAAGGCGGCCCTGCGGCCCCATACAGCGCTCATCGGCTTCTGCGGCGCGCCCTGGACGGTGGCGACCTATATGGTGGCCGGCAAAGGCACGGACGATCAGGGACCGGCCCGGCTCCTGGCCCTACGCGAGCCGGAGCTGTTCCAGAAGCTCATCGACCTGCTGGTGGAAGCGTCCATCACCCATCTCGTCGGCCAGATCGAGGCGGGCGCCGACGTGGTGCAGATCTTCGACACCTGGGCGGGCGTGCTCGATCCCATCTCGTTCGAGCGCTGGTGCCTGGAGCCCTTGGGGCGCATCGCCGCCGGCATCTGGGCGCGCCATCCCGAGGCGCGGATCATCTCCTTCCCGAAGGGGGCGTCGGTCCAGGCGCTGACCCGCATCGCGGCGCTCGGCGTGAATGCGGTGGGCCTCGACTGGACGGCCGACCGCGCGAGCCTGCGCAAGTTGGGGGAAAAGACCGCGCTCCAGGGCAATCTCGACCCGTTGCGCCTGATCGCCGGCGGGGCGCAGCTCGACGAGGAGATCATCCGCATCCGCAACGACTTCGACGGTCTGCGGCACATCTTCAATCTCGGCCACGGCATCCGCCCCGAGACACCTATCGCCCATGTGGAGCGGATGGTGGAGAAGGTGCGGGACCTCTGACGCCTCCTCGTTTTTGCAGGCGTCATCCCCGGGCTTGACCCGGGGATCTCTCTCCACCCGGTTTCCCGGGAGATGGCCGGGTCAAGCCCGGCCATGACGCGCATTTCGCTGGCCGGGTCTTCCTGCCGCCTTTGCTCGCGCGCGCCGCCCATGGCACAAGCCTGTCGAGATCCATTCCAACAAGGCGTGCGCATGCTCTATCTCTGGATCAAGGCGCTGCACATCATCGCCGTCATCTCCTGGATGGCGACCTTGCTCTATCTGCCGCGCCTGTTCGTCTATCATTGCGGCGCGCCGGTGGGCTCGCAGCAGTCCGAAACGTTCAAGCTCATGGAAAAGCGGCTGCTGCGGCAGATCGCCAATCCCGCCATGGCCCTCACCTGGCTGGCCGGCCTCTATCTCGTCTGGGACGGCGGCTGGTACACGCAGGGCTGGATGCACGCGAAGTTCGCCCTCGTGATCGCCATGTCCGCCTTCCACGGCATGCAGGCCAAGTGGATGCGGGAATTCGCCACCGACCAGCGCGGGCGCACCGAGCGCTTCTTCCGGATGGTGAACGAGGTGCCGGCCCTTCTCATGATCGGCATCGTCATTCTGGTCGTGGTGAAGCCGTTCTGAGGCTAGGCTGAGCCTATGAACCCCAAGCGCCAGATCCACGAGCCCGGCCACCAGCGCAAGTTCATGGTGATCGTGGACGAGACCCCGGAATGCGACCGGGCGGTCTATTATGCCTCGCGCCGCGCGGCCCGCACCGGCTCGGGCGTGGTGATGCTCGGCATCCTGGAGCTGGAGGATGTGCGCCAGCAATGGCTCGGCGTCGCCGACCTCATGCGCGCCGAGGCCACCGAGGCCATGCAGGAGCGCATCGACCATTTCGCCGCCCGCGCCCGGCATATTTCCGGTGTGGCGGCGGAGGGTGTGATCCGGGAGGGCACCAAGGCCGAGGCGATCCTCTCGCTGATCGCGGAGGACCGGGACATCGCCGTGCTGGTGCTCGCCGCCGGCACCGGGAGCGAGGGCCCCGGCCCGTTGGTGGGATTTCTCGCGGGCCCTGCCTCGGCGCGCTTTCCCATTCCGGTCACCATCGTGCCGGGCGCGCTTTCCGACGAGGAGCTGGACGCGCTCGCCTGATAACTTGTTCCAGGTCACTTGTTCCAGGTGACGCGGTACGGCCCGTTGTCGATATGGATGTGGCCCGAGCGGTAGATGCCGAGGCCCTGCACCCGCGGGTCGGCCCTCAGATAAGCAATCACCGCGCGACGTGTGCCGGTGGCGACCTTGAAGTCCACGGCGCGGCAGGCACGGTGGAGGCTTGCTTTCCGCGTGCCGGCGATGACCGCGCCGGGCCGGTTCGTGGAGATGACCTCAACAGCACCGAACTTGGCGGAGACGTCGGACAGCACGGCTTTCAGCGTATCGGGCACGCAATCGGTGCTGGTCTGGCCCGATTGTGACCGCGCCGGGGCTTTGCGCGCCTTGGCGTGGGCCGGGGCGAGGGCGGTGAGGGAGACGAGGACAAGCAGGACAAAACGCAGGATGAGCGCCAATCAAGGCTCCTATGGACGGGGGAATGTGAAAAGGACGAGCCCGCGCGCACGGCGGTCAGGGCTGCGATGGCCGGGCCCAATGGGGGTCTTATCGGCGGGCCGGGGATGTGACGCCCGGATGCGGCACGAATAAGGCGCACCGGACAAGCACTGCAACTTAGCGTGGGCGGTGCCGCAATGAGACTGGCCCCCGCCGCCGGTTTCCTGCCAACATGCGGGGGGTTCGCGACAGGGGGACGAGGTGAAGCTGTTCGAGGCGCGCCGGCCGGCGACGCTGGAAGACGTGTCGTGGCTGCGCAAGGCTTTGCGCCGGCAGTTCGCCCAATTGCGCCTCGGCGCCGATGTGGCCGACGAGATCGTGCTGGCGGTGGCGGAGCTGGCCGCGAACCTCGTGACCCACGCCGATCCCCCGCCCAGGGAACTCGCTTTGGAAGCGGTGCTGGACGGCATCGTCCTCACCATCACCATCGAGGACGATGGCGGCCCCTTCTCGGAATTCGACGCCCGCTGGGCGCGCGCATCCCTGGCCGGGGCGGCGGACGGCATGTCCGGCCGTGGCCTTGCCCTGGCGCGCCGGGCGCTGGACCGGGTGACCTATGTCCAGGGCCCGCCCAACCGGCTCACCATCCGCCGCCTCCTGGCGCGCCGGCGACCCCTGATCCTCGTGGTGGAGGACGAGGAAGTGCTGCTGGAGACCTATCTCGGCCTCCTGGAACCGCACTATCGCGTGCTCGCCGCCGCCAATCTGAAGGATGCGCTGGAGGTGGCGGCCGCCACCACGGTGGATCTCATCCTCACGGATTTCCACCTGGGCTCCGAGCCTGGAACGGCGCTGGTGCAGGCGCTGGAGGATGACAGCGAGCGCCCGCCCATCCCTTTCGTCATGATCACCGGCGATCCCTCCGTGCGGGTGCGGGCGCTGGAGCTCGGGGTGGACACCTTCCTCACCAAGCCGGTGCAGCCGGCCGCGCTGCTGGAGACGGTGGCGCTCGCCCTGGTTCGCTCCACCCGGCAGAGGGCGCGGCTGCTGCGCTATTTCGGCGCCGCGCTGGAGAATCTGGTGCGCCCCGCGCTGCCGGAACGGCTCGGGCCGTTCAACCTCGCCTTGCGCTACGAGACGGCGGACATCGGCGGCGGCGACCTCGTGGTGCACCTGCCGCGCGCCGGGGCCGAGCGCATCGTGCTGGTGGACGTGATGGGCCACGGCATCAATGCCAAGGCCGGCGCGGTGGCGCAGGCGGCCATGATCCGCGCGCTGGACGTGGGCGAGCAGCTCGGCCCCTCGCAATATCTCACCCGCTGGTCGAACCTCATCTTCTCCGAGCCCGGCTTCGACGCCGCCATGGCCACTGCGTTGGTGGTGGACCTGTGGGAGGACGGGGCCATCGAGATCGCCTCCGCCGGCCACCCCTACCCCATGGTTCTCTCCCGCGCCGGCGCGCGGGCGGTGGCCGCCGACGGGCCTCTTCTCGGCTTCGCCCAGGATGCGCGCTATGAGAGCGTGAATCTGAGATTGGAATGGGGCGAGCGGCTGCTGCTCGCCACCGACGGCCTCGACCCGACGGAGCTGGCGAGCGGCGGCCCCTGCCCCGACTGGCTGATCGCGGAGGTGCACGCGCGCTCCCGCCAGCCGCTGGCGAAGGTGGTGGCCGGCGTCTCCACCCAGATCGCCGCGCGTCTCGGGCCGGACCCGGAGGATGACTGGGTGCTGATCCTCATCGAGGGCATGTCCGCTGCGGAGAAAGCTGGCGGGCTGCCCGCCATGGCGGTGCCGGCGTCGCCGGAGCCCTCGTCCATGCCCGAGCCGGCGCGCCCAGCCCCGGCGCCGGACCTTCCGCCGGTGAATTCTCCCGCTCCCGAGACCAAACTCGACCTTTCAGGCGTGGGCGCGCTGCGCCAGGCGGTGGGTGAGGACAGCTTCCGCCGGCTCGCCGGACGGTTCGTGGAAAATGCCACCCACCGTTTTGCGGAATGGGAGGAGCTGGTGGCGCAAGGGGACGCGCAGGCGCTGATCCCCTCAGCCCACGCCTTTGCCGGCGTGCTGGGCCAGTTCGGCCTTGCCGGCACGGCGGCGCTGGCGCGGCAGGTGGAGCATGAAGAGGACCCCGCCGCGCGTCTGCGTCTTGCCGGCGAAGTGGCCACGCAGGGCCGGCCGGAGCTGGAAGCGTTCAAGGTGTGGCTGGAGGCGGGTGGCTGACAATCTCCCTCGAGGTGGTGAGCACTCCCTCTCCCGCTTGCGGGGGAGGGAATGACGCGACAGTTTCCTTAACGGCAGCGTGCGAGCGCCGGCGGATTGTTACTTCCCCTCGCCCGCCGCATGAAGCGCCGCGAGGCCCTCGCGATAGGTCGGATATTTCAGCGCGACCCCGAGCTTTTCCTTCATCACCGCGTTGCGCACGCGCTTGTTGCCCGCCCAGAAGGTGAGCGCCATGGGGCTCATCTCCCGCGCGGCCTCCTCGAACGGCACGGCCGGCGGCGGCGCGAGGCCCAGCAGGCTGGCCGCATGGACCACGGGCTCGCCGGGCGCGGTGGGAAGGTCGTCGGTGATGTTGGCGACGCCGTCGAACCGCCGCTCCACCACCGCGCGGATGCTGGTGGCGATGTCGTCCACATGGACCCGGTTGAAGACCTGCCCCGCCTTGTCGATGCGCCGGGCCTGCCCGGCGCGCACTTGCACCAAAGCATTGCGCCCCGGCCCGTAAATGCCGGCGAGGCGCAGGATAGCGACGGGAACGCCTTTCCCGCGGCCGAACGCCTGCCAGTCCGCCTCGGCGGCGACGCGCCGCTGCAGGCGCAGGGAGCCGGGGCGGGGGAGGGTGGTTTCGTCCACCCAGGCGCCGTCATGGTCGCCATAGACCCCCAGCGTGGTGAGATAGATCACCTGGGCGAGGCGCGGGCTGGCCTTGAGCGCCGGCCCCGCCACGCGCAGCAATGGATCTCCGTTGCCGTCCGGCGGGGCGGAGAGGAGGAGCACATCGGCCTCGGCGATGGCGGTTCTGAGCGCCGGCGGGAGGGTTTCGCCGTCGAACACGATGCCGTTCACCTCAAGTCCCGGCTGGGCGAGATCCGCCAGATTGTGCGCAACATCGGCATTGCGGCTGGTGCCGAAGGCGCGGGCGAACAGGCCGGTCTCCTGAACCAGGAGATGGCGTCCGCAATAGCCGAGGCCGACGGCGAGCAGCGTCCTCATGCGGCCGCCGGGGGGAGGGCCGCCCGCCATTCCTCGGCAACCTCCGCATCCTCTTCGCTGCGCGCATGCTGCGCAGCAATCTGTGCGAAATCCGCCGTGGGAAGAAGGCGCGACAGCGCCCAGACGGCCGCGCCGCGCACCAGAGGCTCGGGGTCCGACAGCAGGTCCGCGGCCTGCGGCGCGAAGCCCGGATCGCCGGAATTGCCTATGGCCACCAGCACGTTGCGCACCATGCGGGCGCGCCCCGTGCGCTTGATGGGGCTTTTCGCGAAGCGGGCGCGGAAGGCGGCGTCGTCCAGGGCGGCAAGCTCCTTAAGGGCCGGGGCCTTGTTCTCGGCGCGGGCGGCGAGCTTCATCTCGCGCCCTTCCGCGGCGAACTTGTTCCAGGGGCAGGCGGCGAGGCAATCGTCGCAGCCATAGATGCGGTTGCCCATGAGGGGCCGCAGATCGCGCGGGATCGGGCCCTTATGCTCGATGGTGAGGTAGGAGACGCAGCGCCGAGCGTCGATCTGGTAGGGCGCGGGAAAAGCGCCTGTGGGACACGAATCGAGGCACGCCCGGCACGCGCCGCAATGATCGCCGGAGGCGGTATCGGGCGGCAGCTCCAAGGTGGTGGCGATGGCGCCGAGGAACAGCCAGGAGCCTTTGGCGCGCGAGACGAGGTTGGTGTGCTTGCCCTGCCAGCCCAGCCCGGCCGCCATGGCGAGGGGCTTTTCCATGAGCGGAGCGGTATCCACGAACACCTTCACGTCGCCTTCGCCGGCCTCCGCGAGGAGGGCGCGGGCGAGGCGCTTCAGCTTCGCCTTGATGAGCTCGTGATAATCCTCGCCCCTGGCATAGACGGAGATGGCGCCGTTTGTGCGCTCTTCGAGGATGGAGCGGGGGTCCTCGTCCGGCCCGTAATTGAGGCCGAGCATGACGACGGCGCGGATCTCGCCCCACAAAGCGCGGGGATGGGCGCGGCGCTCCAGGGTGTCCGCCATCCAGCCCATGTCGCCGTGGCGCTGCGCGGCCACCCATTGAGCGAGGCGGGGGCCGGCTTCGGGCACGGCATCGGGGTCGCCGATACCGAAGGCGTCGAAGCCTTCGGATGCGGCGAGGGTGCGGAGATGGGATTTCAGGCTGGAGAGGCGGGAGTGCTCAACCTCTCCCCGAGGGGGAGAGGTCGGCTGCGCAGCAGCCGGGTGAGGGGGCTCCGTCGCTTCAGAATTGAGAGGGTGGTTCCCCCTCACCCCGACCCTCTCCCCCTCGGGGAGAGGGGGATTGCTGGCGCGGATGATCCATTCGGGAGAACCCTCCCCCCTTGCGGGGGAGGGCAGGGAGGGGGGTGTCTCTCCGTTCGCGCTGGCGGTGGTGGTCTTGGCGGCATCATACCCTCCTCCCCAACCCTCCCCCGCAAGGGGGGAGGGAGAGAAAGACGCGGGAGAGAGAAGGGCGTCGGAGGGTGCCGGATCGGCCGGAATAGCCCTCTCCCGCTTGCGGGGGAGGGTTGGAAGGGGGAGATCGCCGGGTGCGGTATTGGGGGGCACAGAGCGGCCTTCGGCCGGCCCCCCCCCCAGCCCTCCCCCGCAAGCGGGAGAGGGAGCTTGGTCAGCGGCGGAGATATTCAGAAGTCCAGGTCCGTATAGGTCTTGGAGGCCGGCATGCCCGGAATGCTGTCGCTCAGCAGGCCGCGGAAGGTCGGCCGGGATTTCACCCGCGCGTACCATTCCTTCGCGTGCTCGTCCTCGTCCCACGGCACATCGCCCAGATAATCGGCCACGGAAAGATGGGCGGCGGCCGCCAGATCCGCATGGGTCAGGCGGTTGCCGGCCAGCCAGTTCCGCGCCTTGGCTAGCCATCCGATATATTTGAGATGATAGCGGATATTGGCCCGCGCCGCGCGCAGCACCGTGGCGTCGGGGGAGCCGCCGCCCTGGTCCGCCTTCATGTAGCGCTTGTAGATGCGCTCGCGCACCAGATGGTCGGTGACGTCGAGGAACATCTTCTCGTTGAACCAGGCCACCAGCCGGCGCACCTCGACCCGGTCCGCCGGATTCTCGGGCAGCAGCCGCCGGTCGCCCAAGGCGAGGCCGCGCGTTTCGTCGAGATATTCGGCGATGATGGAGGCGCCGGGAACGGACGGGGCCTGCTGCTCCACCATCACGGGGGTCTCGCCGGCGGGGTTCAGCGCCAGGAAGTCCGCGCGGCGCTCCCACACGCGCTCCTCCACCAGATCGGGCTCGATGCCATATTCGGCGAGCACGAGCCTGATGAAACGCGAATGGGGGCAGAAGGGATGGTGGTGCAGATGCATTTTGGGGATTTCGCCGCTCCGGCGTTCTCGGTCTAGAGATGTTCTCGCGGTGCCGCAAGACGCAATGACCGGCGCCGATGTGGCAATGCCGCCACATGGTGAACCAAAGGAAACACCTCTCCCTGGGACAATACCGCCCGTTCACGAGCGCGCGATTGCGCGCCCGGATGGGAGGCCGCAGGATGCCGGCGCCGTGTCGCCGCGCGGCTGATTCCCCGTAAAGCGGACGGACCCATGACCCTCGGCACCATGCTCGAAGCCCTGTTTCTCGGTGTTCTGGAAGGGCTTACCGAGTTCATCCCGGTCTCCTCCACAGGCCATCTCCTGCTTGCCGGGCACTTTCTCGGCTTCGAGAGCACGGGCAAGACCTTTGAGGTGCTGATCCAGCTCGGCGCGGTGCTGGCCATCCTGACCGTCTATTTCCAGCGCTTCCTGCGCGTGGCCATGATGCTGCCCTCCAATCCGGGCGCGCGGCGCTTCGTCCTCGGCATCCTCATCGCCTTCCTTCCCGCCGCCGTGATCGGGGCGGCGGCCCACGGCTTCATCAAGGCGGTTCTGTTCGAATCCCCCATGCTGATCTGCTGCACGCTCATCATCGGCGGCGTGGTGCTTTTGTTCATCGACCACATCGCGCCGGAGCCGCGCTACAACAACGCCATGGGCCTGCCGCTCTCCATGGCGCTCAAGATCGGCCTCTGCCAGTGCGTCGCCATGATCCCAGGCATGTCGCGCTCGGGCTCCACCATCGTGGGCGCCATGCTGTTCGGCGTGGACAAGCGGGCGGCGGCGGAATTCTCCTTCTTCCTCGCCTTGCCCACCATGGCCGGGGCGTTCGCCTATGACCTCTACAAGAACCGCAACGCGCTCTCGTTCGATGACGGGCTGCTCATCGCCATCGGCTTCGTGGCGGCCTTCTGCGCGGCGGTGCTGGTGATCCGCAGCCTGCTGGATTTCGTCTCCCGCCACGGCTACGCGCCGTTCGGCTGGTGGCGCATCGGCGTGGGCGTCACGGGGCTGGTGGCGCTGATGGTGTTTGGGTGAGGGGTCCCATCGTCATCCCCGGGCTCGACCCGGGGATCTCTTGCCGTTGCAGTATGCTCCCGGACTGCTGAGAGATGGCCGGATCAAGTCCGGCCATGACGTTCATAAGCGAGGGGAAACCTCAAAAATCGCTGGCGATGCCGCCCACTTCCCAGTCGCCGTAGCGCACCGGCTCCTTGCCGCCGCGGCCGTTGAGCTCCTTCGGCATGGCCTGCGCGGCCGCGTCGATGGCGGCGCGGCGCTCGGCGGCTTCCGCAAGGGCGCGCTTGGCGGCATCGCTCAAGGGCCGTTCCTCGGGAACCAGGGTGGCCGGCTCGAAGGCTTTCTTTTCATAAGTCATAAGCTGTCTCTCCCACGCCCCGCCATCCTTGCCCCCCGCCTTTAGGCATGCTAGCGACCCGCGACCTCGCCGGGGGCGAGCACGCAGACCTTTAGGAGACGAGCATGGCGACGCAGAATGGCGGCCCGACGGACAACAAGGCGCCCGCGCTCAACGTGCTCGCGCAATATATCAAGGATCTGTCGTTCGAAAATCCCAATGCGCCCCGCTCGCTCGCCAATCCCGGCGGCCAGCCGGACGTGAGCATCCAGATCAACGTGAATGCCCGCCCGCTCCAGAACGAGGAGTTCGAGGTTGAGCTGAAGATCGACGGCAGCGCCACGGTTCAGGGCACCACCCTGTTTGCCTTCGACCTCGTCTATGGCGGCATCTTCAAGGTCCGCAACGTTCCCGAGCAGAGCCTCCAGCCGGTGGTGCTCATCGAGTGCCCGCGCCTGCTCTTCCCCTTCGCCCGCCAGGTGGTGGCCGAGGCGGTGCGCGGCGGCGGCTTCCCGCCCTTGATGATCGACCCCGTGGACTTCGCTGCCCTCTACCAGCAGCGCATGGCCGCCGAAGCGCAGCGCCTCGGCACCGCCGGGCAGGCGTGAGGGGCGTTCGCGCCTTCATCATAACGGCCCTGTGCCTCGGCGCCCTTCCGGCGCGGGCACAGGCCCCGACGGTCCTCGACTGCACTGGCCCGTTCGCGAAGCAGGCCAACCTGGCTGCTGCGGAAAAAGCCTTCGGCGCCGAGAATGTGCGCCGGGGCGAAATCTATGTGGGGGAGGGCGCCACCGAGACCGGCACCCTCGTTTTCGCCGACGACCCCAAGCGGCGCATCGAAATCCTCTGGCACGATACCGACCGGCAGCGCCGGCCCGCCTTGATCCGCGTGGGCGACGGCTCGGAATGGCGCGTTGCAAGCCCCGGGGGCCAGACGATCGCCATCGGCGCGCCCCTTGCCGAGGTGGAGAAGCTGAACGGAAAGCCGTTCACGCTGTCCGGCTTCAGCTGGGACTATGGCGGCTACGTCACGGACTGGAAAAAGGGCAAGCTCACCAGCCCCCCGAGCGGGTGCCATTTTGGCATCCGGTTCGAGCCTGACCCGAAGGCGAGCGAGAAGGCGCAGAACAGCGCCTCCGGCGACACGGAATTCTCTTCCGCATCCACCGCCATGCGGGCGGTGAGGCCGTTCGTCAGCCAGATCACACTCGGCTGGGCGGAATAGAACCGTCTCCGCAGCCGATGGCGGCATGGATGGCGGTGCAGTGCCGCACGAGGTTCTCGTGCGCCATCACGAACTGCCGGAGCGGTGTCTCGATCCGGAAAAAATAGATGTTGGCGATGAAGCCGTAGATGGCTGCGTCGATGCTCGTGGGCTTCGGCCCGAACACATAGCCTTCCGCCGGGATGAGGTTCGCCAGCACCCTCAGGTCCGCGAGGCCGCGCGCATAGGTCGCCTCCGGATCGTAGCGGCCGATGCCCTGGTAGTGATAGCGCTGGAAATTGAACGCGCGTGCCTTCTGCAGGCCCTCGTCCGTCAGGCTCGGATGCTCGCGCTGCAGCGCCGCGCTGAAGGCGGGCCAGAAAGCGTCGTCCTTCCAGCGGGAATAGGACATGACCCAGTAAAGGTCATCCAGCAGGCGGGTGACGAGGAGCGCCGTGTCGCGCTGCGCGGGGGTGAGGCCCGCATCGAGGGTGAGGGCATGCTTTAGGGTCAGGTGGGCGATGATCGCCGCGCTGTCGCCGACGGTCTCGCCATCCTCGACCATATAGGGCAGCTGGCCGCGCGGGGCGGCGGAGGCGTCGAAGATGTGCTCGTGCGTGAAGGGAAGGCCGGCAAGCCGCAGGAATGCGAAGACCTTGAGGCCGTAGCCGTTATTGTCGGCGACGCCGAAAAGCTCGGGATAGGAATAGAGCGTGATCATCGCGTTCCTCCATCGGGGCAGGGCCTATCCCATCTCGCCCGGCCGGCCAAGCTTCGGCTTTGGCGGCGTTCATCGCCGGGTCCGCTCAAAACAATGTCGTGACCGGGACAACCCCGCCATGAAACATGCCGCAGCGCACCTTTGACGGGGCGGGCGCGATTCAGGCGTTGCGCGGACGCGCGTGCGGGATAAGGATTGGAAAAATTCCGCACCGCACAACCAGAGGGTTCACCGTCATGTCGAGCAGCGCCGCGCTCCGCAGCGTCGAGGAAGGAAACATCGACGCCGTCGCCCTTGGCCGCACCGCGAGCGGCCTTCTGGAGAAGCTGCTGGCGGAGGCCACCTCCGCCGTGCGGGCGCGGGTGAGCGAGGGCGGCAGGCTCTCCACCAAGCTGCTCGATGAGGAGCAGCGCGCCACCCACGGCCTCGCCTGGCTCGCAACCTACGTCTTCGGCGTGCGCGAGCTGGTCCATTACGCTGACCGGCTCACCGAGATGGGCAAGTTCGGTGAGACCGAGAAGCTGCTGGTGCAGATCGGCATCGGCGAATATGTCGCCCAGATCCTCGGCGGCATCTCCATGAGCCAGGGCGAGGTGGTGCGCCTCGAAGACCTGTTCGTCGCCCCGGACCTCGTCGCCGAGCTGCGCGCGGACGCGGCCATCGCCGGCCTCCTGTGCGGCGGCAACACCTCTGCCGCCCGCGCCGCGCTCGCCGCCATCATCCGCGAGACCGGGCCGACCACCATCGGCGATGCCGGCCTCGACGAGACCATGGAGGCCATGCGCACCGAGATGCGCCGCTTCGTGGAGGCGGAGGTGGCCCCCCACGCCCATGAGTGGCACCTGGAGAACGCCTATATCCCCATGGAGGTGATCCAGGGCCTCGCCGATCTCGGCGTGTTCGGCCTCACCATCCCCGAGGAATATGGCGGCCTCGGTCTGCCCAAGGAGGCCATGTGCCTCGTCACCGAGGAGCTGTCGCGCGGCTATATCGGCGTGGGCTCGCTGGGCACCCGCTCGGAGATCGCGGCGGAGCTGATCCTCGGCGGCGGCACCGACGCACAGAAGGACAAGTATCTCCCGAAGATCGCCTCGGGCGAGATCCTGCCCACGGCCGTGTTCACCGAGCCCAATACCGGCTCCGACCTCGCCTCCCTGCGCACCCGCGCGGTGAAGGAGGGGGAGGTCTACAAGGTCTTCGGCAACAAGACCTGGATCACGCACCCTGTCCGCGCCGATCTGATGACGCTGCTGGTGCGCACCAATCCGGCCGAGCCCGGCTATAAGGGCCTCTCCATGCTGCTGGCGGAGAAGCCGCGCGGCACGGACGCGGACCCGTTCCCCGCCAAGGGCATGACGGGGGGCGAGATCGAGGTTCTGGGCTATCGCGGCATGAAGGAGTTCGAGATCGGCTTCGACGGCTTCGAGGTGCCGGCCGACCAGCTCCTCGGCGGGGTGGAGGGGCAGGGTTTCAAGCAGCTCATGAACACGTTCGAGGCGGCGCGCATCCAGACCGCGGCGCGCGCCGTGGGGGTGGCGCAGTCGGCCATGGAGACGGGGCTGCGCTATGCGGAGGAGCGTATCCAGTTCGGCAAGCCGCTGATCGCCTTCCCGCGCGTCGCCGACAAGATCGTGATGATGGCGGTGGAGATCGCCATCGCCCGCCAGATCACCTATTTCGCCGCTAGAGCCAAGGACGAGGGCCGGCGCACGGACCTGGAAGCGGGCATGTCCAAGCTTCTGGGCGCCCGGGTCGCCTGGGCGGCGGCGGACAATGCGCTGCAGATCCACGGCGGCAACGGCTTCGCGCTGGAGTACCCCGTCTCGCGGCTGCTCTGCGATGCCCGCATCCTCAACATCTTCGAGGGCGCCGCCGAGATCCAGGCCCAGGTCATCGCCCGGCGCCTCCTGGAGGGCGGGAACTGAGGGGGGCCGGCTCCGCCTCGTCCTCCTCCTCCTCCTCCCCCGGCACATATTCCAAGATGTCGCCCGGCTGACAGTCGAGCGTGGCGCAGATGCGCGCCAGCGTGTCGAAGCGGATGCCGCGCACCTTGCCGGATTTCAGGAGCGAGACATTCTGTTCGGTGATGCCGATGCGTTCCGCCAGCTCGCGCGAGCGCATCTTGCGCCGGGCGAGCATCACATCCAGCGTGACGATGATGGGCATGCTCAGACGAAGCCGGCATGGTCTTCGGCGATGCGGGCCGCTTCGTGCATCACGAGGCCCACACCGATCAACAGGACGCCAAACAGCGCGCACAGCATGTCCTGGCTGCCGATGCTCAGCGCGAGCATGCGCTGGCCCGAAGGGTTTCCCGCCGTCACCACCACGCTCAAGGCGGCCCCGGCGAGGGGGCTGAGGAAGGCCTGCGCGAGAACCGTCCCGCCGAACAGCTCAAGCCGGCGCGCGAGGGTGGGCGTGATCATGCGGCCGGTGGCGAAGTCCTGGAAGATGCGGCGCACCTGGAGCAGGCCGTAGGCGAGCGCGAGCAGCGGCACCGCCGTGAGCAGCAGGCCCAGGGTCTGCACCCACGGGCCGAGGGTGGCCGTACCCGGCAGGCCGATGCGCGGGAGCACGGCGGCGCGCACCCAGTCCTCCCGCAGCCAGATGCCCAGCTCGCCCGCCACGAGGAGCACCAGCAGAAGGGTCGTGAGGTGGGCGAACAGCCGGCCCAGGCGGGCGAGGCGATCCAGGCGGGGATTTCGGACAAAGCCAGACATGACGGCTCCCTGAACTTGACACAGCTAAAATTTATCGTAATTCGATAAAAAATCAAGTCCTCGGAGCAAACATCATGCGGACGTTTCCCTCGCTGCGCGGTTTTGCGCTCGGCACGGCCCTTCTGGTGTCCGCTTGTTCCCACATGCCGCTGGCCAGCATGGCCCGGCTGAGCAGCTTCGATCCCATGCGCGCGGACCTCGCCGCGCTTCGCGCCGCGGTGCGGATGCCGTCCGGCATCGCTCCCGTCCCCGGCGGTGCGGGGCTGGCGCTGGCCTATTGGCGGGAGGGAGAGGAGGACGGCCGGCGCATGGAGGCCATCACCCTGGAGGAGGTGAAGGCGCCGGAGGATGCCGCCTCCCTCGTTGCGGAGAAGGGAATGGCGGTGGCGGTGTTCCGCATACCGCCCGCCGACCTTCCGCGGCTGGAGGCGATCCGGGCGGAGATCGAGACGGCGCGTGCGGAGGATCAGGCCGGCGGGCGCCGGCCGCGCGGCTCGCTCTCGGTCTCTATGAAAGGCTGCGTGCGCGGCCCGGTGCCGGACGGCCCGTTGCCGGTGACCACCTATCTGAAGATCGCGCAAGGCGGGGACTTCATCCCCCTCCTGCGCGATGTGGATTTGCGCAGCCTCAAATCCCCCGACGGGCGGATGACGGCCGAGCCGCTTCAGCCCTGTTCCTGATGGGCCTCCCGCGATTGCTGCGGTGCAGCATAATCAGGGACGCGCCTGCCGCTCCTTCACGATCTGCAGGCTGCCGATCACCGAGCCCAGCACGCACAAGGCGAGGATGTAATGGGCGTGGGCGAAGGGATCGATCTGGAGCGCCAAAGTCACGGCGAGCGGGGTGAGGCCGCCGAACACCGCATAGGCGACATTGTAGGAGAAGGAGACGCCGGAAAAGGCCACGGAGGGCGGGAAGGCCCGAACCATGATGAAGGGCACCGCCGAAATGATGCCCACAGTGAGGCCGGCCAGCGAATAGAGCGGCAGCAGCAGGTCCGGCCGGGCGCCCACCGTGTAATAGAGCGCAAGGCACGCCGCCCCGAGCGCGGCCGAACCGAGGCCCAGCACCCGCCCCGCGCCGAACCGGTCGCACAACCAGCCGGTGATGATGCAGCCGGCAGTGAGGAAGAAGGTGGCGAAGCTGTTGGCGGTGAGCGCGGTGGGGGCGGGGATGCCGTAGCGGGTCTGCAGCAGGGTCGGGGTCATGAGGATGACCACGACGATGGCGCCGGACAGCAGCCAGGTGAGCAGCATGGAGATGAGCACCGTCCGCCCGTGCCGGCGGAGGACCACGCCCACGGGAAGGCCCTCGGCCAGCGCCTTGCGCGCCTTCATCTGCTGGAACACGGGCGTTTCCGCCAGCCATGAGCGCAGATAGACGGCGCAGAAGCCGAACACGCCGCCCAAGAGGAAGGGAATGCGCCAGGCATAGTCATGGATGTCCTGCGGGCTGAAGCTGCGGTTGATGGCGGTGGCCACCAGCGAGCCCAGAAGGATGCCGGCGGTGAGCCCCGCCGTGAGGATGCCGCAGGCGAGGCCCACGCGCTTTGCCGGCACATGCTCGGACACGAACACCCAGGCGCCGGGCACTTCCCCGCCAATGGCCGCGCCCTGGAGCACCCGCATGGCGAGCAGCAGGATGGGCGCGGCGTGGCCGATGGTCTGGAAGGTGGGCAGGCAGGCAATGCCGAAGGTGGAGATCGCCATCAGGAAGATGGAGAGGGTGAACATGCGCTTGCGGCCGAGCTTGTCGCCGAAATGCGCGAGCACGATGCCGCCCAGCGGCCGCGCGAGATAGCCCGCCGCGAAGATGCCGAACGCTTGGAGCTGCACCAGCCAGTCGGGAATGCCGGGCGGGAAGAAGAGGTTGCCCAGCACCACGACGAAATAGACGAAGATAATGAAATCGTAGAATTCCAGCGCGCCGCCGAGGGCGGAGAGGCCTAGCGTGCGCATGTCTTCGCGGCTGAGACGGGGGACGGTTCTCAGGGGCATGTCAGTCATGGGCGTCCCTTTGCGCGTGGAACGACGCAAGTTCAAGGGAATTTCACCCCTCTGCGCGCATAGCTTCATTGCGCGAAAGGGATGCGTCACGAAAGGAAATGGCGCCATGGGTGTACTCTCGACGCCTCGCATCGGGCTTGCCGCCTGCCTCGTCCGGCTCGTCCTGTGCCTCTTGCTGATGGCTGCGGTGAGCGGGCTGGGCGCGCTGGCCACCTATCCCTCCATCCCCACCTGGTATGCCGGCCTTGCCAAGCCCGCCTGGACGCCGCCGAACACCGTCTTTCCCATCGTCTGGACCGCGCTCTACACGCTCATGGGGATTTCGCTCTGGCGGCTGTGGGACCGCGCGCCGGACGGCCCGGCCCGGCGCGAGGCCATCGGCCTGTTCCTGGTGCAGCTTGCCTTCAACGCCGTCTGGTCGCCGGTCTTCTTCGGCCTGCATGCGCCCTGGCTCGCGCTCGCCATCATCCTGGCGCTGCTCGCGGCGCTCATCGCAGCCATGCGCGCGGCCTTCCGGGCGGACGATGTCGCGGGCTGGCTGCTTCTGCCGTATCTGCCGTGGGTCTGCTACGCGGCGACGCTGAACGGGGCTATCGCGGTCCTGAATTGACGGCGGCGCGAAGCGGGACGAAGGTGCGCCTCATGCTGTCCTGGACCATTTACCTCCTCATCCCCATCGCGCTCGCGGCCGTTGCCGGCGTGCTGGTGCTCGGGCTCGTCAATCTCGCCTCCGGCGGTACGCCGCAGCGGTCGCAGAAGCTGATGCAGCTCCGCGTGCTGTTCCAGTTCCTGGCCATCGTCCTGGTGATGATCACCATCTACGCCATGGGCCGGTAGGCTCAACTCGCTTAGGCATCATGCCCGGGCTCGGCCCGGGCATCTGGAGCTAAGGAAAATGGCCGGGACGAGCCCGGCCATGATGCTGCCCGGAGGCGGCCTTTCCTCACCGCATTCCGATGGTCGTCAGGTCCTGGAACCAGTGCTGGGCCTGCACGAAGTCCTTCACCTTCGGCGAGAGGGCGTGGGGATTGGTATCGTGCACCACCCAGACCAGGACCGCATCGTCCACCACGGTCTGGTGCACCTGCGCCATCAACTGGTCCTGCTTCGTCACGTCGAAGGTCTTCTTGGCCTCATCGATGAGCGCATCCACCTTGGGATTGGAGTACCAGCCCCAGTTCACGCCCACCGGCGCCACCTGCCGACTGTCGAAGAAGCGGATGATGGCGTAGAGCGGGTCGGAGGTGACATAGGCGATGTTGTTCGCCGTGATGCCTTCATTGATGGGGTCCTTCGCCCCCTTGCGCCAGTGGGTGTAGAGGGTCTCCAACTCCACCACCTTGAAGTCCACATCCACCCCGATCTCCTTGAAGGAGGCCTGAATGAACTCGTTCATGGGCAGCGAGAGCATCTGGCCCGTGCCGCCCTGGGCGATGATGAAGGTGGCCTTGACCGGCTTCTCCTTGGAATAGCCCGCCTCCTTCACCAGCTTGGCGGCGGCCTCGGGGTCATATTTCAGGTCGAAGGTGGGCTTGCCGAACCAGGGGCTCTGCGGATCCACCTGACCCTTGGCGGGCTTGGCGAGGCCGTTCATGAGGGCGACGATGCTGTCGCGGTCCACGGCGAGGTTGAGCGCCTTGCGCAGCTTCACGTCGGTCCAGGGCGAGCCGGGCAGCACCGAGAGGTGGTAGTTCCACACGTGGGGCGTCACGTTCTCGACGATCTTCATGCCCGCGCTCTTGAGCTGGGGCACGGCGTCGGGCGCCGGGGTCTCGATCAGGTCCACCTGTCCGGCGAGCAGCGCGTTGGTGCGGGTGAGTGCCTCGGGAATGGGCACCAGGATCATCCGGTCGGCCTTGGGGAGGCGGGCCTTGTCCCAATAGTCCGCATTGCGCACCAGCTCCAGGCGCTCGCGGGGCACCAGCTTGTCCAGCTTGAAGGGGCCGGTGCCGGAGGGGTTGGAGGCGAACTTGTCCCAGTCCTTGCCAACCTTCTCGTACTGGGCCGGAGAGGAGACCAGGAACCAGAGCATCTGGTAGGGGAAGAACGAATCCACATCCTTGGTGGTGATTTCTACCGTCATGTCGTCCACCTTGCGGTAGGACGCGACGGAGGGCAGGCGGGTCTTCACCTGCGCGGACTGGCGCTTGTCGAACTGGGGCGCCTTGTCGTCCAGCACCTTGTCCAGGTTCCAGATCACCGCATCGGCGTTGAAGGCGCTGCCGTCATGGAACTTCACGCCGGGACGCAGGGTGAAGATCCACTTCTTCGGGTCGGCGGGGTCCACCTTCCATTCCGAGGCGAGGCCCGGCACCAGCTTGCCCGGCCGGTCCGCCACGTTCATTTCCCAGGCAACCAGGGGATCGTAGAGGGTATAGCCGGTGAATTGATAGGCACCTGCCCCGCGATCGGGCTGCCCCGTGGTCAGCGGGATGTCGGCCATGGAGATGCCGTAGCGGACCACATTCTCCGCGCGAGCCGTTGCAGCGCTTGCAGCTATGGCGAGGCCGAATACGGCCGAGGCGATAAACGATAATTTGCGAGGCATCCCGCGTCCTTCCCTCCTGACGGAAAGGAACCTGCTTCGCAAATTGTATGCCGTGTGCCGTATGTGCTCAGGGGAGCGGCATCACACTTTTGTATACGTATGGGGCGGCTCGCTTGTCCCGGACAAGCGACGGCGCAGCCGGAGCGCAGATCCGAGACCCAGCGCGAAAGCACGCCTCCGCTGCGCGGCAGCGAAGGCTCATTGAAGCGCCTGCGGCGGTCTTCTGCGCTGGGTCCCGGCTCTCCTTCCACTGCGCTTCGCTGCGTTGCAGTCGGCCAGGACAAGGCGGAGCAAGGACCTCACGCACTCCGCTTGAGCGGCCGCGGCGCCGAGCGCGCCCAGTTGAAGACGCGGTGCGGGCGCACCTCGCCCCCGGTGGCATCGCCGATGGCGATGAGCGAGCCCTGGCAGCTCACCGACACATGGCCGTCGACGATGGGTGCGTCGCGCCCGCGCAGGATCACGCTTTGGCCGCAGCGCATGCGGTGGGCGTCGGCCGGGGTCACGGAGATGCCGATCAGCTCCTCCAGCGCCACGTCCACGCCTTCCAGCGCCTCGAACAGCTCCACATCGCCTGCCTCAGCGCGCGCGGCGAGCTCCTCGACGGTGACGAGGTCCTCCTCCAGGAACGGCCCCACCGAGGCGCGCCGCAGCATGGAGACATGGCCGCGCGTGCCGAGCATGCGGCCGAGGTCGCGGGCGATGGCGCGCACATAGGTGCCCTTGCCGCACTGGGCCTCCAGAACGGCATGATCCGCATCTGGCCGCTCCACGAGCTCAAGCCGGTGGATCACCACGGGGCGCGCCTCCAGCTCCACCACCTCGCCTTCGCGGGCGAGGTCGTAGGCGCGGTTGCCGTCGATCTTCAAAGCGGAATAGGCCGGCGGCACCTGGAGGATCTCGCCGCGGAAGGCGCCGAGCGCCGCGCGGATCTCCTCGTCCGTGGGGCGCACGTCGCTCTCCACCACCGGGCGGCCCTCGGCATCGTCCGTGTCCATCTCGATGCCGAAGCGCACGGCGAAGCGGTAGGTCTTCCGGCCGTCCATCACATACGGCACGGTCTTCGTCGCCTCGCCCAGCGCGATGGGCAGGCAGCCGGAGGCCAGCGGATCGAGGGTGCCGGCATGGCCGGCCTTCTTGGCCGCGAACAGGCGCTTCACCACCGCCACAGCTTGCGTGGAGGTCATGCCGGAGGGCTTGTCCAGCAGAACCCAGCCGTCCACGTCGCGCTTGGGCGCGCGGGGGCGCTGCTCGCGATTGCGGTCGCCGCGTCCCTCGCCACGCCCGCGTCGCTCGTCCTGGCGCTCGTCCCGGCGTTCCGGGCGGGGGGCCTCGGCGGCGGGGGCCTGTTCCTGGCGGACCTCGTCTTCGGTGCGCATCATTCGTCCGTCTTCTTCTCTTCGTCGTGGTCGAGGTCGCGCGCCACTTCCGGCGAGCGCAGCAGCGCATCGATGTGCCGGGCTTCCTCGAACGAGGTGTCTTCCCGGAACCGCAGGTCCGGCACCGACTTCAGCTCCACGCGCCGGGCGATCTCGCTCCGCAGGATCTTCACATTGGCGGCGAGGGCCTTGATGACCGGGACGACATCCTTGCCGCCCAACGGCATCACGTAGCAGGTGGCGATCTTCAGATCGGGCGACATGCGCACTTCCGGCACCGTGATGATGTGGCCGGAGAGCACGGGGTCGATGATGTGGTCGCCGCGCGAGAGCACGTCGGCCAGCGCATGGCGCACCAACTCGCCCACGCGCAGCATGCGCTGGCTCGGGCCAGCGCCCGTCTTGTTCTGTGGCTTCATTGTCCTGAACCTTCAGGCGACGCCCATGCGCCGCCTCTCCATGTGAGAAGCCCGGCGGACTTGGACCGCCGGCCCCTGAAATGATCAAAAGCCCCTTTGCCCTCGCGGGAGAGGGGTTGGGGTGAGGGGGCGCCGCCGCTGATGCGACATCGCGGGATATGGCGCTATCGCGCCAGACCCCTCACCCGCCTCGTTTCGCTCGGCACCCTCTCCCGCAAGGGGAGAGGGAACAAGGTCACAGCGAACGCTGCACCACCTCGACGCGGTAGCATTCGATCACGTCGCCGGCGCGCATATCCTGGTAGTTCTCGAAGGACATGCCGCATTCCTGGCCCGCAACCACCGTGTTCACCGCATCCTTGAAGCGGTTCAGGGTCGCGAGCTTGCCTTCGTGGATCACCACGTCGGCGCGGATGAGGCGGACATGCTGGCCGCGCTCCACCGTGCCGTCGGTCACGCGGCAACCGGCAACCTTGCCCACCTTGGAGACTGCGAAGATCTCCAGGATGAGGGCGTTGCCCAGCATCGTCTCGCGATTGATGGGGGCGAGGAGGCCGCTCATGGCCTTCTTCACGTCGTCCACCAGGTCGTAGATGATGTTGTAGTAGCGGATCTCGATGCCGGCCTGAGCGGCGGCATCGCGGGCTTCCTTGTTGGCGCGCACGTTGAAGGCGATGATCGCGGCGCCCGACGTTTCCGCCAGCGTCACGTCGCTCTCATTGATGCCGCCGGCGCCGGAATGGATGATCCGGGCCTGGACTTCGTCGTTGCCGACCTTCTCCAGCGCGCCGATGATCGCTTCCACCGAACCCGACACGTCGCCCTTGATGATGAGCGGGAATTCCTTCCGGCCGGTTGCCCGGACCTGGCTCATCATCTGCTCGAGCGAACCGCGCATGGTGGCGGAACGGGCCGCCGCCTTCTCGCGCTTCTGGCGCTGGCGGTAGTCCGTGATCTCGCGGGCGCGGGCTTCGTTCTCCACCACCGCGAGGCGGTCGCCCGCCTCCGGGGTGCCGTTGAAGCCGAGCACTTCCACCGGGACCGAGGGGCCGGCTTCGTCCACATTCGCGCCGGTGTCGTTGATGAGGGCGCGCACGCGGCCCCATTCGGCACCCGCCACGACGATCTCGCCGATCTTCAGCGTGCCACGCTGGACCAGGACGGTGGCCACGGGGCCGCGTCCACGGTCGAGCTTGGCCTCCACCACCGTTCCTTCCGCGGGACGGGTCGGGTCGGCGGTGAGGTCGAGCAGCTCGGACTGGAGCGCGATCGCCTCCAGAAGCTTGTCGAGGTTGATCTGCTTGGTGGCGGAGACCTCCACTTCCAGGGTCTCGCCGCCCAGGCTCTCCACCTGGATCTCGTACTGGAGCAGCTCGCTGCGCACCCGCTCGGCCTTGGCGTCGGGCTTGTCGATCTTGTTGATGGCCACGATGATCGGCACGCCCGCCGCCTTGGCGTGGGCGATGGCTTCCGCCGTCTGGGGCATCACGCCGTCATCGGCCGCCACCACCAGCACCACGATGTCCGTCACCTTGGCCCCGCGGGCGCGCATGGCGGTGAAGGCGGCGTGGCCGGGGGTGTCGATGAAGGTGATCTTGCTGCCCGAGGGCGACGTCACCTGATAGGCGCCGATGTGCTGGGTGATGCCGCCGGCTTCGCCGGAGACCACGGCGGTCTTGCGGATGGCATCCAGCAGCGAGGTCTTGCCGTGGTCGACATGGCCCATGATGGTCACGACAGCGGGACGCGGCTGGAGCGATTCCGGCGCGTCGGCGGTATCGAACAGGCCTTCTTCCACGTCGGATTCCGACACGCGGCGTACCGTGTGGCCGAACTCCTCGGCGATGATCTGCGCGGTGTCCGCGTCGATCACGTCGGTGATCTTGAGCATTTGGCCCTGCTTCATCAGCAGGCGGATCACGTCCACGCCCCGCTCCGACATGCGGTTGGCGAGTTCCTGGATGGTGATGGTCTCGGGCAGGATCACCTCGCGGAGGACCTTCTCCTTGGTCTCCTGCACCCGATGCCCGGTCATGCGCTGGGTGCGGCGCCGGAACGAGGCGAGCGAACGCTGGCGCTCGTCATCGCTCGAAAGCGCGTTGGCCAGCGTCAGGCGGCCACGGCTCTTCTCGGCGGCGCCGGGAGCCTTGGGGAGCTTGACGGGGGCAACGGGACGCACGGCGCCGGGGCTCCGGCGAAGGGCGCCACGGCGCTCCTCCTCCTCGGTCTCAGCAGCGGCGGTCGCGCCGGCGGGACGGGGGGTGAGGGGGCGCGGCGCGGCGGTGCCGGGGGTCGTGCTCGTGGTGGCACGGGCGGCGCCGGCCTGCTCCTCGCCGCCGAAGCGCTTGCGGGCTTCCTGCTCGGCCTTGCGCTTGCTCTCGTCGTCGTGGGCGCGGCGGCTCTCTTCCTCGCGCTTGCGGGCCTCGGCGGCCTCGCGCTCGGCACGCTCGGCACGCTCGCGCTCCGCACGGCGACGGGCCTCCTCCTCGGCGACGCGGCGCTCTTCCGCCATGCGCCGCTCTTCAACTTCGCGGACGCGGGCATCGGCCAGCGCGCTGGCGCGGGCGACGCGCTCTTCCTCGGTGAGGGTGCGCAGCACCACGCCCGAGCCCGAAGGCCGGTTGGCGCCGGGACGGCCGGGGGCGGCACCGCCACCACCGCGACGGTCCTGGCCCCGGTCCTGGCCCCGGTCGGACCCGCGCTCCTGGCCGGAACGCTGGCCGCCGGAGGCGCCGCCGCGCTGCGGCGCGGACGAGGAGCCGCCGGCACGCTGCGGGGCGCCGGAGCGGCCGGGAGCCTGGGATGAGGAGGCGCCGGAGCGGGCCGGCGCGGAGGACGCAGACGGGCGGCTCTCGGCGGCACGGCTCGGGGCCGGGGTGGGGGCAGGAGCTGCCGGAGCAGGTGCCTTCGCTTCCACGGGAGCAGGCTCGGGCGCAGGCGCAGGCGCTTCAACCGGCGCGGCCGGCGGAGGCGGCGTTGCGGGAGCTTCCGGGGCCTTGGCCTCGACCGGGGCGGGCGCAGGCGCGGGGGCAGGGGCGGCCACAGGAGCCGGCTGGGGGGCGGGCGCGGGGGCCGGCTCCGCCGGAGGCGCCTTGGCCTCGACGGGGGCGGGCGCTGGCGCCGGCGCAGCCGGACGGGGCGCGACCGGCGCGGCGGCGGGCGCCGCGGGGCGCGGGGGCGCAGCAACAGGAGCAGCCGGCGCGCTCGCAGGCGCAGCCTCGCCCGGCGCGAACACACGCCGCTTCACCTTCTCCACCACCACGGCCTTGGAGCGGCCATGGCTGAAGCTCTGGCGAACCGTTCCCTGCTCCACCGGGCGCTTCAGGGTGAGCGTCTTGCCGGGGGTGGGATGAAGCGTCTTGTCGCCGGGGGTCTTAGTGTCGTTCATTCCGTATCCGTTCCTGGCATCCGTTCGGGGCGCTGGCATAGCCGATCGTGCGCGCTGGCTGACGTTCCCGTCCTCCAACGCTCGAGCTTTCGGCAGCGCGCGAGCAATCCCGCGGTCGTCGGATGCGCGAGCAGCGCAGCGTGTACCACATTTGACCGCCCGAGCGCCAAGTCCAATTCAACGCCCGAGAAACAGTCGATGACCGCCACCACGCTCTCTTCCCCCACGGGGCTATCGGGGTGGCGGGCGGCATAAGCGCGACGGGCGGCCCCGTCGAGCTTGCGCACCCCGTCGGGGCGCGCATCGGCGGCGTGCAGCAGCACCGCCACATTTTCAGAAGCAAGGGCCGATTCAACCTTGGCGTTGCCGGTGACCAGCTGCCCCGCTTTGTTGACGAGGGACAGGGCCGCGCGGGCATCGGCGAAGAGCCGTGCCTCCACGAGATCGGGAAGGTCGTCCTTGGGCGCGCCCTTGCCGCGGAAGGCGCGGCCGAAGGCCCGGCGCTTCAGCGCGGTGTCGAGCGCCGCCCGGGTGGCGGTGACCCAGGCGCCGCGGCCCGGAAGGTTACGGGCGAGATCCGGAACGATGGCCCCGTCGGGCGCCACCACGTAGCGGATCATTTCGGAGACCGGCGTCACCTCGCGCGTCGCGAGGCACAGACGCGCCAGCGGCGCACGCACGGACGTCAGCCCGCGCGGCCCCCCATCGGTCTCGTCCTCGTTCAGCTCTGTCAGCACGCCGGGTCATCTCCCAGCTCTCAGGTCTGGTCTTCGGAAGGCTCGTCCTCGTCGCCGGCTTCCGCCGCGGCGAGGTCGCCCTCCGAAATCCAGCCGGCGACAACACGCGCCTGCATCACGAGCTGCTCGGCCGTGTCGCGGTCGATCTCAAACCCGTCCAGCGCGCCGGGATAGCGCACCGTCTCGCCGTCCTTACGCTCGGTCCAGCCGATGAGATCGTCCGTGGCGCAGCCGGCGAGGTCCTCGACGCTCTTGATGTCGTTCTTGCCGAACGCCACCAGCATCTTGGAGGTGACGCCGGGCACGTCCTTCAGCGCGTCCTCGACGCCGAGCTCCTTGCGCTCGTTGTCCAGGGCCTCTTCCACGTCCGCGAGGTGCTTGAGGGCGCGGGCCTGGAGTTCGGCCGCGGTGTCCTCATCGAAGCCCTCGATGGTGGCGAGCTCGTTCAGCGGCACGTAGGCGATTTCCTCCACCGACGCGAAGCCTTCGGAGGTGAGGAGCTGGCCCATCATCTCGTCGAGATCGAGGGCCTCGGCGAACATCTTGGTGCGCTCGGCGAATTCCTTCTGGCGCCGCTCGCTCTCCTCCTGCTCGGTCATGATGTCGATGTCCCAGCCGGTGAGCTGGGAGGCAAGGCGCACATTCTGGCCGCGGCGGCCGATGGCCAGCGACAGCTGCGCGTCGGGCACCACAACCTCGATGCGCTCGCGGTCCTCGTCGAGCACCACCTTGACCACTTCGGCCGGGGCGAGCGCGTTGACGATGAAGGTGGCGATGTCGGGGTTCCAGGGGATGATGTCGATCTTCTCGCCCTGCAGCTCGTTCACCACCGCCTGCACGCGCGAGCCGCGCATGCCGACGCAGGCGCCCACCGGGTCCACCGAGGAATCCCGGGAGATGACCGCGATCTTGGCGCGCGAGCCGGGGTCGCGGGCGACCGCCTTGATCTCGACGATGCCGTCGTAGATCTCAGGCACTTCCTGGAGGAAGAGCTTCGCCATGAACTGGGGATGGGTGCGCGACAGGAAGATCTGCGGGCCGCGGGGCTCGCGGCGCACGTCGTAGATATAGGCGCGGATGCGGTCGCCGACCTTCACGGTCTCGCGGGGCAGCAGCTCGTCGCGGCGCAGGATGGCTTCGCCGCGGCCGAGATCGACCACCACGTTGCCGTATTCCACGCGCTTGACCGCGCCGTTGATGATCTCGCCGATCCGGTCCTTGTACTCGTCATACTGACGGTCGCGCTCGGCCTCGCGCACCTTCTGCACGATCACCTGCTTGGCGCTCTGCGCGGCGATGCGGCCGAAATCGAAGGGGGGCAGGGTGTCGGCGATGATGTCGCCCACCTGCGCCGCCGGATTGTGGCGCCGGGCGCCGTCCAGATTGATCTCGGTGGCGAAATTGTCCACCTCGTCCACCACCAGCAGGTGGCGGGCCAGCCTCAGCTCGCCGGTGCGCGGGTTGATCTCCGCGTGGATGTCCGTCTCCTGGCCGTAGCGCGAGCGCGCGGCCTTGGCGATGGCATCCTCCATGGCAGCGATGACGATGCTGCGGTCGATGGTCTTCTCCCGCGCGACCGCATCGGCGATCTGCAGCAGTTCCAGCCGGTTTGCGCTGACGGCAACCATCAGTGCGTCTCCTTCGCTTTGCCCGCCCGCGCAGCGCGGGTGGCGACGTTCGTGGTTTCGAGATCAGCTTCTTCACTGGCGGAGCGGCGGAATTTTCCGCCCGCGCCCTTGGCGGGTGCCGCCATCTTCTCGGCCTTCGCTGCCTTGCGGGCGGCCCTGTCGGCCTTGGCCTGCGTCTTCTCGGCCGCTTTCTTCTTGCCGGCGCGCTCCGCATTGGCCGCGTCGCGTGCCGTCTTGTCGTCTTCCGCGCCGTCCTCGTCTTCGAGGTCGTCGTCCGCATCCTCAAGGCCGCGCAGCGCGGCTTTCGCCCGGCGCAGCGCCTCGGTGATGAGGGCGTCGGTGAGCACCAGTTTCGCCTCGCCGATATCGCCGACCGGCAGCGCCACCACGGGCTCCTCGCCAGCGGGCGCATCGAGGCGCTTCAGCAGCGCATCCGCGCCCTCGGCGCCGATGAGCACGCCCCGGAAACGCTTGCGCCCATCCAGGGGCACCGCCATCTCCACCTTCAATTCATACCCGGCCCAGCGCAGGAAATCGGTGAAGCGCACCAGCGGCCGGTCGATGCCGGGAGAGGACAATTCCAGGCGATAGGCACCCGAGACCGGGTCCTCCACGTCGAGCACCGGCGAAAGGGCGCGGGACGCGGCCTCGCAATCGTCGATGGACATGGAGCCGTCCGGCCGCTCGGCCATGATCTGCACGGTGCCGCCGTCGCGGCTGGACACCTTCACGCGCACCAGACGATATCCGAGATCCGCCAGAACGGGCTCGGCGATCGCGGCAACGCGGGCCGACACCCCGGTCTCGGTGATGAGACGGGGCTCGTTGGGATCGCTGTCCAATGTCTGGACCACGACCTGCGGGGCCGGCAGGCCCGCTTCCTTGCTGCCCTTGGCCTTCTTGGCCTTGGTGCCCTTTGCCTGGGCGTCGAACGGATCGCTCATGTCCCTCCGGGACTGAATGGGGCGCGGGATTGGACCGGGCGCCTTTTTGAAGCTCGTTTAGAACCCCATGTCGCGCCAAGTGAGGGCGCGGCAACCGCAGGGGCAAGGGCCGCGTAAGCGGAAAAGGAGCGGGTCCCGGGCGGGCCCCACTCTCATCACCTTCGACTGCGATGGCTCTGAGGTATCCCCTTTGAGGGACGGCGCTAATATAGCGGGATTGGGCCGGGACGCAAGGGTGGAGGCGTTCGGAGGATGCCGCGGCCGATCAGGCGACGCCCGATAGGGGTGAGGCGCGGGGGCTATGTCGGCTGAGGCCCCTCGTAACCCTCGACGATCACGATGTCCAAATCCGCCTTTCCCACGCGAAGCGCCATCGCCTTCTTGTATTCCGGAGAGTGGTAGCACTCGACCGCAGCGGCGTAGGACGGGAATTCGATGACCACCGTCCGTGATCTGGCGCGGCCCTCGGCGGTCTGCGACTGTCCGCCTCTCACCAGAAATCTTGCCTGATACTTCCGAAAGGCGTTCGCATTCTCCGCGACATAGGCCTTGTAGCCTTCGGGGTCGGTAACCTCGCCCATCGCCACCCAGTAAGCCTTGGTCATGTCAGCGTCTCCCCTGGCGATCGTTCCGATCTCTCACCCGCAGCCGCAAGGAGGAGGCGCTGCGGAAGAGGACGCCGAGGATACGACGTCCGCCCCGGCTTGTCAGATCGCAGCGGCGGGATGGGGGAGGGCGAGCGGCGCTGTTGCCGGCGCGAGCGGAGTCCCGGCGCTGCCGAATGTGTCCCACGCACGCTCGTGAAAATAATAGACGAACGGCCCGAGCACGAAGCCGAACGATGTCAGGAGCAGCGCTGTCCCGAGATCCTGCACGATGACGTAACTTGCGCTGAACTCCGCAAGTGTTGCCACCGTGCGGTAGGTGATTGTCTTGGCGAGGGTCGTGTTCACGGGACGGCCGAGGAGGATGACCCGATCGCCGGCGCCGCCCGGAGCCCGCGCCCGGTCGCCGAAATAGGTCCAGCCTGTTTCGTGCAGGAAATAGAAGACCGGGCCGGTGACGAGGGTGAAGGCCGAAAGCCCGGCTGCGGTCGTCAATGTGCCCAGCGCGAGATAATTGGTGCTGAAGTCGAGCGTCGTGACGACAACGCGGAAGGTGACGGTCTTCATCAAGGCGCGGCTCGGGCGCACGCGGCCCATGGCCGACAGATAGGACGGCAGCTTCACGCCGGAGGCCGGCGGCCTCGAACCCTCTTCGGAACTTGCGGGCGCTGCGGCCGCGCGCTTCTTGTTCGATCCTGGCCCGGTCACCGCCCGCGCGAGCCCCGGCGCCAGCACGGCGGCGGCGCCGATGGCGAGCGCGGGGATAAGCGCCACCTCGACCAGCGCCGCGCCGGCGACGATGGCGACGGCGGTGGTCACAGCGCCCCGTGACGCGCCCAGGCCGAACAAGGTTCTTGCTGTAGCGATCATCACCGCACTCCGGTCTGTCGTGCCTCTCGACGGCGCATTTCACGCTCTCGCACAAATCTCACGCGGTTTGATGACTGCGATAATGCGGGCGCGGAGCCCTCAAGCACGTATACACCGGGATCTTGATGGGACGGCACGATTTATGGCCGCTTGCGCTAGGCAGGATGACCGGGAAGCGGCGCGCCGCGCAGGCCTTAGGCGTCGATGCTCGCAAGGCAATCTCAGCTCGTTCCCGGCGCCCGTAGCAGGGATGGGATCGCGTAAGCGGAAAGGAGCGGATTCCGGGCGTGCCCTACTCTCATCACCTCAACAGCGATGGCTCTGAGGTATCCCCTTTGAGGGACGGCGCTAATAGAGCGGGAATGCGGGGATGCAAGAGTGGTGGGCGTTTGGGTCGTGGGTTGTTCTGCTTCGGATAGAGCCCGGCCGTTCATTCGCTCCGGTTTGGACGGTGAGCGCGCGCTGAGTCGAAACTTAGCAATCCAATGCGTCGGCTCTGGTCGCTAGAGCGACTTAATTAAGGCAAGTAGATGCCAGCCATAGCTGCGGCGGGCTTGATGATATCGTATGCTGCTTTCAGGTCTGGAACGAACTTAATCGTCTCGGCGATGCCCTTGATCGCGCTCACAGCCTTGACCTTGTTCGGTTTAGATTTTTTGACCTCGGCGAGCGCATCCTCGACAAGTTCCTTGATCTCGGCGGAATTGATCGGCGTCTCGACGGGTAGTACGGTCAGATGGTCGAGTGTTGTCTTCAGTGCATCCGCAAGAGCCGCGGCGGCCTTGCTGTCGATGCTTGTCCCGGCGTTGATTTGATTTCCATCGCCTGTAACGACGACATTGCCGTCGCCGTTGATCTCGATGCGTGATTGGGGTGTCAGGGGTTTCATGTTTTCCGACGCCGCGACAAGGAGTTGGACCTCGGCTTTCATCCGTGCGACCTCATGGTGAAGCGCCTGCTGGATGATGTCCATTCCGGCTTGCTTTGCATTGTTCGGGAGCCCGGATCGGAAGACGGCGCAGCTCTCGATGATCGCCTGGACGGTGATCGATGAATTCGTCGCCTGTGTGCCGAGCTCTGATAGGAAGACTGGACCTGTCGCTCGATTGATTTCTATGCCGTATGCCTTCATCGCCTTAAATAGAAGGCTCCATGCCATGCGAGATCGAACGGAAAGCGAATTTGCTCCAGCCTCGCAAGCGAGAAATATTGTATTACCCGATGAAATTAATCCAGCTGCCGCTGCCTGCCGCTCAATAACTTGAATCTGCCTTCTCAATTGCTTATCTAAGCTTTCATATTCAACCCGCGTAAGGTCATAGAATGTGTTAATCATTTCTGTTGGTAATGTATCTGCCATTGGTTCAAACCTCTGATTCAATGCGACTGCGAGATTTCTTTGAAGGAGAGGCCATTAATGCCGATCGAATTCACAGAAAATGAGATGGTACGACTTCCCGTAAGCTTCGACCTTCCCGATGGTCTGAAGATTAAAATCGCCGAAGCGATTACCATCTTTTCCCGTATCGAGAACATGCTTATCGAGATCCTCTGGTCAATCAACAATGCTGACCTGAAGGCTAAAAAGAAGATAGCACGTATCAACGCCAAAGATGGTCTCATGGCGCTGCGAAAATTCTTTAAGCCACCACAAAATTCCGAGATCGTAGAAGCAAAGATCTGGGATCTCGCAAATGAACTCGCAGACGAGCGTAACCTCATTGGGCATGGGACCTGGTTTGTTGACGCCAATGGTGCAGCGACAGTGGTTTGGCATTCCAAATTTCTTGAGAGCGACGATTTCGTTGGTGCAGAGTACTTCCCCAATTGGCGATTCGAGCGCTACATGAAGCGGGCCAATTTTATTCTTGAACAGCTCTCCTATACTCGGGGAATCCTTGATCCTATCTGACGTTTTTGTGCCTCGGTCGAGCCGTCGAACGCGTTAGTCCGCCTAGTTTGCTATCGCCAACGAGTTACGCCGGTATGGCTAGTAAGGATGCAGGCAACACCCGAGATGGGCAAGGCTGTGCCGCTAAGGCAAAGGGCCGGGATGGAAATTCAAATCAATTCCATCACCGACCACCACCACCCCTCACCCGTCACTCCCCCGCAAAATACCGCGACATCCGCCGCCCCGCCTTCTCTTGCCAGCCATCCGACTTCGACAAAAACCCATCCCACCGCGCGCTCGCAGCACCAGTCTTGGGCTTGCCCTTCTCCGCCGACACCTCGGCCTCCACCGCGCGGAAGCGGTAATGGTCGTAGACATCAAGCACGTGCACCGCATAGGCCTGGGCGAGGGCCTGGTGGCCGCGGACGATGACGAGGTTCTCGTCGTTGGAGTAGGAAGCCTTGTAGCCCATGTTGTGGCTGCCGAAGGCCACCACGCACTTCTCCCGGTCGTGCGGGTCGATCACCAGCACCTTGTCGTGGATGATGGCCGTGCCCGTGGTAAGCACCTCCTTCAGCGCGAAATCCCCCAATTCGCCCACGATGTTCCTGTCGGTGAGCGCGGTGGCGCGCACCACGGAGATGTTGTCCTGCTGGAAGGTGCGGGGCGCCCAGGCGGGGACCTTCTTTCCGTCCGCGGTCTCCTTGGCGGCCTCGTAGCCCCACATGGCCTGCGCGTCGGAAATGGCGCCGATCACCTCCAGAGAGGTGTCCTTCAGCCCCAGATTGATCGCCTCCGCCACGATGGAATTGAGCCCGCCGCGCGAGGGCAGGAAGACGCAGAAGAAGATGGCCCGCTCTGCCTTGCGCATGAGCGAGAACAGCCGGTCCATGTCCGGCGGCGGGGCGGCCGGCGTCTTGGCGGTCTTGGAGGGCGGCTGAGCCTTGCCGGGCATGTTGGGGGAGAACCACGCCTCCAGGCTCACGCCATTGCCGAGCGTGGCCTCCACGGGGGCGCGGTTCGCCTCCTTCAGGGCATTGCCCTGGTTGGCACCGGTGGCCTTCGCGCCGGTCTTGGGCACCTTCTGCTTGTCCGCCTTCAGCCGGTGCCAATAGGCGAGGAAGGCTTCGGCGGCCGCCTCGTCGTCGATGCGGATGCAATTGTTGCTCTGGCCGGCGAGCCCGGACCAGGTCCAGTTGGTGGAGCCGGTGAGCACCGAGCGCGCCTTGCCGGCATCGTCCACATGGACCACGAACTTGTTGTGGCCGATATGGCCCGAGCCCGAGAACATGCGGTCCTGCATCTCGAAGCCCGGCGTCGTCTTCGCCAGCGCGTGCAGCGTCTTGCGGGCGGGGGCGTTGCGGGCGTCGTAGGTGGTCACGGTCTTGCCGGCGACCTTCTTCTCGCTGCTGCCGGCGTCGGAGAGGATGAGGTCGAGCCGGGCCGCATGCGCCTTCAGGAGGTCGATCAGCTCCTCGTCCTCCAGCTCGTAGAGCGCCGCATGGAAGCGGCCGCCCGGCTGGGCGAAGAAATCGTGCATGAGGGGGATGACGTCGGCGGCGAGATAGTTGCGCAGCCAGTCCTTGGGCGTCTTCAGATGGTTGACGAGTTCATTGTCCTCCACCTTCCCGTCCTCGTTCAGCACCCGCACCAGGAACTGGGTGGAGAGGATGCCGTTGGTGAAGGTGGAGACGAACGGCGGGCGGTTGGCTGTGACCTCGATGATGTTGGTGAAGGCCGGCGCGGTGAGATAGCCCAGCGGCAGGGGCTTGCCCTCATAGGTGTTGGGGACCGTCTTCTTGGCCACCTTGTCGAAATGCGTCTCTTCAGCCACCAAGACGGGCTCCATCCCGTCCTTCAGCTTGCCCACGGCGCGGATGCGGTAGCGCACCCGCTCATTGGCGGGACGGAGCTTGGCCTCGTTGCGCCGGCGCCTCAGGGTGAGGTCGCGCCAGTTGAATTTCTGGATGGGCCACACGCCGGTATTCTGCGGATACCAGTCGGGATTGCGCTGGCCCTTGAAGGCCACATAGGCGGCGAGCGCGCGCTCCTCGGTGATGGTGTCCGCATCGTCGAGATATTCCCGGACGATGTGGAAGCCGAGGCAGCCGGGGATTTTCTCGCCGTCGATATCCCAGGCGAGATAGGCGACTTCATTGTTCGCGAAGGCGCGGGCGCGGACGATTTCAGGCATGCTTCCATCTCCACCTCACGAGAGGGTGGGTAAGGCCCGTGAACCTGATGTGACGCATGGCGCAGCACTCCTGACCTACTGCGCATTTGCTTTTCGCCCGGCGCATCCGGTCTTGCGGACGTCACCGCGCTGCTGGCACAAACGCGGCCAGCGAATACGCGACCTGATCGGGGATCCCCATGCCGCTCCAGCACATCACCCTTCCCACCCAGGACGGAACCTGCCCGGCGGCCCTCGCGAGCCCGGCCCAGCCGCGCGCCGCCCATCCCGGGGTGATCCTCTACATGGACGCCTTCGGCCCGCGCCCGGCCCTCTACGACATGGCCAAGCGGCTGGCGGACAACGGCTATTTCGTGCTGGTGCCGGACCTCTATTACCGCGTCGGCGACTACGGCACGTTCGATGCGAAGACCGCCTTCGCCGACGAGGAGACCGGCAAGCGACTGCGCGGCATCATGGCCGAGACCAAGCAGGCGCTGACCGAGCGCGACGGCGCGGGCTTCATCGCCGCGCTCACCGAGGCCGGAGCGGCGGGCAAGATCGGCACGGTGGGCTATTGCATGGGCGGCGCGCGCGCCCTCATCGCGGCGGCGGCCTATCCCGAGCGCATCGCGGCGGCCGCGAGCTTCCATGGCGGCAACCTCGCCTCCGATGCGCCCGACAGCCCCCATCTGCATGCCGCCACCATCAAGGCGCGGGTCTATGCGGGCAGCGCCGGGGTCGATGGCTCCTTCCCGCCTGAGCAGTCCGCCCGCCTCGCCTTGGCGCTGCGGGAGGCGGAGGTGGACCACACCCTGGAGAATTACGTGGGCATGGGCCATGGCTGGGCGGTGTCCGACCACCGCGTCTACGACCCGGCCGGCGCCGAGCGGCACTGGACGCGCCTGCTGACGCTGTTCGACGAGACGCTGTAAAGCGGGTCGTCCCGGACCGGGACGGCGAAGCTTGCCCCCGGTCAAGATCAAGGCGGCGTTTCCCCTGCGGCCTGCCGCAACGCCGTCCTGGCCTTAACCCAACGCCATGAAACTTTTCGGCTAAACACCTTTTCCGCGCCGACGAAGCTTTAACGACGTGGCGCCGTCTGGTAAGCGTCTGGTTCTCCGTTGGGGTTGGGAGGACATCATGAAGGGCATTCGAATTCTGCTGGCGGCTGCGCTGCTCGCAGGCTCGGCCGCGGCGGCCGGTGCACAGACCATCAGCTACGGCCAGGCCGGCGCCCTTTTGGCGAAGAGCTGCGGCAAGGACATCACCAAGCTCTGCCCGACCGTCAATCTCGGCGGCGGCGCGCTCAAGGCGTGCATGGACGCGAAGATCTCGCAGGTCAGCGCGCAGTGCCAGAGCGACTATGCCATGGCCACCGCCTCCATCGCCAAGCGCGATGCGGCGCAGGACGCCATCGTGCAGGTCTGCGGCACCGATGCCGCCCGCCTCTGCCCGGGCATGATCCCCCAGGACGGCAACCTTCTGTCCTGCCTGCTTCAGGCAACCAACGTGGTGAGCGCCGCCTGCAATCAGGCCATCACCGACGCCGGCTACCGGTGATCTCCCGCCACATCCGAAACGCTAAAGGAAGGACGACCGACATGCCGTCGCCTCTGATCCGCTTCGCGCTGGCGGCTTCGCTCGCGCTCGCCGGCACCCCCGTGCTGGCCCAGACCGCTCTCAACAACGCGCAGATCCTCCAGGGCCTCCAGGGCCTCACGGACAGCGCGCCGGTCATCACCGCCCAGCAGATGCGCAACCTCGTGCAGCAGCACATGGCGCAGTATCCGGGCGAGGCGCTGACCCGCCCGTCGCTGGCGCTCCACCTTGATTCGCTGCCGCAGATCAACGTGCAGATCCAGTTCCGCCTGAACTCGGCGATCATCGATCCCTCGTCCTATGGCACGCTGGGCTCCATCGCGGACGCGCTGCACAACCCGGTCCTGCACGGCTACAAGTTCATCGTGACGGGCAATACGGACGTGACCGGCACCCGCGCCATCAACCTGAAGCTCAGCCAGGCCCGTGCGGACGCCGTGGTGAACGCCCTGGAAACGACATTCAACGTGAGCCCGAACCGCCTCGAAGCGGTGGGCCTCGGCGAAGAAGTGCTGCTGGACCCGAAGAACCCCACCTCGGCCATCAACCGCCGGGTGCAGATCTTCACCGTCGGCCGGGTCGGCCCGACGCCGGCTCCGGTGCGCTGATCGCGCCATCGCACGCCCTTATCGGGCGTCCTCCCCGGGCCTGGCCCGGGGGTTTCCCATCTTTTGCCTGAGATGGCCGGACCCGGTCCGGCCATACAGCAGCCAGCGTCAGTTCATGGTCGAGCTGGGCTCGCTGGCGCCCGCGGTCTTCACCGCCTCCTCGCGCAGCAGGCCGAGCAGTTCGTTGAGAAGCTGGTTCCACAGCTCCAGCGTCACCGTCACATAGTCCTTGTCGACGCCGGTTCCGAGGGTGACATCCATCTCTATGTTGAGGAGGCCATCACGGGAGTGGAGGCGCGCGAAGCGCCGGGCCCGGTTCCAGTTGCCGCAGATCTCCTCCACCGGCAGACCTTCCAGGCGGAAGCTCGCGAAATACGTGAAGTCGTGATAGGCGCCGTCCGCGCCATTGCCGAACACCACGTTGAAGCCGACGCCGCCCGAAGCGCTGCGCAGCGCCTCGCGGCCGCCGACCCATTCGATCTTCTCGGCGCGAAATCCCTTGTCCTTCAAAACGGCGGCGATGTCCTCGATCGTCACCCGCTTGACCAGTTCCGTCATCCCAAGTCTCCTGACGCCTTCCCGGCCGGTGAGGCCGCCCCCCGCGGGCGCCGTGCTCTGCGGCTGGCGCGGCGCAACCTACAAGTGGTCAGGAAGGGTGTAAACCGGAGCGGATAGGGCTGTTTTCCTGACGTAAATTAAGCCCTTCGCCGGGCTTGAAACCAAACCGCCTTCCCCGGTTTATGCCTGTCTCAGCGGCCGACCATGGAGTGCACTCATGCTGCCCGAACTTCGCGTCCTCTATTTCGAGGATCTCACGGTCGGCCTCGCCGAGGAGCTGCGCAAGACCATCGCCTCTTCCGACGTGGTGGGCTTTGCCGAAGTGACGGGCGACCGCAATCCCATCCATCTGTCCGAGCATTTCGCCGCGAAGACGCCGTTCGGCCACCGCATCGCCCATGGCCTATACACGGCGAGCCTGATCTCCGCCGTGCTGGGAACGCGCCTGCCCGGACCCGGCGCCATCTACATCTCCCAGACCCTGAATTTCCGCGCGCCGGTGAAGATCGGCGACGAGGTGGTGGTGCGCGTGGAAGTGGCGGAGCTCATTGCGGAGCGCCGCCGCGCCCGTCTCGCCTGCACCTGCTCGGTGGCAGGCGAGGTGGTGCTGGACGGGGAAGCCTGGATCAAGGTGCCGACCCGCGAGGAAACCGCGCACCCGCCGGTGAGGGCTGCAGGCTAAGGCCGGAGCCGACCGCCCGGCGGCTTTGAGACGGCGTCGTCAGCCCCAGAACTGCTGGATCTTGGGAGCCTCGGTCTTTGCCCTCTCATAGCCCGCCCGCAGCGCCGGCTCGATCTGCTTCGGGTCGAGGAGGTTCACGCCCGGCGGCGTGCCGGCAATGATGAGCATGGCCTTCGTGCCGGTGGCTTCCAGGGTGGCAATCTCTTTGTAGATGTCGTGGGGAATGCCGCTCAGCAGGCTGCCTTCGTAGCCATTGGTCAGGGTGATGACGAGGGCCCTCTTGGAGCCTGCGACAACGTCCGTATGGGCCCATGTGCTGGAAATGCCGCCATCCATGCAGAAGCGCTGGCCGAGCAGCGTCGGGCCGATGACGCCGGGCAGGGACGAGCTCGCCGCTGCCGCGTGCGCCAATGGGATGGCGTTCTTCCGCGCCAGAGCCTGCGAGACCACCAGCCGCTCGCCGGTGTAGCAGTCGTTTGCGGTGGTGAACATTTTCGCCACCGGCCAGTCGGTGCGGCTGTCGCCGGTCAGCAGCCATGCGAGGCGATCGACGCCGTTGCCGTTCACCCGGTTGTCGGCCGCCAGCGCCGCATGGCCGATGGCCCGGATGGACTCGGGGCTGCCGTCCTTGACGCGGAAATTGATCTCCTGCGCCCGCTTCTGGCTGGCATTTGCGCTGGAGACCGGCGCCAGCTTGGCGAACAGGCCGGGAAATAGCCGAAGAAGTTGAACTCGCTGCGCAGCCGCTGAAAGTGCCCCGAGGTCAGCGACGAGCCCAGATAGGCGCCGGCCGACGTTCCAACCACCATGTCCGCTTTGTTCGGATCGACCCCCAGTTCGAGAAGGCCGTGGAAGAAGCCGCAATACCAGGCGACGTAATATTCGCCGCCGCCGCCCAGCACCAAAGTGCGATCCAGCCCGGCGGCGAGGCTGGAGACGGTGGGCGTGGCCGGCACCGGCCGGGCGAGCCCGTCGCCGGAAAATAGGCTGTCTGAAATCGACGCCGCCATCGCATCGACGGCGGAAGGGGCGGAGCTAGACGTTTGCGCACCAGCCGGGGCGGCCAGCGCGGATGCTGCCGATAAGCCCGCGGTTATGCTCAGGAAATCACGACGGCTGGGTATCATCGGTGCAGGCTCCTCGTCCCCGATGAGCGGCAACCTAGCTGGAAGGAAGTTGAAATAACAGGCGCCGGTGGGGCGCTGTGGCGCGCTCACCCATGGCGCTCGGTCCCCTCCGTTCCGGCGACTCCTACCGACTGGCGCCGGGCACCCAGAGCACGTCGCCGGCGCCCTGCGCGTTCACGTAGCGGCTCGCCACGAACAGCAAGTCGGAGAGGCGGTTCATGTACTGGATCGCGGCCCTGCCGACGATCTCGCCCTCAACCTTCGACAGCGCCACCATCTGCCGTTCCGCCCGGCGCGCCACGGTGCGGGCCTGATGCAGGAAGGCGGCGGCAGGTTCGCCACCGGGCAGCACGAAGGAGCGCAGGGGAGCAAGATCGGCATTCAGCCGGTCGATGTCCGCCTCCAGCTTGTCCACCTGGGAGGCGATGATGCGCAGCGGTTCATAGGGCGGGGGCGGCGCGCCCACCCGCTCGGGGGTGGCGAGGTCGGCGCCGAGATCGAACAGATCATTCTGGACGCGGCCCATCAAGGCATCCACCTCCGGCAGGTGCGCGAGATGGAGCCGGGCGAGGCCGATGGCGGCATTGGCCTCGTCCACCGTGCCATAGGCCTCCACCCGCAGATCATGCTTGGCCACGCGCTCGCCGCTGCCGAGGCCCGTGGTGCCGTCATCCCCTGTGCGGGTATAGATCTTGTTCAGCTTGACCATGGGTCTCTTTCCAGAATTCGTCTGCCTCAGCGCCATGGCCGGACAGGCCCGGTCATCTTCTCCAGGAGCAGCCCACTAGGCATCCCGAGGGGGCCTCGGATCAAGTCCGGGATGACGGCCGGGAAGGGGGCATTTTGCGCAGAAATGGCCTCTCCGACTTTCCACTGGCTGCGGACGCGAATTTATGTATAGTGCGCGGCGCGGATCCTCCAGGGCCCGCACCGCTTCCGTTCGACTTCGACCGCGCTGGACGACATCCCGGCCCGGCTGCCGAACGGACTGGCGATCACACCGCTCACCGGGCCATGCCCCAAGGGCCGATCGCCTTCTTCCCCTCTACCCGAAAGGACAGTCCCGATGTCGATCACGACCGAGCGCAAGCAGGCGCTCATCACTGACTATGGTTTCAAGGCGGGCGACACGGGTTCGCCCGAGGTGCAGGTGGCCATCCTCTCAGAGCGCATCGCCAACCTGACCGAGCATTTCAAGTCCCACAACAAGGACAACCACTCCCGGCGCGGCCTGCTGAAGCTGGTCTCCACGCGTCGCAGCCTTCTCGACTATCTGAAGCGCAAGGACGAGGCCCGTTACAAGTCGCTGATCGAGCGGCTCGGCCTGCGTCGCTGATCGAGAGAGCAACGGGTGCGCCGCCACCACGGCGGCGCGGACGCGGCGGGCATGGGGCTCGCCGCGGGTACGCGAAGCTCAGGGAAAGTCATGGCAGGATCGCCGGACGCAACCGTCGCACGCCTCCTCACATAGAGGAGAGCGGGCGCGCGGCGCGTCCGGCCGTCTTGCTCATGGCTCTCCCTCTTCGCTGAACGAAGAGAGAGACATTCATGTTCGATATCCATCGCGAAGAGCTGGACTGGGGTGGCCGCACGCTGGTCCTGGAGACCGGCAAGATGGCCCGCCAGGCCGACGGCTCCGTGCTCGCCACCTATGGCGACACCACCGTGCTCGCCACGGTCGTCTCCGCCCGTGAGGCGAAGCCCGGCCAGGACTTCTTCCCCCTGACGGTCAACTATCAGGAGAAGACCTACGCCGCGGGCCGCATTCCCGGCGGCTATTTCAAGCGCGAGGGCCGTCCCTCCGAGAAGGAGACCCTGGTCTCCCGCCTCATCGACCGCCCCATCCGCCCGCTGTTCGCGGACGGCTACAAGAACGAAACCCAGGTGGTCGTCACCGTCCTCTCCCACGACCTTGAGAACGATCCCGACATCGTCTCCCTGGTCGCGGCTTCCGCCGCCTTGACGCTCTCCGGCGTGCCCTTCATGGGCCCTATCGGCGGCGCCCGCGTCGGCTTCATCGGCGACGAATACGTGCTGAACCCCACCGTGGACGAGGTGAAGGAAAGCAGCCTCGATCTCGTGGTCGCCGGCACCGCCGACGCTGTGCTCATGGTGGAATCGGAGGCCAAGGAGCTTCCCGAGGAGATCATGCTCGGGGCCGTCATGTTCGGCCACCGCCACTTCCAGCCGGTGATCCAGGCCATCATCCGCCTCGCCGAGAAGGCCGCCAAGGAGCCGCGCCCGTTCGAGCCGGCGGACCATTCCGAGCTGGAATCCAAGATCCGCGAGATCGCCGAGGCTGATCTGCGCGCCGCCTACAAGATCGTGCAGAAGCAGGCCCGCTACGAGGCGGTCGGCGCTGCCAAGGCGAAGGTGAAGAAGTATTTCGAGGGCCTCGCGGTGGAAGGCCAGTCGGCCCCGCCGGCGCAGGTGGTCTCCGAGGTGCTCAAGGGCCTCGAAGCCAAGATCGTCCGCTGGGCGATCCTGGACGACGGCATCCGCATCGACGGCCGCGACGTGCGCACCGTCCGCCCCATCGTCTCGGAAGTGGGCATTCTGCCCCGGGCCCACGGCTCGGCGCTGTTCACCCGCGGCGAGACCCAGGCGCTCGTAGTGGCGACGCTGGGCACCGGCGAGGACGAGCAGTTCATCGACAGCCTGGAAGGCACCTACAAGGAGCACTTCCTGCTGCACTACAACTTCCCCCCCTACTCGGTGGGCGAAACCGGCCGCATGGGCTCGCCCGGCCGCCGCGAGATCGGCCACGGCAAGCTTGCCTGGCGCGCCATCCACCCCATGCTGCCCGCCAAGCATGAGTTCCCCTACACCCTGCGCGTGGTGTCGGAGATCACGGAATCCAACGGCTCCTCCTCCATGGCCACCGTCTGCGGCACCTCGCTGGCGCTCATGGATGCGGGCGTGCCCCTGCGCCGCCCGGTTGCGGGCATCGCCATGGGCCTGATCCTGGAAGGCGAGAAGTTCGCCGTGCTCTCCGATATCCTCGGCGACGAGGATCATCTCGGCGACATGGACTTCAAGGTGGCCGGCACGGAGCAGGGTGTCACCTCGCTCCAGATGGACATCAAGATCGCCGGCATCACCGAGGAGATCATGAAGGTCGCCCTCGGCCAGGCCAAGGACGGCCGCGCCCATATCCTCGGCGAGATGGCGAAGGCGCTGACCTCCGCCCGCGCCGAGCTGGGCGAGCACGCCCCGCGCATCGAGGTGATGAAGATCGCCGTGGACAAGATCCGCGAAGTGATCGGCTCCGGCGGCAAGGTGATCCGCGAGATCGTCGAGAAGACCGGCGCCAAGATCAACATCGAGGACGACGGCACCATCAAGATCGCCTCGGCCAATGGCGAGGCCATCAAGGCCGCCATCAACTGGATCAAGTCCATCGCCTCGGAGCCCGAGGTCGGACAGGTCTATGACGGCACGGTCGTGAAGGTGGTGGATTTCGGCGCCTTCGTGAACTTCTTCGGTTCCAAGGACGGCCTCGTTCATATCTCCCAGCTCGCCAAGGATCGCGTCGCCAAGTCGTCCGACGTGGTCAAGGAAGGCGACAAGGTGAAGGTGAAGCTCATGGGCTTCGACGAGCGCGGCAAGACCCGCCTGTCCATGAAGGTGGTCGACCAGGAGACTGGCGAGGACCTTGAAGCCAAGCAGAAGGCCGAGCGCGACGGCGCCAGCGAGGCCGGCGCGGCGGAGTGATTTCCGCTCCCGCGTCCGAACACAAAAAAGGGCGGCCGAGAGGCCGCCCTTTCCTTTTGGGCCTGCGCTTTATTTACAGCGGCTCACTTTGATGAAGTCGAGCACCTGCTCCATGGGCTGGGGCTGGACCGCGATGATGCCCTCGAACGGCCCGCTCATTTCCATGATGAGGAACAGGGCGCCGGAAATGGAAGCGGCGCACAGGAAGAAAGAGACGATCACCACGGCATTGGGCGGTGCGAACAGGCCGAAGCTGATGAAGATGAGCGCGAGCCAGGCGACCAGCACCACCAGGAAGGCCGTGGGCACCGAGGCCACGGCCTCCTCGCTCACCGCCCAGCGGGTGGTGAGGATGGACCGCATGTCCGACATGGCGGCGGTGCGCGTCTCCTTCAGAAGGTCGGTCGTCGGCGTCCAGTTGCGGATGGTGTTGTCGAGGCTGAGCAAGAGTTGGTCGGAGCCGGGCTCTGGCTTCGTCTCCCCGTAATGGCCGAGGCCCCAGGTCTCGGTCAGCACCGAGTGGACGTATTGCGCCAGCAGATCCTGCGCCGGGCAGGCCTCGGGCCCGTAATGGCGGAGGTCGGTGGCGAGCGAGAGGACGTTCAGCGCGTAGGTGTGCACGTCCTTGTCGGTGGAATCGAAGTTCTCCTTCACCGAGGCGGTCATGAGGCCGAGGATGAGGGAGGACATGGCGGCCACCATGCCCACCCCGAGCTTCACCGTATCCTGCGTCTCCTTGGATACATGATGCTCGGCCAGACGGCGTGCGACGAAGATGGCGAAGAGACAGCCGCCGAACATGGCGACAAAGGATACGCCGGCCAGCACCCACGAATTCATGCGCTTTCCCCCCACGAGAGCGGCGCCACCGTACCGGCGCGCACGCGCGGAAAGCAAGGGCTCAAAGCCTGCAGCCGCACGGCGTCGTAAGGGATGACCATGGGTGATGATTGCGGTCGGGGGAACATCATGGTCTAGACCATCGCCGTCCCTGCCACTTCCGCCCTCAGGGCCACGGACCCCCCATGCCGGACCAGCCCGCCCCGCGCCCCAGCGCGACCCAGCTCTTCCTCATCTTCACCCGCATCGGCCTCACCAGCTTCGGCGGGGGCCTGTCCGGCTGGTTCCTTCGGGAGTTCGTGCAGGACCGCAAATGGATGACGGAGGAGGAATTCCTCAACGGCCTTGCGGTCTCCCAGGCCTTGCCCGGCGTCAACGTCTCGAACATGGCCATCTGGATCGGCTATCGCCTGTGCGGCGCATCCGGGGCGGCGGCGAGCTTCCTCGGCATCATCGTGCCCTCGGCCTTCGTGGTGGTGCTGATCGCCACCCTGCTCTCGGCGATCTCGGGCTTCAGCCTCACCCATGCAGCCATGAACGGCGCGGCGGCGGCCGCCGTGGGCCTGTCGCTCACCATGGGCCTCACCGCCGCCCGCCGGGTGCCGCGGCGCGCCTTCCCGCTCATGGTCATGGCCGCCGTCTTCATCGCCATCGGCGTGCTGCAATGGCCCCTGGTGTGGACCGTGCTGGTGGCGGGCGTGACCAGCGTCGCCATCTCCCTCTGGAAATCGTGAGGCCGGGCCCATGCCGTCGCTTCTCTGGGGCATCGTCCTCGTCTTCGCGCCGCTCTCCCTCGTCACGGTGGGCGGTGGGCAGAGTGTGGTCGCGGACATCCAGCGCCAGGTGGTGGATGTCCATCACTGGATGACCCAGGCGCAGTTCGTGGATGCCTTCGCCATCTCCCGCATGGCGCCGGGGCCGGGATCGCTCCTGGCGACGCTGATCGGCTGGCAGGTGGCGGGCTTCTGGGGCGCGGTGCTGGCCACCATCGCCATGTTCGGCCCCACCGCCTTCCTGATCTACGGCGTCGCCCATGTCTGGTCGCGCTATGAGGGCGCGCGCTGGCTCAAGGCCATGGAGGCGGGCCTGCGGCCGGTGGCGGCGGGCATGATCCTCGCCGCCGTCTACGTGCTGCTCCAGGCGCTGGAAGGCGGACTGGCGGCGCGCCTCGTGGCCGTCGGCGCCACGGCGGCTTTATTGCTGACGAAAGTGAACCCGCTGCTGCTGATCGCAGCGGGAATGGGCCTGTTCATGGCCCTGAGCGCGGCTGGGCTGATGTGAAGGCGATCGCCTTCGACCTTCACTCGGCGGCGTTGGCCGGCACGTCGTCGTGGGCGAGCTTCGCCTCGGCATCCTCTTGCGTCTTCAGCACGTCGGGATGGGGCATGGAGATGATGTTGTAGCCCGAATCCACGAAATGCACTTCGCCGGTGACGCCCTGCGAGAGGTCGGACAGGAGATAGAGCGCCGAGCCGCCCACCTCCTCGATGGTCACCGTGCGGCGGAGCGGGGCGTGGCGCTTCTGGTAGTTGAACATGAGCCGCGCATCGGCGATGCCGGCGCCCGCGAGCGTCCGCACCGGACCGGCGGAGATGGTGTTCACGCGGATGCCCACCGGGCCGTAATCCGCCGCCAGATAGCGCACGCTCGCCTCAAGCGCCGCCTTGGCCACGCCCATGACGTTGTAATTGGGCATGACGCGGGTGGAGCCGCCATAGGTGAGGGTGATCATGGAGCCGCCGCGCGGCATCAGGGCCGCGGCCCGCTTCGCCACTTCCGTGAAGGAGAAGCAGGAGATCACCATGGTGCGCGAGAAATTCTCACGGCTGGTGTCCGCATAGCGGCCCTTCAGCTCCGACTTGTCGGAGAAGGCCACCGCATGCACCAGGAAATCGATGGTGCCCCAGGCATCCTTAAGCCGGCGAAAAACCTCGTCCACGCTGGCGAGGTCTTCCACGTCGCAGGGCAGGACCAGGGAGGCGCCGAGACCTTCGGCGAGGGGGCGGACCCGCTTGGCCATGCCCTCGCCCTGATAGGTGAAGGCAAGCTCGGCACCCTGGCTCGCGAGAGCCTTGGCTATGCCCCAGGCGATGGAATGGTCGTTGGCCACGCCCATCACCAAGCCACGCTTGCCCTTCATGAGGTCCTGCATCGCCGACTATCCTTCGTCACGATCCTTACGCGGCGATAGCAGACCTGATTGGCCCGCGCCACCTCGCCGAACCGCCCTCCGCCTCAAGACTCGTTGCAACGGTGCAACACGGGTTTTCCGTGTCCGGGAGGGCTGCCCATGGAGACACCGGCGCGAGCTTACGCGCCGGCTGTTTCCTTTTCCTTAACCGTACCGCTCGCGCGGAAGGGCCGCGAACGGCCTCAGGCGTCCAGGTGCTTCAGGACAAGGCAGGCATTGGCGCCGCCGAAGCCGAAGCCGTTGGAGAGCACATGGCCGAGTGCCACATTATCGATGCGCTCGCGCACGATGGGCATGTCCGCGAACGCGGGATCGATCTCGTCGATATTGGCGCTCTTCGTGATGAAGCCGTTCTGCATCATCAGGATGGAATAGATCGCCTCATGCACGCCGGTCGCGCCCTGGGAGTGGCCCGTGAGCGACTTGGTGGCGGAGATGGGCGGGCAATTGGCGCCGAACACGGCGCGAATCGCCTCGATCTCCTTCAGGTCGCCGATGGGGGTCGAGGTGGCGTGCGGGTTGATATAGTCGATGGGCGCTTTGATGCCTGAAATGGCCAGCTTCATGGCGCGCTCGGCACCCTCGCCGGAAGGGGCGACCATGTCGGCGCCGTCGGAGGACACGCCGTAGCCGGCGATCTCCCCATAGATGCGCGCGCCGCGCGCCTTGGCGACTTCCAACTCCTCAAGAACCAGCACGCCGGCGCCGCCGGAGATGACGAAGCCGTCCCGGTCCTTGTCATAGGCGCGGGAGGCCACCGCCGGGCGGTCATTGTAGTTGGAGGACATGGCGCCCATGCCGTCGAACAGCACGGAGAGGGTCCAGTCCAGATCCTCGCAGCCGCCGGCGAAGACGCGGTCCTGCTTGCCGTAGAGGATCTGCTCGTAGGCGTTGCCGATGCAGATGTTGGTGGTCGCGCAGGCGGCCGAGATCGAATAGCTCAGCCCCTTGATCTTGAACCAGGTGGAGAGCGTTGCGGAGGCCGTCGAGGCCATGGCCTTCGGCACTGCGAAAGGCCCCACGCGCTTCGGCCCCTTGGTGCGGGCGATGTCGGCGGCTTCCACGATGGTCTTGGTGGACGAGCCGCCCGACCCCATCACCATGCCGGTGCGTTCGTTGGAGATTTCGTGCGGCTCGAGGCCTGCGTCGCGGATCGCCTGCTCCATGGCCACATGGTTCCAGGCGGTGCCGCCGCCGTGGAAGCGCATGGCGCGGCGGTCCACCACGTCCTCGGCCACGAGGCTCGGAGCCCCGTGCACCTGCGAACGGAAGCCGAGCTTCGCATAATCATCCGCGAAGGAAATGCCGCTCTTGGCCTCGCGCAGGCTGGCGAGCACCTCTTGCGTAGAATTGCCGATGGACGAGACGATGCCCATTCCGGTGACGACGACGCGCCGCATGTCACCTCCTCAGGTGAAAATCGCACCATGGCGGCCAATGATGGCACCGCCTTGTCCGCCCCCTCAGCCTCCGGCTGCGGGAGCCATGTCGGTCTGGAAGAGGCCGACTTTCAGGTCCTTGGCGCGATAGATAATCTCTCCGTCCGCGGACAGCCAGCCATCGGCGATGCCAAGCACCAATTTCGAGCGCATCACGCGCTTGAAATCCACGCCGTAGACGACCTTCTGGACGTTCGGCAGGACCTGGCCGGAAAATTTGAGTTCGCCAAGCCCGAGCGCGCGCCCGCGCCCCGGGGAGCCGAGCCAGCCGAGGAAGAAGCCCACCATCTGCCACATGGCATCAAGGCCCAGGCAGCCCGGCATCACCGGATCGCCCTTGAAATGGCAATCGAAGAACCAGAGGTCGGGTTTCACCTCGAGCTCGGCGCGCACCATGCCCTTGCCGTACTCGCCGCCGGTCTCCGATATCTCCGAGATGCGATCGAACATGAGCATGGGAGGCAGCGGCAACTGGGCATTGCCGGCGCCGAATAACTCCCCGCGCCCGCAGGCGAGGAGATCCTCATACTCAAAACTGGTCTGCCGGTCCGCCATGCGCGCTGGTGTCACCATACTGCCCGTGGGGCTGAAGTTTTGTTCCATCCGAAGGCCCGATCAAGCCAAGCCCAAGGTGCCGCCCGTTGCCGGACGGGGCACTCCCTAACATAGGCGTGGGCGTGCTCAAAGTCATGAAAGCGTCACGGCGTCGCCCGTGCTGTGAAAAAATCGGCCGCATGGCGGGATGCGCGCCCGCGTTCCTTCAGGCAACCTAAACCGTGTGCGGGCGTTGACGCGCGGGGCGTCGGACTTCGAAAGGAAAGCCATGCTGAAGCAGTTCCGCGAATTCGCCGTCAGGGGCAACGTTGTGGACCTCGCCGTGGGCGTCATCATCGGCGCGGCATTCGGCGGCATCGTCTCATCCCTGGTGGCCGACATCTTCATGCCGATGATCGGCGCCATTACCGGCGGGCTCGATTTCTCCAACTATTACGTCCCGCTCTCCTCGGCGGTGACGGCCGAGAATCTGGAGGATGCGAAGAAGCAGGGCGCGGTGATCGCCTACGGCCACTTCATCACGCTGGCGATCAATTTCCTGATCGTGGCGTGGATCCTGTTCTTCGTGGTGCGGGCCATTAACCTCCTGAAGAAGCAGGAAGCCGAGAAGCCTCCGGCCGCCCCGCCGCGCTCCGAAGTGCTGTTGGAAGAGATCCGCGACCTCCTGGCGAAGCGGGAGGGGACAAGCGCCCCATCTTCCGGCGTTTAGGCAGGCAGGGCATCGCTGTAGCACGTTGCAGACGTCATGCCCGGACTTGTCCCGGGCATCCACGCTCCGCCGTTGGCGGATACCAAGCGGAGCCCCGTGGATGGCCGGGACAAGCCCGGCCATGACGGTTCCTGGGAAGCGGCCGGCGCTTAGCGGAAATCGGCGCCCACGGCCTCGCCCACCGTCCGGAACCCGTCCGCCTTCAGCCGGGCCGCCAGATCCTGCTTGATGCGGGTCACGAGGCCCGGCCCGTGGAAGACGAGGGCGGAATAGAGCTGCACCAGGCTCGCCCCGGCCCGGATCTTCTTATAGGCGTCGGCGCCGGAACTGATGCCGCCGCAGCCGATCAGCGGCACCCGGCCACCCAGCATGCGGTAGAGCACGCCGAGCCGCTCTGTGGACAAGGCCATCAGCGGACGTCCCGAAAGGCCGCCGGATTCGGCTTTGTGGGCGCTGCGCAGGCTCGCGGGGCGCGAGAGGGTGGTGTTGCCGATGATGATGCCGTCGACCCCGGTGCTGAGCGCCACCGTGGCCACGTCCTCCAGGCCCGCATTGTCCAGATCGGGCGCGATCTTCACCAGGAGCGGCGGACGTTGCGCCGGTTCAGGAATCTCGCTGTCGCGGGTCCGCAGCGCGTGCGCCACCACGAGCTGCATGGCCGTGCGCGCCTGGAGCGCCCGCAGGCCCGGCGTGTTGGGCGAGGAGAGGTTGCACACGAGATAGTCGGCGAGCCGGCAGGTGGCTGTGATGCCGGCGGCATAATCCTCGGCCGCGTCCTCGGTTTCTTTGTTCTTGCCGAGATTGACCCCGACAATGCCTTTCGACCCCGCTGCGCGGCGCCGCTCAAGTCGCGCGACGAACGGGCCGAGCCCTTCCGAATTGAAGCCGAAACGGTTGATGACGCCTTCGTCCTCGTCCAGCCGGAACAGGCGCGGCTTGGGATTGCCTGGTTGCGGGCGCGGCGTCACCGAGCCGGCCTCGATGAAGCCGAAGCCGGTGGCGAGGAGGGCGCCCATCACCTCCGCATGCTTGTCGAATCCCGCCGCTAGGCCGACCGGATTGGCGAAATCGCGGCCCCACAGGCGGGTGGCGAGGACCGGATCGTCCGCGCCGCGCTCCGGCGGCACGAGGCCGGCTTTCAGCGCGTGGACGGCGAGGCCGTGGGCGGTCTCGGGCGAAATGAAGCGCAGTGCCGGCCGGGCGAGGGCGTAAAGGTCCATCGGCGCGGGCTACTCGGCCATGCTGGTGGCGCCGCCATGGGCCTTGGACCAGGAATGGGGATCGTTGAGGAAGGCTTCGATCTCGTCGAGCTGCTTCGCCGGGAAGCGATCCATGGTCTTGGCGGCGGCGAGGATGTCCCACCAGGTGCACAGTCGATGCAGGGTGAGGCCGGCATCCCTAAAGATCCCGGGCGCCTCCGAGAAGATGTCGTAATAGAAGAAGACGAAGCAGTGGCTGCATTCCGCTCCGGCATCGCGTAGCGCCTGGACGAAATTGACCTTGCTGCGCCCGTCGGTGGTGAGATCCTCCACCAGCAGCACCTTGGTGCCAGGCTCCAGGTGCCCCTCGATCTGGGCGTTGCGGCCGAAACCCTTGGGCTTCTTGCGGATATACTGCATGGGCAGCATGGTCCGGTCGGCGATCCAGGCGGCAAAGGGGATGCCCGCCGTCTCGCCGCCCGCCACCGTGTCGAACGCCTCGAAGCCAATCTCGCGATAGATGGTGGAGACGCCGAAATCCACCAGCGTCTGGCGCACGCGGGGAAACGAGATGAGGCGCCGGCAGTCGATATAGACCGGGCTCGCCCAGCCGGACGTGAAGATGAAGGGGTCGCCGTCGGAGAAGCGCACCGCCTCCACTTCCAGGAACATGCGGGCGCTCAATTCGGCGATGGTGGCCTTATCCGGAAAAGCAGTGATGTTGGACATGAGCGCTCCACCCCGTTCGAGTATGCGTCCGCGCATATATCAGAGCTGTCGCGCGGGGACACGGGAGATTGGCGCGCCAAAACGTGTCTCTCACAGTTCTTAAGGTGTTCCGGTGCAGGATGCGCCGGAATCGGGCCGGCCCTCGGGGGAATGCGTGTCGGGCGAAGTGTGGCAACTGGTGGATTCCGGCGGCGTCGGCGGCATCGAGACCCATGTGCGCGTGCTGGCGAAGGCGCTGGCCGAGGCGGGCTGGCCATGCCGCGTGCTACTCCTGGCCGACCATGGCGCCAATCCCTGGCTCGGCCAGCTCAAGGCGGCAGGCGTGCCGTTCGAGGTGCTGGACGGTCGCTTTTCAACAGTGCTCGCCCGCCTGAAGCGCGACCGGCCGGCCTTGCTGCACACCCACGGCTACAAGGCCGGCATCCTCGGGCGCCTCGCCGCCCGGCTCGCGGGCATACCCAGCGTCTCCACTTTCCACGCCGGCGAGCGCGGCCCGTTCCCGGTCTCGCTCTACCAGCGGCTCGACGAGGCGACCTCCCGGCTCGGCGCGCGGATCGCGGTCAGCACGCCCATCGCAAAGGCGCTGCCGGCGCCGGTCTCGGTGATCGGCAATTTCGTGCCGGTTCCCGACACGCCGCCGACGGCTCCCGCCTCTGATGTGGTGGGCTTTGTCGGCCGGTTCAGCCTGGAGAAGGGACCGGACCTGTTCTGCATCCTCGCCGAGCGGTTCGCCGGGAAGATCCCGTTCGAGATGTTCGGCGACGGCCCCATGCGGGCCGGACTGGAGGCCGAGCATGGCAAGCGGGTGCGGTTCCACGGCCTTGTGACGGACCCCGGCACCATCTGGCCGCGCATCGGCCTCCTCCTGATGCCCTCGCGGGCGGAAGGTCTGCCCATGGCCGCCATCGAGGCCATGGCCGCGGGCGTGCCGGTGGCGGCGAGCGCGGTGGGCGCGCTGCCCGATCTCATCCGCACCGGCGAGAATGGCTGGCTGTTCCCGCCCCTCGACCTCGATGCGGCCACGCAGGCGGTGGCGGCCTGGCAGGCCGGCGGCGCGGCGCAGCGCGCCGGCTGGTCGCAGGCGGCCTGGCGGACGGCGCGCGAGGGCTTCGGGACGCAGGCCCGCCTGCCTCAGATCATCGGCGTCTATGAGCAGGCCCTCGGGGGCAGGCATGGATGAAGTCGGGCATAGCGCGCGCCCGCGCATGATAAGATATAGTGCGTCTCACACCCTCCCGTCCGAGGCATCCCCTTGACCGAAACCAGCGGCGTCCAGCGGCCGCCGTCCGAGGAACCCCGCGAGAGCCACTGGCGCGACATCATCATCGCGCTCGTGGCGGTGGGCCTGATGTTCTATGCCTGGATCAGCGTGCCGGGCATCGAGGTGCCGCTGATGCTCGGCACCGGGGCCATCCTGGTGGTGGTGGCCTTCAAGCGTCCCGCCATCCCGTGCATGCTGTTCGTGATCTTCTCGTTCCTGCGGGTTCACGAGGCGTTCCCTTTCCTGGTGCCCTACCGCATCCCGCAGCTTCTCGCCCAGCTCTCCATCATCGTGATGTTCTGGCACCTCATCCTGGCGCGGAGCATCCAGCCGTTCTGGAACCGCGAACTGACCCTGTTCGCGGTCTTTTTCGGCTTGGTCACGGCGGGCATCGTCACATCGACCAGTTGGGCGCAGTCCTATGCCCAATGGTCGGACAGCTTCGTGAAGATCGGCATCATCGTGCTGATGCTCACATGGTCCACCCGCAGCGCCGCCGATTTCCAGCTCATCGCCCGCCTGCTCACGGTGGCGGGGTCCGCAGTGGCGGCGGTCGCCATCTACAACAAGCTGAACGGCATCGGCCTCGTGGAGGGCACCCGCGTCACCATCGGCCGCGCCGAAGGCTCGGTGCTGGGCGATCCCAACGATCTGTCCCTCGTGCTGCTGTTCCCCATGGGCTTCGCCGCCGCCTTGATGATGGGCCGGGTGAACTTCTTCGATCGCATGCTCGGTCTGTTGGGCTTCGCCACCATCTTTGCGGGCATCATGTGCACCCAGAGCCGCGGCGGGCTTCTGGGGGTTGCGGCGGTGTGCGCGGTTTTCGCCAGCCGCTTCATCAAGAGCAAGACGGTGCTGATCGGGGTCGGCGTCGCGGCGGCCTTCGCGCTGTTCGTGTTCGCCGGCATCTCGGCCCGCTCCTCCGGCGGCGCGGGCCAGGGCATCGACGAATCGTCCGAAGGCCGCCTCATTGCGTGGCAGACGGCCACCAACATGGCCCTGCGCCGTCCACTCACGGGCGTCGGCCTCAGCAATTTCGTGGACAATTACTGGGAGTACACGCCGGAATGGGACGGCCGCGCCCATGCGGTCCATTCAACCTGGTTCAACGTGCTGGCCGAAACCGGCTTTCCCGGCGTCGGGGTGTTCATCGCCCTGGTGGTGGCAACCGGCCTCACCAGCTGGCGCTGCCTGAAGCTGGTTGCACATCCGGAGATCGACCCGAGGCTCCACACGGCGGCCATCGCGCTGGCCGCGGGGCTCGCCGGCTTCTGCGTCTCCGGCACCTTCCTGACCCAGGGCTTCACCTGGCCCTTCTACATCATCTTCGCCCTGACCATGGCGCTCTCGCGGGTGCTGACCGAGCAGCAGGAACGCGAAGCCTTCTCACCCCAGGGCCTCGCGCCGCTGCCCCGCCGGGCGTTCCCGGCCGGCGGTCCCTGACGGAGCGGTCGTGGCGGATCTGGTCGTCTTCGGCGAGGATTGGGGCGGCCACCCCTCCTCCACCCAGCACCTTGCGGGGCATCTTCTCGCGCATCACCGGGTGGTGTGGGTGAACTCCATCGGCCTGCGCCGGCCGCGCCTCAGCGCCCATGACCTTGCCCGCGCGGCGCGCAAGCTGAAGGCGGCCTTCGCCCCGCCCGCCCCGAAGCGCGCAGCGCCCCTGCCGGACGGCCTCACACTCGTCTCGCCCATGGCCATCCCGTGGCCCGGAAATCCGCTCGCGGAGCGCCTCAATAGCCTTCTCCTGGGGCGCCGGCTGCGGGCCGTTATCGACGAGAAGGGCATCTCCCGGCCCATCCTCTGGGCATCGCTCCCGAGCGCGCTCTCAGCGGTGGGCACCTTGAACGAGCGGGCGGTGGTCTATTATTGCGGCGACGATTTCGGCGCCCTCAGCGGCGTCGATCATGCCCCCGTGCTGGACATGGAGCGGCGCCTCGTCAAGCGGGCGGACCTCGTGATCGCCGCGAGCGCGGAGCTGGCGCGGCGGTTTCCGGCGGAGAAGACCCACCTTGTTCCCCATGGCGTGGACGTGGACCTGTTCTCCCATCCGGCCCCGCGCGCCGGCGATCTGCCGGAGGGAAAGGTTGCGGGTTTCTACGGCAGCATTTCCGACTGGCTCGATCTGCCCATGATCGCCAATGCCGCCATTGCCCTGCCGGACTGGACCTTCGTCTTCGTCGGCCCGGTGCGCACGGACGTTTCGGGGCTCGCGGCCTTGCCCAATGTCCGGTTTCTGGGCGCGCGCCCGCACGCCGCCCTGCCATCCTACGTGCAGCACTGGACGGTCTCGCTGATCCCGTTCCGCGACACGCCGCAGATCCGCGCCTGCAATCCCTTGAAGCTGCGCGAATATCTGGCGAGCGGGACGCCGGTGGCGGCAACCCGCTTTCCCGCCCTCGTGCCCTATGAGCCGCTGGTGTCCGCCATCGATCCCGGCGGCGCGCTCGCGCCCGCGATTCTCGCGGCGCACGCGATGCCCGACGGCACCGCGCGCCGGGCATCCGTGGCGCAGGAGGGGTGGGACCGCCGCGCCGAAGCCGTCGAGGCGCTGCTGGCGAAGCTCTGAGGCCTACTGCCCCCGCCCATGGACCATGGTGGAGAAGGTGCGCAGGATGATCCAGAGGTCGGTCTTGATCCAGTCCACCGGGTCCAGCAGCCGCATGGCATAGGCGTGGTCGTAGGAGACCTTGGAGCGCACGTCCTCGATGGAGGCGTCATAGCCCTGGTTCACCTGGGCGAGCCCGGTGATGCCCGGCTTCAGGCCGAAGGTGCGCTCCACATAGAAGGGGATCTCTGTCTCCAGCTTCTGGAAGAAGACCGGCCGCTCCGGCCGGGGACCGACGATGGACATCTCGCCCTTCAGCACGTTGATGGCCTGGGGCAGCTCGTCGATGCGGGTCTTGCGCATGAAGCGGCCGACGGCGGTCACGCGCGGGTCGTTGGCGCTGGCCCATACCGCGCCGCGCTTCTCCGCATCGATATACATGGAGCGGAATTTGTAGAGGTAGAACAGGCGGGTGCAGGTGGGGTCCGCCTCGCCCACGCGCAATTGGCGGTAGAGGACCGGGCCGCGCGAAGTGAGCTTGATGGCGAGCGCCACGGGGATGAACATCACTCCCAGCACCAGGAGGGCGCCGGCGCCCAACACGATGTCGAAGGCGCGCTTGCCGGTTCGCACCAGAGGATGGATGAAGTCGTCTTCCGCGCGCGTGCTCACCTTGGTCTGTCCTGCCCGTCCCCAGCGGCCCTTGTCCTGCCCCGACAGCTGCCGCACCCCGCCGATCAGGCCGGCGGCGTGGCCTTCGACGAAATAGGCGGCGAAGCGGGCCACGCGCGGCATGCCCGCCGGCTGTAGCATGGTGATGACAGCCAGCGCATAGAAACCGGCCTGGCCAGCCAGCAGAAACTGGTAAAAACTCGCGCCGGATGCCGCGAGGGCCAGGTTGGACACAAAGGCCAGCACCATCAGGAACGGCACGAAGGCGCGCAGCGCCTTGCCCGACAGGAAGATGAAGGCGAGGCCCGGCCGGTGGCGCGAGGCCAAGGGCCACAGCCGCAGCACCTGCTGCACATTGCCCGATGAGATGCGGATGCGGCGCCGGAACTCCTGCGCGCGCACCGTGCGCTCCTCCTCGGTCGCCACCATTTCGACGTCGTAGACCGCCCGCGCCCCGGCGCCGATGATGCGGGTAGGCAGGATCACGTCGTCATTGATGGTGTCCGCTTCCAGGGGCGTCCACAAATCGCGCCGGAACAGGTAGAAGGCGCCGTGCGCGCCGATGGGACCGCCGAGGGCCGTCTCGTCGGCCTTGATGCCGGTCTGGTAGCGCCAATAGCCGGCCTCGCCCGTGCTGCCAGCGCTCCGCAGCGCATAGGTGGCGGCCACCACCCCCACGGCGGGGTCCGAGAAATGCGCCGCCGCGCGCATGAGGCTATCAGGCGAGAGGCTGGCGGAGACGTCGGACAGCCCGACAATGCCCGGCCCGAGCCCGCCAATCAGCTCGTTGAGCACCGCGACCTTCCCGCGATTGACGGGGAAGGCGCGGATTTCCGCATCGAGCCCGGCGCAATCCGGCAGCGCCAAAGCGGCGCGCGCGGCCTCCTCCGTGCCGTCGGTGCAGCCATCGCAGGCGACGATGACCTTCAGGCAGTCCGCGGGATAGGCGAGGCGCGCGCAGTCCAGGAGCTTCGCGCCGATGAAGGCCGCCTCCTGGTACGCCGGGATGATCAGCGTGACGGGCGGCAAATCGGCGGGAACGGGCGGCATGGCCGGCGCGCGGCGGCCCCGCGCCAGACGGCGCAGAAGCGGCGGGTACAAAGCGTGATGATAGATGATGGCGGCGACGCTCGCCCAGAACAGGAGGACGAGGAGGAGCATCATTTGCCGGCCGGCCCCAGGAGGTTCTCATAGGCGGCGAGCATGCCCGCCCAGGAGAAGTGCTGGAGCACGAACGCGCGGGTGTCCGCCGTGCGGGGCGCCGCCAGCATGTCTCGGATGGCCGCTGCCAGCGCCTGCGGGTCCTCGGGCGGCACCAGAGCGCCGCTGCCGGGGCAGATGCCCGTGCGCACCGAGCCGACATCGCTCGCCACCACCGGGATGCCGCACGCCTGCGCCTCCAGCACCGACAAAGGCAGGCCCTCATTGCGCGAGGGGAGGCAGGCAATGTCGAAGGCGGGATAGACTTGCGGCATGTCGCTCCGGCTGCCGAGGAAGCGCACCCGCCCGGCGACCCCGAGCGCCTCGGCCTGCGCCTTGAAGGTGTCCGCCGCGCTGCCGTCGCCCGCCAGGACCAGGAGCGCGTCCGGCAGCTCCACCATGGCGGCGATCAGCACGTCCTGCCCCTTCACATGTTCGAGCCGCCCGGCGGAGCCGATGATTCGCGCATCGAGGGGCAGATCGAGCCGGCGCCTGGCCTCCGCGGCGTCCCGGGGGACGAAGCTGTCCGTATCCACGGCATTGGGAATGACGCTGATTTCACACGACGGCATGATGCCGCGCACCGCTCGCGCCACGTTCTGCGAGACCGCGACCACGTGCGGGCGCACCAGGATGGAGGCGAGGTTGGCGAGCCGCCGATGGTTGGCGGCCTCATAGTGCCAGACGTCGTGCTCCACATAGACGAAGCGGGGCACCCCGGCGAGGCGGGCGGCAAAGCCCGCATAGAGCAGCGGGCCGATATGGTGCGCCATCACAGCGCGCGGACGCAGCGCCTTGAAGCGCCGGGCGAGGGAGAACACGAAAGAGGGGCGCAGGCCGGGCGGCTTTTCCAGGCCGTCGAACGGGCAGGGCGGGTTCGCCATGGCGGGCCAGTTGGCGATGATCTGGGCGTTCGACCATTCCAGGCTCAGGACGCAATTCTCGCCTGACAGGCGGGCCGACAGGTTGAGCGCCAGGGTCTCGATGCCGCCCGGAATGATGCGCTGGACGACCTGCACGACACCGCCTGCCACTCCGGTCCCCCCGCCTTGCGCCTCCTGTCGGAAGCCCCCCATTTACTGCCTATTAAGGTAAATCGTCTGTTGTTGCGAGGGGCGCGAGGCGGGGTGATCCGCCGACTCGCGGGGGGCTTGTGGGATGCGGCGGGCGTCCTTGGCCCGTCCGGCGCGGCGAGGACATGATGGCGAGGCTGGTTCAGATCACCGACGACATGGACGCCGCAGCCATGACGCGCCTGAAGCCCGTCTTCGAGGAGCTGGCGGCCGGCACCGAGGACGTGACCCTCGACCTCACGGACGTGGAGTTCGTGGATTCCTCGGGCATCGGCGGCCTCGTCTTCCTCTACAAGCGCCTGCGCGTGTCCGGCCGCAAGCTGCGCCTGCGCGGTGCCGGCGGGCAGCCGCTCCAGCTCATCACCCATCTGCGCCTGGCGGATCTCATCGAGGATGGGCGGAAGGCATGACGCGCGCGCTCCATCTCACCCTCCTTCCCGCCCTGGCACTCCTGCTGTCGGGCTGCGAGAGCAGCAATTTCACCCCTTGGCCGCCCCAGGGCACCGGCGGGCTCGCGGAACGACGGCCCTCCACGGACGCGCGCATCGATGCGCTCCAGCAGCGCCTGTTCCGCCTCGCCGAGCGTAATGCGCGCTATTATGCCGCCGCCGACTTCCAGGACGCCGAAATCACCATGATCCGCGTGCGGCGCCTGTCGGAGGGCGGCTTCCCAGAGGATTGCGAGATCGAGATCGCGCGGCTGAAGGTCCAGATGGACCGCATCGACCGCACCATCGCCATGAAGACCGGCGCACGGGCGGGTGCCTGACATGGCACTCCCGTCCCGCCTGCCGAAACGACCATCGCCTGGAGCGGCGCCGATCCTGGCTGCCCTCTTCGTCTTTCTCGGCATGCTCGCGCTGGCCTGGCCGGCGGCCGCCCAACAGGTGGCGCCGAACGAGGAGGTGCGCCTGCGCATCGGCGATATCCTCAACCTTTCGCTCCCCGGCGAGCCCGCACTCAACGGCGACTTCGCCGTGGACCGGCGCGGCCGCGTCGTGCTGCCGGAAGTGGGGCCGGTGGAGGTGGCGGGGCGCACCCTTGCCGAAGCCAACAACATCGTCCGTAACACCTTGAGCCGCGCCTACCGCAATGTGGGGACCCTGCAGGTCTCCCTGAAGGAGCGCCGTCTGTTCATCACCGTGCTCGGCTATGTGGGCAAGCCCGGCGAGGTGGACCTGCCCGCCGACGCCACCATCCAGGAAGCGATCGGGGCGGCCGGCGGCCTGATCCAGGGCGCCCAGCTCGACAAGCTCCAGATCCGGCGCGGCAACCGGGTCACCGTGTTCGACTATAAGAAATACCTCGATACCGGCGATACCCGCATCCTGCCGACGCTCCAGCCGCTGGACGTGATCTTCGTCCCGTCCTCCCCGGCTACCGGCAACGTCCAGATCAATTTCGACAGCCGCACCCTCGCCGACCAGGGCGACGCCGCCGACGCCTCCTCCGCCGTGAAGGTGTTCGGCGAGGTGAACCGGGCCGGCTCCTTCGGCTACAAGGATGGCCTGACCATCGTCGACATGATCATGCGCGCGGGCGGCGTGACGCGATACGCCTCCATCGACCGCGTGCGCGTCATCGATGGCGGCGAGCCGAAAGTGTTCAACCTGCGTGCCTTCCTCGACACCGGCAACCCCGCGCTCATGCCGCCGCTCAAGCCGGGCGCGACCATATTCGTGCCGAAGGAAGAAGAGGAGATCCGCCGTTCGGTCCGCACGGTCTATGCGATCGGCGAGGTCAATCGCGGCGGCGCCTTCGATGCGGCGCCCGATTCCAGCCTTGTGGAAATCCTCGCCAATGCCGGCGGTCCGACGCGCTATGCTGACACCACCCGCATCCGCATCCTGAAGGCGGACGGTGGCGTGGAGAGCTTCAACCTGGCCGCCTTTACCGAGGGCGGCAAGGGCAAGCTGCCCGAGATCGCACCGGGCGATGCGGTCTATGTGCCGGAAAAGATCGAAGCCGCCGACCGTCCCTCCTGGCTGAAGATCCCGCCCCAGCGCGCAGTGGAAGTGATCGGCGCCGTGACGCGGCCCGCCCGCTACGAATGGTCCGACGAGATGAGCCTGCTCGACCTTCTGGGCGAGGCCGGCGGCCCCACCCAGCGCGGCGATCTCGCCCATCTCCAGATCGTCCGCGCCCGCGGCGACGGCAAGGCCATCACCTTCGATCTCGCCACTTTCCTTGCCGAGGGCGGGCCCATCGGCAAGCTGCCGAAGATCCAGGCGGGCGACGTGATCCGCGTGCCGGAGCTGCCGTCCTCGCCCATCGACAACAAGGGCAACTGGGTGACGCTGCCCAAGGAAGACGTCATCTACATCATGGGGCAGGTGGCCATTCCTGGCCGATACGCCTTCAACAAGAACATGACGTTCCTCGACATTCTCACCGCCGCCAACGGGCCGACCCAGACCGCCGACCTGCGCAATGTGCGCATCTCCCATCGCGGGCTGAAGGGTTCGAAGGTGACGCAGGTGAATCTTGCGCAATATTTCGCCACCGGCGACGAAACCCTGCTGCCGAAGGTGCGCACCGGCGACGTGATCTTCATTCCGGACCGGGCCAACAAGGACTGGTTCGAGGATCCCAAGGAGAACACGATCCGCGTGCTCGGCGCCGTCGCCAAGCCCGGCCGCTACCGCTTCGCCAACGACATGACGCTGCTCGACCTCCTGGCCGAGGCCGGCGGGCCCACTAACGAGGCCTACCAGCAGAAGATCGTGGTGGTGAATCTCGGCTGCTGCCGCGAGCAGGCCCGCGTGTTCAACCTCGTGGAGTTCGCCCGCACCGGCGACATTACCAAGCTCCCAGTGGTGCAATCGGGCGATACGGTCTATGTACCGAACATCAACCAGAGCGACCTGAAGATCTTTACGGACGCAATGCAGAACATCCTGCCGATCATCGCCCTCATCGCCGCCTTCGGCGGCTGACCGCAGCCGCCGGGAGATCGCGCACCATGTGGGGCAGGGGGCTGCGAGAGGTTGAGTCGGTCTATCTCGCCACTTTCGGCCAAGGGGCGCGGGTGGTGGGCATTACCAGCGTGCGGGGCGGCAGCGGCGTGTCGGTGCTTGCGGCGGCCCTCGCAGAGCGGTCCCAGCGCCAGACCCGCACCCTGTTCGTCGGCCTCTCCGATCCCACAGCGGCCGTGCCGGCCCAGGCCACCGCATGGCTGCCCACGGACGAAGATGTGGTGGAATATGCCGTCACGGATTCACGCGGTTTCGACGCGTTGGTGGCGCTTCCCAATCCCGAGCAGAGCTTCGCCTTCCGTAACGCGATCGCCATGCGCGGCATGTTCGACAGGCTGCTGGACACGTATGGCGCCATCGTCGTGGACCTTGCCGCCGTGGAGCCGCGCGAGCGCGTGGCGGTGCCCGTGACGACCATCGCCTCCGCCTGCGAGAGCGTGGTGGTGGTGTGCCTCGCCGGCCGCGATACACGCTCGGCGCTGGGCCGGGCGGCCACCGCCTTGCGTCAGGCCAATGCGCCGCTGCAGGGCGTGGTCATCAATGACCGCTACAACCAGACCATCGCCGACGAGATGATCGACGGCGCCAGCCGGTACCAGAAGTTCGCGCCCGGCCTCGTGGAGCGCCTCATCGCCTTCATCCAGCGCGCCCGGCTGCTGAACACGAAGCTTTAAGGCCACGCAACCTCTGTCCGGACAAGGGCTCCCTACGCCGCCCTTGCCACTGGATCGATGCGCGGAATGCGGGCGATGACCGGCACGCCGAGGACGCGGGCGAAGTCCTGCGGGCGCCGCAGGCGGTTGTCGAGCAGCTCGGCTGCACCCGCCAGCGCGCCGCCCAGCGCGAAGCCTGCCATGATGCCGGCGAGGATGTAGAGGAAATAGCCCGGCGTCACCTTCGTGGCGGGGCTGGCCGGCGGCTCCAGGGTCTTTACGCGCTCAGGCGCCTCGAACTGGCCGAGCGCCCCGGTGACCCGGGCCATCTCGTAGCGCTTGGCGAGGGAATCGTAGTTCTCCCGCGCGTTGGTGACCGCGCGCTCCAGCCGCTGCTGCTGCTGCTCGATGGGGCCGAAGGCGGAGATGTCGCGCTGGAGCATGACGGACGCGGCTTTCAGCTGCTCCACCTCCTTCTCCAGGCCCACGCGCTTGGCCTGCGCCTCCTGCAGTTTCTGCAGCTGGGAGACCAGGAGGGGGGCGGTGCGCGGCTCATTGCTGCCGTCATTGGACTGGGTGACGCCGGCGGCGAGATTCCATAGCCGGTCGAGGTCCACGGATTCGATGTCGCGGGAGGAGGCGAGGAGGTGCTGACGCTCCTGCTCCAGCCGCTCCAGCTTGCGCTCGGCCGCCTGCACCTCGGAATGCTGGTCGGTATAGCGGGCGCGGAGCGAGGCAAGCTCGGAGGACACCTGGACGATGGATTCCTCGATGCGCCCGATCAAAGGGTTGGTTGTGGCAAGGCGCTTCCTGAGGTCCTGGAGCGTGGCATTGGCGGTGCCGAGGTCCATCTCCTTGGTCTCGATCTGCTGCTCGAGCTGGGCAAGGCGCGTAACCGTGGAATTGTAGAGTGCGGGAAGCTTGTCCGCGTTGGCGATCTTGAAGTCGCTGAAGGCCTTCTCGGCAGCATCCAGCGACGCCCGGCGTTCGTTCATCTGGCCTTTGAGGAAGCGCTCGCTGTCCTCCACCGCCGTGCGCTCCGGCGAGACGAGCCGCTCGATGAAGCGCTTGGACAGGGCTTCGAGGATGATGGCGGGAGAGGTGGGGTCGAGCGCCCTGAGGCGCATCTCGATCACGTCGGTGCCCACCAGCTGGATGTTCACGGCCGCCGAGATGCTGCGCACCATATTCTCGCGCTCGCGGGGGTCGGTGGAGGGCCCGATGCGGCCGAGATCCTCCAGCACCCGTCCCAGCACCACCTCGGAATGGGCGAGCGCGATGAGGGCCGACATGCGCTCCTTGATGTTCGGGTTGACCGCGATGTCGTTGAGGATGGGGTTGAGCTTGGCGGGCTCCTGCACCAGCAGCGTCATGCGCGCCTCGTAGCGCTGCGGCGCGAGGGTGGCGGCGATGAAGGCGAGGGGCGGCAGGAGAAGAATCGGGATGAAGGCGAGGAAGCGCCGCCGCCATGCCACCTGCGCGAGATAGGCGAACGTGTCGGATGTGTTCTCGAACATCGCCATCAGCTGCTGGGGCCCACCATGATCCTGACCGTGTCCGGCGGGAAGGTTGGATCATAGATCTGGCTGATCTTCCACCCCTCCGGCAGCAGCGACCTTACATTGCGTGCCCTGCGGTTCGCCAGAAGCGCCTGATCAAATGCCGTTGTGCCGGGGCCGGGACCCGTAAGTATCGTTACCTCGGTCTTAGCGGGCATGCGGGCGGACTTCAGCTTCTTCGCCAGTGCCTCGGCGGCGACCGCTGGCGGCTGGTCCTCGTTGCCGTCGAACGTCACCTCGAAGAATGGCTTGGGCTCGGCCGGCTCCGGCGCCGTCCGGGTTCCGCTCTGCTGAGCGGTCTGCGCCTGTCCGGAGGGTGACGGCTGAGTCGGCTGCGGCGAGGCGGCGGGTGCGCCGGTGGCGGGCTCGGCAGTGGCGGCCTGGGCCTGGCCGGGCGATCCGTCGGCCTTTGCGGCGCGGGCGCGGGCCAGCATGTCGTCCACCGACACGCTGCCGCCCCCGTTCGGATTGCCGAGCAGCCGGTCCTCCGCCATCACGGAGGCCTGAACCTGGGTCGGGATGAGCGAGGAGGGATCGGAGGTGCTGGCGCAGCCGCCCAGCGCGAGGCAGGCGAGCGCCCCCATCACCGATCCGGAAAACCGCGCCTTCGACATGTCGGTCTCCAACCGGCGTGAAGACTGGAGTGCGGAGAATGCGCGAATCACCGGATCAGCTTAGTGCCGGCGCGCGAAGGAGGGAAATGACGTAGCGAGAGTTCCCGGCCGCGTGCCGCTGTACGGCGCTTCCTTGCCGGCGGCTGTGGTCTTAAGACAGACGGGCGCCGATGGCAGCCGGGGGGAGGCAACATGAGCGAGGTGGAAACGCGCCGGTGGAATGGGGTGGCCGAGCCGCTTCCCTCTTCCATGAAGCTGCTCCTCCTGGCCTTCCTCGTCTCCTCCTTTGCGGTGAAGGTGTTCGTCTTCTGGTGGCAGCCGAACACCAGCTATACCGACGTCATCATGCAATATCTGGAGCAGGCGCACCGCCTGCTCACGGGCCAGGGCCTCGTGCCCTGGGAATATGCGGTGGGTGCCCGCTCCTGGCTGACGGCGGGGCTGATCGCGCCGGGCATGAAGCTCGCGGCCGTGTTCGGCGGTGGGCCGGAGGCGCAGATCCTCGGCGCGGTGGTGGTGTGCAGCCTGTTCTCGCTGACGCTGGTGGTGCCCGCCTTCCTGTGGGGCTGGCGCTTTGGCGGCCCGGTGGGCGCCGCCATCTGCGGAGCGTTCGGGGCCTTCTGGTTCGAGACCGTCTATTATGCCGGACATCCGCTCCAGGATTCCTTCGGCACCTATTGCCTCGTGCCGGCGCTCTATCTTGCCTATCCCAACGGCCCGGCGACCAGTTTGCGCCGCCTGTTCGCCGCCGGCCTGCTGCTCGGCCTCGCCGTCGCCTTCCGCATGCAGCTGGGGCCCGTGGCTGCGTTTGCCGCCATCTGGGTGGCGCGCACCCATCCCTCGCGCTACGTGGCGCTGGGTCTCGGCGGGGTGCTGGGCCTCGGCATCCTCGGGCCGTTGGATTGGGCCACCTTCGGCGTGCCGTTCAATTCCATCATTGAGTACGTCAAACACCAGGGCTCCACCATCGGCGAGACCAGCGGCGTAAAATGGGGCTATGGCCCCTGGTATCTCTACCCGGCCTGGATCGTGGGCTTCTATTCCGGCGCCTTGCCTTTGCTTCTGCTCACCGGCCTCATGGGCGCGCGCCGCCTGCCGATGCTGCTGGCTATCTTCATCTTCAACGTCATGGTCCTGGAGACCGTGGCCATGAAGCATCCGCGCTACATGTATCCCGGCGTGCCGCTGGTGCTCACCTTGTGCGGCATCGGCATGGCCGAGATGGTCCTGCGCCTGTGGGCGGGGCGCGTGCGAACAAGCGTGATCGCCGCCGGGGGGATCGCGTTCGTGGTGGTGATGTCCGGGCTGCTCGCGGCCTTCAGCCACTTCTCCTCCCACTGGGTGCTCGGGCGCGGCACCATCCTCGCCACGCGGATGGTGAATGGCGACCCCGCCGCCTGCGGCCTCGCCATCGCGCCCGCGAGCGCGTGGTGGCTCAGCGGCGGCTACGTCTCCACGGACCCGCGCATTCCGCTCTACGGCGTCGATGCCGCGAGCCCCGAGGCGAACGCCCAGAGCAGCGCCTTCAATTATGTTCTCGCCACCTCGGAGACGCCGGAGATGCCGCTCCAGGACCTGTCCCCGCTCGGCTTCACCAAGGTGACCTGCCTCTCAAACGGCACGCGCGGCCCGGCCTGCCTGTGGCACCGGCCCGGCACCTGCTCGGGCGTTGTGCCGCCCCTGAAGTCTCAGCTGAGCCCCGAAATAGGGCAGCGGGCGCAATGACACGGGGATTGCGCACGCCATGCTAATCGTCACCAACTACAACGCCTTTCCCGCGCGCTGGCGGACGGCGTCCGGGGTGGAGGGCGCGACCGTCATCGCCCGCTCGCTGGGGGAATTCCGAGCGCACGCAAAAAGGCCCGACGCGGTGTTCGTGATCAACGGCGATGCGCACACGGTGATGCAGCTGGTGCTGGCGCGCATGCTGCTGCCGGGCTTCAACCGGCCCATCGTGGCCATGGACCTGATCTTCCGCCGGCCCTCCACCCTCAAAAGCCGGCTGTCGCATCTGGTGAAGCGGCCGCTGCTCGCGCGCGCGGACCTCTACATCAACTTCTTCGCCGACGCGCGCGGTGTCACGGACGTCTACGGCATCCCGCCGGAGCGCTGCGCCTATGTGCCGTTCAAGGTGAATCTCGATCTCGAGGCGGCGGACAGGGCCGAGCTGACCGAGGAGTTCGTGCTCACCTTCGGCCGGTCCATGCGGGATTTCGACACCTTCTTCTCCGCCGTGGAGCGGCTGCCCTATCCTGCCGCCATCGCCAAGGTGAACCCGGCCCACCTCGCCGGCCATGGCGCGCGCTTCACACGGCCGCTGGATGCCTTGCCCGCGAACGTGGTGCAGCTGGAGGATGACGGCGGCACCAACGCCCAGCTCGATATGCTGCGCCGGGCGAAACTGGTGGTGATCCCGGTGATCAAGGCGAGCTTCGTCGCCTCGGGCATCTCCACGGCGCTGAATGCCATGCGGCTCGGCAAGTGCGTCATCGGCTCCGCCGGGCCGGGCATGACGGACATCTTCACCGACGAGATCCTGGCCGTGCCGCCGGAGGACCCGCAAGCGCTCGCCGCCATGATCGACCGCGCCTGGCGCGACGACGATCTGCGCCGGCGCACGGCGGAGGCCGGCCGCCGCTGCGCCGAACGCCTGGGCGGGGAGGCGGAGCTGGTGCAGCGCCTCATCGACCGGATCGCGCAAGCCTACGCCTGAGGAAAGACCGCCATGCCGCCCCGCCTCAGCGTCGTCATCCCGTCCCGCGACTGCCTCGCCTATCTGCCGGATGCCATCGTCAGCATCCGCGCGCAGGATGTGGGGGCGGTGGAGATCGTGGTGGTGGACGACGGCTCCAGCGACGGCACTGGCGCGTGGCTCGAGGCGACGGCGAAGGCCGACCCCTTGCTGCGGCCGGTGGCGGGCCCGTCCAAAGGGGTGGCGGCCGCCCGGAATCTCGGAATTGCAGCGGCTTCGGCCGAGATCATCGCCTTCCTCGACGCCGACGACCAGTATCTGCCCGGCGCCCTGGCCGACCGGCTGTCCCTGATGGAGGGGGACCCGTCCATCGTGCTCACCTTCGCCGACGTCATGTCGGTGACGCCGGACGGGACGCTGGTGGGCTACCAGTTCGACTATTGGCCCCTGTTCCGCGCCTTCCTTGCCGGCCGCTCCGGCCTGCTGCCGCTCGGCGAGAACGCCTTCGCCATGCTGCTGGCGGAGATGGTGTGCGGCACATCCGCAGTCATCACCCGCAAGAGCGCGCTCGCGGCGGTGGGCGGGTTCGACGAGCGATACCGCATCAGCGAGGACTGGGACCTGTGGCTGAAGCTGGCGAAGCTCGGCCCGGTCTGGTGCTCCACCCGCCGGGCCACGCGCTATCTGGTGCGCCCCGGCTCCACCAGCCGGAACATGGCCGAGCTGGCCCGCACCATGCGCGAGGTGTTCGCGGCCAATGTGCCGGACCCCTCCGCCGTGCCCCAGCCCTGGCGCGGGGTGGCGCAGGCGCGGGTGCTGATCGCCGATGCGGAGACGGCCATGGTGCAGGCGCGCCATTTCGACGCCATGCGCACCCACCTTTCGGCCTTCCTGTGCGCGCCCTCTTTCGTGGTGGGGAAGAAGGCGGCGGCGGATTTCCTGCGCCTGCTGCGGCTGAAATGATCAGTCCTTGTCGCCGCCCAGCACCACCAGCTGGCCCGCCTTCACCGGTGCCGTCTCCTTGAAGGCACCGAAGCCGGTGAGCCCGAGGGGCATGCCGCCGCGCGGGAAGAACAGGGCCCCGCGCAACAGGACGCCCGCCTGGAGGTCGTTGGTGTAGAGCACCACCGCCCCACAACCGCGCCCGGCGCCGAGCGCCACCAGCGCCTTCATCGCCGCAAGCCGGTGCTTGGCGCTCACGGCCAGCCATTCCTGGACGAGGAGGATGGGGGCGCCGCCCTCGCGGAGTTCGGTGAAGATGATGAGGGCGTCGGGCGCGTCGGGATCGCCGAGGATGAACTGCTCATAGTTGCCGCCCGGCTCTGCGGCATAGCGCCAGGCGAACCAGGCGGCGGACTTGTCCACGGCGCAGCGCGCTGGAGCGGGCGGGACATGGGGCAGGATGAACCGGGTGGCGCCGGTGACGGGGGAGACCGTCGCGCCACCGTCGCGGCCCTGGCGGGCATGGAGGCTTATGAGGGCATTGAGCGGCGCGGCCAGCATTCCGGGAAGGCGCGCCGGCGCCATGAGGGGCCGCACCCAGCGCACCACCTCGTCCGCATGCACCCAGTCCAGCTTCTTCATGAACATGGGGTAGGAATTCTCGTTCGGCATGCCGTAGACCAGCCGGAAGCCGCGCCGCTCCGCCTCGGCGTAGCAGAACCGCGCCAGGGTCACGGACATGTTTTGCCGCCGGTAGTCCGGGTGGGTCATGGTGTCCACCGACTGGCAGCCCATGACCTTTTCCGTGTCCAGCACCAGCGGCGTCGAGACCACCGCATAGACGCCGACGCAGCGGTCCCCGTCCATGGCCACCGCCGGCGGGATGGGGTCGAACGGGGCATCGAACAGCTTCCAGCCGAGATAGTCCTGCGGGCGCCCGGGACCCCAGATTTCATCGTAGAGCGCATTGATGGCAGGCAGATGCTCCCGCGCCGCCAGCTCCGGCGTCCAGCGGGGCGTCGTGACCGGCTCTTCCTGCGACATGTGCGATTTCCCTTAACGCCGAGGAGCGCCGGCGGCGGGATATTGGTGAGGGCGGAATCCGCCTGTCAACGGGTACCGCCGGAAGGCGGATATTGCCATCACGCCAACAAAGCTTTGATCTTGTGCCCCACCAAGGTTACAGGAACGGCCCGGTTTCCGTGATCGAAATGACAAAGAACGCACCTATCCCCGACCTCGCCGAGCTGCGCGCCGAGATCGACCGCATCGATGAGAGCATGCACCGCCTCCTCATGGAGCGCGGCGAGATCATCGACCGCCTCGTGGCGGTGAAGCGCCACCAGGGCGGCGAGGGCGGCTCCGCCTTCCGGCCCGCCCGCGAGGCCGCCATGATGCGCCGCCTCGTGGACCGCCATGGCGGCCTGCTCCCGCTGGACACGGTGGAGAGCATCTGGCGCGTCATCATCTCCACCTTCACCTATGTCCAGGCGCCGTATTCGGTGCATGCGGACCTCTCGGTGGGCGAGCCCACCATGCGCGACAGCGCCCGCTTCCATTTCGGCTTCACCACGCCCTTCATTCCCCATATGGGGCCGCGCGGCGTGATCGAGGCGGTGGCCGCCTCCACCGGCGATCTCGGCCTTCTGCCGGCCGTGGCGCTGCCCGGCGGCGATCCCTGGTGGAGCCTGCTGGAAGGCGAGGCCGCGCCGAAGATCATCGCCCGCCTGCCCTTCGTCGAGCGCGCCGACCATCCGGCGGGCCTGCCCGCCTTCGTGGTGAGCCATCCCATTGCGGATGCGGCAGTGACCGAGATCGAGGTGTGGAGCGTGCATGCGGCGGCCTGGAAGCCGGCCGCCGCCGCGGCCGCGGCCGGCCATGCGGAGCTTCTGGCCGCGTCCGACGGCAGTGCTGCCGAGGCGGCGCTGCTGATCTCGGTCCCCGCCGGAAAGCGCGATGATGCGCTCGGCGCCCTGATGGCGGCGGGCGTCGAGGTGCTCGCTTCGATCTTCGTGGGCGGCCACGCCGCCCCTTACCGTCTCGGCACGGACGGCCGCCCCCGTCCGTAGCCCTGGAGTTCCCGAATGTCCGCGCTCGCGCACAATCACGTCATCCATGCCGCCCCCACCCCGCGCGCCGGGGTGCTGGCCATCGACGCCTATGTGCCCGGCCGCAGCGAGGCGCCGGGCGTCGCGAAGGTGTTCAAGCTCTCCTCCAACGAGACATCCCTCGGGCCGAGCCCGCACGCCCGCGCGGCCTACCTTGAGGCGGCGCCCTATCTTGCCGATTATCCCGACGGCAGCGCCCGCGTGCTGCGCGAGGCCATCGGCGCGGTGCACGGCATCGACCCGGAGCGCATCATCTGCGGCGCCGGCTCCGACGAGCTTCTGGCGCTCGCCGCCAAGGCCTATCTCGGGCCCGGCGACGAATGCGTGTTCACCCAATACGGCTTCCTGGTCTACCGCATCGCCACCCTCGCGGCCGGGGCGACGCCGGTGGTGGCGGCCGAGCGCGGCTATACCGCCGACGTGGACGCCATTCTCGCCTGCGTGACCCCGCGCACCCGCGTCATTTTCCTGGCGAACCCCAACAACCCTACCGGCACCTACATTCCCTATTCGGAGGTGCTGCGCCTGCACCGCGCCTTGCCGGGAAACGTGCTGCTGGTGTTGGACGGCGCCTATTCGGAATATCTGCGCCTGCCGGACTACGATCCCGGCCTCGATCTGTCGCTCGAAGTGCCCAACGTGCTGATGACGCGGACTTTCTCCAAGATCCACGGGCTCGCGGCGCTGCGGCTGGGCTGGGCGGTGGGGCCGGCGCATGTGATCGACGCCCTCAACCGGGTGCGCGGCCCCTTCAACGTGAGCGGCCCGGCCATTGCCGCCGGCGCGGCCGCGGTGGCCGACCTTGCCCATGTGGAGCACTCCGTCGCGCACAATGACCACTGGCTGCCCAAGATCACCGAGAAGGTCCGGGCACTGGGGCTGGAAGTGACGCCGTCGGTGGCGAACTTCGTGCTGATCCATTTCGAGGATGCCGCGCGCCGCGCCGCCGCCGATGCCTTCCTCGTCTCGCGCGGGCTGATCCTGCGCCAGGTGGGAGCCTATGGACTGCCGAACGCGCTGCGCATGACGGTGGGCTCGGAGGAGGCCAACGTCCTCACCATCCAGGCGCTTTCGGACTTCCTGAGCGGAGCCAAAGCGTGAGCGTGGAGACCATCGGCCGCCTTGCCATCATCGGCGCCGGCCTCATCGGCTCCTCCATCGCCCGCGCGGCAAAGGAGAAGGGGCTGGCGCGCACCGTCGTGGTCAGCGATGCCGACGCGACCGTGCGGGCGCGGGTGTGTGAACTTGGATTTGCCGATGTGGTGCCGGAGACGGCGGCGGAGGCGGCACGGGATGCCGACATCGTCATCGCCTGCGTGCCCGTGGGTGCCTCAGGCGCGGTGGCGGCGGAGATCGGCCCGGTCCTGAAGCCGGGCGCCATCGTCTCGGACGTGGGCTCGGTGAAGGGCGCGGTGGTGGAAGCCATGGCGCCCCATATTCCGGCCCATGCCCATCTCATTCCCGCCCACCCGGTGGCGGGCACGGAATTCTCCGGCCCCGATGCGGGCTTTGCCAGCCTGTTCGAGAACCGCTGGTGCATCATCACCCCGCCGGAAGAGGCCGACGCGGCGGCGGTGGAGCGGCTCGCCGCGCTCTGGCGCGGCATGGGCGCGAACGTGGAGGCCATGACGGCGAAGCACCACGATCTGGTGCTCGCCATCACCAGCCACGTGCCGCACCTCATCGCCTACAACATCGTCGGCACGGCGGACCATCTGGAGCAGACGCTGACCTCCGAGGTGATCAAGTTCTCCGCCGGCGGCTTCCGCGACTTCACCCGCATCGCCGCCTCCGACCCCACCATGTGGCGCGACGTGTTCCTCTATAACCGCGAGGCGGTGCTGGAGATGCTGGGCCGGTTCAACGAGGACCTGTCCTCACTCCAGCGGGCCATCCGCTACGGGGACGGGCAGGCGCTGTTCGATCATTTTGCCCGCACCCGCGCCATCCGCCGCTCCATCATCGAGCAGGGCCAGGAGACGGCGGCGCCGGACTTCGGCCGCCGTTCCGTTCCGGGGGCGGCCGAATAGGTCAGTCCTTGCGCGCGCCTCGGCGGGAGAGGCGCAGCTCGCTGACGATCACACCCAGCACGATGAGCCCGGCGCCCACCAGCGCCAGGGCCGGCAGGCGTTCGCCGGCAAGGCGGCCCACGAGCCCGGCCCAGACCGGCTCGCCGGCATAGATGAGGGTGGCGCGGGTAGGCGACACGCGCTTCTGCGCCCAGTTCATGGTGACCTGGATGACACCCGAGGCGAGGCCGAGGCCTACCGTCACCGCCACCAGGAACCAGGAGAAGTGCGGCATCTCTTCCCCCGTCACCGGCATCAGGGCGAAGGCGAGGAGGGAGGCGACCATGAGCTGCACCACACTCACCCGCCGCACATTCACCTGCCCCGCGAACAGGCCGACCAGGATGATCTCGACCGCGATGGCGAGGGTGGCGATCATGGTCAGCAGCTCGCCCCGGCCGAGGCCGAGGGAAGTGCCGTCCGGCCCTGCCAGAAGCACGAGGCCGGCAAAGGCGAGCCCGACGCCCACCCAGGCCATGGCATGCGGCGGCTTGCGCATCACCGCCCATTGCAGCAGGGGCACCAGCGGCACGTAGAGCGCGGTGATGAAGGCTGACTTGCTGGAGGGGATGGTCTGCATCCCATAGGCCTGGAGCGTGTAGCCGAGGAAGATGCCGATGCCCACGAGCGTACCGGCGAACACTTCCCGCCGCGTCAGGCCCCGCATCGCCGGTGCGAAGATGACGGCGAGCACCAGCGCCGCTACGCCGAAGCGCAGGCCGATGAGCATGAGAGGGCCGGTCACCGTCAGGGCCTGATGCACCACGAGGAAGGTGGTGCCCCAGATCATGGTGATGCCGACCAGCGCGGCCTCGCTGCCGCGCGTGCCGCCCATCTTCGCCGCCAGTTGCGTCCAGGCGGCGCGCGGCGCAGACATAGGGGCGCGGTCTCTGAGGGGTTCCGCTTGGTCGGGAATGTTGGTGTGCAACATAGTGCGCATCACATATGAGCAATATAATGCGCAGTCAAGAGCAGGAGTCGTCCCCGGAGCGTCCCGATGTCCTCGCCTGCGTCGGCGACAATGTCCGCCGGCTGCGGCAGGCGGCCGGAATGAGCCAGGCGGCGCTGGCCGCCGCCTCCGGCCTTAGCCGGCGCATGATCGTCGGCATCGAATCCGGGGAGGCGAACATCAGCCTCTCCAACCTGGACCGTCTGGCGGCGGCCTTGGGCACCAGCTTCTCCCATGTGGTGCGCCCCGCGGAGGCGTCGGACGGCTCGCGCATCCGTAGCCTTCTGTGGCAGGGCGAGACACCCGAAAGCCGCGCCGTACTGCTCGGTACCGCACCGGCGACGCGGGAGACGGAGATGTGGACCTGGGCGCTGGGCGCCGGGGAGCGCTATGAGGGGGAGGCCGGCTCGGGCGCGTGGAGCGAGATGGTCTTCGTCATAGAAGGCACGCTCGACATGGAGATGAGCGACGGCCTGCGCCGGGTGGAAGCCGGCGACTTCCTCATCTTCTCCAGCGCGGAGCCCTATGCCTTCGTGAACGGCGGAAAGGGCGTCCTGCGCTTCCTCCGCAACGTGGTGCTGTGAGGGCTTTGGACGCTGTCATGGCCGGGCTTGTCCCAAAGTCGGATACTTCCGACTTCGGTCTTTAAGGTTGGAAGTCGGCAACAGCCGACTTCCATGCCATCCACGGGGCTCCGCTAGGCGCGGCTTAAGGGAGAGGCGTGGATGCCCGGGACAAGCCCGGGCATGACGTAAGAGAAGAGGCGCAGATTGAGTCCTGAGTTCCGGACGCGCTCAGAACAGCGGCGGGATGATGCCCACCGGGTACTTGCCGAGCTGGACCGTGCCGTCCTTCAGCGTGATGGCGAAGGTGGCGCCCTTGCGGCCGGCGACGTCGCCCGGCTTGCCCGCCATGGCCACGGCTCCGATGATGCTGGCCATCTCCGGCGCGATGACGCCGCTGCGGGCAAGGTTCTTCACCAGCTCGTCTACACCGGCAAAGCCGATATTGACCGCGCCGAAGAGCCGCCCCTGGGGGTCCACCCCCAGCGCCCCGTTGGCCGAGACCGCGGCCTTGGGGGTCGTCACCTGGAACGCGTCCACCTTGAGCGTGCCGTTGGCGGCCGCCCAGGCCTTGATGCGCTCGGCCACCGACATGGGCTTCAGATTGTCCACCGCCGAGACGCTGCCCTGGAGCATCAGGTTCACGGGGCCGGCGGTGCCCGCGTTTGCCAGCGCGGGGTTTTGGCCATCCACGAGGCCGAACGCATAGTCGACGCCGTCCGGGCCGGCATTGCTGGCGGCGGGGCTGCGGCGGGCATGGGCCTCGAAATGCTTGGCGGTGAAGAGGGGTGCGGCCGCGGTGTCGCCGGGGGTGAGCTGCACGGCCGGATTGTCCACCGACAGAGAGATGCGTTGGGGGGTGCCGCTCATGTCGCCGATGCCGCTCATCTGGAGCAGCGACCAGGTGGCGCCATAGACCTGCCCGGTGGCGGTGTCCTCAACCTTCGCGGGGGAGGCGAACTCGGCGACGATGTGATTCGGCGCCCACACCTGCGCCACCACATGGGCGTTGGCAGTGGTGATGCGGAACGGATCGCCGGAGCCGCGCGTCACGAGGCTCGGCTCGCGGCAGAGGATCTCGAAGCGGAAGGGGAAGCCGCCGAGGCTGCGCTCCGCGCAGCTCCAGACACGTCCGAGAAGGTTCTCCCGGGCGATCCAGGCGTCGATCTCGCGTTCCGCGCGCGAGGCGGCATAGAACCAAACGCCGCACCAGCATGCCCCGAGAGCGAGGACGAGAATCAGCGGGACGGCGACGATCCAGGGCTTGCCCCGGCGGCGCGGCGCGGCTTGCGTGTCGGTCATGCGCCTTCCTGGTCCATCTTGGCTTGCAGGGGAGGGAAGGCGCTGTTAGGCGACGGGATCGGCCTTTTTGTCAATGCATCCCCCTGTGAACGATCCCTCACATCCCGCGCACGACCATTGGGTGTTCGGCTACGGCTCCCTCATGTGGAACCCCGGTTTCCCGTTCGCGGAGCGGGTGGAGGCGCGCCTCATCGGCGCGCACCGGGCGCTGTGCGTCTATTCCTTCCACCACCGGGGCACCCAGCAACAGCCGGGCCTCGTGCTCGGCCTCGATCTCGGCGGCTCATGCCGGGGCGTCGCCTACCGCGTCGCCGGGGCGGACTGGCACGAGACCCACGCCTATCTCACGGCGCGGGAACAGATTTCCGGCGTCTACCGGGAGAGCGCGCGGCGCATCCATCTCCTCGACGGTTCGCAGCGGGAGGCGGCGGCGGTGGTCTATCTCGTGGACCGTGCCCATCCCCAATATGCCAAGGGCCTCGACCTGGAAGCCCAGTTCCGTCTGGTGCGCGCTGCCCACGGCAAATCCGGCGCGAACCGGGATTATGTGCTCTCCACCGTGGGCGAGCTGAAAGCCATGGGGATCATCGATCCCGGCCTCGGTTGGATCGCGCATAAACTGCGGGAAGGGCACGAATAGCTGCGCCGTCTTGGTTCTCACCCTCTCCCGCTTGCGGGGGAGGGCAGGGAGGGGGAAACGGCGGGATATTCAGACCTTGGCGGTGGCAGCTCTGCTTGAGAGCCCCCTCCCCAACCCTCCCCCGCAAGCGGGAGAGGGAGTTCTGTGGCCTTCAGGGTTTAGGCCGCGTGCCGGCGGTCGCGCACCATCGGAAGCGCCACGGTTCGTTCTCTCTGCCGCGGAAGCGGCGGGGTGAGGAGGGCGCGGAGCGTGGCGGGCGGGTCCTCGCCGAAGACGTGAATGTGGATTTCTTCCGCAAGGAACCGTGCGGCCGCCTTGCGTGCGGGTTCACCGGTCGGGCCCGCCCAGATGGCGATGGGACCGGCAGGGGTGCGCCGCGTCACCACGGCCAAAGCGTCGGGATAGTCCGGCGCCGCCTCGGTCTCATAGACCGAGAACACATGCCTCCGGCCCTCCTGGTCGCGCCAGAAGCGGAAGCGTGGGCCGAGGGGACCGCCTTTCAAACCAGAGAGACGACCCGCGTCGACCAGGGGAACGAGGAACGAATCAGTCGCATTCATGAGAACGAAACTAGAACACGACTTATCCCCAGATCAAGACTTTTCCACAGGGGGGGATAGTGGGGATAAATCCGTAACCTTACCGTTCTCTTCCGGCCCTTCTCCCAGCTCGGCCCAACCCTGGGCGATGAGGCGGTCGCTGGAGGCCTCGATCTCGCGCTCGATGCGCGCCGCGAACACCCCGCGCGGCAGGCCGGCGGGGATGGCGGGCAGGATCTCGGCGCGGATGGTGCCGGCGCGCAGTGGCTTGCGGCGCGGCCAGAACACGCCCGAATTGAGCCCGACGGGCAGGCATGGCACGCGCAGGCTGGCATAGAGGTGGGCCACGCCGAACTTGTACTGGGGCGGCGCCCCTGGCGGGCGGCGCGTGCCCTCGGGGAAGATCAGGATCTGCCGGCCCTTGGCGAGCTCGGCCACGGCGCGCTCGGTCATGGTCTTCAGCGCCACGGCCTTGGCGCCCCGGTCCACCGGGATCATGCCGGCGCGGGCGAGGTACCAGCCGAAAATGGGGATCCAGGTCAATTCCCGCTTCAAGATGAAGGTGGGGTCCTTGAACAGCAGCAGCAGCGCCAGGGTCTCCCAGGCGGACTGGTGCTTCGCCGCCACCAGCAGCGGGCCGTCGGGAATATTCTCTTTGCCGGTGATCTCGGTGCGGATGCCGCCCACATAGCGCACCACCAAAAGGCAGGAGCGGATCCAGGTGAGGACGCCCTGCCACAGCCAGCGGCGCGGCATGAGCAGGAAGGGCAGCAGCACGATGCCGTAGAAGATGGTCACGGCGTAGAACGCGGCCTGGAACAGGATCGATCGCAGCAGGATCAAGGAGGGTCCCCGGAATGGCGCAAAGGCGGCCGCGCGGGCGGCGGGCGGTCCATAGCGCGAATTCGGCGGCGCGACTATGTCAGTGCGCGGCGGCCTGGGGGCCGGGGGCGCGCGGCGCCGCGGCGGGCTCCTCGGCCGGCGTGGCCGGCGGGGTGGCGGGCGCCACCGCCTGCAGCGGGCGGATCTTGGCGTGGGCCATCAGGTATTTGATGTATTCCTTCAGCAGCAGCTTGGCGGTCTGGGGCTCGGTCCACCAGTCGGCGTCCAGCATGCGGTCCGTCACCACGGGATAGGTGATGAGCTCCACGTCCGGCAGCGCCCGGCCGAGCTCGAAGAGCGCGCGCGGCATGTGCCAGGCGGAGGTCACCACCACCAGCGACCGGAATTTCCGGGTGCGCGCCCATTCCGCCGCCTCGATGGCATTGCCCCAGGTGTTGAGCGCCTTCTTGCCAAGGTCGATGCAGCAATCCAGCAGGGTCTCGCCATTGGGCAAGGTGCGGCGCAGCTCCTCGGCGGAGGTGGCGCGGTTCACGCCGGAGATGAGAAGGCGCTGGCCCCGGCCCTCGGCGAGGAGCTGCACCCCGTCCGCCACCCGCGAGGCGCCGCCGGTGAGCACCACGATGGCGTCGGCCGGCTTGAGCGCGGCAGGCTCGTGATTCGCGATGCGGGCCGTGAAGAAGGCGAAGCCGCCGAGGAAGGCGGCGGTGCAAACGCCCAAGAGGGCAGCAAGGATGAGCACCATGCTGCGCACGGCTGAACGCCTTTGCGGGGCCGCCCCGCCGAGACCCGCCCCCTGCGGTCCGACTGCTCCGTTGACCGGTGTCATGTTGCTAAAATGCCGGGCGAATGAGGCGCTGGCGAGGAAAAACCTACATTGCCGGACCAGGTGCCGGATTTGGTTACCGAAAAGCGCACGCCCAGAGCCCTATTTGATGGTGCGCAGCGTGCGGTAGACGGTGACCCGCGAGGTAAGGGCGGTCACGCACGCCACCACGATGACCGCCGCCGCAATGCCGGCAAAGCCCCAGATGCCGGGATGCAGCCAGGTGAGGACGGACGGGTTTTCCGGGTCCCCGCCGAAGCCGAGCCGCGGCAGCATGGCGATGGAGACGAACAGCAGGCAGGCCGCCACGCCGCCGATGAGCCCACCTTCCGCGCCGATCTTCAGGAAGTGGCGCTGGAACTGGGAGGCGATGAAGCCGTCGCGGGCGCCGACGAAATGCAGCACCTCCACCACGGTCCGGTTGGTGGCCACGGCCGCGCGGGTGGCGAACACCACCGAGAGAACGGTGGCGGTGGTCACCAGCACCAGCAGGCCGAGGCCGGTCACCATCACGCCTTCCGCCATGGCGCCGAGGCGTCGCGACCAGGAGCGGTGGTCGTCCAGCGTCGCGGTCGGGATGCGGTCGGTGAGGGTGCGGCGCAGCCGCACGAGGTCCGGCGGCGTGTCCGCATCGAGCCGCAGAACGATGATTCGCGGCACAGGCAGGTCCGCAAGGTCGAGGCCGGTGCCGAGCCAGGGCTCCAGCAGCCGCGAGGTTTCATCGCCCGTGAGCACATGGGCGCCGGCGACGCCGGGTGTCTGAGTGGCGATATCGGTCGCCATCTTCACCTGCGCGTCCACGGAGGCCACATCGCCGGCGCGGATCTGGATGGTGACTTCGCGCGCGATGTCGCTGCGCCAGTTCTGCGCGGTGCTGCGCACCGCCATCACCGTGCCCACGGTGAGGCTGGCGAGGAAGGTCATGATGGCCACCACCGCCACCAGCGCACGCCCCGCCACGGTCGCGCGCGGCACGATGGGCGTGAGCCCCCGGCCCCGCCCGCTGGCGCGGCGGCCTTCCGCCTGGAGGTCCGGTTCTGTGCGGGCGGTCTCAGTCGTAGACATAGAGGCGTCCGTCCGAGATCACGAGGCGGCGGGCGTCGAACTGGTCCATGAGCGCGATGTCGTGGGTCGCCAGCAGCACCGAGGTACCGGACTTGTTCAGCTCCACGAACAGCCTGAGCAGGCGGCGCGCCAAGGTGGGGTCCACGTTTCCGGTGGGTTCGTCCGCCAGGAGGAATTCGGGGCGCCCGATGAGCGCGCGGGCGATGGCGGCGCGCTGCTTCTCGCCGCCGGAGAGCACGGGGGGGAGCACGTGCATGCGGTCGCCGAGGCCGACCCAATGGAGGATCTCTGAGACTTCCGCCCGGTAGCTTGTCTCCTCCTTGCCCAGGATCCGCAAGGGCAGCGCCACGTTCTCATAGGTGGTGAGGTGGTCCAGCAGGCGGAAATCCTGGAACACGATGCCGATGCGCCGGCGGATCACCGCCACCTCGTCCGGGTCCAGCGAGGACACGTCGCGGCCGAACAGGGTGATGAGCCCGCGCGTCGGCTTCAGCGAGAGGAAGAGCAGGCGCATGAGCGTGGTCTTGCCCGCGCCCGACGGGCCGGTCAGGAACTGGAACGAATTGGGCTCGATGCCGAAGGTCACGTCCTTCAGCACCTCCGGCCCCATCCCGTATCTCAACCCGACATTTTCGAAGCGGACCAAAATCCCCACCTTGAAGCGAATCGCCGGCGCGGCCTCTTGTCACCATAGACCGACCCGGCCCGCTTTGGGACCGCTGCGCACGTCGCGTGCGCTGGACGGCGGCGGGCCGCCGGTCCATGCTCGTCCCGCAACGCGAGAGGAATGATGTCTTTACCGCCGGTCAAGGTCCTGTTCGACGAGAACCGCATCGCCGCCCGCAACCGCGAGCTGGCCGACGAGATCGCCGCCGCGAAGCCGGACCGGCTGCTGGTGCTGGCCGTGCTGAAAGGCTCGTTCGTGTTCGCCGCGGACCTCATCCGCGCGCTGCATGCCTCCGGGCAGACGCCGGAGGTGGAGTTCCTGCATCTGTCGTCCTATCGCGAGGCTACCGTCTCTTCCGGCCAGGTGGAGATCCTGCGCGACGTGGAAAGCGACGTGCGCGACCGCGACGTGCTGCTGGTGGACGACATCCTGGAATCCGGCCGCACCCTGGCCTTCGCCAAGGATTTGCTGGCGGCGCGCGGCGCGCGGCGCGTCCTGGTGTGCGTGCTGCTGGAGAAGCCCGGCAAGCGGGCGGTGCAGGTGAACCCCGACTTCGTCGGCTTCGACTGCCCGGACCTGTTCGTGGTGGGCTACGGCATGGACGTGGCCCACGCCTTCCGGCAATTGCCGTATATCGGCGTGGTCGAAGGGCTCGACTGAGGCCTTCCGCGCCCTATGCGCCGACGGCCTGCGCGGCTTCTTCCACCGGTGGCCTGTAGGGCGCGAGTAGCCCCAACGCATAGGCCGTGGCCGCCGTGGCCGGCACGGCGATGGCGCCGCCGATGAACACCCAGAAATCAGGCAGGAGCGCGAAGGACGCGGCGGTGGTGACGGCGGCCACCGCCAGCACCATGCCCAGCCGGCCGAAATCATAGGGCAGGCGCATGTAGTATTGCGACACCACATGCACCACCACGCAGCGCGCGCACTGGGCGATGAGGGTCGCGGCGATGGCGCCGGCGACGCCATAGCGGGGGATCAGCAGCGTATAGAGCGCCACCACCACGACGGCAGCGAAGGCGTTCGTGGCAAGCGGCACGAAGCCGTCGCGCCGCAGGAAGCTGCCCAGTTCCAGCAGGCTGGTGGTCTCCTGCACCGCATAGATGAGGGCGATCCAGGGAATGAGATAGATGGCGGGATGGTAGGCGGCCGGCGTCATCACCTGGATCACCAGGGGGCCGCCGAGGGAGACCGCCACCGCGCCGAGGATGGTGATGACGATGCCGAGCCCCACCACATGGGCGCTGCGCGGCACGCCGTGGGGCTCGTAGAGCACGATGAAGCGCTTCGGAAACCACCACATGTGGAACGGCTGGAGCAGCACCGCCGTCATGGCGCCGATGCGTACGGCGACGCCGTAGATGCCCAGTTCCGCGGTGCCCACCGTGTCCGCCAGGAACCAGCGGTCGAGGCTGCCGAGCGCGAACATGGCGAGGGCCGAGAGCAAAAGCGGGCCGGAGAAGATGGTGAGCGGCCACCATTCGATGCCCCGCACCCGCACCCCCGTCTCGCGCAGCACGATGATGCCCACGGCGATGCCCTGGGCCACCGTCGCGATGGAGCCCGCCGCCAGCACGCCCACGAGGCCGAAGCCGGACACGAGGAAGGTGGCCGAAAGGCTGGCGAAGAGAAGGGCGCGCGCAATGCTGACGGTGAAGAAGGTGCCCGCCGCGCCCCGGATGCGCAGCCAGGTGAGGCCGACCCCGAGCAGGCCTTCCATGGAGAGCGTCACCACCAGCAGGCGCACCTCGGTGACGTTGGGATCGCCGGGCAGCAGCCGCGCGATCTCGCCGGCCGCCGCAAACCCCGCCGCCGCCAGGACCGCCGAGGTGAGGATGGCGACGGCGAAGATGTGGGCGCACACCTCGCGCCTTTTCTCCCAGTCCTGCGCGGTGCCCACGAAGCGGCTGAGGGTGGTGGGAAGTGCGAGGCCGAACACCACGGCACCCACGTCGGCCAGCGCCATCAGCACTTCCAGGCGCCCATATTCGCTGAGGTCGAGGAAGTGCGTGTTGACCGGCAGCATGAGAAGGCTGATGGCGCGGGTCGCGATCAGGCCGGTGGCATAGAACAGGCTTTCGCGCAGCGGGCCGGGCTTCCACAGGAGGCTGGCGCGGGACGTCAGGCGGGACAGCATGGCGCGGGCTCAGCCTCGGATCGGCGGGTGCGGGGGATAGGGCGCCGGGCAGGCTTCGCCGCGCCATGCGACAGCACGCTTTGCGCCGTCGGAATTTCCTTAAGGTCGGACATGAGCGATGACGCGCCTCGGCATGAGGCAGGCGTAGGCGGGGCGTCGCGAAGCGTCAAGGCGGGAGGGGGCAAACGACAATGCCTTGCCGCTCTCCCCTTGGGCAGAATCGTTGCGGGATTCCCTCTCCCGCTTGCGGGGGAGGGTTAGGGTCGGGACTCAATCGCACCAGAATGCAATGACGGCGGCAATGTAGGCACCTGCGAGGTAGTTGGCGGCAAGCTTGTCGTATCGGGTAGCAATGCGTCGCCAGTCCTTGAGCCGACACCAGAGG